>NZ_DAMCHJ010000003.1:263364-357068 GCF_032104385.1 Tissierella sp.
ATAATAGAGCAAAATATAGCAAGTAAAATAATTTTCCATATTGGACTCAAACTAAAACATATGGAATATATAATTAATAAAAAAACCGTACCAATTATACCACCAATGGAACCTTCTATTGTTTTCTTGGGACTGATTTTAGGGCATAACTTTCTTTTTCCAAATAAATTTCCTGCTATATATGCAAATGTATCAGTACCAAACGCTATAATAAAAACTAACCAAATATACTTAGTTTTATCTAAATATATTATGTGAAAAAGTAAAAATGGAATATATATTATTCCTAAAATTGTTACGGAAATATCTTCTATAGTTATATTTTTATTAAACATTAATAATATAAGTAAAGTAATAATAACTATACTAAAAAAAAGACCCAAATAATCATTTTGTAAAATTGTATTTATAAAAAATCCTGTTGCTCCTAAATAGCCTGCAGTATAAATAGGATTTATATCAATTTCTTCTATTGCTTTATAAAATTCTCTTAAACCAATAATTGAAACTATATAGACAGCAAAAGATAATAAATATCCCCCTTTTGATACAATAAAAATTAATAGGACTAAGCCAATTAGACCACTAAAGAATCTCTTGCTTAAATCTTTCACTTATATTCCTCCAAATCTTCTATTTCTTTTTTGATAATCAATGATAGATAATAATAAATGTTTCTCTGTAAAATCTGGCCATAATATATCAGAAAAATAAAATTCTGTATAAGCAATTTGATATAGCATGAAATTACTAAGTCTAAGTTCCCCACTTGGTCTAATAAGTAAATCAGGATCAGGTTGACCTTTTGTATAGAGATAGTTAGAAAAATTAATTTCATTTAACTCATCTATATTAATTTTACCCATTTCCAACTCAATTAAAAGATTTTTAATTCCAAATATTATTTCGTCTCTTCCGCCATAATTTAATCCAATATTCAATATCATTCCAGTGTTTTTAGATGTTTTTTCTATAGCCCTTATTACTTCTTCTTTTGCAAACTGCGGTAATTTTTCAATATCTCCCATAACTTGTATCTTGACATTGTTTTTATGTAATTTATCTAATTCTCGTCTTATATATTGGACCAAAATCTTCATCAAACCTTGAACTTCTTCCATAGGTCTTTTCCAATTTTCTGTTGAAAAAGCATAGAGAGATAGATGTTGTATTCCCAAACTTGATGCAGCACCAACAATTTCAACTACTCTCTCCATCCCTTCTTGATGACCAAAGTTTCTTGGTAAAAGTCTTTTCTTTGCCCATCTACCATTTCCATCCATTATTATTGCAATATGCTTGGGAAGTTTTGTCATATCAATTTGTTTTTTTATTTGTTCTATAGTTTGATTAATATCTGCCATATATATCACCTCATCACTAAAAACCCCTTCCTATTAAGAAGGGGTTTTACTATATTTCCATTAGTTCATCTTCTTTTTTCTTTGTTACGTCATCTAGTTCTTCAATAAATTTATCTGTTATTTTTTGTATTTCTGCTTCAGCTAATTTTTTATCATCTTCACTAATTTCTTTATTTTTTTCCATCTTCTTTAGCTGCTCATTTAAATCTCTTCTTATATTTCTAATGGCAATTTTAGCATTTTCTCCATTTTTCTTAACTACTTTCGTTAACTCTTTTCTTCTTTCTTCTGTTAATGCAGGAATAACCAATCTTATTACTTTGCCATCATTTGAAGGATTTATACCTAGATCTGACTTTAATATTTCCTTTTCAATTATAGGAATCAACTTTACATCCCAAGGCTGAATAACTAATAATCTTGGTTCTGGCGCTGAAATACTTCCGACTTGTTTTAAAGGTGTTATTTGTCCATAATAATCCACTGTAATTTTATCAAGCAATGTCGGATTTGCTCTACCTGCTCTAATACTTTGTAATTCTTCTTTGTAAACCGAAATAGTTTTACCCATTTTTTCTTCTGCTTCCTTGTAAAGTCCAGTAAACATAATTAATCCTCCTTTACATGTGTTCCAATTTTTTTACCTAAAACAACATTAATAATATTATTTGGTTCATCAATTCCAAATACAATTAGGGGAATCTTATTATCCATGCATAATGAAGTTGCAGTCGAATCCATTATTCCTAGTCCTAAGTTCAATATATCTATATATTTTAATATGTCAAATTTTTTGGCATTCTCATTTAAATTCGGATCCGAATCATATACTCCATCTACACCTTTTTTAGCTAATAAAATTACTTCTGCCTCTACCTCAGCAGCTCTCAGGGCCGCTGTAGTATCTGTTGAAAAATAAGGGTTACCTGTACCTGCTGCAAATATAACTACTCTACCTTTTTCCAAATGTCTAACAGCTTTTCTTCTTATATATGGTTCGGCTATCTGTCTCATTTCTATTGCAGATTGTACCCTTGTATCTACTCCCAATTGCTCAAGAGCATCCTGTAATGCTAATGCATTCATAGTTGTTCCAAGCATTCCTATATAATCTGATGTAGTCCTATCCATTTCATTAGTTGATCTACCACGCCAAAAATTTCCTCCACCTACTACTATAGATACTTGTACACCTAAATTGTGTAATTCTTTGACTTCCATAGATATTTGATTAATTGTATCTATATCAATTCCAGTACCCTTAGAACCTGACAAGGCCTCGCCACTTATCTTTAAGACTACTCGCTTAAATATTGGGTCCATTTAATTCACTCCTAATATTAAGTTTAGTGTTATTTAAATGGAGAACAATATTTGTTCTCCATTTAATTACATATTAATTTGCTTTGCAACCTCGTCAGCAAAATTTTCTTCTCTCTTTTCGATTCCTTCACCAACTTCGAATCTTGCAAATCTTCTAATTTTTAAATTTTCACCTATTTTAGCAATTTTCTCGTTTAATAAATCTTTAATCTTAACATCTGAATCCTTTATAAAATTTTGATCTAATAAACATATTTGTTCGAAGAATTTTTCTAATCTTCCTTCTACCATTTTAGCAGCAACATGCTCAGGCTTACCTTCATTAATAGCTTGCTGAGTAAGTACTTCTTTTTCTCTAGCTATTTCTTCCTCAGGTACTTCTTCTCTTGAAATATATTTAGGATTTGAAGCAGCTATTTGCATAGCTATATCTTTAACAAATTGTTTAAATTCATCAGTTTTAGCAACAAAGTCAGTTTCAGAGTTAACTTCTACTAAAACTCCAATTCTGCCGCCATGGATATATGCTTCTACTAAACCTTCTGCTGCTACCCTACCTGATTTTTTTGCAGCCTTTGATAATCCTTTTTCCCTTAATAAATCAATAGCCTTTTCTATATCTCCATTTGTTTCTACCAAAGCATTTTTACAGTCCATCATTCCAGCGCCTGTTCTCTCTCTTAATTCTTTCACTGTTGAAGCACTTATATTCATTCTATCCCTCCTATATTGTTAAAAATGGTAAGAGTATAAGGGAACAACCCTTTTAACCCTTACCCTTTTATTTACTCTTCTGTATTTTCTATTTGTTCTCCTTGTCTTCCTTCTAAAACTGCATTAGCCATAGTTTCAGTTAATAGTTTAACCGCTCTTATTGCGTCATCATTACCAGGTATAACATAATCAACTTCATCTGGATCACAGTTAGTATCTACTATAGCAACAACAGGAATTCCAAGAATTTGAGCCTCTTTTACTGCTATTCTCTCTTTTCTTGGATCTACAACAAATAGAACATCTGGTATTCTATTCATATTTTTAATTCCACCTAGGAATTTTTCTAATCTTTCTGCTTCATGTCTCAATTTTATAACTTCTTTTTTAGGTAATAAATCAAAGATACCATCTTCTTCCATTTTAGCTAACTCATGAAGTCTGTCAACTCTATTTCTAATAGTCTTATAATTTGTTAACATACCACCAAGCCATCTTTGATTTACAAAATGCATATTGCATCTCTTAGCTTCACTTTCAATAGCTTCTTGTGCTTGTTTTTTTGTACCTACGAATAAAATCTCGCCACCATCTGCAATAACATCCTTTATAAAATCATAAGCTTCTTCTACTTTCTTAACTGTTTTTTGCAAGTCAATAATGTAGATACCATTTCTCTCAGTAAAAATATACTGAGCCATCTTAGGATTCCATCTTCTAGTTTGATGTCCAAAATGAACTCCCGCTTCTAATAAACCTTTCATTGTAATTACTGACATACTGCCACCTCCAAGTTTTTTTCCTCCATTCCCTTCATACATTAAAGGAACCTATAGGCACTACCTTCAATGTCTAGGAATGTGTGTAATCACTATAGTAGTATAACATACGATTAATTTTAAAGCAATCATTTTTATACAAATTTACCTATTTTTTATTTTCATGCATCTTCAATATAATTTCTATTTCCCTAATACCTTTATCTAATTTTCTAGCAATTTCTTCTTTTGTTAATCCAATACTTTCTAATTCTATTATCTTATTATGGAGTGGGTTTATATTAAAATTGTTTAAATTATCTTCCTCTATATTATGCAATTGTCTCTCAATACTTTTTTTATTTTCCATGTTTATTATTTCCAGCTTAGAATGAATTATTTCACTAAATTCTTCAACCATATTTTCAGTTAAATTATAATACTCTTTTACTCTTTCTTCTATTAAGTTTAGATCATTATTCTTATCCTTACTATTTATTAAATCTTTTCTTATTATATGAATTGAATAAATAATTAAAATTAAACCAATTGTACTTAAAATGATAGATATCATCTCACACCTCAATTATATACGTATATCAATTTTATTTCCTATATTTTTATCTTGGGATATATCTTCATTAGAAGACTCTTCTGATTTTTTCCGTTTATTATATTGTGAATTGTTTTGTTTTTTAGAATTATTATTGTTATAAATTCTAGACTTATTGCTTTTTTCTGTATTCATAACCTTTTTTTTATTTTTGTTTATAGTTTTCTCTTGTTGAACAAATCCACTTTCTACTATATTTCTATTTTTAATATTTTCTATATATTTTGCACTTGATACTTCTTGGGTTTTTGGAAGCATAACATTATAATCAATGGGTTTAATAGACATACTATCACCTCTTAATATGATCCAATTCTTATATCTCCATCTTCCTTATAAAATGTGCATCTTTTCATTTCATCCCTTATATACATAAAACTATTTCCAATAATAATTTTTACTCCTGGATAAATAATATCTGCCACCTTTATTTGTCCTCTTGATAAAGTATTCATTTGATTTTTCAATTCTTCCAATTCTCTATCCATCTTGCTAACCTCTAGAGTTAATGATAATTGTGCTTTACTAAGCTCATTATATAGTTCCTCTTTTTTAACATCAAGCTTATTTGCTCTTTTTAATACTTCCAATACCTTAAGAGATTGATTTATTTTTTCTAAATTCTCTTTAGACACCTTAAATTTTTCGTCTATTTCATCATATTTTTGTTTAATATATGTATCAACCCCTACTTCCAAAACCGTTGTTGTGGCCATTGTAGAACCAATTACTCTAGCTCTAATTTCATATCTAGCTCTGCAGATCCCACCTACTATAAGTCCCTTTTTTCCAAGAACAAGTATATTTGATCTAGAAGACACCTCACTATGCATAATAGCTTCTGCAGTTATATTTGCTCCAACATTCACTACAGAATTTTCAATAAATTTAGTAGATAAATTCCCTTTAGTATTTATGGTTAACCTGTTGTAACCTTGAATTCCTTGACGAATTAAAACGTCTCCTTCGGATTGAATTAATCCACCTTCTATTGCACCTTTTACCTCAACAGAACCTCCTGTAAGTAAAGTAAATCCATTTAAAATATCTTTATTTACAATTACATTACCTTCAAATCTAACATTTCCAGTGCTACCATCAATATTTTCTACAACTAATAATTCTGAAACACTAATCTTTCCATTCTTAAACTCAATCAATCCATTAATGTCTGATTGTAAGAACATTCCATCAGATGAAACCTTAACATTCTTCCCATATTTAAATTTAGGTGTTCTTCCTTTAACATATGGAATTACATCTCCATTAACTTTTATTCCTTCTTCACCTTCAGTAGGAGATATAATTTCTGCTAAAATATCATCCTCCTTAGTTGTATTGATGGAATCTAGCTCTTTATAATCTACTGTACCATCATCATTTAATTTTGGTAATAGTGGTTTTTCTAAATCAAAATGATATTTAATACTTCCATCTTTCCCAGGTACTGGTTGTTTTCCTTCAGCTATACAAAGTTTTTCGCCAGCTATTTTATTCTTTAAAAAACTTATTAATAAGTTTTCATTTAAACCGTATTTAATATATTGCTTTACTTTATCTAATATATCTTTAACATTGAATTCAATTTCATTTTCATCTTCATCTTTCAATAGAGTAATATATCCATATAGTCCATCTTTACTAATTTCAAGTATTATGTTATCACCTATATTGTACATATTCCACCTCCTAAGATCCTTTAACTATGCCTTCTCTCTCCAAAAAAATTTTAATATTTAAAATGGCTTTGCTATGTATTTGTGAAATTCTCGATTCAGATAATCCCATAATATTTCCAATTTCTTTATAGGTCAATTCTTCATAATAATACAAAGAAATTACTAATCTTTCGTTTTTGTTTAATGAATCAATTGAAATAGCTAGAATGTTCTTTATTTCTTCTGCCTCATAAATTTCTTCTGGAAGATTTGTATTGGTTTGGCTTTCTAAAAAATAATCACCATTTGTCAATAACAATTCTTCTAAAGAAGAAACATTGAAGGTTGATATATCAGATAATATTAATTCCAATTCATTTAATGAAATATTTAAATGGTTAGAAATTTCATCATTTGTTGGACTTCTACCTAGTTTGTTTTCAAGAAAAGATATTGAGTTTTGAATGTCTTTAGACTTTTTTCGTAAAGACCTAGGAATCCAATCCAGCTTTCTAATATTATCAATAATGGCACCTTTTATTCTTATCTGAGCATAAGTTTCAAATTTAATATTCTTTGTTATATCAAATTTATCAATGCTATCTATTAGCCCAAGAACGCCATATCCTAACAAATCGTCATATTCTATTTTACTTCCATAAAAATTATACATCCTTCCAGCAACGATCTTAACCAAATTTATATAATTTTCTATTAATATTTTTTTTAATTCCTTATCTTTGGTATTATTGTATTTTATCCATAAATTCTCAATATCCATTTTATTCCCTCCCATGGAAATTATATTGTCTTTTCTCCATGGCCAATAGTTTTCACCTGCAATAATCCATCAATAGAATTCAATATTATGGTTCTACCAAAATTTCCTCCCGTATCTTCCGAAACAATTTTTATATTTAACTCTTTCAGTTTATCCTTTGTTGCAATTACATTTCTTTCACCAATTTTTAAAATACTGTTGTTTGAATTAAAGTTAAACATTTGTGACCCGCCAGCTATCTTGGCAACCAAATTAGTTTTATTTGCACCAGACTTCAGCATTAAATCTAATAATTCTTCAATTCCAGTATCGGCAAATTTAGCTTTGTTATCATTATTTTTTATTTCTCTACTTGAAGGTAACATAATATGAGCTAGTCCAGCAATTTTATTGATTTTATCATATAACGTAATACCTACACAAGAGCCTAGTCCCAATGTGGTTAATAAATTAGGTGCTTTTGTTATATTTAGATCAGCCATTCCAATTTTAATAATTTTAACATCCATTTCATTTTACCCCTAACGCTATTAATATTTTATCGAATGAAGATAAATCTGGAAGGAAAAATAAATTTCCAGCAACAAGATTTTCTTCCTCTTCAAAAATTGTTTCTATCATCAATGCGTGATCTGACACATGACCATATTGAATTGCTGGCACACTAAGAATAGCACCTGCCATATCTATTGAAATAGATGGAATAGAAATAAATACCTTTAATCCAGTAAGGGCAGACAAGGAATTCGCATATGAAGATGCTATAATATTGCCGACTTCAGACAGTGCTGATATATCCATATCATCAAGTTCTTTGTTTTCTTTCTTTCTATTATATAATATATTAGTCAAGTTTATTGCAGAATCAATATCTAAAGCAAACATCATATTTCCAACTACATCTTCCATCAGCTCAAAATAGATCCCTATTACTAAGTTTTCTTCTCCACCTAATATTTCAGCCACATCTTTAAATTCCATTATACGAACATTTGGAACTTTCATATCAATTTTCCTAGATATCATTCCTGCTAAAGCAGTAGCTGCATTTCCGGCTCCTATATTTCCCAATTCTTTAAGTATATCTATCATAAAATTATTTAAATTATCAACATTTATTGTCATTTTATTGCCCCCTAATTCTCAAAAACCTTTGACAATTCAAGTAGTATTACTAATCTATCTTTGATTTTCCCAATTCCTTGAATATAGTATAAGTATTCATTTTCATAAGAAGTAGGCGGAGCATCGATATCCTCATTGTTTATTTCAATAACTTCAGATGAAGAATCAACTATTAATCCAGATACAATGTCATCATTTGAAACAATTATAATACGAGAGTTGTTATCTATCTCCTTAGGCTCCATATTAAATTTCAACCTTAAATCAATTAAAGAAATAACCTCACCTCTTAAGTTAATAACTCCTTTAACATAATTTGGAGCATTAGGTATCCTAGTTGATTCTTGCATTTTTTCTATAGATATTACCTTATTAATAGGAACTCCATAATATTCTTTGCATAATTTAAATACTACATATTTATTATCTATTACCTCCGACACTTTAACCCCTCCTTATATTAGAGAATTAATATCTAAAATCAATGAAATATTACCATTACCAAGAATTGTAGCACCTGATAAATATTTAATACCAGACAAATATTTTCCTAAGCCTTTAATAACTATTTCTTGTTGTCCAATTAGGTTATCAACTATTAAACCAGCCTGTTTATCTCCTTTTCTAACTACAACTACGATCAATTCATCATTTTCTCTATTATCGTTAATACCTAATATATCTTTTAATCTTATAATTGGTAAAGTCATATTTCTATATAATACAACTTCTTGCCCTTGGACATCAGTTATTTGATTACTTGAAATATTGATTATTTCAGTAATAGAACTTAAAGGGATTGCATATATTTCTTCGCTTAATTTTATAAGTAAAGCTTGAATTATAGCTAATGTTAATGGAATCCTAATTATAAACTTGCTTCCCTTACCTTGTACACTTTCTATTTCTACATTTCCATTTATTGATTCTATTTTACTCTTAACAACATCTAGTCCAACCCCTCTACCTGAAACATCAGATATAGTGTCTGCTGTACTAAAACCAGGTTTAAATAGTAAATTAATACTATCTTCTACTGACAAGCTTTCTGCTTCTCTTTCATCTATTATTCCTTTTTCAATTGCCTTTCTTCTAATTAAATTAGGATCCATTCCTTTCCCATCATCTTCTACTTCAACTACAACATTATTACCGTCTGGATAAGATTTAAGTATAACTGTACCAGTTTCAGATTTTCCTGCCTTTATTCTATCTGCGGGAAGTTCTATTCCATGATCTATGGAATTCCTAATCATATGGATTAAAGGGTCTCCTATTTCGTCAATAACAGTTCTATCTACTTCTGTTTCCTCTCCGCTCATTTGTAAATCTATTTCTTTCCCTAACTCTTTAGATAAGTCTCTCACTAATCTTGGGAATCTATTAAACACCCTTTCAATTGGAACCATTCTAACCTTCATTACTGCATCATGTAAATTAGTAGTTATTCTCTCTAAATATTCAATTGCTTCTGTCATATTTTCACCAGTTGATTTCTCACTTAAATCATCCATTCTGGTTTTTATTATTATTAATTCACTAACTAAATTCATTAAATTATCTAATCTATCTATATCCACTCTAACCGTTTTACCTATTTTACCTACATTTCCTTGAGTTGTTTTTTGACCTTTATCATTATTTTCATTTGTCAAAACCTTAGATTCGCTAGACTTCTCAAACTCATCAGAAATAGTTTTGCTATCAGAATCAATTTTACTATTAGAATCAATACTTATAAAGTCCGATAAATTAATTTTTTCTAATTCAGATATTTGATTTAATTCTTTTAGAATATTTGATTTATCATAACCACTTACTAACACAACAGAAAATTCTAAATCAAATTTCTCGTCTTCAATATCTTCTACCGATGGATTGGAATAGATTATTTCTCCAAAGTTTTCTAAAGTATTAAATATAATAAATGCCCTTGCTGATTTTAGCATACATGATTCATTTAATATGAAATCTATACTATAAATATTCAATCCATCTTCTCTAGCTTTATCAACTACTTCTAATACAAATTTATCTATGTTTAACTCTTTTGAATCACCATCATTATGTTTTGTATTTTTCTCCCTATTTAATAAATTTGTTAATTTATCTATTAATATTTGATTAGTATCATCATCCTCTGCTCCATAATCAATGATATGGTTTACTGAAGAATCTAAAGCATCAAAACATTCAAATAAAATGTCAATTATATCCTCTGATAATTCTATATCATTACTCCTTGCAGCTTGTAAAACATTTTCCATCTCATGAGTTAAATTAGCCATATTATGAAATCCCATAGTACCTGACATACCTTTTATCGTATGGGCAACTCTAAAAATTTCATTTATATTTCCCAAGTGAGAAGGATTTTTTTCTAATTCTAATAGAACATCATTCATACTCTGTAAATGTTCCTTCGCTTCTTCAACAAATATATTTATATATTGACTAATATCTAAATCCATAACTACACCCCCACTTTATCTATTATTTTAGTTGCAATTTTATCTATAGGCAATACTATATCTATACAATTTGTAGCACTAGCCGATTTAGGCATGCCATATACAACTGAAGTTGATTCATCTTGAGCTATAGTATAACTTCCAGCTTGTCTCATTTTAGCTATACCCTTCGCTCCATCTGACCCCATACCTGTTAAGATAATACCAGTTTTAGAATATCCATTTATTTTTGCTACTGATTCCATCATTTTATCAACAGTCGGTCTTAATCCCATAACTTGAGGCTCTTTATTTAATCTTATTATTAGATCTTTCGATTCCTCAATTACAGTCATATGATAATCTCCTGGTGCAATATACCCCCATCCTTTTGAAAGTATATCGCCATCTTCTGCTTCTTTTATCCTTATATTTGAAATAGAGTTTAATCTATCAGCCAAGGATTTAGTAAACTTAGGTGGCATATGTTGTACTATAAGAATAGCAGCATTAATATTAGCTGGTAATTCTGGTATTAAAGTTTGCAGTGCCCTTGGTCCACCAGTAGAAGTTCCAATAGCTACAATATTGTCAAATTTCTCCTGACCTATAGTAGACCTATCTTCAAATTCTTTCACTGCATTTACCTTTTTAATAGGTTGTCTCACATAAAATTTTGATTTTGCACCTGCTTTGATTTTTTCTATAATTTCTTTCTTTATATCCCCTTGACTTAGACTAAAAACATTTGTAGGCTTAGGTAAAAAATCAACCGCTCCTTCATCTAATGCTTTTAATGTAAGTTCTGCACCTTCTGAAGTTAAAGAACTAATCATAACAACTGGCAACTTACTATATTTTGATACAATATGTTTTAATGTTGTTAATCCATCCATTAGAGGCATTTCTATGTCTAATGTTACTATATCAGGCTTCAAAACCTCTATCTTTTCTAAAGCTTCTTTTCCATTCCTGGCAGTACCTACAACTGATATTTCTGTATCTGATATAAGTATGTCTGTTAAAATCTTTCTAATTAAAGCAGAATCATCTACTATTAAAACCTTTATCATTTAAATCAATCCTTTTAATCTTAAGATTCTTTGTCTTTCAAAAATATATTTGATAATTACATCCCTATCTTCTTCTTTTATTTCTAAAAATGAAATTCCAATACTAAATTTATAATTAAAACTATTTGTTTCTTCGACTCTTACAACTAATGCTTTTGCTCTTATAAAAGAATCTCCTATTTTAAGTGAGCAGATTACTTCATCACCTACCTTATGCTCATAATTGCAATAAAGTTTCATTCCTCCACCTGAAATATTGTTAGTTTCACAATGTTCTACTAACATTTCAGCATTATTTCCTTTAATAATTGAATGTTCTTTATCCACACTTAATGCTGTTAAAAGTCTATAATAGTTTCTTTGCTGAATTTTTCTAACTTCTGATATTCTTGATACTTTTAAAGAATATACTGGCGAATTATTTCTAGATAACACCTTAGCAATAAAATAATATTTCCCTATATTTTCAACATTATAACAAATGTCTATTTCTTCACCATTATGTATAAAAACTAAATTATTTTGTTTAATTGGACCACTAATTACTAAGTCTTGAGAATCAACTATATCTAAAACTTGTGATGGGTAAGAAATCTCCTTATCACCCCTTACCCTTATAATATCTATCTTTGTACCTATGCTTAAAGACTTAAAATCAAAATCCATTTAATCACCTCTCTTAAAAAAAACCTCTAATATTTTTTTAGCAAAACTTGTTTTTTCTTTTTCTTCCATAACTCCTTCTCCTAAGTAATCCATTGCTATAATATTTATTCTCTTTGAAATAGAATTATTAGGATGTGAAACTATAAATGGAGTTTGATTTCTAACAGCATAATTAACTAAATCATTTTTTTCTATATATCCTAAATATTCAATTTGAATCTTTAAAAAATTATTTGCTGCATTATATAATCTATCAAAGATTTCCATACCCTCTTTTCTATCCTTAACCATATTACAAACAACATTGATCTTTCCACTAAAACCAGTATAAACTATGGACTTAATTAATGTATAAGAATCCATAAGTGATGTTGGGTCTGGTGTACAAATAACAATTACTTCATTAGAAGTCATAATAAAATCAATTACAGAACTTGAAATACCTGCTCCAGTATCTATTATGATATAATCAGAAGAAACTTGCAACTTTTCAATCTCTTTAATTAATCTTGGAAAATTTTCATTTTTCAATAAATTCAATTCTTTTAAACCAGAACCTCCTGAAATAATCTTTATTCCCTCAGGGCCATTATTCATTATTTCAAATATATCTTTATCTGAATATATTATGTCTGATATTCTGTTTCTAACATTAGTACCAGTTAATATCTCAATATTGCTTAATCCTAAATCAGCATCAATTATAACAACCTCGTATCCCAGTCTTTTAAGAGATACTGAAAAATTAACAGCAAAATTCGTCTTACCAACTCCGCCTTTGCCACTAGATATTGCAATAACCTTTGCCTTATCTTCAGATGACATCATAATTTCATTATCTAAATCCCTTGACTTCATAATTTTTCTTAAGTTTTCTGCCTGATCAGTCATTTTTATTCTCCTCAATAAGCTTTTCAGCAATATTTTCAACATTAATAGTTTCAATATCATCTGGCACATTTTGACCTATAGTAAAATATGAAAGTTGCTTATTGGTAATATGCTTAATATTTAAAATATTCCCATAACTTTCAGTTTCATCAACTTTAGTAATAATTATTCTATAATCTTCTAAAAAATCATATTTCTCTATTAGAGTTTTTAAGGCTCTACAATCTATATTTGCATTAATTAATAAATAAATTTCTTTTGATTTAGTTGTATTGAGTATATCTTTAAGCTCTTGTAACTGTTCTATATCATTATGATTTCTTCCTGCAGTATCAACCAAAATAATATCTTTACTACTAAAATGATCAATTGCCTCAAGCATCTCTTTTTTATTATATACTATTTTTAAAGGTAGTTGCAAAATATCACTATAGATTTTTAATTGCTCAACTGCAGCAATTCTATATGTATCGGAAGTAATCAACCCAATATCATGTTTATTTTTAAGAACAAAATTTGCAGCTATTTTAGCTAAAGTTGTAGTTTTTCCTACACCTGTAGGTCCAACGAAAAAAACAATTTTTTGATTATTATCTAGAGCAATTGGCTCAGAACTTCCTAAATTTTCAATTAGATTATACTTTATTATATTTCTAATTGTATCATAATCTTTACCATCTATATCTATTTGATTTTCAATTTTTTTTAGTAGTTCTACAGAAATTTTAGAATCTACCCCATTTTTTATAAGTATGCTATGAAATCTCTTTAAAATAGGTGGGAAAACTTCCTCATCTATTTTATTTACCGGAAAATTCATCATAAATTTTTTTAGTTCAATTAGCTCTTGATTAATATCATTTAGCTTACCTTCATAATAATTAGTAATATTCTTATCCACTAAATCCTTATCTTCAAAAGCAGCTGTAATTTCAACTAAAGGTTTCTTAAAATATCCAAATAGCCCTTTATGTCTAATTGTTTTTGTATTCAACACAATTGCATCAGACCCTAATTCCATCTTTAATTTCAACATAGCTTCATGAGCTGTTTTTCCTACATACTTTTTAATTTTCATTATATACCTACCACCCCAACTGATTGAACCTCCACAGAAGACTCAAGCTCATTATAAGATATTACAATTACATCTCTAGTCATTTGCTCTGTTAATTTTTTAAAATATAATCTAACAATTGGTGCCGTAAGCACTATAGGCTGTTCACCAATAGAAGTAAGGTTTTGAATTGTCTTAAAAGTATTATTTAAAATTGTCTGTGCTTTATTAGGCTCTATTGATAAATAGGAGCCAGTCTCCGTTTTGTTAATTGAGTTCATAATAAGTTCTTCAACCTGATTATCCAAGGTTACTACGTTTAAATTATTATTTTCAACATATTTATTAGTAATATACCCAGACATTCTTTGTCTAACATATTCTGTAAGTAAATCTGTATCACTAGTAATACTTCCATAGTCTGCTAGAGTTTCTAATATTGAAACCATATCTCTTATACTTATTTGTTCTCTAAGTAAATTGGATAAAACTTTCTGGACTTCGCCAAGAGATAGAAGTTTTGGTACTACTTCTTCAACAACAGCAGGATATTCTTCTCTAACATTTTCAACTAAAGTCTTAACATCTTGTCTTCCAATAAGTTCGTAAGCTTTTTCTTTTATTACCTCTGTTAAATGAGTAGCTATTACAGAAGGTGGATCAACTACAGTATATCCAAATATTTCTGCCTTTTCTCGTTCTTTTTCTGTAATCCATTTAGCAGGTAGTCCAAACGCAGGTTCTATAGTATCTATACCCTCAATATTCCCTTCACCTACACCTGAATCCATTGCTAAATAATGATCAAAATAAACTTCACCTTTGGAAACCTTAACACCTTTTATTTTAATTATATATTCATTTGGATTTAACTGAATATTATCTCTCAATCTAACTATTGGAACCACTAATCCTAACTCCATGGCAATTTGACGTCTAATCATTACAATTCTATCTAATAAATCCCCGCCTTGCTCAACATCAGCCAATGGTATAAGACCATATCCAAATTCAAGTTCAATATCATCAACCTTTAGTAAACCTAGTACGTTCTCAGGTCTCCTTAACTCTTCTGCTTCTGATGTTTCTATTATTGGTTCAATTGTTTCAGATTTCATAACCTTTTTCGTTTTTAATCCAGCAGCAATAAATATACACCCTAATAAAATATTTGCAAGCTTTGGTAAAGGTGTAGACACCCCTAGTATAATCATAACTCCACCAATTATATATAAAATAATTGGATTATTAGAAAACAACTGTTTAATTAGGTCTTGTCCCAAATTTGATTCTGACGCTGACCTAGTAACCACCAAACCAGTAGCTGTTGAAATTAATAATGCTGGAATTTGACCTACTAATCCATCTCCAACTGTAAGCAATGTATATCTTTGAAGAGCTTGACTAAATGGCATGCCCTTTCCAATAATTCCAATAAGGAAGCCAGCACCAATATTTATTATCGTAATAATTATTCCAGCGATAGCATCTCCTTTTACAAATTTACTAGCTCCATCCATGGCACCATAAAAATCTGCATATCTTTGTACATCTTTTCTTCTTTTCTTTGCATCTTCTTCAGTAATTAGTCCTGAGTTTAAATCAGCATCTATTGCCATTTGTTTACCAGGCATTGCATCTAAGGTAAATCTAGCAGCTACTTCTGAAACACGTTCAGCACCCTTGGTAATTACTAAAAAATTTATAATTACTATTATAAAAAATATTATAAAGCCAACAACATAATTTCCTCCAATTACAAAATTTCCAAAAGCTTCTATAACTTTACCAGCATTAGCCTGTAAAAGAATACCTCTTGTAGTAGAAATATTGAGAGCAAGCCTAAACAGTGTTGTTAGTAATAATAAAGATGGAAAAATAGTTATCTGCAATGCATCTTCGGTATACATGGATAATAACAAAATCAATAAAGATAAAGCAATATTCAAACTTAATAGAAAATCTAGGAACCCTGTATTTATAGGTATTATAATAATAAGTATTATTCCAATTATAGCTAAAGCTACTAATATATCTCCTAATTTCATTTCCTATCCTCCTAGAATTCATCTTTTAAACTATAAACATATGCCAGAACTTCAGCAACAGCCTCATAAAGATCCTCTGTTATAACCTGACCTATTTCAATAGAATCATATATAGCACGAGCCAAAGGTTTATTTTCTACAATGGGTATCATGTTTTCTTTAGCTACCTTTTTTATATTTTGAGCTATTATATCTGCTCCTTTACCTAAGATATAAGGTGCATCAAATTTATCTTTATCATACTTTATAGCTACAGCATAATGAGTAGGGTTAGTAATTATTACATCTGCCTTAGGAATATCCTGCATCATTCTACTCATTGCTATTTTCCTTTGTTTTTCTTTTATTTTACCTTTGACAAAAGGATCCCCTTCTGTTTGTTTATACTCTTCTTTTATTTCTTGTTTACTCATCATAAGATTTTTCTCATGTTCTCTCCATTGGAAAAAATAATCCAAAATTGATAGAACTAAAAGTACTCCTAATATTCTTATAACAAAACTATAAATCAAATTAGAAAAATTTACAAATGATTCAATAGTTCCCATGCCAGAATATTTAATAACCCTAGTCATCTGCTTATTTGCATATTTAAAAGCAATATATCCAACTAAGGTAAGTTTTAAAATAGATTTAACAAGCTCTTTTAAAGCCCTCTTAGAAAATATTTTTTTGAAGCCTTCTACAGGATTTAATCTATTTAGTTTTATCTTTAATGTTTTAGTAGTAAATAAAAAACCTACTTGAAAATAGTTGATAAATAAAGCAGATAAAAAGGCAACTATTAGAATAGGTGAACTTATTATTATAAAAACCATTGATATTTTTAAAAAATTAATCATTAAATTATTATTATTAAAAAAGGCTTCAATATTACTTATTTCATTAAACATTTCAATCATAAACTTTTTTAATTGTGTATTCATTATCCCGCCAAAAATCTTTAATCCTAAAAAGCAAGAAAAAAGGATTATAACCGTATTAACTTCTTTACTTTGAAGTATTTGTCCTTCTTCCCTTGCATCTCTTCTTTTCTTTGGAGTAGGTTTTTCTGTCTTCTCAGAAAATAATTGCAAATTCATTTTTAATATCATATTATCAACCTTATGTCTTAATAAATTTATAAATATCGTTAATCATTAAATCAAAGATACCATTTACTGCAGTGAAAAAAATTGGCATACTGATTAGAATAATTAATAATCCAATCAATACCTTTAATGGCATACCAACAACAAAAACATTCATCTGAGGAATAGTTTTTGATATAATGCCCAAAACTAAATCCGTAAGAAATATTATAGCTACTATTGGTGTACTTAATTTAAATCCTATTTCAAAGGATTTAGATAAAGTATTTATGAGAATATTCACTGTATCTTCTGTATATTTAAATTCACCAATGGGTAAAAATTTATAACTATCAACTAAGGCTGATATAATAAAATGGTGTCCATTAATACTTAATAGCAAAAGAAATGATAGAATATAATAAAAATTTCCCATCAAAGGAACTTGTGTCCTGTTTTGAGGATCTATTACATTAGCCATTCCAAATCCAATTTTCATGTCAATAATTTGTCCCATTACATAGAAAGCTGAAAAAAAACCATAGGATATAAATCCTATTATTATTCCAACCATCAATTCTTTTATTATAAGTAATATTAATACCTCATTATTAATATTAGCAGGTACTGGTAATATTGATGTAATTATTAAAGCTGTTGAAAAAGATAAACCTATTTTCATTATATTAGGTATGTTTTGAGAACTAAAGAAAGGCGAGAAAATAAAAATTCCCGATGTTCTCACCATAGCCAATAAAAGTAACTGATACTGGCTAAAAATCAAATCTATAATCAAATCCATAATAGCCACCTTAATAAATATAGTTGTTAATATTTGTAAGTAATCCTGATGTAAACTGGATTATTAGTTTAATTATCCATGGACCAAATAAAAGTAATGATAAAAATACTGCTATAATTTTTGGTACAAAGGCAAGAGTTGCCTCTTGTATTTGGGTAACGGCTTGAATAACACTAACTATTAACCCTACAGCTAAACTAATTACCAACATAGGAGCAGACATAAAAAGTACAGTTCTTATAGCATCCTGTGCAAGTTTTAACATATCTACATTGTTCATATAAACACCCCTATTTAAATCCAAGTACTAATGATTTTACGATTAAATTCCATCCATCAACGAGTATAAATAGTAATATCTTAAAAGGCAAAGATATTATTACTGGTGGTAACATCATCATTCCCATTGCCATTAAAGTACTGGAAACTACCATATCAATAACTAAAAAAGGAATATATATAATAAATCCTATTTGAAATGCTGTTTTTAATTCACTAATTATAAAAGCAGGAATTAATACATGCGTTGGTATTTCATTTAAATTACTTATATTTGCAGTTCCCTTCATACTTAGAAACAATCCTAGATCTTTATCCCTAGTTTGTTTAAACATAAAGTTACGAATTGGGTTCATAGTCTTATTAATAGCTATATCTTGAGTTATCTCTTCCCTAATATAAGGTTGAATAGCTTCATTATTTATCTCAGTTGCAATAGGCGCCATAACAAAAAACGTTAGAAATAGTGCTAATCCTATAATTACATGGTTAGGGGGAGTTTGTTGAAGCCCTAGTGCATTTCTGATAAATGATAAAACAATAAGTATTCTGGTAAAACCAGTCATCATTATCAATAATGATGGTGCTAAGGTAAGAATCGTCAAAATAAAAAGTAATTGAATAGAAAATACATAATTTCCCGGATTATTATTGTTTTCTAAAGTAATAGATTTACCAAACAAGGATACAGATGGTTCTGCAAAGGCAATATTCGCAAATATAATTACCAAAACCATAGCTGAAATAATTATTTTAATGTTTTTCTTCATCTTTCTTGCCTTCCTTATCCTTTAAATTACTAAATAAATTTTCTAATTTTCTATTAATTTTATAACCATTCCTATTTTTACTTAAGCAACTGCTTAAGTATTCGTTAAACTTCTCTTCATGAATAGGAAATTCATCTACTTTAATTATATCAATAATATTAGTATTGTTATTTGTTACAGCTAAAATATATATCTTTTGATTTATCCTAGTTATAACAATTTTGCATCCACCAGTAAGATTCATTACATCTAATAAATCTATGTATTTACTAGATGTAAATCCCTTATAATTCTTCGCAACAATTTTAGTTCCCCATATTGTAAGAAATATAACCACTGTAAACATTGTTATATAAAATATTAATTGGAAAACTATTTTAATTGGACTACTTTCAATGGATTCCATAGCATAAACAGGTAGTCCATATAAATTTAAAAAAATTAACATCACTAATATATTGGTCTTTTTATTCATTCCCTAACTCAAAACCTTTTTTACAGCTTCAACAACTCTATCAGCTTGGAATGGTTTAACTATAAAGTCTTTTGCTCCAGCTTGTATTGCTTCTATTACCATTGCCTGTTGCCCCATTGCGGAACACATTACAATTTTTGCATTGCTATTTATCTTTTTTATCTCTTTTACCGCTTGAATTCCATCCATTTCAGGCATAGTTATATCCATAATAACTAAATCAGGATTTAATTCCTTATATTTTTCTACAGCCTTTAATCCATTCTCTGCCTCTCCTAATATTGTAAATCCATTTTTAGATAAAATATCCTTTATCATCATTCTCATAAAAGATGCATCATCTACTAATAAAATTCCATTTGCCATTTAAATAAACCTCCTATTAAAAAATATTAGATAATTTTTCTACTTGAACTTTCAATTTCTGTTACCCTAACACCAAAGTTGTCATCTATAACTACAACTTCCCCCTTAGCAATATATCTACCATTAGCATAGATATTTAAAGCCTCACCTACAAGCTTGTCTAATTCTACAACAGTTCCCTGCCCAAATTCTAGTATTTCACTAATCTTCTTATGAGTTCTACCTAATTCTACTGTTATTTCAACTGGAATATCTCCAACTAAGTCAATTGAGCCACTATGTGAAGAAGTAAAAGATGTATCAAAACTTTGGAATTCTGGCTTTTTAACAATAATTTTCTCCTCTTTTACATTGCTAATATCATTATAATTCATATTCTCAGTTCTAGCAATATCATTTGCTGGTATTTGAGGTATATTGTAAACCTCCTCTTTTGTTTTGTTCACTGGTGTTTCAATATATTGTTCTATAACATTATTTGGTTCAACAGAAACTCTACTATTTACAGGAGTTTCTTCTTGGGTACTAGATGAGCCCATTAATTTTTCAACCATAGATTTTCCAAACTCTAGTGGAACTAATTGCATAATATTGCTGTCGATTAAATCTCCTATTACCATTTTAAATGATATTTTAATAATGGGTGAAGAGGAATTTAATAAATCAATTTTGTTTTTTCCTTCAGCAAAAGTTATTTCCAAAGATTTTGGAGGTTCAATATCTATTTTTCTCATAAGCATCTCAGATAAAGAAGTTGAAGATGAACCCATCATCTGATTCATAGCCTCACTAACAGCACTTAAATCAAGCTCTGTTAGTTCCCTATCTGTATCAAAGCTATCTTTACCCATCATAAGATCAGTAATTATTTTAGCATCATCTGTATTAAGTATTAAAATATTTGAACCTTCTAAACCTTCCTTATAGCTAACATCTATTGCTACAAGAGGTAATTTATAATCATCTGCTAATTCATCAACAGTAGTTAGTTTTACTCTAGGAGTAGTAATATTTACTTTTCTATTTAATAAAGTAGATAAAGTTGTAGCAGCTGTCCCCATGCTTATATTTCCAATTTCCCCTAAAGCATCTATTTCAATATCTGACAATAAATCTTCATGATCATCTTCAAAAAAATCGTGTGTAACTTTGTCGGCTGAACTACCTGATAATAGAGCATCTATTTCTTCTTGAGATAACATATCACTTGTCATTTATTATTTCACCTTCCTTTAGAACTTCAACTATCTTAATAGCCATTTTTTTATTGATTACGCCTATTTCACCTTTAAATTTCACATTGCTTCCAATCCTAATTGGAGCCATTTTATTTTCACTATTCTCTAATTTAATTACATCTCCAACTTGTAAATTTAATATATCCCTTATAGAAACTTTTGTAGTTCCTAACTCCGCTACCAAAGGAACTATAGTTTGTAACATTCGCTCCTTTATGGCTTTTAGTTCCTCATTAGAATGTTCTTTTGTAGATGTTGTAAACCAAAACTTGGTATTTAATTTATCTAATATTGGCTCCAACAATATATACGGAATACAAACATTCATCATTCCCTCAATAGGTCCTATTTCTATATTCATAGTTATCAAGGCAATAGTTTCGTTAGGTGGAACTATTTGTGCAAATTGAGGATTGGTTTCAATTTTTTCTAATGTTGGCTTTAACTCAATAACATTACTCCATGCCTCTTTAATATCTCCTGCTATTTTTTGCATCATGTTTTTTAAAAGAGATAGTTCAATTTCTGTAAAGGCTCTTATTTCCTGCTTATCATTTCCATCTCCACCTAATAATCTATCTATTATTGTATAAATAATATTTGGGGAAATATCTATTAATATTTGCCCATTTAGTGGATTAAAATCTATAATTGTCAAAAAAGCAGGGTTAGATAATGCATTACTAAATTCACTATAAGCAAATTGATCTACCGTCAGTATATTTATTTTAGCCGGTGCCCTAAGATATCCGGTTAAGAATGTTTGCATATGCCTTGCAAAGTTTTCATGTATAACTTCTAGTGTCCTTAACTGTTCTTTAGAAATTTTTTGGGGATTTCTAAAATCATATTTCTTTATTTTCTTGGAATTATCAACTTCCTGAATTTCCTCGACATCCACCTCACCAGAACTAAGTGCATTGAGAAGGGCATCAATTTCAGATTGTGACATTACTTCAGACAATAGAACCCCTCCTCTACTGAATTATAAAATCATTAAAATATATATTTATAATACTTTGATCATTAAATAATTCTACTATATTAGTTTTTATTTGATTTTGTAAATTGACTTGTCCTTCCTTTCCTCGCAACTCATCTTCTGTTAAATTTGCTATTATTTTATTAACTTCATCTCTAATTAAAAATTGCTTTTCTGTTAATTTAGCAAGACTTTTTTCGTTGGTTGTTTCCAAAGTAACTCTTATCTTTAGAATTCTCTTGCTTTCTTTGATATTACAATAAAGGTCTTCTAATGTTATTGAATAAGTTTGAATTTCCTTTTCTCTTTTTTCTCCAGAACTATTTGAAAAGAAAAATATGCCTACAGCTATACCTGCGATTAATGCTAATAACAAAATAATGACTATTATTAAAATGGTTTTTTTAGACATATTATCACTCCATTCTATTTTACTATGGCTCTAATTCTTCATAGGAATCTTTCAATATAACAATATCTACTCTTCTATTTTTAGCTTTGTTTTCAGGAGTATCATTAGGTAAAATTGGTCTATAATAACTATATCCCGAAGAAGATACCCTATTCCCTTCTATATTTTCAACTTCTACTAAGTATCGTAATACATTAGTAGCTCTAGCAGAAGATAATTCCCAATTTGTTGGGAACTTTGACGATCTTATTATCTGATCTGAATCCGTATGACCTTCTACTTTAATCTGTCTATTTGAAAATTCTTGTCTATTGAGCATCTCTGCTACAGATTTTAATATCTCCAAAGACTGAGGTTTAATTTCTGCACTTCCAGAATCAAATAGTACATTATCCATAAACCTAATAACAATTCCTCTCTCCTCAGGTTTTATCTCTAGTCTTTCCCCCAATCCCAAAGTTTCAGCATATTCATCTAAATGTTCAATAAGGCTTTTAAGGTCTGCTTCTATATCAATATAATCTTCTATAGTATTTATAGGAATATCAAGCGAAGTACCTCCTTCTAGAACTCCTGACCCCCCTTGAAAACTAGCCATTATACTTCGGAACTTTTCAGCATCTACATTTGAAAAAGAAAATAAAAGAATAAAAAAGCACAGTAATAGTGTAACTAAATCGCTATAAGTGGTTAACCATTCAGGTGAACCTCCACCTGATTCTTCTTGTCTCCTACGCCTAGCCACTATGCCTCCTCCTTCCCAAATTCTTTTTTAATAGAAACTCTCATTTCTGGCGGAATAAAAGTCTTTAGCTTTTCTTCAATTATTCTAGGATTTTCCCCTGCTTGAATAGACAATAATCCTTCTATCATCAATTCTTTAACTAATACCTCTGATTTACTCCTAACTTTTAGTTTCTGAGCTAAAGGTAAAAATATAATATTAGCCAATGCAGAACCGTAAAAAGTAGTTATCAGAGCTACAGACATATTTGGACCTATTGCCTTTGGATCATCCATCTTTTGAAGCATGTTTATTAAGCCTATTAAAGTTCCCAGCATACCAAAGGCTGGTGCAAATGAACCCATAGCTTCTAGGGTTCCTTGACCTTGTCCATGCCTTTCTTCCAAAAACATAAGCTCAGTTTCTAAAATGTTTCTAACAAGATCCGGGTCTGTCCCATCTACAATTAGCATAATTCCTTTTTTTAAAAAATCATCTTCAAGTTTAGAAGCATATTCCTCTAAAGAGAGCAATCCTTCTTTTCTAGCCACATTTGCAAGATTAATTATGTTTTCAATTATTTCATTAGCCGATGTAGCTTTATGAGTAAATGCCTTTTGAAGAACTCTTCCTATATTGGATATATCTTTTAATGGATATGCCAAAAATGTAGCAGCTACTGTACCTCCTAATACGATAATAACTGAGGGAAAATCCCAATAATCTGATAAACTTCCTGATTGTAAAATTCCCCAGATGGTAAAACCAATTCCGAGAAACAAGCCTAAAATTGTTGCAATATCCAATCCTTACACCTCGTTTCCATTATATCTTCTTTCGAACATATGTATTTTAGCCTTATATCTTATTACTTTATCTATTATTTCATCAACAGAATCTGAAACTACAATTTTTTGTCCGTTAGTTAGTGTAATAACAGTGTCTGGAGTGGCTTCTATGTAAAGTATAAGTTCACTATTTACTACAAATTCTTTATCGTTTAACCTCTTTACCTTTATCATAATTATCCCACCTTTTTTATTAAATAGGGTAGATAAGTCTACCCTATTTAAATAGATTATCTCTTCATATTAACTAATTCTTGTAGCATTTCATCTGAAGTTGTTATAATTCTTGAATTCGCTTGGAATCCTCTTTGGGTAGTTATCATTTCAGTAAACTCAAGAGATATGTCTACGTTAGACATTTCAAGGTTTCCTGGACTTATTGCCCCAAATCCACTAGTGCTTGCCTTGCCAAGTTGTGGTTCTCCAGAGTTTCTCGTATCTACAAAGAAATTTCCACCAAGCTTCTGAAGCCCCATTGGATTATCAAATTTAGCAAGCATGATTTGACCTAAATTCTTTCTCTCACCATTAGTAAATACTCCTACAACAGTTCCTGTGGCATCTATGGAAAATCCTTCTAATGTACCAGAGGCATTCCCGTTTTGAGCATATGGTTTAATGTCCATTTCATTTGCATATTGATGTAGGTTTTTATAAGAATCTTGATTTTCTGAATCAAATAAAGTTATTTCTTTAAAAGTAGCTGATAGTGGGATAGATTCCTCAGTTCCAGTTGAATTTTTTATTTTTTCACCATCTTTATTTAAATCAAATTTAATACCATTTAAATCTAATTTTACTCCCTTAACAGTATTCGCAGTATCACCAATTGTAATTAACTTACCTTTATCATCAAACTCTAATTTTAATAAATTATTTGCAGCATCTAATGGATTATTGAATGTTTCAGTATAGTTTCCCGTTGCTTGATCCGTTACTCTCTTTAAAGTCATTTCCCATTTATGAACAGGCGGATTCGCAGTAGTTACTTCTTTCTTCGTCATTTCAAATGTTACTTTATATGAATTGCCAAGTGAATCTTTTACTACTGTATCTATAGGGTGTCCTTTATCTAATTCAAAGTTAGAATCTAAATTGCCTTTAAAATAAATCTTTTCAGTCGCAGTAGGTGCCTTAGTTTCTGATTTGTTAATTTTTATATTAGTTACATCTGACATTATATTTCCATCAGGATCTGCTGCATATCCTAATACTTTAAACCCATCAGCAGTAACTAAATTTCCATCCCTATCTAAAGAAAAGTTCCCTGCTCTTGTATAATATCTATTGTTAAAGCTTGTATCATCTGATACTACAAAAAATCCTTCACCGTCTATCATTAAATCTGTAGGGTTATCTGTTCTTTGTCCTGGTCCCTTAGTGTGGATTGTATTTATTGAGCCTACTGCTGCACCCATACCTATTTGTTGGGGGTTTGTACCACCTTTTCCACCTGTTGGTGCAGAAGCTCCCCTTGTTACTTGACTAAATACTTCCTGAAAGGTAACTTGTCCTTTTTTAAATCCCACTGTATTTACATTGGCTATATTATTACCAATTGTATCCATCTTACCTTGATGTATTCTCAGTCCTGATACGGCTGAGTACATTGACCTCATCATATTTCATTCCTCCATTTTTCTGAGCAATCATAGACCATCTATCAGTCCGGTCTATATAACCTCCTATAAGGTCCAGTTATATTATTACTGCTCCATCAATATTAGTAAATATACTTTCTTTCAATTGCTCTTTGTTAACTGTTGTAATTATTGTTTTATTGTTAATATTGGCTATGAAAGCTTTATCATCCATCAAAATTAAAGCATCTTTTACTCCTTTACTTTCAGCTTTATGAAATGCTGATTTTAACCTGTTAATTTCATCTATGGTTAAATTCATTTCTCTGCTATTTAACCTTTCAGTTGCATGCTTTGAAAACTTAATTTCTTCATCTTTATTTTGAATTTTTTCTAATATTTGATCAAAATCTTTATTTAAATTTACTTGTTTTCTTCCTGTGGATTTCGATGAATTAATTAATTGATTTTCAAGTTGCCTAATATCTATTTTATTCATAAAAACAACTCCATACTAATCTTCTATTTCATTCTTTTCTCCTACGTCTTTTGGTTCTTCTTTTACAGGCTCTTCACCTTTATAAGCTTCCATGGCTTTTCTTATACTTGTTAATTCCTTTAACATCTCTACATTGGCTTCTATTTGATTTAAGTTCATTAATTTTAACATTTCATTCATCTCTTTTGAATTATCAGCAAAAGTTTTATTTAAGTTTTGCATCTGCTCTAATGAACTAAACTGTGCCAGCTGTGCAATAAACTCTCTATCTTCTATTGGATTAAGAGGGTCTTGGTTAGCTAATTGTGTAGTTAACAATCTTAGAAAAGCATCTTTATCTAAATCATTAGTTTTTTTAGATCCTGTTTCTTCTTTTTTCTGGTCTTTAAATTTATAGATATATTCTTTATATTCTGTCTTAACTTCCATTTATATCCTCCTCTCTAGGCAAATAAATTCAATCCATCTTCCAAACCACTAATATTTCCCGTATTTTCTACAGTTTGCTCATCATATCCTTCTGCCACTTTTCTGTCCTGAGATTTTACTTTTATTCTTTTATTATTTTGCTTTAGATTAAATTGTCCAGAGCTATGTTTGTCAAAATCACTATTATTTCCTACGAAAACTTCAACTGTCTTAATTTCAAGTCCTGTGTCTTTTATACCTTCCTTAAGCTGTATTAAGTTTCCTTCAATAATTTCTTTAGCCCTTTGATTATCAACCATAATCTTGGCTGTAACAGTCCCCTTGACTACTTCAATATTCATAGTCATTTCCCCTAATATCTCTGGCTTCAGCTTGATTCTCATTTCATTCTTACTATCTGACAAGTTAAATTTAGCTTTTTCAACTATTTGTTGAATTACCTCTTTGTTATTTATTGTATCTAAATCCTCTAATTTAATCAGATTGTCTTTTTCGAATCTAATATCATTTTTATTCATTGAAATAAAAGACTCTATATCTAGTTCAGTATCTTTATCAGTTTTTTCTACTTCAGTAATATCAAAATTTTCCTTGGGGGAAGATGCACTATGATTATTGTTTTGCTCTAAATTAAATTCCATTTTCTCATCTGACTCTTTTACATTTACTAAATTATTTTCATTTAATATAACCATATTTTCATTATTTTCTTCCTTGCCTTCTTTTGAAAATAACTTAAAATTTGATTTTATCTCCTTATCAGATAGTTCATTTTTTTCAACATTGTTATCTACTACATTTTCTTTATAGGCTAATTGAAATTTATTAGTGTAATCAATTTCTATATCTTCTTTTATTATAGTATCTGAAATCTGATTTTCTATAATTACTTCTTTGTTTTCATCTAAATTATTTCCTAAAGTTTCTTCAAATTTCATTGGTTTTGTATCAATAGAAGTTTCTAATTCTATTACTTCACCATTTATAGAATCATCCACTGTACTGATTAATTTATTGAAGAAAAGAGGTATATTTCCATATACTAAAGAGTAATCATCTTTAGCATCTTCTTCTATTTCAATATTTTGATCTACATCTTTATTTTCCTTAGATACATCCTTATTCTTAGATATAGTATTTTTACTTTCGTTAGATTTTGACATATTGTCAGAAGAAATTTTACTATTTGTTTTATTATTTACGTTTTCTAAAGTAGATGAAAAATTTTTATTTTTTGACGTTTCTTTTCTAGTATTTTGATCAGAGCTTGTCTTTAATGAATTTTTGAAATCAAAAACTATAGCTTCCACTTTACTCACCTCCTTAATTACTATTTTTAGGCTTAGCTAAAAGCCTTGTAATTTGTGAAGCCTTATCTGGCTCCATAAAATCTAAAACCTTTGATAAGGTTTGATTTTTCATTTTAGATAGTACATCAATTATAATAATTCTATCAGATAATTCATAAGTTTCTTCTGAATTAAGCTCAATTAACGTTATAGTCTCATTATTCTTTATCATTTGTTCAGCAATCTTAGCTACTTTTTCTGAAGACATTTTTTCATAGACAATAACTAAGTTTTTTATCTTACTTCCATATTCATTTAAAAACTCCATGGCTTTACTAATATCACCAGTGATATTAGTATCAGATTTTGTCAATTCTTCTTCACGCATTATTGATGCAAATAATTCTTCTATAAAAGCCTCATCCTTTATATTTGACAATATCTCTGCCGATTTTATAACAGATAAATTCTTATATATAATCCCTAATTTATATAATGTATAGTTATCAGTATTTCCTATTGCGTTTATTGTAATATCTATTGGCTTTGTTTCAAACACCTTAGCTACATCTATTAAAGTATTCACTTCATTTGTTTTTTCATAAATAATTCCTTCTATTAATGTTCTTTTATCTTCTTTAAATGTGTCTAATATATAGTTTCTTATATCAGAATCTACATAATAAAGTATTTCACCCAATTTATCTGTATTTATTTCAGATATTATTTTTAAAAACTCCCTATCAGCAAATTTCTTTTCTATTTCCAATAAGGATTTTAAAACATCTTGCTTTTCAAACCTAGATACTTCTGATAATAGTCTTTCTTGCTCCTCTTTTTGTGCATCATCGTATATAGAAAATAATAAATCCTTCCTTAGTTCCATATTTCGAATTTTAAGTACTATTTCCTCTGTTTTAGGTACGGAAATTGAATTCATACCTCTAACAATATCTATATAAAGCTTTTCATCGTCTTTTTTTATTATATACATTTTATCAGCAGCCATATTTGGATCAAGATTTATAAAATAATTTGATAAATAATTTATCTTTTCATTTTTTTCTACTTCTGTAGGATAATGTTTAAAATGTTCTCCTATAAAACCAGGCATTTTTGATAATAATTTATTAGTATCATTCTTAAATTGTTTATTGCTATTGTAAATAAGACTAACAATAAATAAAGGAACTACAACCAAACTAATAAAAACTATGCCTATCATCTTAAATTTCTTATTTTTTTTATCCTTTTGTACTATATTCTTCTCGTTTTGTACTGTAGTTGTTTCCATAGATCTGCCCCCTATTTTTGGGTAGTACTATTAAATGTAACTATTCCATCAATAATTTTATCCTCATTTTTTTTAACTTCACAAAGAAATTCATTATAATCATTTTCTTTTAACTTTTCAAACACTTTTTTTTCCCTTACTGCAAAAAGTAACTCTTCTTTTGTTTTTTCAAGTTCTTCTTTAATATCAGAAATTACATTTTCTTGTTTTTTTATGCTAAAAGATATATCTTGTAAATAATTATTATATAATTTTAAATTTCCGACACTAGTATTTTTGGTGGATTCATTTTTTTTAACAAGTAAGTTTTCTTTATGGATATTATAATTTACTAACTTTTCTTCTTCTTGATTAAGCCTTCTATTAACATCTCCATATTCAGCTTTTTTTAAATTTTCCACATTTTCTTTATAATTTAAAACTTTTTCCAGCCTAAAACTATAACCCATCAATTAAAATTACCCCCTTTACTACTTATTTTATTTCACTGATAATTTCATTCATAGCATATAAAGTTTCCTCAAAAGTTGAAACTTTATATGTTTCTTGTTTTAAAAACCCTTCTATATCTTCCATTAAATCAATGGCAATATCAATTTTTTTATTTGATCCTCTTTTGTAAGCGCCAATATTTATTAAATCTTCTGATTCCCTATATACTGCCATAATATCTTTTATAGCATTGGCAGCCTTTAAATGTTCTTTACTTGATATATTAGGCATTACTCTACTAATACTAGCAAGGACATCTATAGCTGGATAATGATTAGCATTTGCTAACTTTCTAGATAAAACAATATGCCCATCTAATATACCTCTTACAGTATCTGTTACAGGTTCAGTTAAATCATCTCCATCTACTAATACAGTATAAAGTCCTGTAATAGTTCCTTTATCTGACGCTCCTGTCCTCTCTAGTAGCCTTGGCATAGTTGCAAAAACAGAAGGTGTATATCCCCTAGTTACAGGTGGCTCTCCTATAGCTAGTCCAATTTCACGTTGTGCCATAGCAAACCTTGTTAAGGAGTCCATTAACAGCATTACATTTAACCCTTTATCCCTGAAATACTCAGCAATGGCCGTAGTTACCATAGCTCCTTTAACCCTTATTAAAGCAGGTTGATCTGAAGTTACAACAACTAATACCGATTTTTTTAACCCTTCTTCTCCTAAATCATTTTGGATAAATTCATTAACTTCTCTTCCTCGCTCTCCTATTAATCCTATAACATTTACATCAGCTGTACTATTTCGCGAAATCATACCCATTAAAGTGCTTTTCCCTACTCCTGAGCCAGCAAATATACCAACTCTTTGTCCTTTTCCACATGTTAATAGTCCATCAATTGCCTTTACACCTATAGATAAGGGGTCCTCTATTACTTTTCTATCCAATGGACTTGGTGGAGCATTAGATACAGGATAATATTTATTTGACTTAATTGGTCCTAAGCCATCAATAGGATTCCCTAGGCCATCAAGAACTCTTCCTACTAATTCTTCACCTACATTTACTCTAAGACTTTTACCACTTCCCACAACTACACTTCCACTAGCAATCCCCTCCATTTCTCCAAGGGGCATAAGAAGTATCTTATCCTCTTTAAATCCAACTACTTCTGATAAAATTGGATTATTACTTCCATATGGATATATATAACATAATTCACCAATGGTAGCCATAGGTCCATTAGATTCAATAGTTAGACCAGTAACTTCGGTTATTTTACCAGTATATTTCATAAATCTTTTTTCTTTTACAGCAGAAATATATTTTTTTATATTAATCGTATTTTCCATATAATCACTCATTATTTAATATTGTTGTCAATAACTCTCTAACTTCAGCTAGCTGATTTTTAAGACTCACATCAATATTCCCCTTTGAAGTTTCCAAAATACAATCACCTTTTTCTAAAGAAATATCATATTTAATATCTAATTCAGAAATCATACTAGCCTTAGCCAATATTTCATTTTTAGCCATTTCTAATATATTAAAATCCTCTTTAGAAGTAATAATAGTTAATTTATCTGTTAAGTCTAAACTATTAATTCCACTTAAAACCAAAGAAATTATCAACTCACTATCTTCTTCATTTTTTTTATTTATTAATTTTTCATAAATACTTATGACTAATTCAATAATATCTTCTTCTAGCTCCTTTAATAGACTTTCTCTCTTGTATATATACCCATCCTTTATCTCAACTGCTTCATTTATTAAAGAATCAGATTTGATTTTCCCTTCATTATATCCTATTTCATGCCCTTCATTATATCCTATTTCATAGCCTTCACCATAACCTGTTTTTTTAGCTTCTTCTAAAATCTCCTTTGTCCTAGCATAGGCCATATTTATCATGGTTTCCTTCTGATTCTCAGCATCTTCTATTATTTTTAAAGATTCTTTTTTAGCATTATCCATGATTTCTTCATACTCTTTTTGTCCTTTAATTTTTACTTCTTCAATAATTGATTCTATAATACTTTCATCCAAATATGTTTTTTCATTATCTAAGTCATTTGTTGGTTCTATAATTTCTGATTCTATTACTCTAAAGGATTTTATAACATTAGACAATTATTTCATCTCCTCCTCTAGGAGTAATTATTTCTCCATCTTCCTCTAGTTTTCTAATAATATTAACTATGTTTTGCTGTGCATCTTCTATATCTCTTATACGAACAGGCCCCATAAATTCTATATCTTCTTTTATCATTTCAACTAACCGTTTTGACATATTGGCAAATATAAGATTTTTAACCTCTTCACTAGCACTCTTAAGAGCAATAGCCCATTGAGAATTATCAATTTCTCTAATAATCCTTTGAATACTTCTATTATCAAGTGTGATAATATCTTCAAATACAAACATACGCCTTCTAATTTCTTCACTTAATTCTACATCTCTAACATCTAAATCTTCCATTATATGTTTTTCTGTACCTCTATCCACAGAGTTAAGAATATCAACAACTGCTTGAATTCCACCAGTAGTTGTATAATCCTGAGCTAAAATATTTGAGAATTTACTTTCTAATATAGCTTCTATTTCTCTTACCACTTCTGGGGATGTCCTATCCATTATTGCTATTCTTCTCATTACATCTGCTTGCTTATCCTCTGATAAAGATGCTAATATCTGACCTGCCTGTGTAGGTCCTAAATAAGATAATATCAATGCAATAGTTTGTGGATGCTCATTTTGTATATAGTTTAAAAGCTGATTTGGATCAGCCTTTCTTACAAATTCAAATGGTCTTACATGTAAAGAAGAGGTTAATTTATTAATTATATCAAAAGCCTTATCAGAACCTAAGGCTCTTTCTAGTACATCCTTAGCATAATTAATTCCACCTTCTGATATATACTCTTGAGCTAAACATATTTGATAAAATTCCTCAATAACTATTTGCTTTTCTTCTGGAGAAACCATCCTCATGTTTGCAATTTGTAAAGTTAATTCCTCTATCTCCTCTTCATTTAAATGTTTAAATATCTCAGCAGATTTTTGAGGACCTAATGCTATAAGTAATATTGCTACTTTTTCTTTTCCACTGAATTGCCTCTTAGACATATTAACTCGCTCCTATTCATTTAACCAATTTCTAAGCAGTTGAGCAACCGATTCTGGCTTCTTTTCAATAAATTTATCAATCTGGGCCTTCATTTTTGATTCTTCTGCTTCAAAATCAAGATCTGCAACTTCCAATTCTATCGAAGACTTTTCTTCTAATATCCTTTCTAATTCATCAGCCGCAGATTTATTGTTCTTTGATCTAATATAAATAATTATAATTATACCTATTATTATTAATATTAATAAACCCATACCTATATATACCCATTTATTCGGTGTACTTTGAGCTGCATTACTATTTACAACTTGTTTATTGAATCCTACAGCCTTTACTTGAACTTGTTTTGTATCTAAACCAGTTGCTGCAAATATCAAATCAGAAAATTCCTTCTCCCTTTCAGGAGTCATTTCACCATCTACTAAGGCATCTTTATTTATAAGTACTGCCACAGTAACACTTTCCACTTGACCTGGCATTTTTTTAATTTCTTTATTTATTTCATTTAACTCATTATTTATTATTCGACTTGCTTTGTCATATCTACTCGAACCATTATCTATTGTAGCATAATCTTCCACATTGGTATCAGTTCCCGGAACACCACCTATTCCCCCACCTACCATATGCTCCTCCACTTCCTCTAAAGAACGAATTAATCCTTCTTCATTTCCTTCAATAGGGGGAGCAAACTCTACAATAGTTGTATTTTCTATATCCATATTAATCTTAACACTTGACATTACATCAACATTTTCTGGCCCTACTATATTCTCTAAAAACTTCTTTATACTCTCGTTTATCTTACTTTCCAGCTCATGTTTAACTGCAAATTGATCAATAGAAAAAACGTCCTCTTGATTTCCCTCTTCTAAAAGTTTTCCTTCTTCGTCAACTAATTTAACATTTTCTGGAGACATATTAATAGAACCTGCTACCAAATGTTTTATTGCTTTTATCTTTTCATCTGATAATGGTCTACCGTCAGATTTTTCTATAAAAACAGAAGCTGTTGTCTTATTATCATCATCATTATTTAGTACAAAATTAGTAGTTTCCTTTTCATCTATATATACTTGAGCACCACGTATACCATCAATTTCAGATATGGTAGATGCCAGTTCACTTTGTAATGCCATTTTCATCCTTTGCTTTTTATCATAGTCTGTCATAGTCCAACTACTATCATTAAAAGCATCCATATATGTATATCCATCTTTAGGAAGACCATATGTAGCTAATTCAATTTTAATACGATTTTTATTTTCCTGTGGAACTAAAATACTTTTTTGATCTTCTCCAGTTTTCCAAAGCACACCCATCTCATCTAATTTAGATGTTATTTGTCCCATATCCTTTAAACTTAGATTCCCATATAAAATATCATATTTTGTACGTGTTAATGTAAGAATAAGTGCAATTACAGCAAAAATAACAAATAAACTAATAAGCACCAGTCCGATTTTTTTCTTTTTATCCATTCCCTTCCAATATTCAGTTAGTTGTAATCTTACCTTATGTATTGATTCCTGCACAGTCGCACCTCTTCCCTATGAATTACTAAATTTGAATTCTCATGATTTCTCTATAAGCCTCTACGACTTTATTCCTTATGCTCATAGTAATTTGTAAAGCAACATTAGCCTTTTCAGCAGCTATTGCCACATCGTGGAGATTATCAACTTGTCCAAGTACCAACATCTGTTTATAATCATCACTCTCCAATTGCAGTTGGTTTACTTGATTTAAGGCTTTTGTTAATAAATCTCCAAAATTGTTTTTATCATTACTTTCTATGGGGTTAATCGAATTCTTATCAAAATCTAATACTTTCCCATAGCCATTAATTTTATTTATATTCATGACTTTTACCTCCTACCAATTTCTAATGCCTTCATAAGCATTGATTTAGACGCATTCATAGCAGTTATATTAGCATCATAGGAGCGATGGGCACTAATTAAATCGACCATCTCTTTTATTGTATCAACATTTGGCATTTTTACATAACCATTTTCATCTGCATCTGGATGACCTGGCTCATATACAAGTCTAAAAGGTGAATCATCTTCAACTATTTTACTAATTTTAACACCTTTTCCTTCGCTCTTATTCATATGTTTATTTAAATACTCTGAGAAAGAATCTGATTTGTTTTCTTCAAAAACAACCATTTGTCTTCTATATGGCATTCCTCCTGTACTCCTAGTAGTATTTACATTAGCCATATTCTTAGTAATTATATCAATTCTAGTTTTCTCAGCTGTTAATGCAGTAGCTGATGTATTTATTGAATTAAAAATACTCATAATTACTTACTCCCTTCAGTGATAACATTTTTTATTTTTTCAAATTCTCCAATTACTTGTTTAGTTAAGGCATCATACATAATAGTGTTTTTAGCTAAATCTGCTGTTTCAGTATCAATATTTACATTATTACCATCTAATCTATAGGATGTAGATTTGTCTTCTATGACAATAGGGTTAAAACTGCTTGTCCTATGACTAATATGATTTACATGAGTTTTGGTTAAACTAATCCTATTATCCTCAATTGATTGTTTTAATTGTTCCTCAAATGTAACAAACTTCCTCTTATAATTAGGAGTGTTATCATTTGCAATATTATTGCTTATTGCCTTATGTCTTTCCCAAGTTCCATCTAAAGCCTTTTTATAAAAATCAATATTATTATAAATACGATTAATCATTAAATCACTCCCCGTTCCTCGTTATATTAATATAATAGTTAAAAATATATTTATTAATACATTATAATACATAAACCATTAAAATATCTAATAACCTGATAAAACTCTTCTACTTTATATTACATATTTTAACATCCTAATGCAAGTATAAATTCAATCTATTACTTAATTCGCCCTAAAGTCCTATAAAAAAAAGAATAGTATAATACTATTCTTTTGATTTTAAAAGCTCTTCTGTTAGTTTATCATTTAAAATCCTTATATGAGTTCCTTTCATTCCTAAAGATCTAGATTCTATAACACCTGCACTCTCAAATTTTCTCAAGGCATTTACTATAACCGATCTTGTTATACCAACCCTATCGGCAATCTTACTTGCAACAAGCAAGCCTTCATTACCATCTAATTCATTAAAAATATGCTCCATTGCTTCTAATTCTGAATAAGAAAGAGTGCCTATAGCCATTTGAACAACAGATTTTTTTCTTGCCTCTTCTTCTATTTCCTCAGACTTAGCTCTAAGTATTTCCATACCTACTATAGTTGCACTGTATTCTGCTAATACAAGATCTTCTTCTGTAAATTCCTTTCCAAAACGCGCCAATACTAAAGTACCTAACCTTTTACCACCACTATTTATCGGTATAATGGTTGCAATCTTATCTGGATAAGGGCATTCTGAAACTTGGTCAAAAACACAATCTGTAATTTCTCTTAAATTCTCATTGGTTTCATTATATCTTAACAATTCCTCATTATATTTTTTTGGAAATCTCTTTTCCTTAACTATTTCGGCTTGAATTATGTCACAATCAAATCCAGTAGATAATTCGTATCCTAATACTTTCCCACTGGTACTGGCTATATAAACATTTGCTTCCAGCATATCACTTAGTATTTCGCTTAAATCCGAAAAAGAAACGGGTTTTGACCCATATCCCTGTAGTGTTTTATTTAGTTTTCTAGTTCTTTGCAATAAACTTTCCATAACTATTTCCTCCTTATTTAAATAAACTCAATTTATTATCTATAAGATTTTAAATCGATTATTTTTACATTTAGCTACATATATAATTCTACTACAAAAAAATAACATTGTACAGAAAATTTTAATTATTTATACTTTTTTGACATCCGTATATCCACATTCTTTATCCATACATTTCACTATTCTTTCTTTCTTATTCCTTTTTTCTACCATTATACCTCCACACTGAGGGCATTTTTCCTCTACTGGTTCATCCCATGAAACGAAATTACATTCAGGATAATTATTACATCCATAAAAAATCCTACCTTTTTTTGATTTCCTTTTTACAATACTTCCACTACATTTAGGACATTTAACATTGAGTTCATCTACAATGGCCTTAGTATTTTTACATTCTGGATATCCTGGACAGGCTAAAAACTTTCCAAATCTTCCATGTTTAATTACCATATTTCTTCCACATTTTTCACAAATTTCATCTGAAACTTCATCTTTTATTTCAATTTCTTTAATTTCTTCTTCAGCCTTTTTTAGAAATAACTCAAAATCTTTATAAAAATTCTCAACAACTTTAACCCAATGTAACTCTCCTTCTGCAATCTCATCTAAACTTTCTTCCAATTCAGCAGTAAACTCTTCATTTACAATATCCTTGAAATATTCTATCAATAAATCATTAACTAAAATCCCTAGTTCAGTAGGCATGAATGACTTTTTATCAAGGACAACATATTCTCTTGCTAATATAGTTGAAATCGTAGGTGAAAACGTACTTGGTCTTCCAATCCCCAATTCCTCTAATGTTTTTATTAAAGACGCTTCTGTATATCTAGGAGGAGGTTGGGTAAAATGCTGATTTGGAATAGTATTATTTAAAATTAATTTATCATCTATATTTAATAAGGGAATCCCTATATCCTTTTCCTCTTCATCACTAGTAGTATAAACTTTTAAGAAACCATCAAAGATTAACTTTGAACCACTAGATTTAAATAAAATATTATTACTCTCTATTGTTACAGAAATAGTATTGTAAATAGCTGGAGTCATTTGTGAACCTACAAACCTTTCCCAAATCATTTTATATAGTTTAAATTGGTCTTGGGTTAAAGACTCCTTAATCAAACTTGGTACTTTACTAATACTAGTAGGTCTAATGCCCTCATGAGCATCTTGTGAATCCTTTTTAGATTTATTATTATAATCTTTTCCACCATCTGTATATTTTTCTCCATAATTATCTTTAATAAATGAATTAGCCATTTCAATAGCTTCTTTGGAAATTCTTGTAGAGTCCGTCCTCATATAGGTAATTAAACCTACTGAACCTTCTCCCTTAATATCAATACCTTCATACAATTGCTGAGCTATAATCATTGTTTTTTTAGTTGTAAATCCCAATTTTTTTGAAGCATCTTGTTGTAACGTACTTGTAGTATATGGGGGATAGGGATTTCTTTTTTTTGTTCCTTTTTTAACATTCTTTACAACAAAATTGTTCTTATCTATTCTATCTAATATATTATCTACATCTAATTTAGTTTTTAATTCAATCTTTGTTTCTTTTCCATTTATATTTTCCCCATAGAAACTAGCTTCAAAATTCTCCTTATCCTTCCCTAAATTTACTTTTATACTCCAATATTCTGCTGGTATGAATTTTTGAATTTCATTTTCTCTATCACAGATTAATTTAACAACAACAGATTGCACTCTACCAGCACTTAAACCCTTTCTTATTTTTCTCCATAGTAATGGACTAATTTTATAACCAACAAGTCTATCTAATATTCTTCTCGCTTGTTGTGCATCCACTAAATTCAAGTCTATAGTCCTAGGTTTTTTAATAGCATTGGTTATGGAATCTTTAGTTATTTCATTAAACTCTACCCTTACTTTTTGACTTTCTTCTATTCCCAAAATATGGGCTAGATGCCAAGAAATTGCCTCCCCTTCTCTATCGGGGTCAGTAGCAAGAAATATTTTCCTTGACCTTTTTGCCTCATCTTTCAAATCCTTGATAACTGGTCCTTTACCCCTTATTGTAATATATTTAGGCTCAAATTCTTTCTCAATATCAATCCCTAAACTACTCTTTGGCAAATCTCTTATATGTCCTATAGAAGCTACAACCTTATAATTTCTTCCTAAAAATCTTTCGATAGTTTTTGCTTTAGCTGGGGACTCAACTATTACCAAATTTTTTTGCAATATTTACACCTCCACTAAATAAATCTAACAAATGGTAAATACTCTACCAGATAATTCTTTAATAGAACCTTTTAACTCCAATATGGTTAATATACTATTTAAAGTAATTATATCTATATTAGTTTTATATGCGATAGCATCTGAATGCAAAGGTTCTTGTTCTAAAAGTTTGATTATTTTAATTTCTGTTTCGCTATGATTTGAATAGTCTATACCTTTTCTTTTATTTAATATTATTCTTTCTTTTAGTTCATAGACTTCTTCAACTATATCATCAATTTCTAAAAGTGGTTTTGCTCCATCTTTTATTAGTTTATTTGTTCCAGCACTAAATATACTATTGATATTGCCAGGCAAAGCAAAAACATCTTTACCCTGCTCTAAAGCATGATGAGCAGTAATTAATGAACCTGACTTTTCTTGGGCTTCAATTACTATAACTCCTTTAGATAATCCTGATATTATCCTATTTCTCTGTGGAAAATTAAAAGCTAAAGGAGGGGTACCCAAAGGAAATTCTGAAATTATGGCACCATTATCTTCTACTTTCTTATATAACTGTAAATTTGTTTTTGGATAAATAGTATCAATTCCATTGCCTAAAACTCCTATAGTTCTTCCACCATTTTCTAAAGCAGTTTTATGTGCAATTGTATCTATACCAGAGGCTAATCCACTAATAATTGTTACTCCTAAACCTACTAGTTCTTTGGTGAATTTTTCACAAGCCCATTTTCCATATGTGGTCGCCTTCCTAGAGCCAACTATAGCTATTGCAATACTATCTTCCTCTTGTAAACTCCCCTTCATATAAAGTACTTTTGGACTATTATCAATATATTTCAATCCATTAGGATAATTTTCATCATATATAGTTATAATACAAGAATTCTCTTTTTTTATCTTAATAAATAATTTATTTATATATTCTTCATTACGATTTAATATAAGTTTTTCTTTTACTGAATCACTTAAGATCTTTATGGAGTTAATTTGACTATTATCACATTCCCATAAATTTTTTAAATCATAAAAATACTCAATGATTTTTTCTATATTACTATTTCCTATTCCTAGACTACTTAACCAAATTAAAATATTTCTTTCAGTAATATCCAATTTTATCTCCCCCAATACTTACTATCTAAAGTTCTGTATCTAATGGACTCTAAAATATGTCTATCCTGAATAATTTCTTCTCCGTCTAAATCTGCAATGGTTCTTGATACCTTTAGTAGTTTATTATAAGTTCTACCACTAAATTTATATTTCTCAAAAGCCTGGTTCATAATTTTTTCAGAACCAGTTGTAAGTTTACAATATTTCTTTATATCTCTGCTTGCTATCTGTGAATTAGTAAATATATTTTGATCTTTATAGCGATTAAGTTGAATATTCCTTGCTTTTTTTACTCTTTCCCTAATAGATAAAGACTTTTCTTCTTCATTATTTCCTTTCAAATCATTATATTCTACAGGTAATACTTCAATATGAATATCAATTCTATCCAGTAGAGGATTGCTTATTTTACCTAAATATCTATCAATATTACCTTGTGTACAAGTGCATTCATGTAATGGATCACCATAAAATCCACATGGACAAGGGTTCATACTAGCTATTAACATAAACCTTGCTGGATAAGATAAACTTGCATTTGCCCTAGCAATAGTAACAATTCCATCTTCCAATGGTTGTCTTAATACTTCTAATACATTCTTAGAAAATTCGGGAAGCTCATCTAAAAATAAAACACCATTATTAGCTAAAGAAATCTCTCCTGGTTTTGGAACTCTCCCCCCACCAATTAAAGATATAGTTGATGCTGTGTGATGTGGAGACCTAAATGGTCGTTCTTTTATCAGGGAGTTAGTTTTTAGCAATCCTGAAATACTATAAATTTTAGTAACTTCTATAGCTTCTTCAAAGGATAGCTTTGGTAATATAGTAGGTAATCTCATTGCAGCCATGGTTTTCCCAGCCCCAGGAGGGCCTATAATGAGAATGTTATGGGAACCTGCTGCTGCTACCTCTAAGGCTCTTTTAAGGCTAGCTTGCCCTTTTATATCTGCAAAATCCAAAGCATATTCATAATCATCATCAACTGTATTTATATTCCCTATATATGGATCTATATGTAATTGGTCATTTAAAAAATCAACTACATCTCTTAAGCTTCTTACAGGTATTATTTCCATATCTTCTATAACAGAACATTCATCTTTATTGCCATATGGAACTATACATCTTGAAACATTTAGTTCTCTCATGGAAATAATCATTGGCAATGCTCCTTGAATTGGATTTATCTTACCTTCTAAGGAAAGTTCTCCGATGAAAATTGTATCCTTAATATTTTTTTCTAATAAAATACCAGATGACTTTAAAATACCTATGGCAATTGCTAAGTCCATCTGAGAGCCTTCTTTTTTTAAATTAGCTGGTGCTAAATTTACAGTGATTCTACTAAGAGGAAATTCATATCCACTATTTTTAATTGCTGCTCTTACTCTCTCTTTTGATTCTTTTATAGAAGTGTCCGCAAGTCCAACAATATTGAATACTGGTAGTCCCCTAGATAAATCAGTTTCAACTTCAACAATATTTCCATTTAACCCCTGTAATACACAAGTATTGATTCTTGAGTACATAATAGACCTCTTTTCTATATATGATTTATCTACACCCTTTATTAATCCTTTACCCTATTACCTGGGTAATAGTGAAGATTCCCAATTTTCCAATCATTATCAACAAAAAGAATTTTCTATATGGTTTATTTTAATATGTGGTGTCAAATATACTTCTATTATGTCATATCTTATTTGATAATCTATTAAATTTTTTTGCCTTATATATAATTGTGAGCAATAAATAATTTTCTGTTGTTTTTTTCTATTAACTGCCTCATAGGCATATCCAAAGTTCGTACTTGTCCTTGTTTTAACTTCATTAAAAACCAGTATATTTCTATCCATAGCAATTATATCTATTTCTCCAATCTTATTTCTATAGTTCAAGTCCAAAATCCTATAACCTTTTGAAATAAGATATTCTTTGGCGAGCATCTCACCTTTCCTACCTTTTTGTATATTAGTTGCCATAACTTTTTCCTCTTTCCCTATCCAAATTATAGATATAAAAAATTATTTCTGCAACTGCATTATATAACTCCTCAGGTATTTCCTCATTAATTTCTAATCCAATAAGATTTTCTACTAGTTCTTCATCTTTATATACAGTAATATCCTCTTCTAATCCCTTTTCCACTATTCTATCTGCAATAACACCTTTTCCTTTTGCTACAACTTTAGGAGCTGTCTCTTTAGTATTATAAGATAAGGCTACAGCTTTACTTATATTCTTTTTAAATAATCCTTTCCCTTTATCCATTATTACACCTTCAAATCTAAAATATAAATTGGGTTTGAATTAGAAACTATAGTATCAATTATCCGAATACTATTATCTAATATAAAATCAATTCTGTCTAGACTATAACCTATTAATAAAATTTTTTCAATCAATTGTTTTTCTGTTGATTTAAATAATTCCAAATCTTCATTTCGTATATTCATTTTTACTTGTAAAACATTAGATAAAAGTTGACAAGAAACTTTTATATTTCCAAGATGATATGTTTCTACATTTATATAAATATTAGTCTTTCCATTATAATTTTTCTTTTTTCTACCTTCTTTTATTAAAGCTAGCACTCCATCAAGTTCTTTTTCCATATGCTTAATGGGGAAGAAAACAAATGATAAATCTTTATTTACATCTCTTAAAAAATCTATTTTATTGGTAAAATTTTTAATATCTTCTGCTAACTTCAAATCTTTTGTATTTCCAAAATTAGAAATATTCTTTTGTAGTTCAAGAATTTTAGTATCTTTATTAGACATCATATCTTTTATTTCATTATCTTCTAATTGAATTCCATTTATGTTCTTTGGATTATCTTTATTTAGTATCTTGTCTATTAACTCTAAATCCTTTACAAACTCAATAGGATTTTCATTAAGCTCACGTAAATTTTTTATATTATTAAGTGAAGGTTTAATATTATACTTTAAAAAAAAACTAATTATTTTAATATCTTCTTCCAAATCATTATTATCTCCATTTACTACAAATTCTTTAACTAAAGGAGTTATATCTTCACTCTCCTTATCATCAGCTTTGTTAATAACTAATAAGGACCTTATATCTACTTTACCTGGAGACGTATCATCTTCAATTCTATTTTCTTCAATTATTAACTCCCTATTGAACTTTAAATCTGTTTTTATAGGTATTTTTTCTTGAGTATTTTCTATTTTCTCTGATATTGGAGCTTTGTTTACAAGAGATGGATTATTTATTAAAATAACTTTTTCTTCATTTGTCAAATTAGATAGTTGGAATAATTTTTCTAAAGCCTTCATTCCATCAATAAGATTTTCCTCAGTTATAGGCGCATTGTATCTCATTAAATTTTCTACAAGTTTCATTGATATCTTATTCTCTTTTATATTCATATTTTTAAGTAAATTGGAAATAGGGTTGTTTTCCTTAGGAATGGATAATTGAAGCTTTTCTTTAATTGTTGGTCTTAAAATAATTTCATTATCATCTACAGATTTCACTAGAAAGGATACCTCATCGTCAATATTCATTTTTACATTGGTTTCTAACTTAGCCTGTATAGTTCTTTGTCCATCAATTTCAACAAAGATTAAATCATCAATTAATTCTAATACTTTCCCTTTAAAAGTATATCCTTCACGAAGTATATCTTCCTTATTATTTAATATAAAATTATTTAATAAAAGATTTTCAATTCTCAATGAGCTCACCCTTTATTTATTTTAATATATTTTTTAAAAATGACTTTCTATGTATAGGTGACGGACCTAATTTCTGTATATTTTCTCTATGTTCTTTTGTTCCATATCCTTTATGTTTTTTTAAATTATAGCCTTCAAATTCTCTATCCCATTCTAAGCATAATCTATCTCTAAATACCTTAGCAATAATAGATGCACATCCTATACCGTAAGTTCTATCATCCCCCTTTATAATAGATTCTTGTGGTATTTTTAAATCTACTTTTTCTGCATCGATTAGTAAAAAATCTGGATAAACTTTATTTCCCTCTCCGTCTTGTAGATTCTCTACTGCTATTTTCATAGCTAATCGAGTAGCTTCTTTTATATTGATTTTATCTATCATACTAGAATCTACTCTACCTATTCCATATGCTATACATTGAGATAATATTTCGTCATATAATATTTCACGTTTTTTTTCTGATAGTTTTTTTGAATCTCTTACTCCCTCAATTACTGAAGTTTTAGGCATTATTATTGCACAAGCAACTACATCCCCTGCTAAGCATCCTCTGCCAACTTCATCTATACAGGCAATATTATTAAACCCTAGTTTCCAAATACTTTTTTCAATCTCTAACACAATAACATCTCCTATTCCTTGGGAAATTCAAGGGTTATTTTCCCAATTACACCTTTTCTAAATTCATCTAGAATAATATTACTAACTTTGGTATAATCTATTTCTCCACCTTTAAGAATACATCCTCTTCGTTTGGCAATTTCTTCCATTATATCTAAATATGATTTACCCTCTACTTCTATATTGTAACGATTATTTAAAAGATTTGGAAAATAATTTGCAAGTTTTTCTATTAATTTAAGAGCCAAGGTTTCTATATCCAATATCTCATCTTTTATAGCTCCTGTAAAAGCAAGATTCAATCCAACTTCCAGGTCTTCAAATTTTGGCCATAAAATACCTGGTGTATCTAATAATTCCAAATTTCCTTTTGTTTTAATCCATTGGTTAGATTTTGTAACACCTGGCTTATTTCCAGTCTTCGCTCCCTTTCTTCCGGAAAGAGAATTAATCAAAGTCGATTTTCCCACATTAGGTATTCCTAAAATCATAGCTCTAATAGGTCTATTTATTACACCACGCTTTTCATAGGCTTTTCTTTTTTCATCTGTAAGAACATAAGAAATATCTAGTAATTTATCTATACCTTTTCCATTTAATGCTTCTAAAGAAAGGGAAGAAATATTTTTTTTCATAAAATACTCCTGCCATATTTTATTCCCATTGCTACTTGCTAAATCTGATTTATTTAAGATAATTACTCTGGGTTTATCTCCTATTATTGAATCTATAACAGGATTTTGACTGCTCATAGGTATTCTAGCATCAATCAACTCAAAAACAATATCGACCATCTTTAAGGATTTCTGTATAGATTCTTTTGTCTTTTTCATATGCCCTGGATACCAGTTAATATTCATACTTTCACCACCTAAATAAAATTGGGACTATATAGTCCCAATAAATTAGTAAAATCTCTTCTCTTTAACTTTAGCAGCTTTACCTTGTCTATCTCTTAGATAATAAAGTTTAGCTCTTCTTACTTTACCCTTTCTAGTAACAACTAATTTCTCAATTCTTGGAGAATGAATAGGGAAAGTTCTTTCTACACCTACACCATAAGATAATCTTCTTACTGTAAATGTTTCTCTAGCTCCGCCACCTTGAATTTTAATTACTGTACCTTCGTATACTTGTATTCTTTCACGAGTTCCTTCAACAACTTTGTAATGAACTTGAACAGTATCTCCTACATTAAACTTTGGTAAATCATTTCTTAATTGTTCATCTTCTAACATTTTAATTATATCCATTTGTATAGACCTCCCTTCTCCTTAGATGTTCTTACCCTATTGGCAGAGGACCATCCCTAATTCCATACGCTAGGTATTATAGCATATGTATAATTCAATTACAACTAATTTATAATTGTAAACTATCTTTTATTTTTGACAGAATAATCAATTCTTCTTTTGATAGAGTTTTCTTTTTAAGTAAATCAGGTCTTTTTGACAAAGTAGCCTTTAAAGCCTCTTCTTTTCTCCAAGTTTCTATTTTTCCATGATTACCAGATAATAATATATCAGGTACTGAATAGCCATTAAATTCTCTTGGTCTTGTATATTGAGGATATTCCAATAATCCATTATAATGGGATTCATCTGTAAAAGACTCATCTGAACGAAGTACACCTGGTAATAGTCTTACAATAGCATCAATAATTATCATTGCGGGTATTTCTCCACCTGTTAGTACAAAATCACCAATGGATATTTCTTCGTCTATATAATGCTCGATAATTCTATTATCTATCCCCTCATAATGTCCACATAATAAAACTAGATGTTCTTCCTTAGACAATTCATTTGCCAGTTCTTGACTAAACTTCTTTCCTTGAGGTGATAAATAAATTACTCTAGAGTTTTTATCTCTCACACTGTCAATAGCATGGAAGATTGGTTCTGGTTTCATAACCATGCCCGTTCCTCCTCCAAAAGGATAGTCATCTACCTTTTTATGCTTATTTTTGGAAAAGTCTCTAATATTTATACTGTTTATTGACACTTTATTTTCTTCACAAGCTCTTCCTATTATACTCCAACTAAGTAATGGTGAAAAAAACTCTGGAAATAATGACAGAATATCTATTTTCATTCTATCATCCCTTCAATAGGATCAATAACTATTCTCTTATCAGAAATATTAACATCTATAACAAATTGTTTTACAGCAGGAATAAGATATTCCTTAGCTTTTTCCATATCTTTAACTACATAGATGTCATTGCTAGGTCCTTGTAAAACATCTGTTATGATGCCAATTAAATTATATTCAGTATCAAAAACTTGAGAGCCTAGTAAATCATAAATAAAAAAATGGTTTTCAGGTAAAACAACTTTCCCCTCTTCATCAACATAAATAAAGGTATCCTTGAAATGAATTATTTGATTTATATCATTGAATTCTTTAAATTTTAATATAGCTAAATTCTTATGATATTTGACTTTTTCTAATTCTACTTTGATTTTTTTATCACCAATGTATGCAGTTTTCAAATAATTAAATCTATCAAGGTTATCAGTCATTGGATAAACCTTTACTTCTCCCTTAATTCCATGGGTACTAATTATCTTTCCAATTATTGTATAATCCATTTTTTCACCTATCTTTATTATTTAAAGGGATTAGGTCCTCTAATCCCTTACTGAATAATTTCCACAACAACTCTTTTATTATCCTTAATAGCTGCTGCTTTAACTACAGTTCTTATGGCCTTTGCAATTCTACCTTGCTTACCTATTACCTTACCCATATCGTCAGGGTGAACCTTAAGTTCAATAATGATAGATTGACTTCCCTCTATCTCATTTACTACTACCTCATCTGGATTCTCTACAAGAGATTTTGCAATAAATTCTACTAATTCTCCCATTTCTAGCACCTCCTAGATACTCCCTAAGAATTATTCTGTTTCCTTCTCATATAGACCATTTTCCTTAAATAATCTATCTACAGTATCAGTTGGTTTTGCTCCATTCTTCATCCAGTTAATTGCTTTTTCATTATCTATTTTAACTGTTTTTGGTTCAGTTAATGGATTATAATAGCCAATTTCCTCGATAAATCTTCCATCTCTTGAATTACGAGAATCAGCAACAACTATTCTATAGAAAGGACTTTTCTTAGCTCCCATTCTTCTCAATCTAATTTTAACAGCCACTATTTTCACCTCCTTACAAATTTAACTATCTATTTAGAAAAAGGGGAATCCAAATTTCCCTTTTTTCTTCATTGTCTTTTCCATATCTGTAAATCTTTTCATCATCTTTTTAGTTTCTTTAAACTGCTTTAGTATTTTATTTACATCTTGGACTGTAGTTCCACTACCTTGAGCAATTCTTTTTCTTCTACTACTATCTATTATATCAGGATTATCCTTTTCTTTTTTAGTCATAGATTGTATTATAGCTTTAATTTTATTAATATCCTTTTCACTTACATCCAATCCTTTTAAAGCCTTAGAATTCATCCCAGGTATCATTCCTAATAGTTCATCAATTGGCCCTAAATTCTTCATTTGATCTAATTGGTCTAGAAAATCATCAAAAGAAAATTGTTGATTTCTAATTTTTTGCTCTAATTCCATTGCCTTTTTAGCATCTATATTTGCCTGAGCTTTTTCAATAAGACTAAGCACATCACCCATACCAAGTATTCTCGATGCCATTCTATCTGGATGAAATGGTTCCAATTGATCAAACTTTTCTCCCATAGCCGCAAATTTTATAGGCTTATCAGTTACGGCTCTTATGGATAAAGCAGCACCACCTCTAGCATCACCATCAAGTTTAGTAAGTATAACTCCAGTAATACCTAATCTCTGATTAAAAGAATCTGCAACATTAACAGCATCTTGACCCGTCATAGCATCTAGTACCAAAAGCACTTCGTTAGGTTTTACAGCATCATGAATATTTTTAATTTCAGCCATTAGCTCTTCATCAATATGAAGTCTTCCAGCTGTGTCTATAATAATAACATCATTACCATGTTTTTTTCCATGCTCCAAAGCTGCCTTAGCTATATCTACAGGATTTATTTTATCTCCCATAGTAAATACCGGAGCTCCTACTTTCTCTCCAACTACTTCAAGTTGTTTAATAGCAGCAGGTCTATATATATCACAAGCAACTAACAAGGGTCTTTTGTTTTGTTTTTTCAGATTAAAGGCTAACTTCCCAGTAGTAGTTGTTTTACCAGCACCCTGTAAACCACACATAAGAATTACTGTAGGTGGAGTGGAAGAAAAATTTAATTTAGCTTCACTCTTACCCATTAAATTAGTTAGTTCTTCATTTACTATTTTAATAACTTGCTGTCCAGGTGTTAAACTTTCCATTACTTCTGAGCCAATTGCTCTCTCTTTGACTGTTTTTATAAAATCTTTTACTACCTTAAAGTTAACATCAGCTTCTAATAAAGCCAATCTTACTTCTCTCATGGCTAGATCCACATCTTTTTCTGAAAGTTTACCCTTCCCTTTTAATTTTCCTAAAGCATTCTGAAGCTTTTCTGACAAAGATTCAAATACCATTAATCAACAACCTCCCGACTATTATCCAATACTTTTCTGCCAATCTCATTAATAGTCATAGCCTTTTCTTTAATTTCATCATTACCTTTTGCTTTTCCAATCTCTACTATCTCTTCTGAAATATCTATTATAGTTCTAATGTCCTCATGGCTACTATAAAACTTCTTTACCAATCCTAATTTTTCTTCATATTCATATAATTTTTGTTCTGCTCTTCTTAAAATGTCGAATATACCTTGTCTAGTAACACCAAGTTCATCTCCAATTTCAGCTAAAGATAAATCATGAATATAATATAACTCCACTACTGAATATTGTTTTTCACTAAGTAATTTTCCATAAAAATCAAATAATATTCCTATCTCTATAAGTTTCTCAACCATTATATCACCAACAAAATAATACTGTCAAGTATTTTACTTGACAGTATTATTTTATTATAAGAATTCTATTTTGTCAATAACTATTAATCAAAAATCGCTTCCACAAAATCTTCTGCAATAAATGGTTGCAAATCCTCTATTCCTTCACCTACGCCTACTAATTTAACAGGGATTTTTAGTTCAGCCTGTAAAGCTATAATAACTCCACCTTTTGCTGTTCCATCTAGTTTAGTAAGTGCAACACCAGTTATATTTGCTACTTCTTTAAATACCTTTGCTTGGTTAATAGCGTTTTGTCCAGTTGTGGCATCTAATACTAATAATACTTCTTTTGTAGCATCCCCATATTCTCTTTCTGCAACTCTAAATATTTTATTTAATTCATTCATAAGATTAGATTTATTATGAAGTCTACCAGCTGTATCACAAATCAATATATCAGTTTTTCTTGCTTTAGCCGCCTGAATACCATCATAAATAACTGCTGCAGGATCTGCACCTTCACTATGAGATATGACTTCAACTCCTGCTCTATTACCCCATTCTTCTAATTGCTCAATAGCAGCAGCTCTAAAGGTATCACCAGCAGCTATCAAAATCTTTTTTCCCTGATTTTTAAAATTATTAGATAGTTTTCCTATTGTAGTAGTCTTACCAACTCCATTTACACCTACAACTAAAATTAATGCAGGAGAAGGCTCTATTTTCAACTCATTATCTGATACGGACTCTAGCATAAGTTTTTTAATTTCATCCTTAAGGAGTTCCTTTACCCTTTCTGGTTCTAATACTTTTTCTTCTTTAACCCTATCTCTCAATCTATCTATTAACTCCATAGTAGTATTTACTCCTACATCGGCAGTAACTAACACTTCTTCTAAATCGTCAAAAAGCTCCTCATCTATTTTCTTATATGACTTTAAAATTCCGTCAATCTTATTAGAAATATCATTTCTAGTCTTAGTTAATCCACCCATAAGCTTCTCGAAAAAGTTAGGTTTCTTTTTAATTGGTTTTTCTTCTTCTATCTTTGTTTCTTCAACTAATGGCGTTTCAATTTTCTCTATCTCCTTATTTAAAGATAACTCTTCTACTTCTTTCTCAACTTCTTCAGTTTCTTTAATCTCTAAATCCTCTTCCATTAACTCAACTTCTAGATTATCTAATTCTTCTTGAATTTCTTCTACCTTTTCTTGGACTTCTTCTACTTGCTCTTCTTTTTCCAACTCAACTATTTGTTCTATTTCTTCTATTTCTATTTCTTCTTCGACTTCATCTTCAATTAACTTCTCAATTTGATTTTCAGTTAATTCTTCCTTATTTTCTATAATCTTTTCTTCTTGAACTTCTTTTTCATTTTTTTTACCGAATTTTTTAAACCATTTTAACATTTCTTTCCTCCTAACTTGCTATTTCATTAATATTATCTTTTAATTTAACCGATATTAGCTTGGATATTCCTTCTTCCTCCATTGAAACCCCATATAGAACATCTGCTATTTCCATAGTTGTTTTTCTATGGGTAATAAGAACAAACTGAGTATTATCAGATATTGTTTTCAAATAGCTAGTATATCTACTAATATTGGCTTCATCAAGAGCTGCATCAATTTCATCTAATATACAAAATGGTGATGGTTTCAATTTTAATATTGCAAATAATAAAGCTACAGCTGTTAGTGACTTTTCACCACCTGATAACAGGGTCAAACTTTGAAGTTTCTTTCCTGGTGGCTGAGCTTTAATTTCAATTCCAGAATTTAAAATATCCTCATTATTCTCTATGACTAACTCTGCTTGTCCTCCATCAAATAGAATCTTAAATATTTCCTTAAAATTATCATTTATATTTTTAAAATTTAAAAGAAATTGACTTTCCATTGTGTCCTCTATATCCTTAATAACTTCTTTTAGGTTCTCTTTTGCATTTATTAAATCTTTTTGTTGTTTTAAAATAAAATCTAATCTTTCTTTTAAATTCTTATGTTCCTCTATAGAGCTTAAATTAACTGTACCTAGTTCCTTTATCTCCACTTTTAACTTTCTCGCTTCAATTATTGCTTCTTGAATATTTTTTATTTCTATTTCATATCTTAGCGCATCCTCGTAACTTAATTCATAATCATCTGCTAACTTTTTATGATAATTTTCAAGTTGAACAGAAACTCTAGCTAACTTAACCTCATTAGAGTTTATATCTCTTTCAGTCTCCATAATTAATTTATTGATTTCTTTTAATTGTTCTTGTTCAGAATAAAAGCTTTCCATAAATTTATTTTTATTAGATATTAACTTATCTAATTGATTTTTTGTATCGCTTTCCGTAATATTTAAAGTTTTTATTTCCTCATCTAAAATAGCTTTAGTATTTATTATTTCTTCTATCTTATTTTCATTAAATAATATTAATTCATCTTTTTCCTTAAGCAAATTATTAATTTCTTCAATTTCTCTTTGATTTTTAGCTAGATTTTCATGAAAATTATTTATCTTACTATCAATTGAATTAAGATTTATTTTTATATCCGTAAGAATTTTTACTTTATTTTCTCTAATTAATTTTTCTTCATTATATTTAGATGTTAGATTTTTAATTTTTTCTTTCTGATTTATACTATCTTCATCTAATTTTGATAAGATCTCTATCAATTCTTTCTTTTTATCTTCATAGTTGTTTATTTCAATATCTAAACTACTTATTTCTTTCTTTGACTTTTTTATTAATTCTTCTAACCTAGTTGCTTCATTCATATATTTTTCTTTCTGGTTATTTGTATTTATTATTGAATATTCCGTATCTTTAATTGTTTTCTCTAATTCAACCATCCTTACTCTAATATCTTTTTGATCATCTAAAAGTATATTTCTCTCTTCTTCTAATCTTTCATATACTTCATTTAATTTTTTTATATCTTCTGTCAATCTCTCTATTTTACTTTTTCTGCTGATTATACTTATACCACTGGTATTATAACTTCCTCCAGTCATAGAACCACCTGGGTTTAATACTTCTCCTTCTAAAGTAACAATTCTATAGGCATGATTATATTTGTTTGCAAACTTAATACCATAATCAATATTCTCAATTACTATAGTTCTTCCAAGTAAAAATTTAAAAATATTTTCATATTTCTTATCAAATTCAATTAACTCAAACCCTAGACCATGAATTTTAAACTCTTTTCTATCTTGAAGATTTATGTTTAATGTATTACCTTTTATAACATTAAGTGGTAAAAACGTTACTCTTCCAAGCTTATTACGCTTTAAATATTCTATTATATTTTTAGCATCTTCTTCTGTTTTAGTGACTATATTTTGTGAATTAGAACCTAAACCAATATCAATTGCCCTTTCAAATTTTTCATCTACATTTATGAGTTCTGCTACTACGCCCATAAGCCCTTCTTGTAGTTTTGCCTCTCGCTTAGCTACTTTTAACAAAGATTTAACTCCTTTATAATATCCTTCATAATCTTCTTCCATATTTTTAAGTATTCTAAAACTAGATGTTTTAGATTGGACTTCCATATTGCTAGTATTTATCTTTTTATTAATTATATCCAAGGCATTTATATTATCAGATTCCATTTTCTTTGTTTTTTCCAGTTTATTTTCTAAATCACATAATCTTTTTTTTAGTTGATTTTCTGTACTAAATAATTCATCATACTTATCTCTATTTAATTTTTTTTCAATATCCATTGTACTAATCTCTTTATTTAATTGAGATATTCTCTTCTCAATATTTTCATTAAAAGAAATAATGCTATTTAACTCTGACTTTTTATCTGATGAATTATTATAAATTTTAATTATATTATTTTTTTCATCTTCAATAGACCTTTCTCTCTCTTCTAATACTTCGAGTTCTTTTGTTAATTCTAATGTTTTTCCATTATATTCCTCTAACAATCTATCATATTCTTCTTGATATATTTCTTTATCTTTTGCCAAGTTAATATTAGTTATTTGAATATCTTTTAATCTTGAATTCAAATTGTTTTTTTCTTCTTTTAATCTTTCCAAATCCTTATTATAAAATTTATTTTTTTCACCAATTATGGAAAGTTGATTTTGATTTTTATCTAATTCATTTACTATTTCTAAGTTCTTATTTCTACATATTTCAATTTTTGATTCTAAATTATCTATGCTTTCTTTAAGCAAATTAAATTTATCTTCAATTGACTGCCTTTCATCTGTCTTTTTAAGAAATTCATCTTTCAAAATACAATTTTTTCTATTTATCTCTTCTATTTGAACATTGATTTTATTTATATCTTTTATAAATATATTAACTTCCAATTGTTTTAATCGATTATACAATTCAGTAAAACAATTGGCTTTATAAGCTTGAACCTCTAAGGTTTCTAATTGATTAGATAATTCAAATATTAAATCCTTAATCCTTATTATATTAGCTTCTGTTTTTTCTAGTTTTCTTTCAGCTTCTTCTTTTTTTGATTTATATTTTACTATTCCTGCTGCCTCTTCAAAAATACTTCTTCTATCCTCAGGTCTATTACTCAATATTTCCTCTATACGACCTTGTCCAATAATTGAATAACCATCCTTACCTACTCCTGTATCCATAAACAGCTCCCTAACATCCTTTAATCTACAGGAGTTTTTATTTATATAATACTCTGATTCCCCAGATCTAAACATTCTTCTTGTAACTGCCACCTCAGTATAATCAAGTGGTATCTCACCATTTTTATTATCAAATGTAATTGTGACTTCGCAGTAACCTAATGCCTTTCTCTTACTAGTTCCAGCAAATATTACATCTTCCATCTTACTGCCCCTAAGATTTTTTACACTTTGCTCTCCTAGCACCCATCTTATGGCATCAGAAATATTACTTTTACCACTACCATTTGGTCCTACAATGGCTATAATACCATCTTTAATTTCAATTTCCGTCTTATCAGCAAAAGATTTAAACCCTTGTATCTCCACTTTCTTCAATCGCAAGTAAAACACCTCTTCTTATGATTAAAGGTTTCCAACCGTAAGGAAACCTTTTATTAATCTAAATAATGGAATTATCCTTTAGATAGGATACCATCAATAATTTCATATTTATTTTATCATAAAATTCGTCAATTGTAATGCCTATATGATTTATATCTATTTCTTTTGTATATATTTTTATCCTATTAAATCCATATTTATCAATAAAATATTTAATATTACTTGATTTCTGACCAGAAATAGGGGATATGTTTTTACTATTTGAATCTATAATTAAGCTTTTATCATTAGTATTAATCTTATTTATATCAAAATAATATTTAAGTAATAATCTAAATATATTTGACTCTACAATTTGTCTAAAGGCTGGATGAAATGGTCCTGAAACTACATCTTTACCTAATTGTATATTTTCAGTAGGCTGCAACCCAATTCTGATAACATCAATATTATTTATCTCATATAACATAAGAAGTATAGAGCATAAGGCTATTGATTCTTCAAAAGATATGGGCAGATACTCTCCAGCTAAAAACTGTTTTTCTAAATAAGTGTCCTTTATTACCAAGGTTGGATATATTCTTACACAGTAGGGAGATAATCTAATAAATTCTTTACATGTATACATTGCCTTCTCCACAGTATCTCCTGGAAGACCTATCATCATTTGTAACCCAAGATTAAATCCAAATTCCTTTATTAGCTCTGCAGCCTTATATACGTCTTCTGATGTATGACCTCTGCCACTTTTATATAAAACAAAATCATCTAAAGATTGTACTCCTAATTCAATGGTATCTACTGAATAATCTTTTAGATTTTTTAATATATTTTCATCTATGCAATCAGGTCTAGTTGATAACCTAATACCATCTATTCTTCCATTCATCTTATACTCATGGGGAATGGCTAAGAGTTCCTTTTGAATATTTATATCTATTGCAGTAAAACTTCCACCATAAAATGCAACCTCTATAGTAGAACCTGGTTTGAAAGTCATTAGATGCTCTTCAATAATATTTTTTACATCTATTGATGTTACATTAGTAGATAATCCAGTAATTTTCTTCTGATTACAAAAAACGCAATCATGGGGGCAGCCATAATGGGGAACAAATATTGGAATTATATAATGTTTACTCATGATGATCATCCATTATAAGAAGCGCTTCCTTGGCAGCCATTTGCTCTGCTTCTTTTTTATTTCGTCCCGTACCTGTCCCAACAATTTTATCGTCAATCATTACATCCATATAAAATATCTTATTATGATCTGGACCTTCTTCTTTTACGACCCTATATTCTATTTTCGCCCTAGTTATTTTTTGAAGACTTTCTTGCAATTCCGTTTTATAATCAATAAATAAAGCCCCTTTGGCTACAGCATATACAATATCTGCTTCAAAGTTTTCAAGTAATAATTTATTTACAACTTCAAAGTCACTATCCATATAAATAGCACCCACTAAAGCTTCAATAGCATCAGCTAAAATCGAATCCCTATCTCTTCCTCCAGTAGCTTCCTCACCTTTTCCTAATAAGAGATAATCACCTAAATTAATTTTTCTGGCAGCAAATGCCAAAGAAGATTCACATACAACCTTTGCCCTGATTTTAGTTAACTCTCCCTCTGGATAATATGGATACTTTTTATACAAATATTGACTTACTATTAAGCTTAGAATAGTATCACCTAAAAATTCAAGCCTTTCATTATTGTCAGTGATTTTCATTTTATTTTCATTTGCATAAGAACTATGAGTTAATGCAGTTTTTAATAGTTTTATATCTTTAAATTTATAATTTAAATTTTCTTCCAAGGGTTCTAGCCACTTGAACTCTTTAATATTCCCTTTCATACATAATACCTCCATCAATAACAATTAGGGCATTTACGCCCTAACTATTATTCTTCTAATGCATTTGTAATATATTCAACAGCATCTCCAACAGTTTTTATACTATCCATATCTTCATCTTCCATTTCAAGTCCAAATTCATCTTCTAACGCCATTATTAATTCCACTAAATCTAAGGAATCTGCATTTAGAGTGTCCTTAAAAGAAGTATCCTTGGTAATTTCATCCTCATCTACATTAAATTGTGTTGCAATTATTGTTTTTATTTTTTTATAAATCATTATTATCTCCTCCAAAATTAATTAATTAATTATTTATTATCTAGTACATGCATATTATCTTCAATTATTTTTATTACATCTTTTTCCATGAATTTTATTAATTGATTTATTGCATTTTTTATAGCAAAAGCATCAGAGCTACCATGTGCCTTTACCATAGGTTTTCTTATACCTAATAAAGGCGCACCGCCTTGCTCTCTATAATCCATCATAGCCTTTATATTTCTCAATTCAGGTTTAAGTAAGGCTGCACCAATCTTAGTCCTAGAATTTTTTACGAATTCTTCCTTTAAAATTGAAAAAATAGAAATTGCCATACCCTCAGTTAATTTCAAAGCTACATTACCAACAAATCCATCAGATACAATAACATCTACTATACCACTAGGTAATTCTCTAGCTTCTATATTCCCTCTAAAATTCAACTGCGACTTTTTAAGGATTTCATAAGTTTCCTTAGATAGTGTATTTCCCTTTCCTTCTTCTGCACCTATATTTATAAGCCCTATGGTAGGAAATTTCACACCCATAGCTTTTTCCATATAAACTGAACCCATTAAAGCAAATTGATATAAGTATTCTGGCTTACAATCCACATTAGCACCTGCATCTAAGAGTAATGAAAAGCCCTTTATAGTAGGATAAATAACTGTTAGTGCTGCTCTATCTATACCCTCTATCCTCTTAACAATAAAAATTCCAGATGCTAATAAAGCTCCTGTACTGCCAGCTGATATAAATCCATCACCTATGCCATCTGCTAAAGCTTTGGCACCAACTACCATCGACGAATCTTTCTTCCTTCTAATTGCCATAGCCGGATCATCCTCATTGGTTATTATATCATTAGCAACTAAGATTTCAACATTATCCTTTGAATAGTCATATTTTTTTAATTCATTTTGTATTATGTCCTCTTTTCCCACCAATATAACATTAACACCATATTCATTTACGGCATCAATAGTTCCTTTAACTACTTCAATAGGTCCTTTATCTCCGCCCATAGCATCAATAATAATCTTCATAATTACCCTCCAATGCCGTGTATTTTAAGACTACTGATATTTAATATATATTAGACTAAAATAAAATGCAATATTAAATTAAAAAAAGATAGTGAATATCACTATCTTTTTTTATTATTCTACTGCAATAACTTCCCTGTTTTTGTAATATCCACATGATCTACAAACTCTATGTGGTTGTTTTGGCTCATGACATTGTGGACACTCAACAACTGTAGCTTTGTTTAGTCTGTAAGAAGAAGCTCTTCTCTTATCTCTTCTAGTTTTAGAAGTTTTTCGTTTTGGTACAGCCATTTAAAACACCTCCTTAATTCTTCGGAAAAAAATTCTTTAATTTTTCAAATCTTGGATCAATATTCTCTTGAATACAATTGCATTTTGTATTATTTAAATCTGCTCCACATGTAAGACACAACCCTTTGCAATCAGCATTACATAAGGATTTCATAGGTAAAGAAAGAATTACTTGGCTTAAAATATGTTCTCTAATATCTAAATTACCATCTTCATAGTAGAACAATTCATCATAACCTTCATTTTCCTCATTAATTTCTTCCTTACCTTTTACAAGTTTTCCAGATAAAATAGTCTTTATTTTATTAGTAGTAGGCTTCAAGCATCTATGACAGTTTTCCATATAAGTATAAAATATTCTAATATCTACTGTCTTCTCCCCATCTACTTTAAATACCTCACCCTCATATCTTATAGGCTCAACTATTTTAATGTCTCTTTCACTTAAATCCAAACTATCTATTTTTAGTTCCCCTTCAAAATGTAAAGATTCATTACTTCCATCAAGAAAACTTGATAAGTCAATTATCATATTTTTCACCTCTTAGACTAACAAAGATAATTATATAAAGGAGGCATCAATTTGTCAAGAATAATATTATTTAGACACTAATTCTAATGTATCTCTAGCTATCATTAATTCTTCATTTGTAGGAATAACAAGTATAGTAGCCGAAGTTAAATCCTTGTTAAGTTTAGATTCTTCTCCCCTTACATTGTTTAAATCCGCATCAATCTTGATGCCTAAACATTCTAATCCTTCACAAACCTTTTCTCTAATATAACTTGAATTTTCACCAATACCTGCTGTAAATACTAAAGCATCTATTCTACACATAGTAGCAACATAAGCTCCTACATATTTTTTAACCCTATTAACAAAAACATCTAAGGCAAGTTTTGCTCTTTCATTACCCTCATTCATAGCTATTTCTAAATCTCTAAAGTCACTACTTATTCCTGAAATACCTAATACACCTGATTGTTTATTTAACATATTATTTACTTCTTCAAAACTCATATTTTCCTTATCCATAATAAATGGAATTATAGCTGGATCTATATCTCCTGATCTAGTTCCCATTGCTAATCCCTCTAATGGAGTAAAGCCCATACTTGTATCCATAGATTTTCCACCTTGTACTGCACATACACTAGAGCCATTTCCTAAGTGACAAGTAACAATATTTAAATCCTTAATATCCTTACCTAATATTTCAGCTGCTCTTAAAGATACGTATTTATGGGAAGTACCATGGAATCCATATCTTCTAATTTTGTATTTTTCATAAAACTCATAAGGTATAGGATAAATATAATTATCTGCTTCCATTGTTTGGTGGAAAGCAGTGTCAAATACTGCAACCATTGGTGTATTTGGCATTAATTCTTTACAAGCTTCTATTCCAGTGATATTTGGCGGATTATGTAAAGGTGCCAACTCTATACATTCATCAAGAACTTTCATAACCTCATCATCTATTATAACAGATGAAGCAAATGTTTCTCCACCATGTACAACTCTATGTCCCACTGCTCCAATTTCATCCATGGATTTTATTGCTCCATGATTTTCATCAATTAAAGCATTAAGAACTAAACCTAATGCAACTTTATGATCAGCCATAGGCTCTTCAATTATTACTCTCTCTTTGCCTGTAGTATCATGTTTTATTTTAGAACCTTCGATTCCTATTCTCTCTACAAGTCCTTTACATAGAACTTCTTCTCCATTCATATCTATTAACTGATATTTTAGAGAAGAACTTCCACAGTTAATTACAAGAATTTTCATATTTTTATTCCTCCTAATTAATTAATTGTTCTTTTGTCTATAATTCATAATATTACATTTGTGTTAAAAAATCAACATGATATAATTAAAGAAAATATATTTTGGAGGTTACTATGACAGTTGTTGGGTTTATTACTGAATATAATCCATTTCATTATGGACATAAATATCATTTAGAGCAATCTATGAAAAAAGCTAAGGGAAATTATTCTATTGCCATAATGAGCGGTTCATTTTTACAGAGGGGCGAGCCATCTTTTATAGATAAGTGGTCCAAGGCTAAAATGGCAATAGATAATGGTGTAGATTTGGTGTTAGAGCTCCCTTTTATATTTGCATCTCAATCTGCAGAATTATTTGCTTATGGCGGAGTAAAATTGATGGATAGCCTAAATATTGTAGATTATCTAGCATTTGGAAGTGAATTAGGAAAGTTAGAGCCCTTAGTAAAAATAGCATCTATACTATCAGAGGAACCTAATTACTATAAAGAAAGATTAAAATATCATTTATCTTTGGGTCTATCCTACTCTATATCACGAAGTAACGCCATCGGAGAATATATTAATATTATTTCCCCAAATAATCAATGCGACTATGAAAAAATACTTGTTCAATCTAATAATATATTAGGAATAGAGTATTTAAAAGCATTAAATAAAATCAAATCTAAAATAACCCCTATTGCTATAAAACGCTCTGGTAGTAATTATAACGATTTACATTTATCTGATGGTTTTGCTAGTGCAACGGCAATAAGAAGTTTAATTAAAACTAAAGACTTAAATTATATTAAAGACTTAGTTCCTATTGAAACATATTATTGTCTAGAAGAATATCTTGAAAATTACAAGGACTTTAACTATATAGAAAATTATAATCAAATTTTTCTATATTTAATTCGTACAATAGAAAAAAGCAAATTACAATCTCTAATGGATATTGAAAACGGTCTTGAAAATAGAATGATTGATAAAGGCTCTAAAAATAATAATATCAAAGAAATAATAGATAGCATTATAACAAAACGATATCCAAGAACACGTATACAAAGATTATTTATTCATCTGTTAAATCAACTTGATAATAATACTTTCAAAGAACTTTACAATTACTATCCTTCATATATTAGGGTTTTAGGCGCTAACAAAAATGGTTTAATTTTATTAAATAAAATCAAAGAAAACTCTTCTTTACCTATTATAACAAAATTTGCTGATTATAAACATTTTAGATCTGAATCCTTAGAAAAAATTCTTATGTTTGATAAAAAGGCTACAGATATATTCTTTCTTGGATTAAACTCATCTAATGCTTTAGCAAATATGGATTATTATAATTCTCCTTATATTAAATAATACATCATATTGTCCCTCTATAATTCATAACATTGTTTATAGGGGGTGCAAACATGGTAAAGAAAAAAAGGCATAAAAATTTTAATATAAATTTAATATTTTTAATAATAATTATTATAGCGTTAACAGGAATAATAACTAATCCTAAACTTTCTCTAAATAGTGCTACTGCTGGTATAAATACATGGTTTAATATAATACTTCCTTCTCTTCTGCCTTTTTTTATTATATCTGAGATCCTTATAGGATTAGGATTTATTGATTTCATTGGAAAACTATTGGAACCATTAATGAAACCATTGTTTAATATGCCAGGTGAAGGTGCTTTCCCTATAACTATGTCTTTATTATCTGGTTACCCTGTAGGTACTAAGATAACCTCTAGATTACGAGAAGAAAGATTAATAACGAAAAATGAAGGTGATAGACTAATATGCTTTACAAGTACATCTGGTCCTCTTTTTATGTTAGGTGCAGTCAGTATAGGAATGTTAAATGACCCTACAATTTCACCATTAATTATTATTCCTCATTACTTATCTGTATTGGTTTTGGGATTGTTTTCTAGCTTTTATAACTCAAGTAATAGGAAAACAACTAAAACACAAAACAGAAATATATTTCACGAAATACAAGGCTCCTATAAAATATGGTCAAAAACAAAAAAACCCATAGGTTCTTTAATAGCAAAATCTGTCAAAGAAAGTATGGATACCATAATACTAATAGGAGGTTTAATAATATTCTACTCCGTATTAGTTGAAGTATTATTTAGTATGAAATTCTTGAATACAATACTATATTATATAAGTAATTTATTGGATTTAGATGCACAACTAATTAAAGGTACAATTATAGGTTTCTTTGAAATGACCATAGGCTGTAAGAATATTGCCCTTTCAAATATAAATTTTATTAATAAAATACTAATAATTAACTTCTTGATTGGATGGGGTGGACTTTCTGTTCATAGTCAAGCCCTTAGCTTTATTAATAATACAGATTTAAATAGCAGATTATATATTATATCAAAATTTTTTCACGGAATATTATCGACTATGTTTGGATATATAATATATTTGCTAAAATATCAAGACTATGTACAAACAACCTTTTATAATTCAATACCTTTTAATATCCAATATAGTTTTTCTAATTGGATCTTCCTATTAACTAGGTCTGCAAAGCTTGCCTTAACCTTGAGTATATATATTTTTTTACTATCACTATTAGTTTCAGGCATCTATGAAATATTTAAAAGGCTCAATTTGAGCCTCTAAGTTCTTTTCTATTTTCATTTAATAATTGAATTAATTCCTTTAAGTTTTCTTGTGTTTCTTCCAATAAACTATCAGCATATTCCATGGAACCAATTCTAATTTCCTTAGCATTGGATTGGGCCTTATTAATTATTTCTTCCGCCCTAGCATTTGCTTTTTTAGTAATCTCCTCCTGATCAACTAATTCTTCTAATCTATATTCAGCTTCTTTTAAAACTGTATCTGCATCTTTTTGAGCTTCTGCTAAAATCCTCTGTCTTTCATCTTTAATCCAAGATGCTTGCTTAATTTCATCTGGCAATTTAATTCTAATTTCTTTTAATATTTCTAAAACTTCAAATTTGTCTATCATCACTTTTCCCGAGAACGGTAAGCTTGTCCCTGCTTCCACAATATCCTCTATTTCATCAATTAGTCTCAAAACTTCCATATGTACTATATTCCTCCTTTAAATTTATTCTTTAAAGCTTGTTCAACAATTTTGGGAACAAAACAAGAAATATTTCCACCAAACATAGCTACTTCTTTAACAATACTTGAACTTAAATATGCATATTTGCTACTAGATACCATAAAAAGCGTTTCGATTTCATCGTTTATTTTTTTATTAACTAAAGCCATCTGCATTTCATATTCAAAATCTGAAACAGCTCTAAGTCCCCTAATCATAGTTGTACAATTTCTTTTTATTGCATAATCAGTGAGAAGTCCAGAAAAAAAGTCTATTTCCACATTAGGAAATTCTTTTGTAACCTCTTTTAACAATTTAATTCTTTCTTCTAAAGAAAAAACACTTTTCTTAGATGGGTTATTTAATACAGCTACTATTAGATGTTCCACCTTTTTAGAAGTTCTTTCTATAATATCTAAATGACCATATGTAACTGGATCAAAGCTCCCTGGATATATTGCTCTCATAAAATTTCCTCCCTAAGTCTTTCTTTTATAAAACGATAAGGATTTGCTACCATATCTTCTAAAATCTGATTTAGTAAATCCAAATAAATTCTCTTCTAAATCTAATTCCTTTTCATGCTCAACTATTATCATACCATCTTTAGTTAAAACATCTTCTATATCTACAGCTTTTAGAAGTTCATTAACTAATCCTTCTTGACGAAAAGGAGGATCCAAATAGATATAATTAAATGCTAATTTTTTTGCACTGAACTTTCTTATAGCTACTAAAATATCTGATTTAATTACAATGCTTTGTTCTAAAAATCTTGTATGCTCTAAATTTTCATTTATAATGTTTATACTTTCTATAGAGTTATCTATAAAATAGCAGGTTTTAGCTCCTCTACTTAAAAACTCTATGCCTATAGAACCAGAACCTCCAAATGCATCTAATATAATGCTATTTTCATCTATATGATTTAATATATTAAATAAGGCTTCCTTAGTTCTGTCCTCAGTTGGTCTAACTTTCATTCCTTTAGGTACCTTTAATTTATGTCCTTTTCTAGAACCTGATATAACTCTCAAGTATTTACCTCCTCACTTACACAATTATTTTATCATATATTAAGGATTTTGAAACAAAAATTAATTAAAAGTTAAATATTCTTCAGAATTTGAAAACATTTTTTGTATCTTCTTTTTTAGTTCCCTATATCTTTCCTTTGATAAGTTAGGGTCTTGATTTATAATGTTTATTCCTTCTTTTTGAGCAAGCTTTAAAATTTCCATATCTGTAAATAAGTTCGCTACCTTTAATTCAGGTAGTCCATGTTGTCTAGTTCCAAAAAATTCTCCAGGCCCTCTTAATTCCAAATCTTTTTCTGAAATTTTAAACCCATCAGTAGAATTTTGTAATATCCTCATTCTCTCTTTAGATATTTTACTATTACTTTCATTTATCAATATACAATAAGACTGATGCTCTCCTCTTCCTACTCTTCCTCTTAATTGATGCAGTTGAGCCAACCCAAATCTCTCTGCATTATAAATAACCATAATATTAGAGTTTGGTACATTTACACCTACTTCAACAACTGTCGTGGAGACTAATATATCGATTTTATGCTCTTTAAATTCTTCCATAACTAAATCCTTTTCCTTAGGTTTCATTTTACCATGTAATAACCCCAGCTTAAAATCCTTAAATATATTATCTTTAAAATTTATATATAACTCTTCCGCCGCATTTAATGTTAGATTCTCATTTTCCTCTATTAAAGGACATACTATATATGCTTGTCTTCCTTCTAAAATTTGTTTACTAATAAATTTATTAACCCTTTCTATCATTTCAGGACCAACAGCGTATGTTTCGATTTCCTTTCTTCCTGGTGGAAGTTCATCAATAATAGAAATATCTAAATCTCCATATAAAATAAGAGCCAAGGTTCTAGGAATAGGAGTTGCAGTCATAACGATAATATCAGGATTACTTCCTTTTTGAGATAAAATAGCCCTCTGCTTTACACCAAATCTATGTTGCTCATCTGTAATAGCAATACCTAGATTTTTAAACTCTACATTATCCTGAATTATAGCATGAGTTCCTATTAGTATGTCTATATTTCCTTCTTTTAAATCTAATAATATTTCCTCTTTTCCCTTTGGAGAAATACTTCCAATTAATAATTCTATCCTAATATTATGTCCTGAAAAAAAACTCCTTAGCGACTCAAAATGCTGACTAGCTAGTATTTCTGTAGGAGCCATCATTACAGCCTGATAACCAGATAATATAGCTTTGAACATAGCAAGAACTGCTACTACAGTTTTACCTGAACCTACATCTCCTTGTACCAATCTATTCATTTGAGTATCTTTTTCCATATCTTCTTCAATTTCTTTAAAAACATTAATTTGTGAATTGGTAAGTTTAAAAGGTAATTTTTCAATAAAACCATATACTTCTTTAGTTTTGTTAAATCTAATCCCCTTATTATTACTAAAGTTTTTACTTTTGATAATAAAAAGTCCCATTTGCAAAATTAGCAGTTCTTGAAAAGAAAGTCTTTTCTTAGCCTTTTCTAATAAAATATTGTTTTTAGGAAAATGAATATTTCTAATAGCATCTTTGATGCCAATTAACTCATATTTATCCATTATATCCTTTGGTAAAAATTCTATAATTTCATCTATATATTCATTAATAGAATAATCAATAATCTTTATTATTTCGTTATTAGTTAGTCCCTCAGTTAAAGAGTATATAGGAGTTATTCTACCTACTTTATCCATAGCATTTGGTTTTTCAAAAATAGGACTGACTATTTGAATTTCCATGCCAACTTTATTAATTTTGCCATTTATTATTAATCTTTCACCAATTCTAAATTTATCTTTTAAATATTCTTGGTTAAACCATATTAAATTTGCATTGTAAGAACTATCCTTAACAGGAATTTTTATAATGGATAAATTCTTCCTTGGTCTTAATATATTAGCTTTACCTATTATCTCAACTTCTAAACTTATTTTTTCCCCTATTTCACATTCTCTCAATGTCTTAAATTTCGTTCTATCATCATAATCCCTAGGTACAAAATATATTAAATCTTCTATAGTATTTATATTTAATCTTCTCAGTTTAGAAGCCCTTTTAGGACCTACACCTTTTATATATTGAATATTTGCGGATAATGACTCCATTTATGATCACCCCTATAGTTAATAATACCAAAAAACCCTACCAAAAGGTAGGGTTTTATTCTACAGAAAATATATAGTAATATATAGGTTGACCACCAAATACCAATTCCACATCAATATCTTCATATAAACTAGATAATTGATTTTCTAAATCCTTAGCTGAATCTTCATCTAAATCAGAACCATGTAAAATAGTAATTAGTGAAGTATCCTCGTCAATCATATTATCTAATAATCTTATAGCAACTTCATTTATATTTTTCCCATTTGCTACTATATCGCCTTCAGAAATTCCAATAATATCATCCTTATATATCTTGGTGTCATTTAATTCTGTATCCCTAACAGAATAAGTAACTTGACCTGTTTTTACATTTTTTATTGCATCTTTCATATCCTCTATATTTTCCTCTAAAGATTTAAACTCATCAAAAGCTAGTAATGCAGCAATTCCTTGAGGTATAGTTTTTGAAGGAATAACTATTATATTCCTAGAACTAAGTTCTTTAGTCTGTTCTGCTGTTAAAATAATATTACTATTATTAGGAAGTATAAATACATTTTTACCTAATGTATTATCAATAGCATTAAGTATATCTTCTGTACTTGGGTTCATAGTTTGCCCACCAGAAACCAGTATATCTACATTAAGACCTTTAAAAACTTCATCAATTCCTTCTCCAATAGATATTGCAACAAAAGAATATTCCTTTTCTAAACTTTTATTTTCTTCATTATTAGACTTAGACAATTCCGATTTTAATAAAATTTCCTCATGTTGATATCTCATATTATCAATTTTTATATCTGTTAGCTCACCAATACTAAGTGCTTTTTCAAGTACTACTCCCGGGGTATTTGTATGGACGTGAACCTTTATAAGTCCATCTCCACCTACTACCATTAATGAATCTCCTTGTATTGATAGCTCATTTCTAAAGGAATCGATTTCTTTATAATTAGTATTAATTATAAATTCTGTACAATAACCATATTTAATATCATCTGTATCTATATGTTCATGACGTTGATATTCCTTTGGTTCAACTTTTTTCTTTTCTTCAATCTTAATTTCAATATTTTCTATACCAGCTAAAGCATTGTATGCACCAGTTAAGACATAGATTAATCCCTTACCTCCAGCATCAACTACTCCAGCCTGTTTCAATACTGGAAGCATATCTGGAGTTCTACTAAGGGTTATCTCTCCATGATTTATCACCTTTTTAAGAAAAACCAAAACATCCTTTTCTTCTCTACTAATGGAAATTGCATATTCTCCGCATTCTCTAGCTACAGTTAAAATAGTTCCTTCTGTTGGCTTCATAACAGCTTTATATGCCGTATCAGCAGCCTGCTTAAATGCCTCAGCAAGTATTTTAACGTCAGCAACATCATTTCCATCTAACCCATTTGCAAACCCGCGGAAAAGTTGTGATAAAATAACACCAGAGTTACCCCTAGCACCCATCAAAGAACCATGCGAAGTAGCTAATGCTATTTTAGAAACACTATCTTCATCAAGGTTAAGTCCTTGTTTTATAGCAGAATTTACTGTCAAAGACATATTTGTACCTGTATCTCCATCAGGAACAGGAAAAACATTTAAGGAGTTTACCTCCTCTTTATTATCTTCTAGGAACTTTGCCGCACCTGCTAAGGCCTTTTTCAGCATCGCTCCATCTAGAATTTCAATTTTCAATTATAGTACCTCCTCAAACTACTTTTCAACTCTTATTCCTTGTACATGTACATTTATTTTGTCTATTTTTAGACCAGTTAAATTTTCAACATTAAACTTAACCCTTTCAATTATATTCTCTGCAACTACAGATATTCTTACTCCATATTCCAATATAACATGTAAATCAATAGTTAATTTATCATCTTTTGTATATACCTTTATGCCCTTAGATAAATAGTCCCATTTCAATAACTCAAACAAACCATCTGTAGCATTCTTAGAAGCCATACCGACTATACCGTAACTCTCCATGGCAGATATCCCTGCAAGGGTAGCTATTACATTATCATCTATACTAATTGCTCCATATTCAGTATTTGTTTTGGCTGGCATATATAATCGCCTCCTTATTTTCAATATACCATATTTTATATTTTACCCTAAATATTAAAATAGTTCAACTAAATCCTATGATTATAATTAATATAATAATACATTTTGGTTGCATTTTTACTAATTATTATGTTAGAATATAATGTGTTATTATTGAAATTTAGAAAAAATACTTTAAAGTATTTTCAGTAGTAGATTAAGGAGGTGTTTTTCATGGCGAAAGTTTGTGAAGTATGTGGAAAGGGAAAAGTATTTGGTAACAAAGTTACTTTCTCAAATAAAAAGAGTTCAAGAAGTTGGTCACCCAATATTAGATCAGTTAGAGCGATAGTTAATGGTGGAACAAAAAAAATTAATGTATGTACTAGATGTTTAAGATCTGGATATGTTGAAAGAGCATTATAATTATGTAATAAAATAAGGCTTCCATGTATAAAATGGTAAGCCTTATTTTATTTTTAATATCAATGTCCCCATTATAAGTAGCCCTATTCCAATTAGTAGCAGAAACACTTGTATAGGTATAAATTTTATAATTATCAAAATTCCAATGGCAGCTAAAGTTATACCTACTATTCTTTTTATCTTCCTTATATACCTATAGCAAAACCTCTTCATATTTAACACCCCTACAATACTTTATTATATTGTATTCGAAATACAAAGAAATGGTTACAAAAGTTTAGAGTTATAATTATAAGATTTAATCTTTTGAAATAAATACCAATGCTTTACCCCTATGAATTTTAATTATTCCAATATTATCTACAATCTCATTGCTAATTCCATAAGTAGAACCAAACTTAATAAATTCATTGTCTAAATTATAGAAAAAGCCCTTTAGAGATATAACAATTCCATCTTCTGCTATGGGTATAATGGAAATATAGCTATTTTTTAAACATGGTAGTTCCAAATAGTCATCTGTTAAGTAAATAATATTATTATCATCTACTATCTTTCCCTTAATTCCTTTATCATATAAAGTACTTAATAAAAATATATTTGCCATAGTATGGTCTTGTCTAGTTCCAGTAACCCCTGTTAATATGATTTCTTTATATCCTCTATCTATTAAATATTCCATGGCAAGTTCCGTATCTGTTTCATCTTTAATAGACGGATACTTTTTCATAGGTATATTCTCATGTTTTATATAATCTAATGAAACTTGGCTAATAGAATCTAGATCTCCTATAACTAAATCTGGCTTTCTATTGATTTTCATAAGATGGTTCATTCCACCATCTGCACATATAATAAAATCTACTTGTTTAACTACTGACTCTAATCTATTATAATCTATAATAGTGCCACTAGATACAATTAACCCTTTCATATACATCATCCTTTTTCTAATTTGCTTTTATAGCTTTTTGCAATGGTTTCCATATTAAAGATAATATAATTGCAGAAATTATAAATTCAGGCACTAAATAACTTGCTTGATAACCTAAAGAATAAAGCCAAGGATTTGTATCTCCTGCATATTCTTTAAAAAAGATTACACCTGCAAGGAAGTGACAGATAAATCTTCCACCTATAGCTAAAGCTGTTGATAAAGCAGTATTAAAATAATACTTTACTTTGGAATCATTACTATCCCAACTAGAGAATAGACCTGCTAAACCTAGTAATCCAAAAGCCACAGGATATTCTAATATAGCTTGTGTTGGTGAAAATATCCATGCACCTAATATGATTTTTAAAACTCCAAAAGTTGTGCCTGCAATTATCCCTGGTCCGGCTCCCCAACGCATAGCAAATAATAGTATAGGTATCATGCTACCTGCCGTTACAGAACCACCTTGTGGAGCTTCATAAATCTTTATTCTGCTTAGCACAATAGCTAAAGCCAACATAATACCTGCCTCTACAATCATCTTAGTACTCCATTTTTTCATAAAAAACTCCTCCTTTAAATTAAAAACCCCATCACCAACGTAGGTAATGGGTATTTAAAGGCTAATACACACTTCCCTACGCTAGCATTACCTAGTTCAGGTCTAAGGGTCGGGATAAATATCCTCTCTCAGCCAATTGACTCCCCTAGTGTTAATTTTTTATTATTTAATTAATTCTATTATAACATAGATTTACTAATTTACAACATTTTAAATTCTTTAGTTCTATATTCTATATCTTCTGCTCCAAATATATCTGAACCAGCCACCAATAACTCTGCTCCACAGTTTAATATTTCTTTAGCATTATTTAACTTTACTCCACCATCTACTTCAATTATAATATTTAAATTTCTTTCATCAATGATTTTTCTTAATCTTCTTATCTTATCTTTCATAGATATAATAAAAGACTGTCCACCGAAGCCAGGGTTAACTGTCATTATAAGGATTAAATCAACATCTCCTAAGATATACTCTATATTCTCTAATGGTGTTGAAGGATTTAAAGATACTCCTGCCATAATACCATAGGATTTTATCTCTTGTATAGTTCTATGCAAATGAATAGTCGCCTCTTCATGAACAGTTATTATATCAGCACCTGCATCAACAAAATCTTTAATATATCTTTCAGGTTTATCTATCATTAAATGTACGTCAAAGGGAATTTCCGTAACCTTCCTTAGTTTTTTAATTACTGGAGGTCCAAAAGTAATATTAGGTACATACATACCATCCATCACATCTAAATGAAGATAATCGGCACCACCATTTTCTATTTTTTTTATTTCTTCTTTTAAGTTAGCAAAATCTGCTGAAAGTAATGAAGGCGCAATTTTGGCCATTTTAGTACCTCCTAATATTTTTTATTTCTTCAAGGAAAAGTAAATAATTTTCATATCTTTCTTTTCTTATATTTCCTTCTTCTACCTGTTTCTTTACTTCACAATTTGGTTCATTTTTATGTAGACAACTAATAAATCTACATTTATCTCCATATTTATATATCTCTCGGAAATAGTTTTTAAGTTCTATTTCTTGTTCAATAAAATCTATATTTAAAGAACTAAATCCAGGGGAATCGAGAACAAAAGTATTGTCATGTAATTCTAAAAGTTCTATATGTCTAGTAGTATGTTTTCCTCTTTTAGTCTTGAAGCTTACATTACCAGTTTCCAGTTTAAAATTTTCATTAACTGTATTCAAAAGCGATGATTTTCCCGCACCTGAAGGCCCAGCAAAAACTGATATATTATTATTCAATAATCCTTTTAATTCATCAATACCCTTGCCTGTTACTATACTAGTATTAATAACTTTATATCCTATACTTTCATAAATGCTTTTCAAATCCAATGCCTTTTCTTCTGCTAAATCAGATTTATTTATACAAATTACAATATCCAAGTTCTCATGTTCAGCCATTATAATAAACCTATCCAATAACCAAGGGTTAACATCTGGCTTTCTTATACTCATTACTATAATTGCTTGAGTAATATTTGCTACTGGCGGTCTTAGAAGCTTAGATGTCCTCGGATATATTTCTTCAATATATCCAGTATTATCTTCATTACTTATTCTAATTCTCACCTTATCTCCTACAAGGGGAGTCAATTTTTCTTCTCTAAAGACACCCCTTGCCCTACATTCTACTATATCTGATTTTGTTCTTACATAATAAAATCCACCAATACCTTTAACTATTATCCCATTTATCATAAAAGCCCTCTATTCTCTTTTAGGTTCACTCTTTTTAAATTCATCATTATAGTATATTTCAAAAACTGCACCTTTCTTTCCAGTAAATGTTCTATAAAATGGTTCTTCTGTAGCCTTATGTGTTCTATCATATACCACTTCAGTTTTATCATCTTGAATCCTTATTATTTTAATTCTTGTTTCTTCTACATCTGGTAAAGGAGTTATTAAAAATGTTATTGGTCCTTCTTTATCTCCAGTATTATTATTCTCTCCTTCATTATTATTTTCTTGACTTGGTCCACTACTTATATATAAATCAACTGCTGTATCACTTTCTAATTCAGTTCCTTGATTATAACTTTGCCAAGTGACTATATCTTTTCCTACACTTTCACTTGGTTGAGGTATGACATCACCAACTTGAAGTCCTGCTTTAAGAATTTCAGATTTAGCTTTTTCAATATTTAATCCAGTTACCTTTGGCATGATTACAAGCTTTATTTCTTTGCCTTGACTTATTACCAAAGTTATTCTAGTTCCTGGTTCTACACTAGAGCCACTATCGGGAGTTTGACTAATAACTACATTTTCAGGTACTGTATCAGAATGTTCATAATCTGTTCTAATAAGTAAATCAGATTTTTCAGCCAGTTCTTTAGCTTTATCTAAATCTTTATTTACAAAACTAGGAACCTTTATTTGATTATCTCCTTCACTTATTGTAACTTTAATAGGATAACCTTCTTTTAATTTAGTATCTTCAGCCTCACTTTGAAAGATAACTTCTCCTGCTTTATATTCACTATTTTTCACTCTACTCTCCACTTCAAATTTTAATCCAAGGTCTTCAATTTTTTTTCTAGCTTCTTCTTCTTGCATTCCTACTATATTTGGAACAGTAATTAAATCACCACTGGCAAAAAAACTTTTTAATTTATAGGCTCCTAACCAAATACTGGTTGCTAATAAAAACGCTAAAAAAATTCCTAAAAAAACGACTTTCCCACCGCCATCTTTTTTACTTGTTTTTTTTGTGCTTTTTGATTTTTTATTGTCTTTCATAATTTCATCATCCTCTATATCAACTATTGGAATTATCTTAGTATGAGAATCATAGTTGTCCATATCTTCAAATCCAAAGTCAGTTGGATTCCCTTTTATCCTTCTTAAATCCTTTATTAATTCAGTAATATTTGCATATCTGTCGGCTTGCCTTTTTTGTACACATTTTAAGATAATATTTTCAAATCCAATTGGTATTTCACTATTAAATTCTCGGGGTGGTTTAATATCTTCCTGAACATGCTTTAAAGCAACAGTTATAGGGCTTTCACCTTCATAAGGAAGTTTACCTGTAAGCATTTCATACATAACTATACCAAGGGAATATATATCAGACTTCTCATCAGTATATCCTCCTCTAGCTTGTTCTGGGGAAAAATAATGAACTGAGCCTAATACATTAGATGTTGTTGTCATAGTTGAACTTGTAGCCGCCCTTGCGATACCAAAATCCGTAACCTTAACCCTATTATCATCTGTAATCATAATATTATGGGGTTTTATATCCCTATGAACTAAATGATTTTTATGGGCATGTTGTAATGCTTCTGCAATTTGGTATGAATATTCCAATGTATTTTCTATAGATAATTTACCATTTTCTTTTATAATTTCTTTTAATGTCTTTCCTTTTATATATTCCATTACAATATAATAAATTTGACTATCTTCATCATTTTCAACACCAACATCATAAATATTGACTATATTTGGATGTGAAAGGCTAGCAGCAGCTTGGGATTCTCTTCTAAACTTTCTAACAAATTCTTCATCATTTACAAATTCCTCTTTTAAAACCTTTACAGCTACAAATCTATCTAGAAGTTGACATTTTGCCTTATATACTAAGGCCATGCCTCCGCCACCAATTTGCTCTATTATTTCGTATCTTCCACCTAAAATCTTGCCTATCATTTTTTCACCTCATCTAATTAAATTTAATAGCAACTATGGTAATATTATCAAATCCCCCACTATCATTAGCCATAATCGCTAAATTTTCACAGGCTTTTTGAATATCATCTTCTCCTATGAAAGCATTTTTAATTTCGAACTCCTTTAACATATTAGAAAGGCCATCACTACATAATAACAATATATCATTTTTAGCATATTCTTTAATTACTAAATCCATTTCTATAATGCTACTAGAACCAACAGCTCTAGTTATCATATTTCTCTTAGGATGAGTTTTTGCCTCTTCTTTTGTTATACTACCGGTTTTCAAAAGTTCATTTACAAAGGAATGATCCTCCGTTATTTGAAATATCTCTCCATCTCTAATTAAATAGGCTCTACTATCTCCAACATGTCCGATGCAAATTTTATCCTTAAGTATGTAGGCTAAAGTTATAGTTGTACCCATGCCATTATATTTTTCATCTTCAAGAGATTTAAGATAGATCTTTATATTTGCTTCTTCTATTGCTTTTTTAATTAACTTTATTACTGATTCTTCATTTGTTAGACTAGCTTTTGCTCCTATAAAATTATTTTCAATAATATTTTTTGCCATAAGGCTAGCTACTTCCCCTGCTTTATGTCCTCCCATTCCATCAGCAACTATATATAGTGGAAAAGATGGATTTTGAGATGCATAAAAAGCATCTTGGTTATTTTCTCTAATCTTACCTATATCAGAAATAGAACCAATGACCATAATACCACCCCATTAAAATCTTTTATTATTACCTTGAGTAACAGCACGTCTAAGCTGTCCGCATGAAGCACTAATATCTCCACCCATCTCTCGCCTTATGGTAACAGCAATACCTCTATTACTTAAGATTCTTTGCACCCTTTCTATATTTTTCCTACTTGGCCTGTCCTTATTAAATTCTCGAATTGGATTTAATGGAATTAAGTTAATATGACATTTTAGTCCTTCAAGAATTTTAATCAATTCTTTTATATCTACATCTCTATCGTTTACATTATCAATTAAAGTATATTCGAAAGTAATTCTTCTTTTAGTTCTTTCTGAGTAAAATCTACATGCCTTTATTAATTCGTCTATAGAATATTTTTCAGCTATTGGCATGATTTTTTTTCTTTCAGCATCAAAGGGTGAATGTAATGATATGGACAATGTTATTGGTATGTTCTCATTAGCCAAATCATAAATCCTAGGGACGACCCCACATGTTGACAAAGCAATGTTTCTAAGACTAATATTATGACCTTTTTCATCATGAATAATGTTGATAAATTTTATAGTATTATCATAGTTATCTAATGGCTCTCCACTTCCCATTAATACTATATTAGAAATATCTTTTCCTAAATCCTTTTCCATCATATAAATTTGATTAACCATTTCTGCTGGGGTTAAATTTCTGATTAATCCCTCTTTAGTAGAAGCACAAAAGGAACATCCCATCTTACAGCCTACTTGAGTAGATATACAGGCAGTTAAGCCATGATTATATTCCATAGCTACGGATTCAATAATATTCATATCATCTAATAAAAATAAATATTTTTTGGTATTATCAATTTTTGAAGCAAAAACTTTGTAAATATCTATTTTATTAACCTTTGTGTTATCAAGTAAATATTTTCTTAGGTTTTCAGGTAATACCTTTAAATTTTCAATATCTCCTTTTTTATTTCTATGAAAATATGAGAATACTTGCTCTCCTCTAAAAGATTTTTCCTGTATTGAAACCATATATTCCTTTAATTCTTTTAAAGTTAAACTATTTAGTTCAATCTTATTCAATTAATCACCTCAATGCTATCCTAATATATTATTATACATAATTATTAAAAATATATCTATCTTTCTTTAATTATTTTTGCAATATAAAATCCATCGGTATTGTGAATATGAGGAAATAACTGGATATAACCATGTTTTAAAGTATCTATGTTATGTGAATTATATATCTTATCTTCAATATGGGCTAATTTAAAGTTTTTATTTTCATCTAAAAATTTATTTATCATATTAATATTCTCGTCTTTTTCTATTGTACAAGTACTATAAATTAATATACCACCTATTTTTAAATAATCTTTTACATTGTTTAGAATAGTATATTGCAACTCCACCAGCTCAGCTATATCCTCTTCTTTTCTATTAATTTTTATATCAGGTTTTCTTCTAATTAAACCTAAACCAGAACAAGGAGCATCTAATAACAAATAGTCTGCCAAATTTACTAAAGAATCATCTCTTTTAGTTCCATCTGAGATGGAAGTTTCAATAATATTAATACCAAGTCGTTTTGCATTTTCTTCAATGAGTTTTAATTTATGTTCATAAATATCTTGACTTAAAATCCTTCCTTTATTGTTCATTATCTGTGCTAAATGGGTAGCCTTACCTCCTGGAGCACTACAACAATCAATAATCGTGCTTCCAGGTTTAGGATCCATAATTTGCCCTACTAAGGTACTACTCTCATCTTGAATAATAAAATGCCCCATTTTAAATTCGGAAGTTTCAGTTATTCTAATAGGATTCTCTACAATCAGAGAATCATTAGCATACTTAGTATCTTTAACAGTAAATCCATAATCTATTAGTTTTTCTCTTAGCTTTTTCTTGCTAGTCTTTAAAGTATTTACTCGTATATTCAACTGTGGAGATTTATTATTTTCTATGCACAGTTTTTCAGTAAATTCTTCACCAAATTCTTTTATCCATCTTTTCACCATCCATTTTGGATGAGAATATTTTATAGAGATATAGTCAATTTTATCTTTTGCTTCAACTTTCATAAACTCATCTTTATTCCTACTAATATTTCTGAGCATTCCATTTACAAATCCTATAGTACCTTTATGTCCATGTTTTTTAGCTAAATTTACTGATTCATTAACTGCTGCACTAATGGGTATTCTATCCATAAATATGATTTGATATATCCCTATTTTTAATATAATCAAAATAATGGGATGAATTTTCTTAAGTTTTATTTTTGATGCCTTTGATATTATATAATCTAAGTATATATCATTTTCTAAAACACCATATACAATTTCTCTAATAAAGCTTTCTTCTTTATTGCTTAATTCTTCATCTAAGTTGCTATTTATAGCTATATTAGAAAAAGCTCCATTATTAAAAATATCATTTAATATATTTAATGCTATTTCTCTACCAGATAATTCCATCTTTACACCTCTATAATTTATATTGATATTTAAAAAAAGGGGGAATTATCCCCCTAAACTTTAATCTCTTCTTCTATTTGTTATTGCTAATAATCTAAGAAGTTCTCCAATAGCTACTAATGTAGCAGCTACATAGGTTAATGCAGCAGCTTTTAATACTTCTTTTGCTGGTTTTATGTTATCCCTTGTCATAATTCCATTTTCTAATTGAACAAGAGCCCTTCTACTCGCATTAAATTCTACAGGTAATGTTACTACTTGAAATAGCACCACAGATAAAAACAAAGCAATTCCAAGCTCAATAAAAAATGGAGATATTGCAAAACCAATAAAGATAAAAATCCATACAAGTCTTGAGCCAATACTTGCAATTGGAGCTATATTATTTCTAAGAATTAATGGAAAATATCCCTCTGCGTGCTGAATAGCATGCCCCACCTCATGGGCTGCTACACTCATGGAAGCAATACTACTTCCTCCATAGATAGAATTAGATAATCTTACAACTTTAGTTCTAGGATCATAATGATCTGTTAATTTTCCTCCTACTTGCTCAATTCTGACATCATAAAGACCATTTCTATCTAAAATCATTCTTGCAATTTGAGCACCAGTATAACCTGTACCACTAGAAACCCTTGAATATTTATTAAAGGCAGAACTAATTTTAAGCTGGGCATAAGAAGCAAATAACATAGCTGGAAGTACGAATATTATCCATGAACTATAGTATCCACCACCATAATAATTTCCAAACATTCTATTACCCCTTTCCTATCTAATTTAATATAATACCTTTTTCTATAGAGTTTCCTCTTAAATACTCTTCCACTTTTAATTTCTTTTTACCTGGAAATTGAATTTCCTCAATAACAACAATTTTATCCTGGGCATTTACATACATACCCTTATTATCAACTTTTACTATCTCACCATTGGAGCCTTCTTTGACTTTACCACTTAAACTTGCTTTGTGTATTTTTACAATTTCATCCTTATACTGTGAATATGCAGAAGGCCATGGTTTCAATCCTTTAATTAGATTTATGATATTCTCTCCTTTATCATTCCAATTTATTCTCCCCATACCTTTATCTAACATATGGGCATATGTTGATAAACTATGATTTTGAGGAATTTTATTTAATTCTCCATTTCTAATACCTTCTAAAGCTCCAATTATTAACTTTCCTCCTAGTTCAGAAAGCTTATCATGTATGCTAGAGGCATCATCATCTCGGTTAATAGGAATTGATTTCCACAATAGCATATCTCCAGAATCTAATCCTTCTTCCATTTCCATAATAGTTACTCCTGTTTCCTCTTCACCATTTATAATAACCCAATTTATAGGAGCCGCCCCCCTATATTTAGGTAATAATGATGCATGAACATTATAACATCCATATTTAGGTATTTCTAAAATATCTTTTTTCAGTATTTGTCCATAAGCAACAACAACAATAAAATCTGGATTTATTGACTTAATTCTATTAATAGTTTCTATATCATTAATTGAATCTGGTTGATAAACTTCTAGTCCTAATTCCAACGCCTTTTCTTTCACTGGAGTATACTGAAGCTTTTTCCCCCTCCCCTTAGGCTTATCCTTTTGAGTTATAACTAATTCTATAGAATATCCCTTTGAATATAAAGATTTAAGTGTTGGAACAGCAAAATCAGGAGTACCCATAAATACTATCTTCATATTACACCTCATCACTTAAATTTTCTTCCCCTATTTCTACTTCTTCAATTATTTTATCTATATATAATATGCCTTCTAAATGATCTATTTCATGACAAATAGCTCTTGCTAATAGTCCTGTTCCCTCTAATACCTTCTTATTTCCATTTTCATCTAGATATTTCACCTTAACCCATTCCGGTCTACTCACTGTACCAGAACGATTAGGCACAGATAAACATCCTTCTATATCTATCTCTTCACCTTTCATCTCAGTTATAACTGGATTTATCAATTTAATTGAACCTTCACCTACGTCTATTACTACAGCACGTCTAAGGACTCCTACTTGGGGAGCAGCTAATCCAACACCTTCCGCCTCCTTCATAGTATCTATCATATCATCTAAAAGAATTTTTATTCTATCTGTGACTTCTGTTATTTCCTTTGACTTTTTTCTTAAAATCGGATCATCAGATAGTCTTATTTCACGTAATGCCATGTTTATTCCTCCTATAGTATCGAATTTGGGTCAATGTCAATGCTAAATTTCACATCGTCTATTTTTAATTTATATTCATTATTTATACATACCCTTTTAACCAAAGATTTTAAACTATTTATATTTTCTTTTTTGGATTTAATAATTATCTGCCATCTGAAATTATTTTTAATCTTTTCCAAAGGTGCTGGATAAGGTCCAATAATATAATTATTTATAGTTTCTTTATGAATCCATTTTGTTTCTTTAACAAATAAATTATATACTTCTGTTGCTATAGATGCAACCTTATTATTATCTTCTCCATATATAAGCAAGCTAATAAGGTCTAAAAATGGCGGATATAAAAACTCCTTTCTTAAAGCAATTTCTGTATTATAAAAACTTTTATAATCATGCTCTTTAGAAAATTTAATACTATAATGATCTGGATTATAAGTTTGAAGTATAACCTTTCCGTTAGAATCTCCTCTTCCCGCTCTTCCTGCTACCTGAGTAACCAATTGAAAAGCACGTTCCGGAGATCTAAAGTCTGGTAAATTTAAAGTAGTATCAGCCGCTATTATACCAACTAGAGTTACATTTTCAAAGTCCAAACCCTTTGAAATCATTTGTGTACCAATTAATATATCTATTTTCCCTTTTTTCATATCTTCCAAAATAGATTCATGACTTCCTTTTCCAGTTGTAGTATCCATATCCATTCTAACTATTCTAGCTTGTGGAAATAACTCTTTTACAAATTCTTCTACTTTCTCAGTACCTATACCAAAATATTTAATATAATTAGATTTGCATACAGGACAAATATTGGGAGGGGCTATAGCCAAACCGCAATAATGGCATCTTAATTTATTCATATTTCTATGATATGTCATGGATATATCACAATTATTACATTTTACTACATATCCACAATTTCTACAGGATACAAAAGTAGAAAATCCTCTTCTATTTAAAAATAATATGGTCTGCTTTCCGTTATTCAAGTTTTCATTTATAGATTCATATAATTCTTTACTAAATATAGATTTATTTCCATTACTTAGTTCTTCTCGCATATCCACTACTGTTACTTCTGGTAATGAATACTGATTTATTCTTTCCTGTAATTCCAATAATTTAAAGTCTCCATTCAGACTATTATAGTAGGTTTCCAAGGAAGGTGTGGCAGAACCCATAATTAAAAATGCTTTTTCAATATCTACCCTTTTAGCTGCAACTTCAATGGTATTATACTTTGGATTTTGAGATGATTTATATGTTGACTCATGTTCTTCATCAATAATTATAATTCCAAGATTTTGAAAGGGTGCAAATACAGCTGATCTAGCGCCTACAACAATTTTTACTTTACCTTCTTTTATTCTTCTCCACTCATCAAACCTTTCTCCATAGGATAATTTGCTATGAAGTACTGCAACTAAATCCCCAAACCTACCAACAAATCTATCAATTGTTTGAGGGGTAAGGGATATTTCTGGAACTAGAATAATAGCTTCTTTACCTTTTTTTATTATCTCTTCAACAAGTTGCAAGTATATTTCCGTTTTCCCACTTCCTGTTACTCCATGGATTAAAAATTTATTGCTACTATCCCCACCATTAAATGAGCTTACAATCCCCTCAAAAACTTTTCTTTGAGCAGTAGATAGATTATGTTTCCTATAATCTTTTATATCTTTTTTTATCGGATTTCTATTAACTTCTTTTTCATATATCTCTAAAAGTCCTTTTTTTTCTAGGACTCTTATTGTAGATAATGTAGTATTCGTTGATTTTGAAAGTTCTTTAAAAGATATATCTTCTACATCAAAAAGAAATTCTATTATTTCTCTCTGTTTCACTGCTCTTTTCCCAACTTTTTCATGCATCTCTTCTAAGGAAAAAGCTTTATTTAATAGCTTAACCCATTTCTCCATCTTTTTATCTACTTTTGTTTTAATATCTATAGTAGTCTCTATAATTCCTTTATTTTCTAAAGAGTTTAACCATCTATTAATATTAGAAATTTTCAAATCTTTCTTTAAATCTTCTAACAAAACTTTACCCTTAATATTTAAATAAGAAAGTATATTTAATTCATCTTTATCTATGTCTTTCATATTACTATTTTCGATTATTTCAACAAAGGTATTTACTTCCTTAAAATCTCCTGGAGGCAATACTGGCTGGAAAGTATCTATATAAGATGATAAATAATATTCCTTCATCCAAATACTTAAATCTATTAATTCTTTTGAAATCAAAGGCTTATCATCTAAAACATCAATTACTTTTTTTAACTTATACCCTCTATCCCAAGTATCAATAATATTAACTACAATTCCCTTTATTAATTTATTGCCTTTTCCAAAGGGAATTATTACCCTCATTCCTTCTTTTACAATATCTTTTAGCTCATCATCAAGAATATATGTATATAGCTTATCCACCTGTGTTGCTCTATTATTTACTATAATTTCTGCATATTTTATACTCAAGTAAATCATCCTTTTATATGTGAAAATTAAAAGCTAGATAGTCTAATCTAGCTTTTATTATCTAATATAGATTTTACCCTATCCAATATAACCTTTGCAACTTCTCTTTTATTCATCATAGGATAAGTATTTTTATTTCCTTCTTTATCAATTATAGTTACAATATTAGTATCAGAATTAAATCCTGCTCCCTCTTTTGTTACGTCATTTGCAACTATAAAATCAAGATTTTTCTTTTTCAGCTTTTCCATTGCATATTCATCTAAATTATTAGTTTCAGCTGCAAATCCAACCATAACTTGATTCTTCTTTTGCTCACCAAAATGAGCAGCTATATCTGGATTTTTTACATATTTAATGATTAATTCATCTTCTTCATTTTCTTTTTTCTTTATTTTAGTAGAACTTACGGTTTCAGGCCTATAGTCAACAGGTGCCGCAGATTTTATAAGTACATCACAGGAATCAAAATACTTATCAACTGCATTTAACATATCCTCAGTAGTTTTTACTTTAATTAATTCTACTCCACTAGGTGGAGTAATTGATGTTGGTCCAGAAATCAGTACAACTTCTGCACCTCTAGTCACTGCCTCTTTAGCTATACTATAGCCCATCTTTCCACTTGAATGATTAGTCATATACCTAACTGGATCTAAGGGTTCCATAGTTGGACCTGCTGTTATAACTATTTTTTTTCCAAATAAGTCCTTTTTTACAAAACTATCAACAATATATTCTACAATATCTACTGGCTCTGCCATTTTCCCCTCACCATAGTCCCCACAGGCAAGCATTCCTACTGCTGGCTGAATAAATTTATATCCTAATTTTTTTAATTTTTCCATATTATCCTTTACTATAGGATTTTGATACATCTTAGTATTCATAGCAGGTGCAAATACTATCTTAGCTGTAGATGCCATTACCACTGTAGTTAAAAGATTGTCAGCTATACCATTTGCAATTTTCCCAATGGTATTTGCAGTAGCTGGAGCAATTAAAATAATATCTGCTTTTTGTGCAAGTGATATATGCTCTACATCATAGTTTGTAATTTCACTGAACATCTCTCTATGAACTACATTTCCCGACATAGTTTGGAATGTCAAAGGAGTAACAAATTCAGCAGCTCCTTCTGTCATTATAACTTCTACATTGGCATGAAGTTTCTTCAATCTACTTACTATATCAGCAGCTTTATATACCGCAATCCCACCTGTAACTCCAAGGATTATGGTTTTATCCTTCAACATATAATCACCTCTTATTTTATACTATTTATAGGTGGTCTAGTATAAGTTATTTCGCCTTCTATAACTTCTTGTAAAGCAATACTAACTGGTTTTTTAGAAGAAGTTTCAACTAACGGTTCTGCACCTTCAATAATTTTTCTAGCTCTCTTAGCTGTAAGCATAACTAAAGTATATCTACTATCTCCTCTTTTGGCTAATTCGTTAAAAGATGGATTTAACATATTATCTTACTCCTTTCGAAATAATTTTATCTGTTATATTAGAATTCCTCTTTACTTTTAATCTCTCTGCTTTTATTATTGTTTCAACATCAGATACAGCATCTTGGATTTTATCATTTATAACAAAATAATCATATTCTTCTATAAAATTTAGCTCTTTAAAAGCATTTTCAAATCTTCTGTTTATATCTTCTTCTGATTCTGTCCCTCTTTTTACTATTCTATCCCTTAATTCTTCCATTGTTGGAGGCAAAATAAATACTAATACTGCTTCAGAATAGTTTTTCTTAACTTGCAAAGCGCCTTGAACATCAATTTCAAGTAAAACAGTTTCACCATTATCTATCTTATCTACAACAAAATCTCTAGGAGTTCCATAGTAATTAGTGTGTACATATGCATATTCTAAAAATTCACCATTTTCAATCTTTCTATTAAACTCTTCTCTATCTATAAAAAAATAATTAGTTCCATCTACTTCTCCAACTCTAGGTTTTCTCGTAGTTGCAGAAATAGAGTATAATATATCCTCATTCCTTTCTAACACTTCCTTACATACAGTTCCCTTTCCAGTGCCAGCAGGACCTGAAATAATAAGTAAAAATCCCTTTGACATATTTATCACCAACCTTTTATATTAATCTGCATTTTCCTCTTTATCATGAAATCGATTAGCAACTGTTTCTGGCTGAACAGGTGTTAAAATAACATGTTGACTATCTGTAATTATAACTGCCCTAGTTCTTCTACCGTAGGTAGCATCTATTAAAAGGCCTTTATCTCTTGCTTCCTGAATCAATCTTTTGATAGGTGCTGACTCTGAACTAACCACAGCTATTATTCTATTGGCTGAAACAATATTACCAAAACCAATATTAATTAGTTTTATTGACATCTTTTCCTCCTAATTACTCAATATTTTGAACTTGCTCTCTTATTTTTTCTAATTCTGATTTTATCTCTACTACATTTTGAGAAATCAACATATCATTTGCCTTTGAACCTATTGTATTTATTTCCCTATTCATTTCTTGAATTAAAAAATCAAGCTTTCTACCTATTGCATCTTTCTCATTTAATATGGATAAAAATTGTTTCACATGACTTTTTAATCTTACAATTTCCTCATTGATGTTACTCTTATCAGCAAAAATGGCTACCTCAGATGCAATTCTATCTTCATCTATATTAATATCTTTATCTAGCAATTCACTAATTCTCTCTTTTAGCTTACCCTTATACTCCAGTACAACTAAAGGAGATCTTTCTTCAATTTTCAACACTATGGTTTCAATTCTATCTAGTTTTGAAATCATATCATTTTTTAATTCTTCTCCCTCTACTACCTTCATGTTCATAATATCCCTAAGAGCAATATTTAAAGCTTCTTTTAAACAAGTCCAAGCAATATCCTCATCTAATTCTTTTCTTTCAGTCTTGATGATTTCCGATAAGCCTAATATATTAAACAACCTAATATTTTCTTCCAATCCAAGCTCTTCTGATAATCTCTCTAAAACATCTTTATAAGATTTTGCTAAGGGTATATCTACTTTTATATCTATAGCTGATTCATTAATATAATCTAAATTAATATATACATCAATTTTTCCCCTATTGATTTCAGTTTTTATAATTTTTTTAACATTTTCCTCAAGATATGAAATATGTCTAGGCATTTTAACCACAATATCATTATATCTATGATTAACTGCCTTTATCTCTACTTTAAAATTATAAACTTCATTACTAAATTCTCCCCTACCAAAACCAGTCATACTCTTAATTATAATAAACACCCCTCTCTTATTCTGATAGCTACTATATTATATCTATTATATCAAATTTAATCTACTATATATTACAATTTTTTAATATTTTCTTTGTAAATCCTTTTAGTTTATTATTTCTTAATATAATGGTATACTTTTAATAGTCTTAGTAATATTGGAGGAGTTTATATGTCATTTGATGGTATTGTAACAAAATCAGTTGTTAAAGAATTAAGAGAAAAATTAATAGGTGGAAGAGTAGACAAAGTTTATCAACAGGAAAAAGATGAAATACTATTTCATATACACAGTAAAGGAACTAACTATAGATTAATAATGTCTGCTAGTAGTAATAATCCTAGGGTTTATTTAACAGATTATTCTAAGAAAAATCCTCCAGAACCACCTATGTTTTGTATGCTTTTAAGAAAGCATCTTATTGGAGGAATAATATTAAATATTGAACAGTTTAACTTAGATAGGGTGATTTTCATTGATATATCAGCCATAGATGAACTGGGTCAGCCTACTGAAAAAAGAATAGTCATTGAAATAATGGGAAAACATAGCAATATTATATTAATTGATAAATCTTCATTTAAAATAGTGGATTCAGTAAAAAGAATATATGAAGATATGAGTAGAGTAAGACAAATTCTCCCAGGCATGATTTATGAATATCCACCATTGCAAGATAAAGTTAATCCTTTAGACATTGCAAAGGAAGATTTTTTTAGTATTATGGATTCGGAGGATAAAAATTTACCATGTTTTAAATTCCTTTACTTTAATTATTTAGGATTAAGTCCTTTAATAAGTAGAGAAATATGTTTTGATGCCGGTATAGATATTGATAGAAATCTTGGCAGTATGTATGAAGATGATAGAACCTCTTTATATATTTCTTTTAATAAATTTATGAACCAAATATCCAACGAAGAATTTAATCCTGTTTCAGTTTTAAATAATAACAAAACAGAAATATTAGCCTTTCATGCATTAGAGCTTAATCAATTTGGTAAAGAAAATAGAGTATTTTTTGATTCTATCTCAAATCTTCTAGATAATTTCTACCGCAGAAAAGATATAATTGATAGAATAGGTCAAAAATCTCAGTCTATTAAAAAATCAATTCAAGTAAAATTGGATAGAACCAATAATAAACTAGGAAAACAAAAGGAGGAACTTTTAGAAAGTCAAGACAGAGAAAAATATAAAATTTATGCTGATTTAATCTCTGCTAATATTCACCTTATTCCTAGAGGAGTAAATAGTATTGAACTTGAAAACTTCTATGATGAAAACATGAATAAATTAAATATTCCTCTTGATATTAAATTATCTCCAGTGGCAAATGCACAAAGATACTATAAGAAATATTCAAAATTGAAAAATGCTCATCAATTATTACTAGAGCAAATACCTAATACAGAAGATGAAATCTCTTATTTAGAAAACGTCCTCATGAGTATAGAAAATTCAACTGAAATTGAAGAGTTAGATGAAATTAGAGAAGAATTAATAAGCGAGGGATATATAAAGGGTTCTATAAAAAAGAAGAAGAAAAAAGAAGAGTCTGTATCTAAACCACTTCACTATATTTCTAAAGATGGATTTAATATTTATGTAGGGAAAAACAATAAACAAAATGATTATTTAACATTAAAATTATCTCGTAAAGATGATATATGGCTCCATGTGCAAAATATGCCTGGCAGTCATGTAATCATAGAAAAAATGGGTAAAACCATACCCCTTTCTACTATAGAAGAAGCCGCTATATTAGCTGCATACTATAGCAAAGGCAAAAATTCTAATCATGTACCTATAGACTATACGGAAAGAAAAAATGTTAAAAAACCAAAAAATGCAAAAGCAGGAATGGTAATCTATGAGGATTTTAAAACAATAATTATAAATCCTTCTAAAGAATTAGTAGATAATATTAAAAAGGGCTAAATTTAGCCCTTTTAATCTTCTATAAACCTAATTTAACTTTCAACTTATCAAGCATATCTTTAGTCATAGCATCTAAATCATATTTTGGATTCCAGCCCCATTCTTCTCTAGCAGCTGAATCATCTAATGAATTTGGCCAAGTATCAGCAATTCCTTGTCTTACTGGGTCAACATCATAGTCTAATTCAAACTCTGGTATAACTTTTTTGATAGATGCAGCTAACATTTCTGGATCAAAGCTCATTGCAGTTACATTGAATGCATTTCTATGGATTAATTTAGATGAATCTGCTTCCATAAGATTTACTATAGCATCTAATGCGTCTGGCATATACATCATATCCATCTTTGTTCCTTTTCCTATGAAACTAGTATATTTTTTATTCTTTAATGCATCATAATAAATATGAACTGCATAGTCTGTAGTTCCTCCACCTGGTAATGTTTCGTAAGAAATAAGACCTGGGAAACGAACTCCTCTAGTATCTACTCCAAATCTCTTGAAATAATAATCACATAGTAATTCCCCTGCTACCTTAGTAACACCATACATAGTTGTTGGTCTTTGAATAGTATCTTGTGGTGTATTATCTGGTGGTGTGGATGGACCAAATGCTGCTATAGAAGATGGTGTATATACCATACAATTTTCTTCCCTTGCAACTTCAAGGATATTATATAAACCGTTCATATTTATATCCCAGCATTGCTCTGGATGTTTTTCACCAACAGCTGAAAGAATAGCTGCTAAATTTATTATTGTATTTACATTATGTTTTTTAACTATTTCTGATACTTCTTTTCCCTTAGTTATATCTACTATTTCAAATGGTCCTGATTCTATTAGCTTTTCATGTCCTTCTTTTACTCTTCTACCACTGGCAATTACATTGTTTACACCATAAATTCTTCTTAACTCTGTAGTTAATTCTGAACCAATTTGTCCTAATGCTCCTGTTACTAATATTTTTCTCATTAAATGCACCCCCGTTATAATTAAGTAGCTTCAATTCGTCATAATTATATCATATTTAATACAATTTGAGTACCCATTATATGATAATTTTAGTAAAAACAAACTCCAATTCCTTTAGGTCCTAGATGAGAACCAATTACGGGACCTAATTCATCAATTATTATTATAGCATTAGGAAATTTTTCTTTTAATAAATCCTTTACTTTTTCCGCATCTTCCTTATTTAAAACATGACATATACCTATTTTATTAACATTAGAAGGAATCCTATCAATTATGGCTGATATTACCTTATTTTTGCCTCTAAGTTTTTCTAAAAGTTTCAATTCTCCATCCTTTAGCTCAATTATAGGTTTTATATTTAAAAGGTTTCCCAAGGTTGCTTGCACTGTGGAAAGTCTTCCACCTCTTCTTAGATATTCTAAAGTATCAGTAGTTAAATAAATATTTATATTTGTTTTTTTGGTATTCAAATAAGTTTCAATATCTCCAGATGTTTTACCTTTCTTTGCCATTTCAACTGCATCTTCTACTAAGAATTTCATATTAGAAACTGTGGTTAAAGAGTCAATAATAGTAATTTTTTTATATTCTAACATATCTTTTGCAAGCATAGCACTGTTAAAAGTACCACTTAATTTAGAAGATAAAAGAATTGCTATTATCTCATCATATCCTTCGCTAAAAGCTTTATTAAATGCATCTAAAAATTCCCCTACTGCTGGCTGAGATGTAGAAGGAAACAATTTTGTATTTTGAAGCTTATTATAGAATTCATCAAATTCCCCTGGAAATGGATCCTTACCTGTTTCCTCTCCAAATACATAGTTTAATGGAACTATAGTTATATTTTCTCTTTCTGCATATTCTTTAGTTATATAAGCTGTACTATCGGTTATTATTTTAATTTTTGACATCATATGCCTCCTCTTATTATAAAATAATTCTGCTATTACATAATAGCAGAATTATTTCATTATTTCATATTTCAATCTATTTTACAAGTATTTGTTTATATTTGTTACTTATTTCATAAAAAAGGAGAACCTTTCATTAAATATTCTCTAACTACATTCTTTACTAATGCTTTCTGCACCGATATAGGTTCTACTGTTTTCCTCAAATGAGCTGTTTTTTATAATCTTTAACCTACTTTCTTAGCCCATTCCATATTATCGTATCTTCCAATTCCAAATATTATTGTAACAAACATTACCGCTAACATAGCATAAGCATATAGTACATATGGTGTTACTTGTACTGCTGTTAGCGGAACAGCACTATCCTTTGCAAAACCAATTGTATAGATTATAGCCGGTGTCCAAGGCAATGAATAAACAAAGGTATTAGATTGAGCGTCTAAAAGATTTGCAACACGATATGGACTAATACCATGTTTCTCTCCAATAGGTTTCGCAAAGGAAGCGCCAACTGCTAATATTGCTGGAGCATTAAGACCCATTAATGACGAAAGTATTATAATCATAATACTTATAACAAATTCTGCACTTCTTGGACTCTTTGCAACTTTTCCTAAAACATTTAATAATTTAATATCTCCATGTCCTGCTCTCATGATTTCAATTGAACCAAATAATAAAAGAGCTAGAACTACAACTTGCATCATGCTATTAATTCCTGTATAGATTACACCATCTACTGTTCTATCAAGTCCAGCACCCGAAACTCTAATTAAAGCCTCTTTAACCACATCGGAGGCAGGATCTACTTGTATAAAATCTATTAATCCAAACAATACTGCTGTTCCACCTGCTAATACAGATCCTATTGTCGTTGCAATAATAATATCTCCTGATTTAACAGCAATCCAAATAGTTATGGCAACTGGAATCAGCATAAATAATGTCTTAGGATTATATGAAATAGATTCAATAGTTGAAATATCACCCTTATATCCACTTCCAATAATTATAATTCCAATAATAACTATAATACCTGCAGCAATAGCATATTTCAAACGTGATTTAACTACACCTGGAACATCAATACCTTGTGAAGTAGCGGAACAAATAGTTGTGTCAGAAACTGGTGCAAGATTGTCTCCAAAAGCACCTCCAGAAATTATAGCCCCTGCCAAAAGAGCAGGATGTGCTCCTAAAGCAATACCGGCAGGGTATAAAACACCCATCCCAGCAGCAATTGTACCAAATCCGGTACCAGAAGCTGTAGCAAAAACTGCCGATGCTAAAAAAGATATAACGATAAAAAAAGTACCTTGAATACCTATTGAAGCAGCTACACCAGCAATTCCAGTAGCCAAACCAGAAGTACGAAGAATTCTAGAAAATACTCCTGCAAAAATCCAGCATACTATAGGGATTATAGCTTCTTTACTAGCCATACCACTAATTAAGGCATCGGAATATTGAGCTTTATCTTTTGCAAAGAAGAAGGCAACAACTAAAGCAATAAATGCAGGCACCCAAAGAGCGCCGTCCGATATAGATCCAAAATGGAATGTTGTAAGTATGATCATAACTAAGAATACAACAAAAGGTAAGAAAGAAACCCATTCACCACCATAAAACTCTAATTTTTTTGTTTCCTTACTCATTTTACTCCCCCTATTATATATTATTTCATTAGAATACAGTATTAATATATGATCTATATTTATTTTTCTATGCCCTTTCTAGCTTCTACACCTTTATAATAATAATGCTTGATCTCCTTCATTTCAGTAACTAAATCAGCAAGTTCAATAATTCTTTTATCTGCATATCTACCTGTTAGAATCACTTCAATCTTTGGATTTCTATTCTTTAATATGTCAATAATATCATCGGGGTTTAATAGTCTATAATAAGTAGCTATATTTACCTCATCCAATACAACAATATCATATTCATGGCTATTCAAAATTTTTCTACATACTTCTAACCCTTCTTTAGCTATTCTAATATCTTCATCTGTAGGGTTATTATATATGAAGCAATCTCTACCAAATTGTTGAATTTTAAAATTGGGAAGGTATCTTTGACTTTCTAATTCACTATAATCCATACCTTTAATAAATTGACCAAAAAACACTTTCTTCCCAGCAAGAACAGCCCTTAAAGATAAACCTAGTGCAGCAGTTGTCTTTCCTTTTCCATTTCCAGTATATACATGAACATATCCCTTTTCCACAATATGCACCCCCTCCCAATAATCTTAATCCTTTGATCCTTATTATAACCATATTATACCACTATTTTAAATAAAAGAGATATTTAAATGTATAACCTTAAAAGCTAGATAAAAACTACCTTTACCATTCCTTATATGGACTTCCTATTAAATTATGGATATACTAATAAATGAAGGAGGTATTTTTATGGGATTTAGATTTAGGAGAAGTGTGAAAATTGCCCCATGGGTTAGGTTAAACGTAGGAAAGAAAAGTACAAATGTCAGCTTTGGTGTAATCTGAAGTTGATACTAAAAATCCTGATGTTCCACAGGTGGGGTCGAATGAAAAACAAGGTGTTAATATTATTCGGTAAGACATTTAATATAAATAATGCACAACAGTTTATTAATTATTGTTTCTTTATAAATAAGTCTGCTCATCCTAATAAAAAATATAATCTTTTTCTATGACTTCATATCTTATTTCCATATTATTATCCATTCGCTCCCTTTTATAAGAAACTTAATCTTATGAGTTAGAAACTTCTTAATACTAAATTAACAATAGCATAATTTGGATCAGATTAATTATTTTTCAGCTTATTGTAATAATATTGTAAACTGTAAGAGATGCTAGTTAAGAGAAATAGGAGCCATCATGGAGTTTCATGAACGCCCCTTTGGTTTAAATAACCTTGTCGTCTAGATAAAAATATTATTGGGAGGTGTTTATACTTTCACCATTAATTATTATACCTTTTACATTTTCAATTTCAATTATATGCCCTTCAAAAACAAGGGTAGATTCACTTTCGTAGGTGTGGATTGACGACTGGTTCAATTCAACAATATTCCCATCCTCATACTCAACATACACTACATCACTATGGTTGTAATCACCCGACATATTTTGGGGTAAATGAATAGTGACTCCAATTGGTGACAATGAAACCATCTCTATTCTTAATTTCTCACCGTTTATGAGAATCTCTCTACCAACATGAAATTCTGTTGTAACCTTTTCTGGAATCATAAATGAAAATTCCCAATTACCCTTTGTAATCCTCGGAGATTTCATATAGTCAATTACAAGGGATAAATCCTTTAATTGTTCTGGTTCTGTTACACCTTCATATATAATCTCCGTGTATTCATGATGGGGTTCTTTCTTGTTGCTTTCATAGGCATATTTTCTGTCATTTATAAAATTAATCCTTGATGTTGAATCATAAACAATTTCCTTTTCTGCATTTACAAGTTTTGCATTGATATAGTAACCGTCAACTAAAGCAGTATCCTTTAGCATAGCTTTCATTTGTATGTGAAAAAGTCCATCTACAAAACCCATATTGGAAATTGAAAACATATCCACATTGTCAAATTTAATATCCATTTCATTAGATTTCAATAATCTAGATTCTTCATATATCTTATGATTATCACCGCCACCACCACTTTTCCATACTTCATTCTGGTGGATTGTTCCAGGTTTATGTCCTTCCAAAATGTTAGAAATATTAATACCTTTTTCCGGTAAATCTTCAAGTAGTTCACGCCCAGTTGAAAATCCCTTTAATGTAAGTGTTGCTTTGCCTTGATGGTCATTTCCTAATGAAGTAATCATCATAGTTGCTGTTTTTGTTTTATTATTAAAGTCAACAATACTTACATTACCCCCATGCCCCTTATTTAATCCCCAACTTGTAAAGTCAAGATCTTTATCCAGCCTGTCACCCTTCGTATCTGTAATAGTCGCAAAAATTCGCAAAGCATTTTCATCATTAATGACAGAATTTAATTTAATAACAATCCCATCATATTCACTTTGTATTGACATAGGAGCATCATTTATTTCAGATAATGGTTCAATATGCTGCTCAATGTATTTGAAGTTTTCTCCAAATATGATTCTGTATATTTTGCTTATATCGATAATCTCTGCATAAACAAATGTTGTAACTAACACCATAGATGCTGCCACGCCAGCCAATGCTAATTTCTTAAATGAAAACTTTCTTTGCTTCATTTTCGATTTTTGTTCAAATTTATTTTTTATGTTTCTTGCATTATCTTCAGTATAGGCAGGAACATATTTTAACATCATATCAATTTCTCTATCATCGAGTTCATGAATAAAATCATTATTTTTCATTAAAAACCCTCCTCGGCTATTAATATAGTTTTTAATTTTAATTTTCCCTGATACAACTTATTTTCAACCTTTTTTGATGACAAACTCATTTTCTCTGATATTACCTTAACCTTTTCATTGTAATAATACCTTCTTATAATAATTTCTCTGTCAGGCTCATTAAGAGTATCAAGTGCTTCTAAGATTTTTATCCTGTTTTCCTGTGCAAGAATAAACTGAAGCAAATCATCATGTTCGCTGTAATCTTCATGGATTGCTATCATATTGCCTCTAGTTATTTTTCTATACCTATCAATTGCAAGGTTTTTCCCAATCCTGACCAGAAAAGATTTTAAACTACCCTTTTTGTGGTCATAAATCTTAGGGTTTTCCAGCAATTTAATATACACGTCACTTATGCAATCCTCAATATCTTCTGATGAACCGACCTTTTCCAGAATATTGCCCACCACAACCCACAAGAGTTTATTGTAATTCTCCATTATATAATCGAATATATCCATATCCTTTTGCCGTAGTCTTTTTGCAATTTCCTCGTCCGTCATTTCTCACCATCTCCTTTTGTCTATATTGATAATTATACCTTCTACACACATAACGATTGAAAGAGAAAAAACACTTAAAAAAATTATTAATTATTTTTTCTTTAATAGCTTCTTTAGTTTCAATACTATATGAAAGTCTAATTGATGCAATAAGTTATTGAGAATTCTATGTTTAAAAAATGAAAAGAACAACTAGATATAGTTGCTCCTAAAGTAT
>NZ_DAMCHJ010000004.1:0-154088 GCF_032104385.1 Tissierella sp.
TTTTCTAGGTTCATCGTCACCCCTTGAGGTGACTTACTTAGTATAGCAAACTTTTCGTTTGCTGTCAACTGTTTTTTTGAACTTTTTCTAAATCGTTTTGTAGATTTGTAAAGTTTAGTGTCACAGCCAACTCTTACTATCATACTCTCTTTTCCAAGAGTTGTCAACTGTTTTTTTGAACTTTTTTTAAAATCTTTATCTGATTTATTTTGGTTCAATGTCGCAGCCGACTTTTACTATAATACTCTCATTAGTAAATAAAGTCAACACTTATTTCAAATAAATTTTAAGTTTTTTTAAAAAGTATTGATTTTAGTACTTTCTAGACAAGTTTCCTTCTAAATAATCTTTGCATTTATTTTGAAATTTATACTATAATAGCTCATTATCAAATCTCAATTGTTAGACCAATGTTCTTTCTAATTCTTTTCTTAACTTATCCAAAACTTTTTTCTCTATTCTAGATACTGTCATTTGAGATATATCTAATGTTTTTGCTATAGCAACTTGAGTTTTTTTATTAAAATATCTTTCAATTAATATCTGTTTTTCTATATCATTTAATTTTTCCATAGTCTTTACTAAAAAATCATTATCTTCAATTCTACTGAAATATTGATCTTCTTCCCCTATTAAATCTGCTAAATTAACATCCTTATCTTCATTATTTGAATCATAGGTTACATCTAAAGATTGGGGAGTATATACTTTACTAGCTTCCATTGCTTCTAATATTTCTTCTTCAGAATAATTCAGATAGTTGGCTATATCTTCAATTGTAGGTGATCTTTGTAATTGTTGGGACAAAAATACCTTTGCATTATTTATCTTCTTAGATAGTTCTTGTATTCTTCTAGGTACTCTTATGGTCCAGCCCTTATCTCTGAAGTATTTTTTGATTTCTCCTATTATGGTTGGGGTTGCAAAGCTAGAGAATTCATAACCCTTATCTATATCATATCTATCTATAGCGTATATAAGGCCGATACAAGCTACTTGATAAATATCATCATATTCTATACCTCTATTTGCGTATTTTTTAGATAAAATCTCTGCTATATATATATGTTTTTCAATTAACTTATCACGAGTATCTTTATCCCTATTTTTACTATAGTATTTAAATAAGTTTTTAATCTCTGCCTTATCTTTCAATTCTCTATTTTCTCTTCCTTCTGTCCCCTTGTTAGTCATTGATCATCATCCTCTATATATTTGACCATTTTTATTCCATCTTCATTAAACACAACTTCATCCATCAATGACTTTATAATTAATAAACCTAGTTCTCTTTCTTTTTTTTCTTCTAGATCATCAGGTATATTTTCTTTTACATTTACCACCTCTATAGATAACTTTTCTTCATCTATTTCAAATACTAAGGATATTTCTTCTCCATCATCTGACATAAGAGAGTTTATACAAGCCTCAGCTATAGAAACTTTAATATCTTCTATATCATCTACATTTAATCCCATACTATATGCTATTCCCGAGGTAGTAAGCCTAACTAAACTAATATAATCTGGCTTTCTGGGTATTGTCAGATTTATTACATCTTTATTCATCCTTTTCACCTCTTATAATAAATAGCTTGTCTAATTCTGTAATATCAAATATTTTTCTTATATTTGGTTTAATATTTGATAAATAAATTTTATAATCATTATCTTTAAGTTTTTTTAAAATAGATATTAATGCTCCTAAACCAGTACTATCTACATATTTTAAATTCTGTCCATCTATTATTATATCTGTCTCTTTGCTACTAAAATATTTAAATATCTCTTCTTTAAATTTTGAAGAAGTATAAATATCTATTTCACCATTGGGTAAAAATATCCATTTGTTTTCTTTATTATCGAATTGCACTTCCATATTTAAAGACATCACAAGCCCTCCTCTATCTACATACAATATGTATTAATTTTATAATAAAAATGATTTAATGTAAAGCAAAATACCCGTAATTAGAAACTTTTACCTAAAAAAGAAATCCTTTATTTTATTAACTACATTAAAACATCTAAATAAAATAAAGGATTATAGTTTATCAACTTAATTATTCTTCTTCTACATATTTTGCTACAGCTACTACTCTATCATCTTTCATCTTCATAAGAGTAACTCCTTGTGTACTTCTACCCATAATTGAAATATCCTTAGCTATCAATCTAATAATTGTACCAGTAAATGAAATCATCAATAGTTCATCATTATCATCAACAACCTTAGCTGAAACTATATCACCAGTTTTTTCTCTTATATGGTAGGTTATTAATCCTTTTCCTCCCCTGTTTTGAGTTTTATACTCATCTAGTGCAGTTCTTTTTCCAAAGCCATATTCTGAAATAACTAATAATTTCTTTCCTTCTTCTACTAATTCCATGGCAACAACTTGATCATTATCTTTCAAACTAATTGCTTTTACACCCATAGCATTTCTTCCCATTTCCCTAACATCATTTTCATCAAACCTAATGGACATACCTTTCTTAGTCACGACAATTATTTCTTTATTTCCATCGGTTTTTCTAACACCTATTAACTCATCACTATCTCTTAAACTAATAGCTATAATACCATTTTTTCTAATGTTTTCAAAATTATCTAAACCAGTCTTTTTGATTATACCTTCTTTAGTAATAAAAACAAGATTACTTTCTGTAGTATTTTTATCTATAGGTACTATAGCGCTTACCTTTTCATCACCAGTTAAATTTAATAGATTTATTATGGCTGTTCCTTTTGCTTGTCTGCCACCTTCTGGAATTTCATATGCTTTTAGTGAGAACACCTTACCTTTATTGGTAAAGAATAATATAGTATCATGAGTTGATGTAATATATAAATCTTCTACAAAATCCTCTTCCCTAGTTGTCAAGGCTATTATTCCTTTTCCTCCTCTTTTTTGAGTCTTATAAGTATATTCTGGAGTTCTTTTTATATAGCCAAAATGAGTTAATGTAATTACAACATCTTCTTCTTCTATCATATCTTCTATATCTATATCATCAGCTGAATGCATTATTCTAGTTCTTCTTGGATCTCCATGTTTTTCTTTAATTTCTAAAATTTCTTCTTTAATTATTTGATATACTAATCTTTCGTTAGCTAATATTTCTTTAAATCTATTGATTTCCTTTATCAACCCTTCATATTCTTCTTCTAATTTTTCTCTTTCAAGTCCTGTAAGACGTCTTAATCTCATATCTAATATAGCTTGGGACTGTTTATCAGATAGAGCAAAATTATTCATTAAAGCTTCTTTAGCTATAGCCTCAGTCTTTGAAGATCTTATTATACGTATTACTTCATCTATATTATCTAGTGCTATTTTTAACCCTTCTACTATATGAGCTCTTTCTTCAGCTTTATTTAAATCAAATTGGGTCCTTCTAGTTATTATATCTTTTTGATGCTCTATATAATAAGTTAATATTTCCTTTAAATTAAGAATCTTGGGTTCATTATCTACTAAAGCTAACATTATAACTCCAAAGGTAGTTTGAAATTGTGTATGTTTATATAGATTATTTAAGACAACATTTGGATTTGCATCTCTCTTTATTTCTACAACTATTCTCAAACCTTCTCTATCAGACTCATCTCTTAAGTCAGATATTCCTTCTATCTTTTTATCTCTAACATATTCAGCTATTTTTTCAATCAAATTAGCTTTATTAACTTGATATGGCAGTTCAGTTACTATTATTCTATGTCTACCTTTATTTGTTTCTTCTATTTCTGCAACTGCTCTTACTATTATTTTTCCACGACCTGTTCTATAAGCATCTTTTATACCTTCTTTACCCATTATATGAGCAGCCGTTGGAAAATCTGGTCCTTTTATAACAGTCATTAAATCATCTACTGTAGATTCTGGATTATCTATAAGCATTACAACACCATCAATTACTTCTTTAAGATTATGAGGAGGAATATTTGTTGCCATCCCTACTGCTATACCTGATGAACCATTAACTAATAAATTAGGAAATCTACTTGGTAAAACAACAGGTTCTTTTAAAGTTTCATCAAAATTTGGTCTATAATCTATGGTGTTTTTTTCTATATCTCTAAGCATTTCCATTGTAAGCTTAGTCATTTTTGCTTCTGTATAACGCATAGCTGCAGCACCATCTCCATCGATGGAGCCAAAGTTTCCATGACCATCTACCAATAGATATCTAGTATTAAAATCTTGGGCTAATCTAACCATTGCATCATAAACTGAAGTATCTCCATGAGGATGATACTTACCTAGTACATCCCCAACAACTCTAGCTGATTTTCTATATTGTTTATCTGGACCCATACTAAGCTCATCCATAGCATAGATTATTCTTCTATGAACGGGCTTTAACCCATCACGAACATCTGGTAAAGCACGACTCATAATTACACTCATAGAATAATCTAAATAGGATTTTTTCATTTCCTTCTCTATATTTACTTCTACTACATTATCAAATTCTCTATCCATGCTCTACCTCCTATATATCTAAGTTTTTTACAAACTTAGCATTTTCTTCAATGAACTGTCTTCTTGGTTGTACCTTATCCCCCATTAGAGTTGTAAATACTTCATCAGCAGATACAGCATCCTCTAATGTTACTTTTAAAAGCGTTCTTGTTTCTGGGTTCATAGTTGTATCCCATAATTGTTCTGGATTCATTTCTCCAAGACCTTTATATCTTTGGATGGCATAGTTAGTTCTTCCTAATTCATTTAATAAATTATCTAATTCATTATCACCATATACATAATGTTCTTGTTTGCTTTTAGTTACTTTATAAAGTGGTGGTTGAGCAATATATACATGTCCATTATCTATTAATTCTTTCATATATCTATAGAAAAATGTTAATAATAAGGTTCTTATATGTGCACCATCTACATCGGCATCTGTCATTAATATTATTTTTCCATATCTTAGTTTTTCAATATCAAAATCTTCACCTATGCCTGTTCCAAAAGCTGTAATCATTATTTTTATTTCTTCAGAACTTAATATCCTATCTAATCTAGCCTTTTCTACATTTAATATTTTCCCTCTCAAAGGTAGTATGGCCTGAAATTTCTTATCCCTACCTTGTTTTGCGCTACCACCAGCTGAATTACCCTCTACAATATATATCTCTGTTGTTTCTATACCAGAATCTTGACAATCAGCTAATTTCCCAGGCAATGTAGTATTTTCTAATACAGATTTTCTCCTAGTTAAATCCCTTGCTTTCCTAGCAGCTTCCCTTGCTCTTTGAGAAGATATAGATTTATCTAATATTATTTTAGCATCTTTAGGATTCTCTTCTAAATATATATTTAAAAAATCATAGGTTAAAGATTCAACTACACCTCTTATTTCACTATTCCCTAATTTACTCTTAGTTTGACCTTCAAATTGAGGTTCCATTAATTTTACTGATAATATACCTGTCAAACCTTCTCTTACATCATCTCCACTAAGATTCTCCTCTTTTTCTTTTATAATCCCATACTTTCTACCATAATCATTCATGACCCTAGTTAAAGCTGTTCTAAATCCTGATAAATGTGTTCCACCCTCTGGAGTATTTATATTATTTGCAAATGTAAATATATTTTCAGCATAACTATCTGTATATTGCAATGCTAATTCTACAGTGGTTCCATCTTTTTCTCCCTCATAATACATTATTTCTTTTTGTATAGGAGTTTTATTCTTATTTATATATTCTACAAAAGACTTTATTCCTCCCTCATAATGGAATTCCTTTGTTTTTTCCTCTCTTTCATCATCTAATATAATCTTAATTCCTTTGTTTAGAAATGCCATTTCTCTAAATCTATGCTCTAATGTTTCAAAACTAAATACTATTGTTTCAAATATTTCTGTATCTGGTTTGAAATGAATAGTTGTACCTGTTTCATTGGAATCTCCTATAGTTTCAAGATCTGTTTTAGCTAAACCTCTTTCAAATCTTTGCATATATTCTTTTCCACTTCTTCTTACTTTAGCTACTAACCATTCAGATAATGCATTTACTACAGAAACCCCAACACCATGTAATCCGCCAGATACCTTATATGCACCATTATTAAATTTACCACCTGCGTGTAATATAGTTAAAACAGTTTCTACAGTAGATTTTCCTGTTTGTGGATGTTTTTCAACAGGTATCCCACTTCCATTATCTGATACCTTAATAGAGTTATCATCAAAAATAGTGACCCTAATAGTGTCACAAATCCCCGCTAAAGCTTCATCTATACTATTGTCTACTACTTCATACACTAAATGGTGGAGTCCTTTTGGTCCCGTACTACCTATATACATACCTGGTCTTTTCCTTACTGGCTCTAATCCTGTAAGAACTTGTATATCTTTAGCCGTATAATGCCTATCATTACTATTTATCTCATTTTTTTCATTGGCCATTAAATTACCTCCAATCCTATTTTTTATTCATAATTATTTCTATTAGCTAATGCCCTTGAAGATATATTTGATGTGTAAATCATCGTTTTACTATTATCTGATACAATTATATAGGATTTTGTATTTAAATCCAAATTTCCAATTAAGCAATTATCTTCTATTATCTTACTTATAAATTCTCTAGTTTTTTTTGTACCTTCTGCAGCTTTTTTATCCAATATAGCTATTATATCTTTTTCAAATATATAATTATTATCGCCTATATGAATAATCATATCATGACTCCTATCTATTTTAATTTTCCATTTTCTATATAAAATATTGATTTTTCTATTGCTTCCATTTCTTTTAAATCTATAGCATCCGTTACTGTTATTAATGTTTGCATATCTTGAAAAGATTTAATTAAATATTTACGTCTTTCTTCATCTAATTCAGAAAAAACATCATCTAAAAGTAAAATTGGATAAAGTCCTCTTTGCATTTTTATTAATTCTACTTCTGCTAATTTTATAGATAATACTACAGTTCTTTGTTGTCCCTGAGAACCATAGGTTTTAATATCCTTATTATTTATTGTCATTAATATATCATCCCTATGAGGGCCTAATTGCGTAGAAGAGGCTTCTATATCCTTTTCAATATATTTTTTTAGCTTATTTAAATATTTTTTTTCCATTTCTATTTTATTATCTAATATTTCAATATTGGATAAATAATTTAACTGTAATTCTTCATTACATAAAGTTATTTTATTATGAGTAGTATTTGATATATTAGAAAGTTCTTTTATATATCTATCTCTTTCTAAAATTATATCTGTACCTATTTTCGCAAGCTGCAAATCAAATATCTCTAAAAGAGAATTTACATTTGATTGAAATTTACTTGATCTTAATAGATTATTTCTTTGAAATAGAATTTTATTATATCTATTTATATTAAAATTATAAACAGGCTTTATTTGAGAAATCTCCATATCCAAAAAATTTCGTCTCTCCCCTGGTCCTCCTTTTATTAATTTTAAATCATCAGGTGAGAAAATAACTATATTTAATCCACTATATAATTCCTTATGATTTTTTAATTCTTGTTTATTTACCCTAATTCTCTTTGTTTTTTCCCTTTCTAATTTAACTTCAATAAATTTTTCATATCTTTCTATATTCATTTGTGCACCAATATAAGCTTCATTTTTATTAAAATTAATTATTTCTTTATCTCTATTGGTTCGAAATGATTTTCCTGTTGCACATATATATATAGCTTCGAGTAAATTAGTTTTTCCTTGAGCATTTTTCCCTATAAATATATTTACTTTTTTATTTAGATCTATATTTAGACTAAGATAATTTCTAAAATTTATAAGTCTAATATTTTTTACATGCAAAATAAACACCCCTTAAGGCGAATAATATTATATTATAACAAAAGATTCATAACCTTTTATTTCAACAATATCGTTTTTTCTTATTTTCTTTCCTCTTTGAAAAGCTACCTCATCATTTACTATTATATTACCTTCATCAATTATAATTTTTGCTTGACCTCCAGTCTGTACGAAACCCACGAGTTTTAAAAATTGATCTAATTTAATATAATCGGTATCTATTAATATTTCCTTCATAAATATATCTCTCCTCTAAAAATCATCTTGAGCAAGTCGAACTGGTAAAACTAAATAGGTATAATTTTCATCCTGCAATGGATTTATAATACATGGATTTAAACTACCCATAAAATTTAATTGTATATCTTCTGCATCAATTACCTTTATACCTTCTAATATATACCTTGAATTAAAAGCAATATTTACAGTTTCTCCATTAATTTCCGTCATAATTACTTCATTTACATTTCCTATTTCAGAGTTAGATTTTATCAATATTTGTTCATCTATTATACTTAATTTTACTAAATTAGCCTTTTCTTCTTTTGCTAATAAAGATGCTCTTTCTAAACTATCTTGAAATGCTCTTTTATTAACAATTACAGATGTTTTATGATCCTTCCTTATAATTTCTTTATAATTAAAGAATTGTCCTTCTAATAATCTAGAATATACTACTGTATCTCCTATATTAAACACTATGTGCCCAGATGCCGTTGCAATTTCTATATTACTATCATTATCCTCTATTATTTTATTTAATTCATTTAAGGCTCTGCCTGGTATTATTATTTTAATTTCAACGTCTGATTTTATAGGTAATTTTCTTAAAGCTAACCTATATCCGTCTAAAGCTACAAAAGAAATATTATTATCCACAATTTCAAGTAATACTCCTGTTAGAGATGGTCTAGTTTCATCTTGAGTAGTAGCAAATACTGTTTGTCTTATTGCAGATTTAAATAAATCATTTGGTAATTGAAATGTAGTATGCTCTAAAATTATAGGTAAATCTGGATATTCTTTGGCTGAATTTCCTAATATATTAAACTCCGAATTTTCACATTTAATATTGATATTATTGTTATCCACATCTATATAAATAGGTGCATTTGGAAGCTTTTTAATTATATCTCCAAATATTTTTGAATTAACTACTATAGAACCTTCTTTTTCTATTTCACAATCCACATATGTTTCTATGCTCATTTCTAAATCTGTTCCAGTAAGTTTTAATTTATCCTTATAAGTTTCTAATAATATACCATCTAATATTTGTAAAGTAGTTCTTGTTGATATACCTTTTTGTGCAATATTTATGTGTTTGCTTAAATCTTTTTGATTTATTTTTATTTTCATGTTTTATTTTAATCCTCCTTTTTTTCCAGATATAGAAAGAATATAAAATATATAGTAGTAATAGTAGTAGGGGTTGTGAGTATGTGGATAAATCTTTATATATGGAAATCTCGAATATTTTATTGATTTAATAACATGTGGATAAGTATTTTATAAATATAAAAAGTATCCACATAAATTATGAACTTACCCTTTTAATTCTTTTACTATGTCATCAATTTTTCTTTTTAAATCGGAGTTTTCATTTATATCTGTACTTATTTTGTCATATGCATGTATAACTGTTGTATGATCTCTTCCACCAAATTCTTCTCCTATTTTAGGTAAAGATAAGTCTGTTAATTCTCTTGTCAGATACATAGCAATTTGTCTAGGATATGCTATAGCCCTAGTTCTTTTTTTTGAGTTAAAATCGTCGATCTTAATTTTAAAGTTTTTTGCTATTATTTCCTTTATTAACTCTACAGTGATTTCTACAGATTTGTTACTTGACAGTATATCTTTTAAAGCTTCTTCAGCTAATTCTTCAGTGACTTCACTGTTCGTTAGAGAAGAATAAGCTACTACTCTAATTAGCGCCCCCTCAAGTTCTCTAATATTTGATTGAATTTTAGAAGCTATGTAAAGCATTACATCATCATTAACCTTGATATTTTCAACATTAGCCTTCTTTCTAAGTATAGCAATTCTAGTTTCCAAATCTGGTGGTTGAATATCTGCAATAAGTCCCCATTCAAATCTAGACCTAAGTCTATCTTCTAAAGTAGGGATTTCTTTTGGTGGTCTATCACTAGATATGATTATTTGTTTATTAGCCTCATGTAAAGCATTAAATGTATGAAAAAACTCCTCTTGAGTTCCCTCTTTACCGGCAATAAATTGGATATCATCTATTAGAAGGACATCTATATTTCTATACTTATTTCTAAATTCTTCATTTCTATATTCTCTTATAGAATTAATAAGTTCGTTTGTAAATTTTTCTGATGTTACATATACTACTTTTGAATTTGGATTTTGGCTAAGTGTATAATGCCCAATTGCATGCATTAAATGGGTTTTACCAAGACCTACTCCACCATATAAAAATAAAGGGTTATATGCTTGAGCTGGTGCTTCAGCTACAGCTAAAGAAGCGGCGTGAGCAAAACGATTACTATTACCTATTACAAATGTATCAAAGGTATATTTTGGATTTAATTGTGATCTTTGATTATTATCATTGACCTCTTGAATCATAGGTTGTCCTATATTTAGAGAATATTCTTCTCCAGGTATTATAAATTGAATATCAAATTCTTCTTCAGTAACATGAGAAAAAGCATTTTTTATTAAATTTAGATATCTACCTACTAAAATTCCTTTTGTAAATTCATTAGGTGCTGCTAATACTACCTTACCAGAAGAGATACTTATAGGTTCGATTGTTTTTAGCCAAGTATTAAAGCTAACTTCGGTTAATTCAACTTTAATTAGGTTTAACACTTCATTCCAAATATTATCTAAACTTGAAGCCATTTTTTTTACCTCCTGTTCATTAAAATTATTACCAATAGAAAAAAAAATAAACTTATTTTAAAAAGTTATAAACATAGTTATCAACAAAAAAATGAAAATATATAGATATAAAAGATTTAAGTCTATAAAATATATTTGTGGATAAGCTATTAATAAAATGTTATTAAAAAAATAATAAATAAAAATATTAACTTATCAACAGGAAAAAACAAATAAGTGTAATGATAAAAAAATAGATAAATAGTATGTTTTAATAAAAAAAGTGGATAATTATGAAAGTTATACACAAACTATCCACAAAATGTGTATAACTTTTGGATATTGATAAGTTAAAAGTAATATCCACATGTTATTTTATGATATCAAAATTTAAGAATATATTCAATAAAATTATCCACAACTTAAACAGATTGTTAATAACTTTTTTACAAATTTAGTTTTGTTGAAATTTCTTGACATATTTACTTCAAATAAATATAATCATTAGTAGTATTTATGTTTTCTTATGGGAAAACTCTATATTATTTAATTGTTTATATATTTTCTGAAGTTATATTATCGAAGGAGGTGTTTTTCAATGAAAAGAACTTATCAACCTAAAAAGAGACAAAGAAGCAAAGAACATGGATTTAGAAAGAGAATGAAAACTAGGTCAGGTAGAGAAATTATAAAAGCAAGAAGAAGAAGAGGAAGAAAGAAACTAACTGCATAAGGCCGCTAATCAGGTGGCCTTTTTATAACGACCATTTGTTTTATTTAGAGGGAGTAAATCCAATGAACAAAATTTATAGATTGAGAAGTAATATAGAGTTTAGGAAAGTTTATAGTGGTGGAAAAAATTATTGGAATAGAAATTTAATTCTTTATGTGAGAAAAAATAGTGTTGGAAATTCTAGGGTAGGTTATTCTATTACTAAGAAAATAGGGAATTCTGTTGTTAGGAATAAAATAAGAAGAAAAATGAAAGAAATTTATCGATTGAATTTTAATAATATAAAGAGTAATTATGATTTAATTTTTATACCCAAGAAAAATGTAGTAGATATTTCCTATAAGGAATTAGAAAGTGCAATGCTTCATATTCTAAAATTGGCAGGTATGTTGACAAGCCAACGTGATAACAATGGCTAGAATTGCTATTTTTTTAATTAAGATTTATCAGAATATTATATCGAAATATATATTAACTAGGAAAAATTGTAGATTTTATCCAACTTGCTCAGAGTATTCTATACAAGCTTATGACAAATACGGTTTTTTTAAAGGAACTTATTTAACTATAAAGAGAATATTAAAATGTCATCCATTTAATAAAGGAGGATATGATCCGCTTAAATGATAGGAGGTTTATAAATGACGGCTTTTTTAGGCAATATATTAGGTAGTTTATTGAAGTTTATCTATGATATGGTATCCCAAATTGGTACAGAGCCAGCAAATTTTTCTTTCTATGCAATGGCTATAATTATAACAACTATAATATTTAAACTTATACTTTTACCTATTAGTTTACACCAAAGTAAGTCTTCAAAGAAGATGAATGAGATTCAACCAATGATGAAAGAAATTCAAAATAAATATAAAAGTGATCCACAGACAATGCAGACAAAGATGGCAGAATTATATAAAGAACATAAATATAATCCTGCTTCAGGGTGTTTAGTTCTTTTAATACAATTTCCTATCATTATTGCATTTTTTAAGGTAATGGGAAATCCTACAACATTTGCTTTTAGAGATCCAGGGGTTTATGAAGCTATGAATAAAACATTTTTTTGGATTAAAGATTTAAATAATCCAGATCCATATATCTGGGGTTTACCATTATTAGCTGCAGCAACCACTTACTTGCAAAGTAAAACGATGACGACGGCTGCAGCAACTACAGATCCTCAAGCTCAGGCTACACAAAAAATGATGAATATGTTCCTTCCTATAATGATATTTATGGCAGCAAGGGGGTTTGCTGCAGGGCTTGCATTGTACTGGGTAATAAGTAATAGTTTTTCAATTATACAACAGTTAGTTTCCAATAGGTCTTTAGGGAAGTTTAAGGAGGAGAATTAAAGTCATGAGGTCTGTTATTAAGGTATCAAAAACCATTGATGAGGCAATAAAAGAGGCTTTAATAGAATTAAATGTAAATAAAGATGATGTTGAAATAGAAATAATAGATGAGCCAAGTAAAGGATTATTTGGTTTAATCGGCGGGAAAGATGCAAAAATTAGGGTTTCAGTCATCTATGATCCTATTGAAATGGCTGATAACTTCTTGTGTAAAGTATTAAGCTCAATGAATATAGATGCGGTTAATGTGGTAAAAAAAGAAGGGGATAACCTAATTGTAGATATAAAGGACATAAGCTCCACTGATATGGGTATATTAATAGGTAAGAGAGGTAATACATTGGATGCCATTCAATATTTACTATCCTTAGTTATAAATAAGAATAAAGATAATTATATTAAGGTTATAGTAGATATAGAAGGATATAGGGCTAAGAGAGAAGAAACCTTAATAAGATTGGCAAATAAGATGGCTGAAAAAGCTAAGTATGTTAAAAGACCTATAAAATTAGAACCTATGAACCCTTATGAAAGAAGAATTATACATTCTGCATTACAAAATATTCAAGGGATTACTACTTATAGTGAAGGTGATGAACCTTATAGAAGGGTAGTTATTCAATCAAAATAAAGTTAGGAACCCAGTATTATACTGGGTTTCTCTTATGATATAAGAAAATTTACAAAAATTTATATAAATGAATGATTTTGGAATAATAGATATTATATTTAAAAATTGTTTTATTGTTTTATTATTAATGATATATTAGAGTTAAATAAAAATTATAATTTATTTTAGCCTTTATATATAGATGTAAAAGAGGTGATATTATGACTATTGCTGCCATTTCTACTGCTGTTGGAGAAGCAGGTATTGGTATAGTAAGAATTAGTGGGAAAAATGCTTTAAATATTGGAAATACCATATTTAAAGGAAATAAAGTTCAAGAATTGAATAATGATCATAATAGAAAATTAGTATATGGTCATATAATAGATAAAAAAAACAATCAATTAATTGATGAAGTCTTAATATCTTATATGAAGGGTCCCCATACCTATACTAGAGAAGATATGGTGGAAGTTTATTGTCACGGTGGTATAATTTCAGTAAAAAAAGTTTTGGAACTGATATTATCTAATGGTGCTAGATTAGCTGAGCCAGGTGAATTTACTAAAAGAGCCTTCTTAAATGGTAGATTAGATTTATCTCAAGCAGAAGCTATAATAGATATGATTAGAGCTAAGACAGATAAAAGTTTTGAGACGTCACTAGATCAGTTGGAGGGTTCCTTATCAAGAAAGATAAAAGAAATAAGAAATATATTGTTAGAAATGATTGCTCATGTAGAAGTTTCTATAGATTTTCCCGATGAAGATATAGAAGAAGTCACATATGAGGATTTAGAGAAAAGTGGAAATAAAGTAAGAGAAGAACTGGAAAAACTTTTATCCACTGCAGACAGAGGTAAAATACTAAGAGATGGTTTAAATACTGTAATACTAGGTAAGCCAAATGTAGGAAAATCTTCATTGTTAAATGCAGTCCTTAGAGAAAATAGAGCTATAGTGACGGATATACCAGGTACTACAAGGGATATTATAGAGGAATATGTAAATATTGATGGAATACCACTAAGAATAATAGATACTGCTGGAATAAGGAATACGGATGATATTGTTGAGCAAATTGGAGTAGATAAGGCTAAAGAAACTGTGGAAAAAGCAGATTTAATTATTGCAGTATTTGATGCTTCGAGGGAACTGTCTGATGAGGACTATGAGATAATAGAACTAATAAAGGATAAGAAAAGTATTATTCTTTTAAATAAGACGGATTTATCTACTAAATATGATGAATCTTATTTAAAGTCTATTATAAACAATAGGGAAGTAATAACCACATCTATTACATCAGGTGTAGGTGTAGATTTATTAGAGAAAAGTATAAAAAATATGTTTTATAGTGGAGAAGTTGAAGTCTATTCTGATACTATGGTTACTAATGTAAGACATAAAAATCAATTAGTTAAGGCATTGGAAAATATAACTCAAGCAATAGAAGATATAAGAGGAAATGTACCAATAGACTGTATAGAAGTAGACTTAAAGAATTGTTGGGAGAACTTAGGTGAAATATCTGGTGATACTATTGGAGAAGATATATTGGATAAAATATTTTCTGAGTTTTGTATAGGGAAGTAAAAAACAATTGAGAATTGAGAATTAAAAGATTAAAATTTAGAATATCGCTAAATGTAAACAATAATGGTATGTGTGTAACTTGCAGACAAGGAAGATAACTAGATTATAGCTTATTGAAAAGTTATTAATTTTATTATTTAGAGGAGAAGTTTTCCTCCTTATTTTAGAAAGGTGAAATTTATGAAAGAAGTAAAACATTATTTTGCAGGAGAATATGATATTATAGTAATAGGCGCAGGACATGCAGGTGTTGAGGCAGCTTTAGCAAGTAGTAGAATGGGCATGAATACTATGATAATGACAATGAGCTTAGATTCCATAGTAGCCTTATCTTGTAACCCTAATATAGGTGGTACAGGAAAAGGACATCTAGTAAGAGAAATAGATGCACTTGGTGGAGAGATGGCTTTAAATATAGATAAGTCTTTTATACAGTCTAGGATGTTAAATACTTCTAAAGGGCCAGCAGTTCATTCTTTAAGAGTTCAGGCAGATAAAAAGATATATCATACTGAAATGAAAAAAGTATTGGAAGATGAGCCAAATTTAACTTTAAGACAAGGAGAAGCAATAGATATAATTTTGGAAGATAATAAGGTGAAAGGAGTTTTAACTAGAACAGGAGCTATTTATAATTGTAAAGCTGTAGTTTTAGCTACAGGTACCTATCTAAAGGGAAGAATCTACATGGGAGAGATCAATTATGAATCAGGACCAGATGGAATGTTTCCTTCCGTAATTTTATCAGATTCCTTAAAGCAAAAAGGATTTAAATTGAGAAGACTAAAAACAGGTACTCCAGCTAGAGTCCATAGAGATAGCATAGATTATTCAAAGATGGAGATCCAACCAGGTGATAAGGAAGTTATACCTTTTTCTTTCTTAAATATGGATAAGATTTTTGATAAAGAACAGGTTCCATGTTATTTGACTTATACTACTGAAAAAATGCATGAAATTATAAGAAATAATTTATATCGCTCACCTATGTATGCAGGTGATATTGATGGGGTAGGACCTAGATACTGTCCATCTATTGAAGATAAGATTGTAAGGTTTGCTGATAAAAATAAACATCAAGTTTTTATAGAACCAGAAGGCTTATCTACTAAGGAAATGTATGTACAAGGTGTTAGTTCCACATTACCAGAAGAAGTACAACTAGAAATGTATAAGGAAATCATAGGACTTGAAAATGTAAAATTTATGAGATCCGCATATGCAATTGAATATGATTCAATAGATCCTACAATACTAAAGAGAACATTGGAGCATAAAGAAATAAATAATCTTTTCTTCGCAGGGCAAATAAATGGTTCATCTGGATATGAAGAAGCTGCTTCTCAAGGTTTAATTGCAGGAATAAATGCTGTATTAAATATAAGAGGTGAAGAACCTTTTATACTTGATAGATCAGAGGCATATATAGGAGTATTAATTGATGATTTAGTTACAAAGGGTACAGATGAGCCTTATAGAATGATGACATCAAGGGCTGAATACAGGCTTACTTTAAGACAGGATAATGCAGATTTAAGGCTTACAGAGCGTGGTTATAAGATAGGATTAGTAACAGAGGAAAGATATAAAAAGACCATTGTGAAGAAAGAGTCTATAGAAAAAGAACTTGAAAGACTTAAAAAAGTACAGATAAATCCAACTATAGAAAATAATAATATAATAGAGGGTCTAAATAGCTCGCCTATAAATACTCCTACAACTCTTTATGATTTAATAAAGAGACCTGAACTAGGCTATGATGCTTTATCAGTCCTTGATTTAGACAGACATGATTTATTAAGAGAAATTAGACTTCAAGTAGAAACTCAAATTAAATATGAAGGCTATATAAAGAAACAAATGATTCAAATAGAGCAGTTTAAAAAATTAGAGAATAAAAAATTAAATCAAGATATTGATTATAACGAAATAAAGGGTTTAAGCAACGAAGCAAAACAAAAATTAAATAATATAAAGCCTGATTCTGTAGGACAAGCTTCTAGAATATCAGGAGTTACACCTTCAGATATAAATGTATTATTAATTTACTTAGAGCAAAAAAGAAGAGGAGAAAGGGTAGGGATAGATGAGTAATATTGAAACCTTGCTAGAGGGTGTAGGAGATTTAGGGATTGAACTAAATAAGGAACAAAAAGACCATTTTATCAAATATAAAAATTTATTGAAAGAATGGAATGAAAAAATAAATATTACAGCCATAACTGATGATAGTGAAATAGATATAAAACATTTTTTAGACAGTTTAACACCAATAGTTACGAAATTATTTGATGGAAAGAAAAAGGTAATAGATATAGGTACTGGTGGAGGTTTTCCAGGATTACCTCTTAAAATTTTTAATGATGCAATTCAAGTTACTTTATTAGATAGTTTAAATAAAAGAATCGTTTTTTTAAATGAGGTTATTAACACTTTAGGCTTAAAAGATATAGAGGCCGTACATGGTAGAGCAGAAGAGTTTGGTAAAAATCCAAAATATAGAGAACAATATGATATTTGTATATCTAGAGCGGTAGCTTCTTTAAATACATTATCAGAATACTGTATGCCATTTGTAAAGGTAGGAGGATATTTTATAGCCATGAAAGGTCCAGATGTAGATGAAGAACTAAAGGAATCTGAAAAAGGTATAAAACTCTTAGGAGGAAAAGTTTTTAAGAAGGAAATAGTTAGGATTCCTAATTCAGATATAGTACATTCTTTGATAATAATAAACAAAACTCAAGAAACTCCTACAAAATATCCTAGAGCAGGGGGAAAACCAAAGAAAAATCCTTTATAATATAAGGGAATTTGTAGGAAAAAACTTGGGCAATAAAGAAGGAAATATTCCTTTCTATATAGAAATATATAATAAAGTCAATTGAGAAGAGGGATGCATATGAAAAATTTTCAACCAGAAATTAAATATATTCCTATATCTATTATTAAACCAAATCCATATCAGCCTAGGAAGGATTTTAATCAGAGAGCTTTAGAAGAGTTAAGTCAGTCTATAAAAGCTTACGGAGTAATTCAACCTATTAGTGTTAGGCAAATCAATGAAGATTCTTATGAACTAATAGCTGGAGAAAGACGGCTTAGGGCATCTGAATTGGCTGAGCTTCATGAAATACCAGCTATTATAGTAGATTATAGAGATAAGGAATCTGCTTTAATTGCATTAATGGAAAATTTACAAAGAGAAGACTTAAACTTTATTGAAGAGGCAGAAGGATATAATAATTTAATAGAAGATCATGGATTTACTCAGCAAGAAATAGCTGAAAAGATGGGGAAAAATCAATCTACAATTGCTAATAAATTGAGACTTTTAAAATTACCGGAGGATATAAAGAAGGATTTACTAGAACATAATCTTACAGAGAGACATGGAAGGGCTTTGTTAAAATTAGCAGATGATGATTTAAAAAGAAAAATCTTAGAAAGAGTAATAAATAATGAGTTAAATGTAAATAAGACGGAAGCTTTAGTAAACGATATACTAGATGATTTAACTAAGAAAGAATATAATGAAGTAAAACAAAATATTAAAAGTTTAATAAATATCAGAATATATTTAAATACAATTAAAAAGGCTTTTTCTGCTATTAAAGATACTGGCATTAAAGCAGAATATAAAGAAGTGGATAAAGGTGACCATGTAGAAGTAGTTGTTAAAATACCAAAATAAAGCCAGGATCATAATCTTGGCTTTATTTTCTATATAAAACATATATTTTAGACTTAGTTAAAGTTACTCAATACTTTTTTTCCTTGAGAAATATCAATCAACTCAGATATAGTAACAAACCGATATCCTTCGTCAATTAATTTTGGTAAAATTATTTTTAAAGCTTCTACAGTGTGACTTTCTTTTTTATAAACATAATCATGTAATAATATAATATCTCCATTTTGTACTTTTGATAAGGTAGTATTAACTATTACATCTACTCCAGGATTACTCCAATCTTTTGAATCTTGATAGAAAGTCCAAAGAACTACTGATAAATTATCGCTGCTGACTATCTTGATTACATCATCATTATAATTGCCATAAGGAGGCCTAAAAACTTTAGGTTTTATATTGCTTATTGAATAAATTATTTCTTGGGTTTTTTCAAACTCTTCCTTAATTATCTTATCAGATACTTTTTTCATATTTATATGGGAGTAAGAATGATTTCCTATTTCATGTCCTTCAGATACTTGTCTATTTATTATATCGGGATAAGATTCAGCATGTTTACCCAAAACAAAAAAAGTTGCTTTAACATTATATTGTTTTAAGATATCAAGAATTTCAAGAGTATATTTTGGATGTGGACCATCATCAAAACTTAAAGCTAAAATTTTTTCCTCTTTTGATCCCTTAGATACAATAGCAGCAGGATTGTTTGAAAATGTATAAATAGCTTTAGGATACATATTACATATAATTATTGATGTCAATATTATAATTATAATTGTAATATTAATTAAATTATTAAGACTTCTTATTATTTTTTTCATTTAAACTCTCCTATTTTGAATTATAAATACTTGTATAAAATATGTATATTCACATAAGCAAGTACATATTATAAAATTTAACAGATAAATAAAATAATGTTGTCCAATGAAATATTATTTTATTTAAAAGACTATATATTTAGAGAAGTATAACTTATAATTATAGTATGTATAAGAATTGGATTTTGATAAATTTTATATATTAAGAAAAAGTAAGTTTTCTAAGAATTTATATAATATATAATTACATTTACTTATTGCTTTTTCTTTTATATAGAGATTAAGTAAATTAATAAAAAGTTTTTTGGAAATAAATCACTAAAAAACGAGGCTGTATTTTAAGTTTTAAAAGGGTTTTAAATGAAAGTACATATCGTAGGTATAATTAATAAATAAAGTTTAAATTTTGACTTATAAGGGCTTTAAATAGATTTTATAATATTATATAATATAAAGTATTTTTAAATAATGTCATTGGTAAATTATTTTATTATATTTTTGTTGAATTTATAAATAATTAAAAAATATTAATAAATAAAAATTATAAATTTAGAGCCATAAGGAATAATTGAAAAGGTTTATAATTATATTTTAATACCCAAGAAAACCAGAGAATTATTTATAGTCTTTAAAAGAAATTAATATTTAATTTTTAACAGGTATGTTATTTATCTGAACTGGGATAAAAGGTTGTTTTATAGGAATAATTTTGTTTAGACATAATATCATAGATGGTTAAAATAAGTAATGTATTCAGATAAAATCTAGAAAACAAAATGAAAATTTATGATATTGAACTACTGCTTTAAAATCATAGCAAAGGGTTAAAGGTTAATATAAACTATAATTTTACAAGAGTTATAGGTGGAGATTTATAGAATATTAATTATAATTTAAAAAACAATAAATGTTCCACATGGAACATTTATTGTTTTTTATAAAGCTTATTTTAATAAATCTTTTTTAAATTTTTCGTAATCTTTTAATAATGTTATTTTCTTTTTACCATCCACTATAAAAGTAGGCACACTATCTATATTGTAAACAGATACTAAATTTTTAGCTTCTTTCATTTTTTCATCAAAATAATTATTATCAATATAATTATTCATTTCTATTATATTGAGTCCAACTATTAGTCCTATTTCATTAAGGATTAAGGGATCTCCAACATTTTTACCATATTGAAATATGCTTTTAAAGGACTCTTTAGCAAACTCATAGTATTTACCTTTATCATTGGCATAAAGTGCAGCTTTGTGTAATCTATGGGTATTAAATTTTTTAGTTTTATTATTATATATTAATCCATACTCTGCTCCTAATCTTTCGATTCTTTTATAGCTCATGTCTATTTGGTCTTGAGGAATATAATTAGTAAGTATATCTCCCGTCAAGGATAAGTTAGGATCCAATTCGTAAGGAATCCATTCCATATCTATGTGAGGATTTTCTTGTCTCAATTTATTGGCTATGGAAAAGCCTATATAGCAAAATGGACAAGCAAAATCTGAAAATATTTTTATATTAGTCATTAAATCACTTCCTATTTTAAAAATTTACTTATGGTTAAATTAGATATACCCAATAAGTGATATAACTAACAAAATATAAGTAATAGAATAATCTCCCATAATTAATTACATTATGATTACAATTTACTTAATAATTACAAAAGCAATTTTTTTATGATATGATTTATACAAGTTAAGAAGTTTAGGACAAAAGAGGTGAAGTAAATGAGGGATAATAAAGTTAATGTTTTTATATCATTTATAATTATATTTACATTGTTCGGATTTTTTCCAGGTACAAGGATAAAATATTTCTCACCTATTGAATCATCTAAATTGTTAGAGTCCTTAGACTATTTTATAAAAAATTTCTTTCATCTTTGGAAAATTAAGTTAGTTGCTTCAATAGGCACTATTTTTATTAGTTATTTAATTAAGGAGAAAAAATTAAAAAAACATAATAAAAGAAAAAGGTGAGTTAAATGGATTTAAAGCCTATTAAAAGGTCTAAACTTAGGTTAATAGCAGGTAAGAGTTATTATACTTCTAAGAGGTATATTCAATGGATATTTGGAGGGATAAGGTTTTCGAAAGAAAAATCAAACGCTTTGTTACCTTATATTCAAGTTATACATCAAACACCATTGATTAGGAAGCTAAAAGATGTAGATATGTATTTACAATATAATAAAATTATTAATCTGGGAATTGCAGTGAAAAAAATTAATAAAGTAATAATAAATCCAGGAGAAACCTTTTCCTATTGGAAATTAATAGGAAGACCTACAAGATGGAAAGGTTATAAAAATGGTATTGTATTATTTTCTGGTAACTTTAAACCAGGGGTAGGTGGTGGATTATGTCAGCTATCAAATCTTATATATTGGATGACAATCCACACACCATTGACAGTTGTAGAAAGATATAGACATAGTTATGATGTTTTCCCTGATTCTAGTAGAACTCAACCCTTTGGAAGTGGTGCAACTTGTGTCTATAATTATAGGGATTTAATGATAAAAAACGAAACAAGAGAGCCATATCAGTTATATGTAGAAATAGGTAAAGAATATTTATACGGAGAATGGAGGAGTACATCAAAGCCAATATATACATATGAAGTTCATGAAAAAGACCATAGGATTTATTCTGAAATTTGGGGAGGCTATACAAGGCACAATGTTTTATATAGGAAGAAATATAATTTTGAAGGAAAATTAATAGATGATGAATATATAACAGAGAATCATGCAATTATGATGTATACTCCATTTTTAGAAGAAAAATGTAATAATTAATGTTTCACGTGGAACATTAATTATTTGTTATTGTTTTAGGAAATAATATATAGAAGTGGAAAATATGATTGATATAAAATATATTCTTTAAATTCCAGATTTTTAGAAATGGGACAAGGATTTTTTGATATAGGATTCAATTCTTTAAGTATAGAAAACATAGGGAAACTTTATATAGGGATTAGGTGTAAGGTATTTATGTAAGTTGACGGATATTTAGAGATTTTTTTATTTGTAAAAGATAATATTTCTGTCTGTACATTATATAAAAGAACTGTGGTGAAAAGCAAGTGCTGGATATAGTGATGATTTAAGATATCCTTTTAACAAGTTTAACTAATTCACTTAAATGGATTTTAGAGTTTCAGCTATCATTGAGAAGATTACACTTAATATAATATATTAGTAGAAAAATTTGTAGTATTAAATTGTAAATATATAGAAAAAACCATAAGAAGTATTTTAAAATCCTATTAGGAGATGATCATATGGAAAAGGTAAGACGAACTATTGTAGGTATAGTTTCAGTTACATATTTAATATTTGTACTTATGAAAATTGATATTCCACGTAATGTTTTTATTACTCTAGCTGTGATAACACTTATTAGTCAGGCAATAGATGAATGGAATAGATATAAAGAGACAAAAAAGAAAATACATTTATTTATTCCAATTATCTTATTGTTCATTATTAGTTTTTTAGCCTTGAATTTATTGTTTTAATTGAATATTAGTATAGAAACCAGCAATATATTTTAAATTAGGAGGTTTTAATAATTATGGGTTTGTTAAATGTTGGAAGCTTGGCATTAGGTTTAATAGCTTGGATATTACCAATAATTAGCTTGGTTAAGTCTGAGAAACGTAATCATGATAATTGGGCTATTTTATCTGTTATTAGTATTAGTGCCTGTGCTATTTCGTTATGTTTTCAGATTTTCTATAACAACCATTTAGTTAAGATTGCAGATTGGTCTGCATTAATGGATACAACAGGTGCTGTAACTTTCGTTTCAGCAGTTCTTCTCACTGTTACTATCATATTAAATGCAATCACTCTGGTTATATATCGTAATAGAACTGTAAATTAGTAAGATATATGTTGACTTATACGGATATGATTGTTAATTGAATATTATTTACATAAAATACTTCAGCAGCAAGATAATGTAAAGCAAGAATACTTTATTAGGGTTTGTTATTTTTGGGGTAGATAAAATAGCAAAATATAGAAGTGGGAATAAAAGTATAGAGTCTAGTTTGATTTAGTTGTGCCTAGGATGTACTGACTATTTAATATCTAAGAATTGGATTTTTTAGTGGTAGGTACAAATTTAAGTGGAGTTTTATATGTTCTTGCTACGCTTATTATAATTATACCGATTTTAATTGTTTTAATTTCAAACAAGGAATTTTCACCATTTTTTAGTAAAATTACAATAAGTGCCTCAATTTTATGCATTGAAATAGGACTATTAATGAAAACATTTATAATAAAGAAAGAAGGTAAGTCAATAGCAAAAAATATTGGTTGTGTAATAGAGTTTTTTATTAGTATTGATTTGGAGAATACTTAAGTATAAATAAGAGTTGCTCTAATACATTAAATTAATTAATAATTTAGATGAAAGAGGCTATCCAATTGTTTTAGAAAGGAGAATTTATGAAAAACTCATTAAAGAAGCAATTGATGTTTTGTGGAGTTTCTAGTTATAATAGAAATCCAAATCGAATAAAAATAAAAAATAATGTATATGAAATAAGTAATAGATTAAGAATTAAATTAAAAATAAAAAATATTTTACTTTCTATAGGGGTCATATCATTTACTTTTTTTTATAGATATACTTTAGATAAAAAATTTGATATTTCATATCATGAAGCTACATTGGAAACATGGAAGCGAGGGTTGTTGTTGACAATTTTCTTTATGTTGTCCATAGTAATTTTATTCTTTGTTATATCTTATATTTTAATTCCAAATGATTTGACTATAGATGATATAAGACTAATTAAAGAATAGGGAATTAATAGTTTTTAAAAGCTGATGTTTAAATTCGTATATGTAAATCTATGTAAAGAAACTTAAATTCTAAGGAGGAGTTTAGATAATGGAAATTTTATCTGGAATTTTACCTACGATTTTATTTTTATTACCTATATATATTGGTATACCAGCAATAATCCTATATTTTGTAATTAAAATGGCTATAAAAAAGGCAATAAAAGAATTAAAGGATGAAAATGTATTGTAACTAAAGTGAGTTTTTATAAAATATAGAACATTTATATTTTACATCATAGTGATATATAAATGAGCAATAGGAAGGAGATAACTCTGTGGATGCCAAAGACAAGGAAATATTAGAATATAATGATAGATTTATGAAGATGGTATTAAAGTCTATTTTTATATTTTTATTGACTATGTTTGGTATAAGCTCAATTTTGGATTTAATGTTTCAATCAGATATTTCAATTATAGTAAGTTTTAGTGTTAGTATTATCTGTACAATATTTTATTGTACATTGATTATTATAGAGAAATAAGAAAGTTAAATAGAATTCATTTTTCTAAATCATCAATTGAGAATCCAAAACAATAATGTATTTAATAAATTATTTCATGAAGGGAAAACGTTACTATATAGTATAAGGTTGAGAGTTTAGTAATATATCCTTTTAGAAACAGTCTTGAATTTTATATTTTTATCATAATTCTTTAATGTTTCACGTGAAACATTAAAGAATTCTTTCAAATATTAAAATAATCTGATATCATATTAGGTAATAAAAAATATTAGGTGGTGGTTTTTTGGGTAAGATTATATCCATATTTAATCAAAAAGGTGGTGTTGGGAAGACTACAACCACCATAAATTTAAGTGCAGGATTGGGAAAGTTGGGAAAGGAAGTTCTTGTAATAGATATTGATCCTCAAGGGAATTCAACATCAGGATTGGGAGTAGATAAAAACAATGGAAATCCTATTATTTATGATGTATTAGTGAATAACGTGGATTTAAAAGATGCAATTATGAAAACTTCGGCGGAAGGTGTAAGTATAATTGGGTCAAATAATGAGCTGGCTGGTTTAGAAATAGAATTAGCAAGAGAAGGAAACTGGGAAAAAATATTAATAGGTAAGCTAGAAGATATTAAAGATAAATATGATTATATTTTCATAGATTGTCCTCCATCATTAGGTATACTTTCTGTAATAGGATTAGTTGCATCTAATAGTGTAATTATACCTATTCAATGTGAGTACTATGCATTAGAAGGTGTAAGTCAATTATTTGAAACAATAAAACTTGTAAAAAAGGGATTAAATCCTAATTTGGAAATTGAGGGGGTTGTCCTTAGTATGTTTGATGGGAGGACAAACTTATCTATACAAGTAGTAGATGAAGTAAAAAGTTTTTTTAAGGGAAAGGTTTATGTAAGTCTTATTCCTAGAAATGTTAGGTTAGCAGAAGCTCCAAGCTATGGATTGTCGATTATGGATTATGATTCTAAATCAAAGGGAGCAGAAGCATATATGGAATTGGCTGAAGAATTTCTAGAATTATCTGAGGAGTGATAATGTGAGTGTGAAAAAAAGAGGGTTGGGAAAAGGATTATCTGCTCTAATATCTGAAGAAATAATCAATGAGGATAATGATTTATCAAAAAAAACTATTGAAAATATAGATATAAATCTAATTATACCTAATAAGAACCAGCCAAGGCAAGAATTTCATCAAGAAGCACTATCAGATTTAACTAATTCCATAAAAACACATGGATTAATACAACCAATTATAGTTAGGAAGATAAAAGATAAATATGAGATAGTTGCAGGTGAAAGACGTTTTAGGGCCTCTAAGGCTGCGGGATTACATGAAATCCCTTGTATATTGAAAGATATAGATACGGAAATGTCAGCAAAAATTGCTTTAATTGAAAATTTACAAAGAGAGGATTTAAATCCTATAGAAGAAGCCTTGGCATATAAAAAGCTGATGAAAGACTATAACTTAAAACAAGAAGAACTAGCAAATGAGATAGGAAAGTCCAGATCTTATGTAGCAAATACTGTTAGACTTCTAAACTTAGAAGATAATATTATAGAGTATATATCTAAAGGAAACTTAACATCTGGACATGGAAAGGCATTACTAAGTATTAAAGATAAAAAACAACAATTATTAGCTGCTGAAAAGATAATAAATAATAATTTGAATGTCAGACAAGTAGAAGAAATAGCTAATAAAAAATCTACACCTGATAACAACGATAAAAAGATAAAAGATTCACATACAATAGAGTTAGAAGAAAGTTTAATGAGGACACTAGGAACAAAGGTTAATTTGGTACAAGGGAATAAGAAGGGTAAGATCGAAATAGAATATTATGGATATGAAGATTTGGAACGAATTATGGATATCTTGACAAAATAAATAATCATAAATTACTGAAAATTCATATTCTGTTATCATGGTATATAAAAAGTCTTATGGTTTGAAAGGGGAATTGCATATGGAAATAAATATATATCAAGTAGATGCTTTTTCTGATAAGACATTTGGAGGAAATCCAGCGGGGGTAGTTTTAGATGCAGAATATTTAACGGAAGATACAATGCAAAATATTGCTAAGGAAATGAATTTATCTGAAACAGCATTTGTAACTATAAAAGATGATAATTTATTTACAGTAAGATTTTTCACCCCAGCTTGCGAAGTAGACTTATGTGGACATGCTACAATTGCAACATTTTATACTTTAGCTAAACTTGGCTATATAAAACCTATTTACAATGGAATAAAGACAGTTTACCAGAATACAAAAATAGGAAAATTATCAGTTGATATAATATTTAGGGATGGTGAAGTAGATAAGGTTTTCATGGAACAAGCTACTCCAAAGGAGATAAAGAGTATTACGGATATGTCTTCTTTAACTAAGTCCATGAGAATAAATATAGAAGATATAGGAGTCTTGGATAATATAATATATCCAGAAATAATTTCTACTGGACTTCCAGATGTTATATTACCTATAAATAAAAAGGAAGTATTAGATAAATTAGATATTGATATGAAAGAATTAGAGAATGTTTCCCAGCAATTAGATATAACAGGTGTCCATGCATTTTACTTGCCAAAGATAGATTCAAAATTTGTATATACTAGAAATTTTGCTCCTTTAGTTGGAATTGATGAAGAAGCGGCAACTGGGACATCAAATGGGGCATTAATCTATTTTTTAAAAAAGAATAATCTAATTAAAGATAATAGAATAATATCTTATCAGGGAGAATCTATGAATAGACCTAGTACAATACATTGTCAAATTGAGGAGGATATGGAAAGGTCTATAATTAAAGTCGGAGGAAATGCTAAAATAGTTATAAAAGGTACTATATTTATATGATATGTAAAATCAGCCAAAAATTGGTTGATTTTTTTATTTAAAGTTAGAATTATTTGTATAAGAGATAGGCAATATAGAGTAATAAGGTATACTAATTGTAAAAAAATTAACGAAATAAGTTTACAAAGTTATAAAATAATGATATATTAAAATGTGTGTCATAAAAATTTATTATACTTAATGAAGGAGGAAGGTTCAATGCAATCATTTGTTAATGCAGTAAACAGTTTTTTGTGGGATAAGTTCCTAATATATGCTTTGTTACTTACAGGAATTTATTATACTTTTAGACTAGGAGTCCCACAAATTAGTAAAGTAGGACCAGGGTTTAAACAGGCCTTTGGTGGAATCTTTAAAAAAGATAAAAAGGCTGATGCAGATGGAATGACATCTTTTCAAGCTTTAGCTACTGCAGTAGCAGCACAGGTAGGTACAGGGAATTTAGCAGGTGTCGCAACAGCAATAGCAGCTGGAGGTCCAGGAGCTATTTTCTGGATGTGGATATCTGCAATACTTGGTATGGCTACAAACTTTGGTGAAGCAGTACTTGCACAAAAATATGTTGATAGATCTGGCGATGAGGTTACTGGAGGTCCTGCATATTATTTATCTAGAGGTGTAAAAAGCAAATTTTTAGCAGGATTTTTTGCTGTTACTATAATAATAGCATTAGGATTTGTTGGTAATATGGTTCAATCAAACTCAATAGCAACAGCTGTTAATTCAGCATTTGGAATTAATAAAGTTGTTATAGGAGTTATAACTGCTATATTTGCTGCTCTTATATTAATAGGTGGAATGAGTAGAATTGCTAGTTTTGCAGAATTAGTAGTGCCAATTATGGCGTTATTATATATTATAGGTAGTTTTGTAATAGTATTTAAAAATCCTTCTGCAATAGGACCTGCTTTTAAAAGCATATTTGCAGGGGCATTTACGACTCAAGCAGCAGTAGGCGGAGCTTTAGGTGTTACAATGAAACAAGCAGCAAGATATGGTATTGCAAGGGGATTATTCTCTAATGAGGCAGGTATGGGTTCAACACCACATGCCCATGCTGTTGCAAAAGTAGACCATCCAGCACAACAAGGTATGGTTGCTATGGTTGGAGTTATTATAGATACAATGATAGTATGTACATTTACAGCACTTATAAATATAGTTACAGGAGCTAATACTTTAGGTCTTACAGGTATAGAAATGACTCAAAAGGCATTTGAAATAGGTCTTGGCAACTTTGGAGCAAACTTTATAGCAATTAGTTTATTTTTCTTTGCATTTACTACTATAATAGGATGGTATTTCTTTGGAGAAGCAAATATTAAATATTTATTTGGTGCTAAAGCTGTAAATATTTATAGAATAGCAGTACTTGGTTTTATTATTTTAGGTTCATTCCTAAAGGTTGAAGTAGTATGGGATATGGCAGATATGTTTAATGGTTTGATGGTTATTCCTAACTTAATAGGTCTTTTAGTATTAGCCCCTCAGGCGGCGGCCATATTAAAGGATTATGATACTACTTTTATTAAACAACAAAGATAGTTTGACAATAAATTAAAGACTATTAAAAGGGAACATTAGATGTTCCCTTTTTTTATAATGTATAGTAAAATACAAATAGGAGGTGTATGTATAAATGTTTATAAATAAAAGCCTAAAGGAATACATAGCTGCTACAGCTAGTGGAGAACCAACTCCGGGAGGTGGAAGTGTTGCTGCTTTAGTAGGGAGTCTTGGAGGAGCCTTAACTAATATGGTTAATAATTTAACAGTTGGTAAAAAAGCATATGAGGAGCTTTCAGATGAGATTAAATCAAAGATAGCTAATAATTCAAAAGAAGTTGAAAAACTTATTGAAGATTTGACTGGTATTGTAGATGAAGATACAAAAGCCTTCGATAAGGTAATGGAAGCTTTTAAACTTCCAAAGGAAACTGATGAAGAAAAGATGGCAAGGACAAAGGCAATTCAAGAAGGATATAAAGTAGCTTTAGAGGTTCCTTTGAGATGTGCAGAGAAATGCTTAAGGATATTAGAATTACAAGATGTTTTTGCTAATTATGGAAATGTTAATGCTATTACAGATGTTGGAGTAGGTACATTATTAGCTTATTCAGGTCTAGAAGGTGCATTATTTAATGTAACAATTAATTTAGGTAGTATAAAAGATGAAGAATTTAAGAAAGAAGTTTCAGCCAAGGTAGATAGTATTTTAAAAGAAGGAAAATCATTAAAAGAGGAATTGCTAAATATAGTATATAAAAGATTAGGATAAGAGAAGGAAAACCTTCTCTTTCTCTTTATTTACTCATAAGAATATTGTATTATAATATTAGTATCAATAAAATAATCTTCATTATTAAAAACTTGGGGGGAATAGCATGTTTAAGGAACAACTTAAGAGTCTCATAATTAAGGCAAAGGGTATGAAAGATTCACAGTTAGTACTAAAAAATGCAAATATAATAAATGTTTTTACTGGTGAGATAATAGAAGGAGATGTAGCCATTGATAAGGGCAGAATAGTGGGAATAGGAGAATATCATGGTGAAAAAGAAATAGACTTAAAGGGCAAATATTTATCTCCTGGATTTATAGATAGCCATGTTCATATAGAATCTTCTATGTCATCTCCATCACAATTTGCTAAGGTAATATTACCTAGGGGTGTAACTACAATAATAGCCGACCCACATGAAATTGCGAATGTTAAAGGTATAGAAGGTATACGATATATAATTGATGATAGTAAAAATACTCCGTTAGATGTTCGCATAATGCTGCCAAGTTGTGTACCGGCAACTGATTTTGAGAATTCGGGCTCCATATTAGAGGCAGAGGATTTAAATGAATTATCAGATGAAGAAACTATAATTGGTCTAGGGGAAATGATGAATTACCCTGGAGTTATATCTGCAAATGATAAAATATTAGATAAGTTAACTTTATTTAAAGATAAAGTAGTAGATGGTCATGGACCTATGATTAAAGAAAAGGACTTAAATGCTTATATTGTTGCAGGAATAAAGACAGAACATGAATGTTCTACAGTGGAAGAAGTAATAGATCGTATTAGGCTTGGTATGTATGTTCTCATCAGAGAAGGTTCAGCAGCAAAGGATTTAAGAAATATAATTAAGGCAGTAAATAAAGATAATTTGAGACGATTCTTATTTTGTACTGATGATAGGCATCCTGAGGATTTAATTAATGAGGGTAGTATAGATTTTAATATTAAATTGGCAATAAGTCTTGGAATTGATCCAGTAGATGCCATTAGGATGGCTACCTTAAATCCATCAGAATGTTATGGATTAAAAGGAAAAGGAGCCATAGCACCAGGATATATAGCAGATTTAGTTGTAATAGATAATTTGGATGATTTTAATATAGTAAAGGTATTTAAGAATGGTAATCTAGTGGCTGAAGATAATAAAGCTTTATTTGATTCTAAGATTTATTTACCGGAAAGTCTGACTAAATCCGTAAAAATAAAAGATGTAAAAATAGAAGACATTCAAATTCCTATGAAAACTAATAAAGCCAATATAATAGGTGTAATTGAAGGTAGTTTAGTTACTGAAAAGATAGTAAAGGAAGTAAGTGTAGATAATGGATACTTTAAATTTTCCAATGAGGATATTTTGAAAATGGTAGTAATTGAAAGACACTTTGCTACTGGAAATATTGGTGTTGGACTGATTGAAAATTTTAAATTAAAAGATGGAGCTATAGGCTCAACAATTGGTCATGATTCGCATAATATGATAGTTGTAGGAGATAATGATGAGGATATTTTAGCCACAATAAAAGAATTAAAAAATATTGGTGGAGGACTTACAATTGTATCTGAAGGACAAGTAATAAAATCTTTGCCTTTAGAAATCGGTGGTATAATGACATCGAGTCCAATTCAAGAAACCAATGCTATTCTAAAAGAAATGATAAAATTATCTCATGAAAGATTGAATATAAACAAAAGCATAGATCCTTTTATGACATTAGCATTTATGGCATTGCCTGTAATACCTAAACTAAAACTTACAGATATGGGATTGTTTGATGTAGAGAAATTTGATTTTATTAAAGTTTGTAATGAAGATTAATGTAAACTAAATTTTAAAATAGGAGTGATTTCATGGTATATTTTGATAATGCTGCAACATCTTATCCAAAACCAAAGATAGTATACGATACTATAATGGAAGCTATGGTAGAATATGGGGCTAATCCTGGGAGGTCAGGTCACAAAAAAGCATTAGAAGCTAGTAGGGGAATATTTGATACAAGGACTCAAATTAGTAAATTATTTAACATAAAAAATCCTATGAATGTAATATTTACTTTTAATTGTACAGAAAGCTTAAATACAGCTATAAAGGGAATGTTAAAGCCAGGAGATCATGTAATTACAACATCTATGGAGCATAACTCTGTTTTGAGACCTATTACTTTTTTGAGTAAATTGGGAGTTGAAAATACAATAGTACAGGGGGATTCTAGGGGAAGGATAAACCCAAAAGATATTGAAGCTAGTATTAAACCAAAAACTAAAATGATTGTAACTACTCATATTTCCAATCTAACAGGAAGTATAATGGATATAGAAACTATTGGAAAAATTGCAAGGAAACATGGTATAGTATATTTGGTAGATGGGGCTCAGTCTGCTGGAGTATATAATATAGATGTTGAGAAAATGAATATAGATCTACTTGCTTTTCCAGGTCATAAAGGATTGTTAGGACCTCAAGGTACTGGTGGGCTTTATATTAGAGATGGTATAGAATTGGACGAGATTTTTCAAGGAGGTACTGGTAGTATTTCTCATTCACTAGAGCAGCCAGATGTAATTCCAGATAAATTTGAATCTGGTACGCCAAATGCACCTGGTATAATAGGACTTGGTTCTGGTATTAAATATATATTTGAAAAGGGAATAAATAATATTAGAAAAAAAGAAGAAGAACTTACAAAACATTTTATTGAAGAATCACAAAAAATAGATGGAGTTATACTATACGGACCATTAGAGATTGGCTATCATGCACCAGTTGTTGCCCTAAATATAAAAGATGCAGATTCATCTGAAATAAGTTATATTTTAGATTCCAAATATGATATTGCAGTAAGACCAGGATTGCATTGTGCCCCATTAGCACATAAAACTATAGGAACCTTTGAGCAAGGTGTAGTTAGATTTAGTTTTGGATATGAAAATACACATGAAGAAATAGAGTTTGCTATTAAAGCATTAAGAGAGATGGCAAAGGAAGTATAGAGAGGGGAAATTATATGGTTCAGCTAAGAGAACTTGTGGCATTATACAGTATAGAAATTATGATAGGACTTATTGCAGCATTATTTACATTAGTATTATTATATCTAATAGCTGAAATAAGAATATCTAGGGTAAAAGATAAATATGATGAGCTTGTTAGAGGGGTTAAAGGTGTAAATATAGAAGAACTTCTAATAAAGACTAATGAAGAACTTAAAGATATTCGTTTAGATATGAATACTATAGATCAGAAAATAGAAAGTATTGAAACGAAGTTAGCCTTTGCTATACAAAAAGTTGGATTTGTAAGATATAATGCCTTTGGTGATATGGGTTCTGATTTAAGCTTTTCCATTGCATTACTGGATAAGTTTCAAAATGGTTTTGTACTTACTAGTATTTATGGTAGGGAGCATACAACTAGTTATGCAAAACCAATTAAATTTGGTAAGTCTATTTATCCCTTATCTGTAGAAGAAATACAAGCCATAGATAGGGCAATAATAGGTGAATATAAAGAAAAAATTATCTAAATGTAATATATTAGAAAGGTAGCTATAAGCTACCTTTCTAATATATACAGTTGATTTTTTTCACTATATAATCTAGAAAGAGATAAATAAATACTTTTAGATATGATATCTGCCATATTCATTACTAAAGATAGCCTAGTATTTTGTAGTACCATAAATTCCATCATTCCACTAACATTTACAATTCCAGTAATAGCTATATTACCAACTGAAGGTAAAACCTTGTTTACACCTGAGCCAGGTTTTAAAGGTGAATTTTTAATTGATAAATAACCTATACGGTCATATTTACCAAGCGAAGAATCTATGGCGAGAATAAAAGGATTATCATAGTCATGATTTATTTTATCAATTGTTTCCTGAAGGTTTTGAGCGTGTATAGGGTTTTCTAAATTACCTATTAGATTTACATCTTTATAGTTTTTAATAATGGGTTTTAGCTTATGTCCAACTAGCGGACCAAGAGAATCACCTGTAGATCTATCTGTTCCAATACAAAGTATAATTAAATCTTCATTCTTAGTATGCTCTTCAGATAAATATTTGAAGACTAGATTCGAAAATTTAGATAAAGCAAAAGGTGAAGATGAATCTATATAGTTACTTTTATTAAATATATTCATTACTTCCTCCTATTCCTTAATATTTTTATATATTCACTCTAATTAAATATATAAAGGTATTAAAAGTATTGCCTTAAAATTAATATAAATACTTTCATTATAATAATAAAAACAAATATTAAAAATTTTTAATAATTTTAATTGTATTTTTATAAATTAAAAATCAATGAAGAAATATGTTGAAATTTCTATTATTCTGGCAAATGTATAAATTATAGGAAATAGAATATAATAAGGTTAATTAGACATGCCATAATGTTGAAAAAAAATTAATCTATGATATAATTGTTACAGAATGATTACAATCATATTACAATCGTGATTTAAATAATTTATATTAGGAGGTAACGGGATGGAAAAACCCAATTTAAGGGTAGAATTACGAAACTTACGAAATCGAGCAAATAAGATTGTTGACTATTGTAGAAATATCGAATTTAAAAATATAAATTTTAAAAATATAAATATGAAAATGGCATTAACAAAGTTGATGATTATATCAATAATAGCATTAAGTATTATGGGGTATAAAATTAATCAAATTAGAATGAAGGCCTTTGATGTATATCTTGGCAATGATAAAATTGGTACTGTAAGACAACAGGAAGAAATTACAGAAATTCTTAATGTTTTGGAAACAGAATTAGCAAATACATATGAGATTGATGTAGTATTAGATAAAGGCATTAGGTTTGAGGAAGTAAAAGCAAAGGATGACGTAATAACATCTAATCAGGAATTGAAAAAAGAAATTAAATCAAAGATGAGTTTCTTAGTATATGGCTATGTATTAAAGGTTAATGATGTGGAAATAGGCGCATTGAAGACTAAAACAGAGATTGAAAATGTAATTAATAGGATAAAAGAGCCATATGAAAGTGAAGTTGGGGAAGACACAAATATAAAAGAAATAAAAATGATTGAAAATGTGGAAATAGTTAAAAAAGAAATGCCTTTATATAAGATTGGTAATTCTGAAGAACTATATAATCATTTGCTAACAGGTTCAGAAGATATAAAAACTCATATAGTAGAAGTAGGAGAAAGTTTTTGGACCATAGCAAAAATATATAATTTATCAGTGGATGATTTAATAAATGCTAACCCGGATAAAAAACCTGAGAAAATACAGATAGGTGATGAAGTAAAATTAGTAGTATCAAAACCTGTTCTTACAGTATCTACTATGTCAGAAGTAGAATATACAGAGAAGATAAAGTATGAAACAGAAATTGAATACAATGACAAGATGTATAAGAATGAGAAAAAGACTAAGGTAGCTGGTGTTGATGGAGAAAGAAAAATAGTAGCAAATGAAGTAAAACATAATGGTATTGTAGTAGAAAAAGAGATTTTAAAAGAAGATATAGTTCAAAATCCTGTTAATGAGATAATAGTTAAAGGAACAAAAGAAGTACCAAGAACTGTTGCAACAGGAGCATTTGCAATGCCTACTAGAGGAAGTATATCTTCCAGATATGGGATGAGAAACGGAAGAATGCATAGGGGTCTTGATATTGCAGCAAAAACAGGTACAGCCATAAAAGCAGCTGATGGTGGTAAAGTAGTATATGTCGGCTATAGAGGTGCTTTTGGTAATTTAGTTGAAATTGATCATGGAAATGGATTTAGAACTAGATATGCTCATTGTAGTAAGATACTAGTAAAGACAGGAGATAAGGTTTATAAAGGCCAGCATATAGCTAATGTTGGGAATACGGGAAGATCTACAGGTTCACATCTTCATTTTGAAGTTTTAAAGAATGGAAAAAATTATAATCCAAGTAGTTACTTAAAATAGAGGAAGCATTAGCTTCCTCTATTAGTTTTAGAATAGCAAATTAAAAAATAAAAATATTGTTAAGATATATAAAATGGTAAAGGCTTATATTTATATTCTAGAATCAAGTAAAAAAATTATAATTAAAATCATAAGCAATGTTTCAAATAATTCTCCTCCAAATTCATTAGATTTTAGAGGACTATTATTTAATTTGGTTTTTTTATCGTCTTTAAATAAGATTTTTAAATTTAACATACCTGCTCCTTGATTTATTTTTGCTTCGTTTAAGTCTATACAAGAAGAGGTAATTCTATTCTTTATTTCTTGTGGTGAAAGATCCCCATGCTTATTTAATAAAAGTGCAACAGAACCTGAAACTAAGGGTGTAGCCATAGATGTACCACTTAATGATGAGTAATTATCTAGTTTAATATTAGACAAAGATCTAATATTTACTCCAGGAGCTACTATATCGGGTTTCATTAAACCTTCTATAGTCGGTCCTCTGCTGGAGAAAGGAGCAATGGTATCGTCAGATGGATCTATTGTCCTTTTATCATCAACAGCTCCAACTGTTATGGCATTTTTATTAATTCCTGGTGAAAGGATTGTTCCTTCCTTAGGTCCGCTATTTCCTGCTGCAGTAATAACTATTAATCCAGATTTTATAGCCATATCTACAGCCTTACATAAAGGATCTCTATCACAGGTATTATTTGCAGGAGTACCTAAAGAAAGATTTATTATTTTTGTATTAAACCTATCTTTTGTTTCAACTATATAGGATATAGCAGCAATAATATCTGAAATATTTCCACTACCATTTTCATCTAATGCTTTAACTCCTAGTATGTTGGCCTTAGGAGCTATTCCCATATATTTTCCATTGGAAGAAAATCCATTACCAGCAATAATTCCAGCTACGTGTGTACCGTGGCCATTATCATCATAAGGATCTTCTCTATTATTAACTATATCTCTAAACCCAATTATTCTATTGTAAGGTTTTGTTAAATCATAGTGGGGAGCTACACCTGTATCAATTACAGCTACTGTAATACCATTGCCTTCATAACCCTTATCATGTGGGAAATATGCATCCATAGTTGGGTTTGCAATATCTAATAGAGTATATATTTTTGAGTCAAAGCTAATATAGTCTATTTCAGGATTAGATACAATTCGATAGATGGTTTCTGTAGACATAAGTCCAGCAAAACCATCTATTAAGGGTAGCTCAGATTTAATTTTATTAGATAAACTATTTATATTTTTTTTAAGATTTGAACCACTATTATTAAATTGTATGATTACAGGAACATCTTCAATTGATTGCGACATTATTTTTGCACTTAGAATAGGGCAAAGCTTTGTATTTATTATTTTCTTCACCATTACCACCTTCCTTGGTCTATTCTATGCTATAAAAAAATAAAATGTTCCAAAAAGTAAAAAAAGCCCCAGGGCTTTTTTTATAACGAATAGAAAAGTTCTACTTTAATGTTTTATAAAAAGATAACTTTCCGAAAATGATTTTTAAGAAAAGCTATTTTTAATGCTTTGTAGAAGTTTTTCTTATTTTTTAATAAAAAGTTTACTTATTTCTCCAATTATTAAAGGAATAAAGGCATATTCTAAAATTGCAGCCCAATCCTTTATTCCAAGAGCAAAGGTATAAAATATTGGTTGCATAAATGGTATATATAGAACTCCTAGTAATAAAATAAATGAGAATAGGGTTCCATATACTAAAGTTCTATTTGTAAAAAATCCTATTTTAAACAATGTATATTTTTGTGATCTACTAGAATAAGCTCTTAATAATTCTGCTGTTATTAGAGATGTAAAAGCTATTGTTCTTGCTTTATCTATATTATCTGCATAGGTAGTAAGTCCCCATCTATAAGCAAGTAAAGCTGCCACTCCTACTGCTAAACTTTGGAGTAATATTCCTAACAGCATATTTTTTGTTAGAATAGGCTCATTAGGATTTCTAGGAGGAGTATCCATAATATCAGGATCACCTTTTTCAACTCCTAAGGCCAAAGCAGGAAAACTATCTGTAACTAAATTTAACCACAATAATTGAATTGCTAGTAAAGGTACTGGTAGATTTAATAATATGCTAGTAAACACTAGAAATATTTCACCTATGTTGCAAGATAATAAGAAGAAAACAAATTTTTTAATATTACTATATATTATTCTACCTTCTTCTACTGCAGATACAATAGATGCAAAATTATCATCAGTTAAAATTAATTCTGCTGTATTTTTAGCTACATCTGTACCAGTAATACCCATAGATACACCAATATCAGCTCTTTTTAAAGCCAGTGCATCATTTACACCATCACCAGTCATAGCTGTTATTTCACCATTAGCTTTTAATGCACTTACTATCCTTACTTTATGTTCTGGTGAAACTCTAGCATAAACCTTTATATCTTTAACCACTTCTCTTAATTCTTCATCTGAAATTTTATTTAATTCTTCTCCCATCATAGCTTCATCTATGGACTCTGCCATTCCAAGTTCTTTTGCTATGGCAAATGCAGTTTCTTTGTAATCTCCTGTTATCATAACAGTCTTTATACCTGCTTCCTTGCATTTTGCTATAGCATCCTTTGCTTCTGGCCTTGCAGGGTCTATCATACCAACTAATCCTATAAAGGTCATATCTACTTCGTTAGAATCAGGAGAGATGGTATTAGGTAAGGTATTATACTCTTTATAAGCGAAGGCTAATACTCTTAAAGCATCCTTTGAGAAAATGCTATTTACTTTTAATACTTCCTTTTTTAAAGTATCATCAAAATCTAAGATTTTACCATCCATGCTAATACGAGTACATCTATTGATAATTATATCTGGAGCTCCCTTAGTAAAGGAAACGATTTTACTAGGTATATAATCTTTATGGAATGTAGTCATCATTTTTCTATCGGAATCAAAGGGAATTTCCTCTATTCTAGGGAACTCCTTATTTATAGATTGTTTATTGATATTACCTTTACCAGCTAGTGTAATTAGAGCCCCTTCTGTAGGATCACCAATAACTTTATATCCATCAGATGTCTTCTCTAAATTAGCATCATTAGCTAATGCAGATATTGAAAGAAGAGTTTGAAAATCACCTATATCTTCTACCTTTATATTATCTTCTTTCATTTTAAACTCCCCTACTGGTTCGTATCCTCCCCCAGTTACATCTATTATCTTTCCATCTGTAAAAACTTTGACTACGGTCATTTCATTTTGAGTTAGAGTACCTGTCTTATCAGAACAAATAATTGTAGTAGAACCTAAAGTTTCAACTGCTAAAAGTTTTTTAACTATTGCATTTCTTTTAACCATTCGGTTCATTCCAATGGCTAAAACAATGGTTACAATAGCCGGTAAGCCTTCTGGAATAGCAGCTACTGCTAAGCTTATGGCTACCATGAACATTTCTAAAACTTCTCTACCTTGAAGTAGCCCTATACCGAAAACAGCGATACAAATAACTATAGTAGTAATCCCTAGAACTTTGCCAAGTTGATTTAATTGTTTCTGTAGGGGAGTTACCTCATCTTCGAAGGATTGAATCATTGTGGCTATATTACCTATTTCAGTATCATGACCAGTACCCACAACTACACCTTTTCCTCTTCCATAGGTAACAGCAGTGCTCATATAAGCCATATTTTTTCTATCACCTAATGATACTTCTTCTTCAAAAAATACATTACTATCTTTTTCTACAGGTACTGATTCGCCAGTCAATGAAGCTTCTTCAATTTTTAAATTGGAACTTTCTATAAGCCTCAAGTCAGCAGGTATGATGTCTCCAGCATCTAAGACTACAATATCTCCGGGGACTAAAGAACTAGCAGGAGATATTTCAGTATTACCATCCCTAATAACCTTAGCATTAGGTGAGGACATTTTCTTAAGTGCATCTAAGGCTTTTTCAGCTCTTCCTTCTTGATATATGCCTAGAAATGCATTTACCATGACTATAGCTATTATAACTACAGCATCTTTTGATTCACCAACAGCAAAAGAGATAATTGCAGCACCTATTAAAATTAGAATAAGAAAGTCTGAAAACTGTGCTACAATTTTAGAAAAGAAACTTTTTTTATCTTCTTCTTTTAAATCATTAGAACCATACTTCTCTAACCTAAGGTTTACTTCATTTTTTGTAAGACCAGAATTAAGGTTAGTATTTAATTCTGATAATATTTCCTCCTTACTTTTACTATACCATTCCTTCAAAAATATCCCCTTCCTTCCAAATCTTATAAATAGTATACCACCTAAGAGTAAAATAAAACAAAAAGACCTTTGGTTAAATTATTTAATTTAACCAAAGGTCTTGCTTCCTAAGAATGCTAGGTAGTTAACCGGGAAAATCCGTATTGACGATTAACTATTTTTAAGCTACTCCCCTTCGAATGGTATTATTATATATTAAAGTAATGATAAATACAAGATAAATAATTGTAAATCGTAGCCAAAATATAATAAATATTTGACAATAAATATTCTTTGTTAGATAATCTAATTATATAAGAATAATTATGTAAATAATTAATTGGAGTGATTCAATATGGATAACAAAATATTGGTGATTGATGATGAAAAGGCCATAGCAGATATAATAAAATTCAATCTAGAAAAGGAAGGGTACAGTGTAGAAACAGCCTATGATGGTGAAGAAGGAGTGCACGCTGTTAATAAATTTATTCCAGATTTAGTTATTTTAGATATTATGATGCCCAAAAAAGATGGATTTCAAGTTTTAAGAGAAATTAGAGTCAAATATAAGTTTCCAGTTATAATGCTTACGGCAAAAGAGGAAGAAGTAGATAAGGTATTAGGTTTAGAGCTTGGTGCTGATGATTATATTACAAAACCCTTTAGCATGAGAGAATTAATTGCAAGAGTAAAAGCCAATCTAAGAAGGGTTGATTTTTCTAATACTTCTAATTCAAATAATGTAAATGATATGATCACTTCAGATGGTTTAATAATAGATTTAAATAAATATGAAGTTAGGAAAGGTGAAAATATTATAGATCTCACTCTTAGGGAATATGAATTACTTAAATTCTTAGCCTCTAGTGCTAACCAAGTATTTTCAAGAGAACAATTGCTAGAAGAAGTATGGGGATATGAGTATTATGGAGATATTAGAACTGTAGACGTTACAGTTAGAAGATTGAGAGAAAAAATAGAGGATAATAGTGGAGATTTTAAATATATTTTGACTAAAAGAGGTGTAGGCTATTACTTCAGGAGGGCTTAACTATGTTTGCTAGTATAAAATGGAGGTTTATTGTAGTTTATTTTTTACTAGTATTTATTGCAATGGTTATAGTTGGTATATTTATTATTGGAAGGCTAGAAACCCAGCAGATAGCAAATATTACTAGTTCTATGGAACAGAATATACAAACTATAATAGAATCGTCTTCATATTTAGCAGAAGATGATTGGCTTAGTGTGCAATCAGAAATACAACAGACATTAAGTGAGTGGAGATTAGGCAGCAATGAAATATTATATGTAATATATGATGAAGAATTACCTACTATAATAGCTTCATCATCAAAGGAATATAAGGAGGTAGTTGGGAAAAATGCATTGTATTCTAAACTTGATCCAACATTAATAGTAGAAGCTTATTATAGAGGAGAAAAAAAGGCAAGTCAAGTTACAAGAGAAAATAAAGAGAACCATATAGCTTATCCAGTTCTAACGGGGGTAGGTAAGGTCAAGGGAGTAATATATATGGTATCTGATTTACAGAATGTATATGTAACGGTCAATGAATCAAAAAAGATACTTACAAATGCAACTGTTATGGCTCTTTTAATTACAGTGTTTCTAGGCTATTTAATAGCTTCAAGTATTACAGAGCCTATCAGGGATGTAACGAATAAAGCAGAAGAAATGGCAATGGGGAATTTTGACCAATTTGTTGAGGTGAAGTCAGACGATGAAATCGGTCAATTAGCTAGTATGTTTAACCATCTAACATTAAAATTAAAAGATACAATACAGGAAATGGATTTAGAAAGATCTAAATTAGATACGATTTTTAACTATATGGCAGAAGGGGTTATAGCAGTAGATATTAATGGAAATATAATACACGCAAACCCTATTGCTATGGATATATTAGAATCAACTCAAGGAAAAATTTTAGAATCTGGAAGTACTTTTAGAGAGATAATTTCTTTAAAACTTATAAACCTCGAGGGGATTAATTATGATGATGAAGCAACTCTAGACGGAGCTAGAACTTTGGAGATAGATAGTCATGTATATAAGGTTAAATACGCTCCCTTTAAAAATGAAAAGAACAATATTGGTGGACTTATAATAGTGTTTCAAGATATGACAAATGAGCATAAACTAGATAATATGAGGAAAGAATTTGTAGCCAATGTATCCCATGAGTTAAAGACGCCTATTACAACTATAAAAAGTTATACAGAAACATTGATGGAAGATACAGTTAATGACGAGATGGGAAAGAAGTTTTTGTCTGTAATTGATGATGAATGTGATAGGATGACAAGACTTGTAAGGGATTTATTACAGCTTTCAAATTTAGACTATAAAAAAACCACTTGGAAAAAACAAGAGGTTTCAGTGAATGAGCTTTTAAAGGAAATACTATTGAAATTAGAATTTTCTTTCAAAGAAAAGAAACACAAGGTTATTGTAGATATGGAAGAGGATTTACCAGATATTGTAATAGATAAAGATGGCATAGAGCAGGTTATACTAAATATAGTTTCCAATGCTATAAAATATACAGAAGATAATGGAGAGATAAAAATTATTTCAAGAGGTTTAGATAAATTTATAAGTATAGAGATAAAAGATAATGGCATAGGTATCCCCAGAGAAGATCAGAATAGAATATTTGAAAGATTTTATAGGGTAGAAAAAGGAAGAAGTAGAGAGTCTGGAGGCACTGGACTTGGTCTTTCCATTGCAAAGCAAATAATAGAAGCTCATGGTGGTGAAATTCTACTTGAAAGTGATTTTAATGAGGGAACTGCCGTAGAAATAAGAATACCATTTAATAAAGTGTAATTCAATCTTAATTATGTTGTAACAGTTTTGTAATATATGTAATATATAATACAATTAAAGTAATGTGTAAAGGAGGATATGGAATGTGGAAAAAGACATTAGCTAGTTTATTTATTGGCACTAGTATAATTGCTATTAGTTCAACAGCTTTAGCTAATCCAACTAATATAGGTAATCCAACAAATACAGGTAATCCAACTAATATAATTAAAGTTGATCAAACAACTAAACCAGAGCAACTACCCAAAGTTGAACAAACACCTAAAGTGGAGCAATCAACTGAGACCAAGCAATTGACTAAGGCTGAGCAGAAAAATGATATATCTAAATATCAAGTGATAAATCCTGAGAAAGATGCTTATTCTACAGAGGATAAGGTTATTTTTATAAATGGCAAAGCTCCTTCTGGAACTTCTATTGTAATTAAAGTATATGGTACTACTGACCTTACAAGAAAGAGTTTTAATCTTCTTAAATTGCCTACTAAAAATGATTATATAGAAGTTTTTAATGAAACTGTAAAAGCAGGCAATATGGGTTTTTTTGATAAGCAACTTGATTTAGTAACAGGTATTAATAAAATAATTGTTGATTTTGGTGTAGATGGAGTTCCAACTGTTGAGAAAATTGTATATGTAAAGATTCCAGAAATGGGGGCTGAAACAAAAGAAGTAAAACTTACAGATATGATACAGATACTAAAATAATACTTACCTATGATATTGGAGATGGTTAATGTGAAAGAAAGGATTAAAACTTACCTATTGATATCATTAGTATGTATTAGTTTGCTATTTACTAAGAAATTATGGATGGAATTGCCAAATGAAATGTTTCATATACTTAGCAAAGATCAAGAAGCATATGGCTCCTCATATTTGTTATCAGATATGATAGTGCCTAATAAGTATCTGTTAAATTTCAATGATAAAAATCATACTATTTTTTATGATGATTCTAAGTATGGATTATGGACAAATTCCAGAGCAATCTTAAATGGTATCTTGGGATCGAAGGACATTAAAATTGTAGACTTACCAAATGATGAGTTTTTAACTTATAATGGAAAAAGATCCATAAGTTTTTACTTTCCTGATAAAATAAATACTTATATATTGGCTAAGGCCTTAGACGTCAAAGATCCTAATCTTGTTGTAGATACAATACCTAATGTAAGTAGCATTTATATCTATTTAGGTAAAGAGGATCCTTTTTTTGTCTTTTCTGATGGGCAAAACCATATAGGTATATATGATAAATCTGTTGATACTACCAATCTTAAGGAAAAGATTATGACTATAGAAGAGGCTGGGAATTATAATTATTATCGTTCAATAAGGGAAGCTTTAAAAATTAACAATGATATATATATTTCATATGAAATGAAAAATACATTGCCAGAAATCTATGTAGAAAACGAGATAAGAAACTTAGACGATGAAGAAAAGAAAGAGTTAGCAAAGAAATTTTTTAAGAAAGATATTGATTATATAAGAGAAATAGTTGAAAATAGCGGCTCAACTATGTATATCTATAATCAAAGAGTTCTGAAATTAAATATTAATGGTACCTTAGAGTATTTTCATCCTTTAGAACAAGTGGTAAAGAAGAGAAATTTATATGAAAGTTTAAGCACTGCAGCTGGTTTTATATCTAAAAATGTAGGAGTATCAAAAGGAATGTATTTATCTAAAGTTGAAGAAATCAGGGCAGACGATAGTTTAGGTTATAATTTAACATTTAGATATAGGGTTAGAGGTATTCCTGTAATCTTAGGTAATGGAATGTCAGATTTTGTTCAAATAGAGGTATTTAATAATCATATAAGGTCTTATAAACATTTTATTAGAAAAGATATGAATAAGCCAGTAGACAATATTCCACAAGGGGAAAGGATGTTAGCTTCTTTTGATGTAATAGATATGAATTATGATTTTATAACTCAAAAGTACTTGGAAGAAAATAATATTATTCCAAAAGATAAAGAGATGCCAGATATAGAAGAGATCTTATCATCATCCTTTATACAAGATATTAATTTGGCATATTTTGATCCTTGTTTAAAAGATATGGGTGATGAATTAATAGGAGTATGGGTTATAAAAATGAATGATGGGCTTTATGCCTTTGATATCTATAATGGATCTTTAGTATATGAAAAAAAATAAGGAGTATCGGATGGTGAATTAAATGGATTGGTCAAAGGCAAAAACCATCTTAATAGTTGCGTTTCTAGTAACCAATATATTATTGGTAGCTGTTCTGCTGTCAAGTCAAAGACAAGTAGAAACAACAACTAAGGAAGGATTTATCGACGATGTAACTAAACTTCTAAATAATAAAAATATTTTTATAGATACAGAAATGCCTAAGGAAATTCCAAGTTTAAATATTTTAACAGTGGAATATGAAATGTTAGATTCATATGAGGCTAATAGAAAATATTTTAATGGCAAAGGTAAAATAGAATCAAAGGACAAGGGAACTACAGGAATCATATATAACGATGAATATATATTAATTACAAATAAAAAGATATTAAGCTATGAAAATAAAAAACAAGAAAACAAATATAAGAATTTAAATAGTGAACTTGCTAAAACCATTGCAATTAAATTTCTTGAGGAAAGAAACTATGATACTTCGGATATGCTATTATCATATATAAAAAATGAAGGAGATACTTATTATCTAGAATTTTCAAAGATATATAAGGATAAGTATCTAGAGAAAGCTAATACAACTATGGAAATAGATAGTAGAGGAGTCAGAAGGTTAGACAGAATATGGCTAAAGGTGTTAAATGAAGGGGAGACACCTATATATATTAGTACTGCTCCAAAGGCTATACTTAGCTTGCTAGGCAAGGAAGAAGTGTATGGAAAAACTATAAAAGATATCTCCTTATGCTATTACTTTGGGCCGATGGAACAAAAATATGTTAAGGAGCCAAATGATCCAAGAAAGGGAAATACATTCCCAGCATGGAGGGTTTTGTTTGATGATGGGTATAAGATAATAATAGATAATTATTAAAAGAAGAATTAGAAATTCTTCTTTTTTTTACATATATAAACTATAATATAAAAAAGGGGAAATTATTGTGGAAGTTAAATTTTGTTCCTTATCTAGCGGTAGCTCTGGGAACTGTCAATATATTGAAACTGAGAAATCAAAAATATTAATAGATGCTGGATTTTCTGGGAAAAGATTGGAGCAGTTATTATCATCAATAGGAGTGAATCCAAAGGATATAGATGGAATAGTGGTGACTCATGAGCATATTGACCATGTAAAAGGAGTAGGAGTTTTTTCAAGAAGATATGACTTACCTATATATGCCAATGAAAGTACATGGATAGGTATGAATAAGACAATTGGAAAGATACAGGATAAGAATATAAAAATATTTAAATCTGAAAATTATTTCAATATTAGAGATATTCAAGTTTATCCAATTAATATTTTTCATGATGCATTGGAACCAGTTGGTTATATATTTTTTTATAATAAGGTTAAAATTAGTATTATAACTGATACAGGAAAAGTAAATGATAATATTAAATCAAATATAAAAAATTCTAATCTTTATTTGTTAGAATCCAATCATGATATAGATATGCTAAAGAAAGGTAATTATCCATGGCCATTAAAACAGAGAATACTTAGTGCCAATGGACATTTATCCAATGATGATGCAGCTATGACTTTAGGAGAAATTATACAAGGAAATGAAGAAATTATATTGTTAGGGCATTTAAGTAGAGATAATAATACACCTGAGATTGCTTATAAAACTGTTAGCAATCTGTTGTTAAGTCAGGGAATAGATGTAAATAAGGATATTAAATTGGATTTAACCTATAGGGATAGAGCAACAACAATTTATAATCTATAAGGAGGTATTAGAATGGGGGACTATAATTATTATAGCTATAATAGACCACCTAAGAAAAGGGGAATTCTTTCATATTTTATAGTAGCATTGGTGGGAGCAATTATAGGTGGTGTTTTAAGTGTATATATTGCACCAACTTACTTATATGGCAAAATATTGCCTATGCCGGATATTTTTGTAAGAGAAGAAGTTGAAAATATAAACAAGATAAATATAACTCCGATGGAAGATATTTCTACAGTAACTGCTGTGGCGAAAAAGAATATAGGCTCTGTAGTAGGTATAACTACAGTTCAAGAAGTTAGGGAATTCTTTTGGGCTAGGGATACAGAGGGAGTTGGCTCAGGGGTAATAATAGATTCGAATGGATATATTTTAACTAATTCACATGTAATAGGAGATGGAAAGGCAAAGAGTATAACTGTTCTTATTGAAAATATGGATAAAATGCCTGGTAAAGTTTTATGGTATGACTCGGCTCTTGATTTAGCAATAGTGAAAGTAGAAGTTAGAAATCTCCAAGTAGCAGATTTAGGTGATTCGGATTTACTAGAAGTTGGTCAATTAGCAATTGCAATAGGTAATCCACTGGGACTTGATTTCCAAAGGTCTGTAACTTCTGGTATAATTTCAGGATTACATCGTTCTATCAGAGTAGATCAATATAATGTAATAGAAGATTTAATACAAACTGATGCCTCTATAAATCCAGGGAATAGCGGAGGTCCACTTTTAAATAATAAAGGAGAAGTTATTGGATTAAATACGGCAAAAATTCAGACTGGAGAAGGGCTGGGTTTTGCCATACCAATAAATCTTGTTAAATCAATTGCAGAGGAAGTAATCAAGGAAGGTAGTTTCAATAATGTATATATTGGTTTCCAAGGTATAGAGGTAGATAGGTATGAAAGACAATCTGGAGTTAAGTTAAAAACAAATAATGGAGTTGTAATTGTAAAACTATTTCCCAATTCACCAGCAGTAAATGCAGATTTAAAACCTTTAGATGTAATAGTTAAGATAGATAACCAAAATGTTGAAACTATGACTCAGTTGAGAAAGATGTTATATAAATATAGAATTGGAGATAAAGCAATTTTAACAATAAATAGAGGTGGAGAAGAGATAAAGACAGAAATTACATTTACAAAATTCTAAAATATTAAGGAGGACTATGGATGAGGATACTATTAACAAATGATGATGGAATAATGGCGGAGGGAATATATACATTAGCAAAAGAATTAGAAAAAGATCATGAAGTGATTATAGTAGCACCTGAAATTCAAAGATCTGCACAGAGTCATGCTATTACATTATTTCAACCTTTAGTAGTGAAGGAAGTAGAGTTAGAAGGGATTAGATCCAAAGCATATAGTATATCTGGTACACCAGCAGATTGTGTTAGAACTGGTTTAGAAGTTTTAGCTGATGGTCCTGTAGATATGGTTTTTTCTGGTACAAATATAGGATTGAATTCAGGTATGGATATTCTTTATTCAGGAACAGTATCAGCAGCGATAGAAGCAAATATTTATAAGATACCTTCTATAGCAGTGTCAGCTGAATTAGTAGATGGCAATGCAAGGTTTGATATTGCTGCTAAATATGCAAAAAAAATATTAGAAGAATCTAAAGAGCAATTAAGTAAATCTAATATAGTTTTAAATATAAATGTACCATATAAAAAGGAAGAAGATATACTAGGGATAAAAGTTTGTAAAATAGGTGGAGTAATTTACGATTATTATTTTATGGACTATAATGAAAAAGGAGAAAAGATATTAAAGTTAAAAGGTAGAAGAGAAACAGAAATAGAAAAGGATACAGATAGATATTATCTAAAGGAAGGATATGTAACGGTGACTCCTTTGCATTATGACTTGACTAATTTTAAATTATTAGATGAAGTAAAAAAATGGTTTTAAAGTTGAATATTTATTATAATTTTGGGTAATAATAAGGTACTACTTTAGCGGAAAGGAGTGTGCTATATGTTTAAAATTAAAGATAAAGAAGAAGTACTAAAAGAATATGTAAGACGTTATCCTGAATTAGATCAGTTTATAATTGACGAGTTATCTAGAGAATACGATAGATACATAGATTTACTTAAAAATTTAGAAACCAGAGAAGAAGCCATTGATATATTTGAAGAAGAGATTGAGAAAAATGAAAGAAGATACCAAGATAATAATCAGATGAAGGCTTTAGAAGGCTCAACTCATGATCAGTTTATGGAGATACTCGCGAATTATGGGATGATAGTATTTTTTAGAGATAATATGATAGAGTAAACTTAATTCACAATTAAAATCCTTAAAAAGAGAATAAAGCAGCTGTACAACTTAGTTGTACAGCTGCTTTATATTAGTCCTTAGAAGCAATTGTTAAATATATTGATGCTACTACAATAGCTTGAATCAATAATATTAATTCGAAGGCCATTATAAAATATGGATAAGACATCATATTTATAAAGTAATTGCTATTTATAACAATAGGTACTAATAAACTCATTACTAAACCTAGTATTAATTGAATCCTAAGAAATGGGTTTTGCTTCTTCTTAATGGAATATATAAATAGCACAATAAATAAGATGCCTAGAATTACTCCCAAAATGCTATGCTTCAATAAATTACTAGAAGAGTATATACTTTGCTCGTATTGAAGTCTTCGAGAGTAAATATGCCTCATTACTCCTGCCTTTTTTCTTGTTAAGCTATTTATTATAAATACAATAGTAATAAACCCTATTTGTATCAATGCAATAAATCCATAAAGAACAGATTTAATTATATTCATTGTAGTCCTATTCCTCATATTATCACTATTTAGGTTCACCAGTTTCTGATGGATTATTGTTGTTACTCCATCCAATCCATCCATCACTGTAAAGTGAAGTGTTATCAAGTCCCATAACATTTGCATAATATAATACTTCTGCAGCACGCCATCCACTTCCACACATAAATGAAAGGTGCTTATTTGTATCTATTCCATATTCTTTCCACATATTAACTATTTCTTCACCATTACGCATAGTATTGTCTAAGTTACGATAATAATCTAATGAATTGGAATCAGTTTTTCCAGCATTACCAAAGATAGCTCCAGGAATACGACCTTTCTTATCATGATAGGAATATCCTGAACTTTCACCAATATATTCATCCCAAGTACGATTATCAACTAGTGTAAACTCATCTTTCTTAGGCAATAATTCTTTTAATTCTGAAATAGTGTCTATTAAAGTTGGATTAATAGGTATTGTTGCACCAAAATCAGTCACAGGTGTTGGTTTATGACTTTCTTTTTCAACATCATATCCAGCTGCTACCCAAGCACCTAGCCCACCATTTAATACTCTTACATCACTTATACCAATATAACGTAATGCTAAGGCTACACGATAAGCAGCCATTTGAGCTTCACTTGTTACTATTACAGTATCATCCTTTGTAAAACCATGACTTAAAGCAAATTCAGTTAATGCAGCATCATTAGCTAACATCCATGTTGGAGGTGGTTCTATGGAATCTGTATTAATATGGAAACTCGTAGGAACATGCCCATTAGCATAAGATGTATCCTCCTCACCCCAGCTAGCTTCAACGATTTTAATTTCTTTAGCATTTTCAAAAGTTTCGGGAGTTTTACCATCTAGAATTTCTTTAATTATACTTGCAGGAACAATCATATGATAGTTTGTATAGCTTTCCATTGGAAGACTAGAATCCTTAGCCCATTCATTAACATCATAGGTATATAAATTTTCATACCCTTTATTAGCTAAAAAGTTTGCAACTTCCAAAGCATCCTTACCATTGGCATCATATAATACTATGTTCTTACTGGAGCTGATATCCTTAGTTTTTAGAGCCTCATTTAAAATGTTTTCCTTGTTTTCAACATCTAGTTTTAACCAATTAGCTGAAAAGTCAACTGATCCAGCTATATGTCCTCCTCTTTCTACTCCTTCAAGTTTCCAACCATTATAAGCATCATTAATTCTAGTATCAACTATTACCCACAAATCATCATTTAACTTATTCTTTAAATCTGCAGTAGCAATTGATTGGATTCCTTCCACCTTATCCTCTATTGGTTCAGGAGTAGGTTCTTCAGACTTATCAATTGGCTTTTTAGAACAGGCAGCTAAAGTTAATGATAATATCATTAAAATTGTTATTGGCAACATTAATTTTCTTGACTTTTTTGACATTTTATGTCTCCTTTCTATTATTTATTATCAAGATATATATTAGCATAAAAAAAATAAGAAAAAATGGATATAAAAACAAACTATGATTGTTTTATGGATTATAGATTTTTTCTATAGTAAGATTATGGATATAGAAGCTATTATAAAGGATATGTTAATACAAATATTAAAATCAAGCTATTTGTGGTAATATATAAGAAATATACATTTAGAATGAAAGGAACAAACTATGAATATTAGAATTATTGCAGTAGGAAAGATAAAGGAAAAATATATACAAGAAGGTATCAAAGAATTTACTAAAAGATTATCAAGATATTGTTCATTAGATATAGTTGAAATTGATGACGAAAAGGCTCCTGAAAGTTTATCAGAAAAAGAAATGGATATGGTGAAGAATAAAGAAGGGGATAAAATACTATCAAAGATTCCTCAAAGTTCTTTCGTTATAGCCTTAGTTATAGAAGGGAAACAACTATCTTCAGAGGATTTATCAATAAAGATGAAGGAGCTTATGATAAATGGTATAAATGATATTTCCTTTGTCATAGGAGGTTCTTTAGGATTATCGAAAGATGTAATAAATAGAAGTAACTTTAAATTATCATTCTCAAAAATGACATTTCCACATCAATTAATGAGACTTATATTGTTGGAACAGGTATATAGAGGATGGCGAATAATGAAGGGAGAACCCTATCATAAGTAGATAAATTGTTATGATTAAGATAAAATGGAAAGTGTTATTTTATAAATAAAATTAAACATGGGAGAATTAAAATGATAAATAATATAAAGGCATTACTATTACATTTAGCTATTGTAATAGTATCTTCTATTTTATTAATAATCTTTGTTGCAACTGGACCTACACTTGGTAAATATACAACCAATATACTAAGTAGGATATTTTTGATTATAATATTAACAATTTCTTACGTTTACATGGGTACATTTTTAAATATTAGCAAAAATAAAAAATATGACTTTTTTAATGGTAGTATTATTTCTCTTATAGGTATTGGATTATGGACATATATATTTTCAATAACTGGTAAAAACTTATTAGAAGTACCTAGAGAATTAAGTGAGTATTGGATATTATTTAATATTTACTATACTCCATTTACAATGATTGACTTTCTTTTAGGTATACCTACAATTCCATTATTACTATTATTTGAAAACTTGTTACCATCTATTCTTATGGGATGTGGGCTGAAATATAAGAGATTAAAACTAAGAAAATGTATAGAGAATTCAGTGGATGGTATGTAATATATTTATATAGACTTAGATACAAGAAATTTATATTAGTTAGTGAAGGAGGTTGAAGTATGGAATATGTATCTATGGGTTTGATAGTTATTTTGTTTACTATTTTTAGCACCAATATTAGTGAACTGCATCGTAATCAAAAAAGAATAGAATCAAAACTAGATAAAATTATGGAGCATCTTGGATTATATGAATCGTCAATAGAACATATACCAGATGAGCTTAAAAGTGAGTTAGTACAGCTTGTTTCGGAGAATAAAAGAGTTAAGGCAATAAAGAAGTTAAGAGATGCTACTGGGATGGGATTAAAGGAAGCAAAGGATTATGTGGATGCTTTATAAAATTGTATGAGAAAATCATACTTTAATCCAGCAACCTTTATTTATAGGTATAATATACTAAATTAATATCATAACAAACTATTGTCTGATATTATAATAGAATAAGGGGTAGATATAAATAAATTGGTTTGAAGGGGATGAGATATGATTTAAAATGGGTTGTAGTAATCTTAGTTATTATAACTTAAGGGGTGATTTTATGTGGTCAAGGGAAGAGATTAAGAATTATGCAAAGGATTTTTTGAGACAACATTATTGGAAAGCATTTTTAGTATGTCTTATTGTAGTTATAATTGGCAATAGTGGCATTAAGGTTAAAGCACCTGATAGACATAATCAAATTCAAACAATGGATATAATGCGAAATAAAATAGCTTTCGAGCCTAATAATATTGCATTTAATTTTACAGCTAGAAAGTTTGGTATATCTCCTATATTTTATATATCAAGAGGATTTATCCCAATAATAATTATTATTTCCTTAATAATTTCAATAACCATAGGTTATGCGCTTGAAGTAGGTAAGAGTAGGTTTTTTCTTAAAGGATTTAAGGATGATGTGAATGTAGAAAATTTATTTTCAACCTTCAACTCTAGGGAATATTTTGGAATTGTAAAAACCCAATTTGTAAGAAATTTATATAATTTATTATGGACACTATTGTTTATAATACCAGGAATAATAAAATCTTATGAATATATAATGGTACCATATATTTTATCTGATGAACCTAATTTATCACCTAATGAGGCTATAAGAAGAAGTATGGATATGACAGAAGGGCATAAAATGGATATATTTATATTAGATTTATCTTTCTGGGGCTGGTATATTTTGGGCTTGCTTTTCTTTGGTATAGGAGGAATCTTTGTCCATCCTTATAAAGAAGCTACCTTAGCAAGACTATATAATATTCTATCTAGTAATGATAATATTGATGAGGATATGGTATTGGAATAAATCAATAAATATATAGAGTTAAATACATAAATAACCTTTAGGATAGTAATTTCTTAGAGGTTATTTATTTAAATAAAAGTAGTATAAATGCTTAAACACATCATGTTATTTCAAATTTTATAAATATGTTATAATTAAAATATCAATGAATTTCGTTAATAGGAGGGTTAATATGTTAAATTATGATTTTGTATTAAAGGAAACTAATGGAACGGATATTTCACTAAAGGATTTTAAGGGAAAAAATGTAGTATTATATTTTTATCCAAAGGACAATACATCAGGTTGTACTACAGAAGCATTAGAATTTATGGATTTATATGATGAATTTCAAAAGCAAGATACTGTTATAATGGGAATAAGCAGAGATAACTTAAAATCCCATGCTAAATTTAGGGACAAGCATAATTTACCATTTTTGCTTCTTAGTGATGAAAATGAAGAGATCCATAATTTATTTAATGTAATGAAACTTAAAAAGATGTATGGAAAGGAATATATGGGAGTTGAAAGATCCACCTTTATATTCAATAAAAAGGGAGAGTTAGTAAAAGAGTTTAGAAACGTAAAAGCAAAGGGACATGCAGAAAAAGTATTAGAATTTATAAAAAATGAAGAATAGAATATTTTTTATATCCAGTTTGAGAAAAATATTATGATTATCTTATAAACCTTAGCTTTAGGCTAAGGTTTATATTATATTTGTACGTAAATTATTTTACTATAATTTCTTGTTAATATTTAAGTATTATGGAAAGTAAGTATAATTAATATAATAGTCGATTTAATCACATATAAATTACAATATACTTAATAAGATAATTGAGTTATTACTTTCATTAAATTACCTAGTATTTAAAATCATTAAAATATGCAAAATAATAAAGAATAAAAATTTCATATAGAGGTGAGTGTTTTGGAAAAAGGTCCACTAAATTCAGTGGAAAAGATATTTGCTGCTGGTACAGTAGGTGGGATGATGACTAAAAAGCTAGTTGAGATAGGACAAAAACAACTAATAGGTAAATAACTGGGTTGTAGCATTTACCAAATCAAAAATAAATTAATGAAAGTAAGGAGATGAAAATTATGAATAATAAACCAAAACCAGATGATAGAAGAGATAATGTTGAAAAAATACAATTTAATATTGATAACACTATTAAAAACTACAATCTTGCAGAAGAAATGATTGCAGAAACAGATGACCAAAATATGAAAAAAGCTTTAATGGAGAAAAACAAAAGAAGAGAAGAATCTCTAAAAGGAATGAAAGAAGAAATTAGAGATGAAGCAATAGCAAGAGAAAATAATTACAAGTAAATAAACTATAATAAAAACAAGGTATATATTAATAAATGTACCTTGTTTTTATTTGTTAATCATTTTTAGCAGGAAGAATATAGGCAATATAATAGGCAATAGGTATAATTAGTCCACCACCTACAATATTACCTAAGGTTACTGGGATTAAATTTGAAAACCATATATTAGACCAAGTAATATTAAGTCCGCAGTATTTTCCTAGTGATAAAAAGAACATATTTGCTATACTATGCTCATATCCAGACAATACAAATAACATTATTGGAAACCATATAGTAAATATTCTAGAAACTATATCTTGTGCCGATGCAGCCATCCAAACAGCAAGACAAACTAATATATTACACAATAAACCTCTTATAAAAGCAACTTGAAAGCTTAAAGCTGTTTTAGAACTACCTATATTAAATGTAATGTTTAATATATCTTTGTTTACTAACTGTGACTTATAGATGAGATAAGCTAAAATTAATGAACCTATAAAGTTTCCTAGATACACTAAAGACCAATTTTTTAACAATCCTTTTATAGATATCTTTCTATCCATTAAAGCCATTGTCATTAAATTATTTCCAGTAAAAAGCTCAGAACCAGAAAAAACAACTAACATTAAACCTACAGGAAAAACAGAACTACCTAAAAACTTCATTAATCCAATATCTATATTACCTAAGGTTTGCATAATAACAATATTACCAAAAGCTCCAAATCCAATATAAATTCCAGCCATTATTCCAAGAGTTATTAATCGAGTTACGGATAAACTAACTTTTGTTTCGGCAGATGCAATTATTGCTTTTGCAACTTCTGATGGCGCAAGAAATCTTTTTTCCATATATAGTACCTACTTTCTGTAATAATAAAACTTATCCAGTATAAGTATTTTTCCACTACAATATAAAATGATACAAGAATAATATTAAAAATATTGACAAAAAAACTATACTATTATACTATGTGAGCATAATAGTATAAAAAGGAGAAATATATGATTAGTCAAAGTGAATTAAAATATAGCAGAGTAATAAAAAAGGCTGAAGAATTGTTTTTAAAGTTGGGTTACAAAGCTACTTCTATGGATCAGATTGCTGAGGAATCAGGAGTTAGCAAGATGACTATATATAAGTATTTTCCTTCGAAAGAAGAGCTTTTCATACAGATTATATTATCTATTATGGATAGGTATTTTAAGGATATAAAAAATGAAATAGACAAAATAGAAGGCACATTAGATAGGATAGATTTTTTATTAAATTTTGGCATGGAACATTCCAAACAATATTCTATGGCACTTTACAAGGATATTTTTGATAATCCATACATTTATGAAAAGCTTATGGAAGAAAAAAAGAGAATGGCCAAGATTATATTTGAGGATATTGTAAGAGAAGGAGTTAATAAAGGAGAAATAAGAAATATAGATGAGGCTTTTATAGCAAATATATTGATTGCACTAATAAAAGGAATAGATAAAGAGGTATTTGATGATATAAATAGTAATGAGGAGCTAGAAGATTTTACAGAAAAACTTTATGACTTTCTAAAGTATGGACTTTTAGGAAGATGAGAAGGTGAAGAATATGGAAGTTAATATTTTATTAAAAATCATGGCTCTCAATAAATTTTATGAAATGGGAGAAGTGAAAGTAGCCGCTATAAAGAATATAAATCTTGAAATATATAAGGGAGAATTTCTAGTTATCTTGGGACCTAGTGGTTCTGGGAAGAGCACTCTCTTAAATATTTTAGGAGGAATGGACTTACCAACAGAAGGTAAGATATTTATTGATAATGAAGATATTACAAATTATAATGACAAGAAATTAACAGCATATAGGAGAGAGAAAATAGGTTTTGTATTTCAATTTTATAACTTAATGGCTAATTTAACGGCTAGAGAAAATATAGAATTAGCTACAGAACTTTGCAAGAATGGTTTAAATATTGATGATGTATTAAAAAGTGTTGGATTGGAGGATAGGGAAGACCATTTTCCATCACAGATGAGCGGCGGTGAACAACAAAGAGTTGCTATTGCTAGAGCAGTAGCAAAGAATCCCATGTTATTACTTTGTGATGAACCTACTGGAGCATTAGATTTTGAAACGGGAATTAAGATTTTAAAATTACTAAAGGATATTAATAAAAGATATAAAAAAACAGTTATTGTTATAACACACAATACGCCTATAGGACAAATGGCTGATAGAGTGATTAGAATGAGAAGTGGTGAAATAACTGATATTAAAAGAAATGATAATCCTATTAATCCAGAAAGGATTGAATGGTAATGAAAAAATTAGATATAAGGTTATTGAGACTAGTGAAGTATAATAGGGGACCTTTTATCTCTATTTCCATAATGATTATATTGGCACTGACTATTTATATTTCTTTAAGTATGGTAGCTGATAATCTTAATAGTACAATATTTCATTATTATGATGTGACTAATTTTGGGGATATTTTTGTGGAGGTTTCTAAGGTACCTAAGAAAGTTATAAAGGAAATTTCAGCTATAGACGGTATTGAAAAAGTCCAAGGAAGAATAAGTGCAGACGTACCATTAAGGGTAAAGAATCCTAAGGAAAAGGTTAACGTTAGGATAGTATCTATACCAAATGAAGATTATGTGTTAAATGATATATTTTTAATAGATGGTAAAGTTTTAAAAAACAGCCCAAAATCTACAATGGTATTGCAGCAATTCTTTGATGCTAGAAATATGAAGCTAGGTAATAGGATAGTACCCTATATTAAAGGCAGGGAATATCCTATGGAAATAGTAGGAGTTGTAGGCAGTCCAGAATATATATATTTAATGGAAAATGAACAGGCACTGCTTCCAGCACCAGAGAAGTTTGGCATATTATATGTTTCTGAAGAGTTTGCACAATCTACCTTAGGCTATCAAGGTACATATAATGAAATAATGATTAAAGTAGAAGATAATTATATAAATAAGATAGATAGTATTATAGATGAAATAGAAGAAAAATTGGATAAATACATAGTTAAAAAGGTTGTTAAGAGAGAAGGACAGCTAAGTCATAGTGTAATGATGGAAGAAGTAGAGCAGTTGGAAAATATGGCTGCTTCTATTACATTATTGTTTTTAATAGTTTCTGCAGTAATTATAAATATTATGTTATCTAGAATTGTTAGAAATGATAGAATGTCTATCGGTGTAATGAAAGCATTGGGATATAGTAATTTTAATATATTAATTCATTATGCTAAGTTTTCAGTATTAATTGGTTTAGTAGGTTCTATTATAGGGGCTGGATTGAGTATACCACTTTCTACCTTCATGACCAGTTTATATATACAATATATGAATATTCCTATGTTTAAAATGGAGATAAATTATATATATTTTGCTTATGGTATATTGCTAACAGTTATATTCTGTATATTGTCTGGGATGATTGGAGCTAGAAATGTTATAAAAATTTTACCAGCAGATGCTATGAGAGCTGAATCCCCCAAGACAGGTAAACGAATTTGGATAGAAGATATTAAATTTATTTGGAATAGAATGTCTTTTAGTTGGAAGATGGTAGTCAGAAATATATTTAGAAATAAAAAGAGAGGAATTTTTTTAGTTTTAGGAATTGCTTTAACCTATGGAATTACTATGGTACCTATATTTATGATGAATGTATGGGACAATCTATTTGATATACAGTATGGAGAACTTCAAAGAATGGATTATAATATAGATTTTGCTGTTCCTATGAATCATAATGCAATAAGGGAGCTGATTCAAGTTGCAGATATAGATTATATAGAGCCAAAGGTGGAAATTCCATTGGAATTAAAGAGAGGATGGTTAAAAAAGACAGTTAATATTATTGGACTGAAAAGGGATACAGAATTATATTTTTTTAAAGATATAGATGGAAATGAAATTAAACTGCCAAAAGACGGAATTTTACTTTCTAAAATAGTAGCTGATAATCTTCATGCAGAGGTAGGTGATAAGATAATAGTAAAAAATCTTATACTTGATAGAGAAGATAAAACCCTTGAAGTTAAAGGTATTGTAGAGCAGTATTTAGGAAGCAATGGATATATGGATATAGATGAAATAAATAAATTATTAGAAGAAAAGCAAGTTATAACAGGTGCAATATTGAATTCTAGTAGTAACTTAGAAGAAAAACTTCAAAATGTTAAAAATATAAGACAGATACAGTCTATTGAAGATATGAAGAATAGTATTTTAGAGTTTATTGATATTATTATCTATTCTGTAGGAGTAATGATGATATTTGGCGGGGTTTTAGGCTTTGCTATTGTTTATAATGTAACTATTGTTGGTATTGGAGAAAGAGCTATGGAATTTTCTTCTTTACGAGTAATGGGTTTTGATAAAAAGGAAATTTATGGATTAGTTACTAAAGAAAATACAATAATGACATTTTGGGGATTATTAGCAGGTGTTCCATTGGGATATGGAATGTGTAAAGTGCTTGTATTATCTCTCTCTGCAGATATGTATAGTATTCCTCTTATAATAAAGCCTAGCAGTTATATAATTACTGCAATTTCTACTATAATTTTTATTGCCTTAGCACAACTTGCTACCATTAGAAAGATTTATCATTTGAATTTTATAGATTCATTAAAGAATAGAATATCTTAAGGATAATTAGGGAGTATTTTCAACTGGATATTCTATGTATAATATTAACTATAATTTAAGGATGTGAATAAGGTGAAAAAGAAAGTTATTATTGCTATTATATTTATTATAATCATTGTCACAGTATCCTATATAAAATATGCTAAAAGATTTATAGAAGTAAATACAGCTACAGTAGAAAAAGGAAATATAACTAAGTATGTAGAAGAATTAGGAGTAGTAAAGTCTGAAAACCAAGTAAATATATATTCTGCAACTACAGGTATGGTTTCAAAGGTTTTAGTAGATATAGGTCATAAAGTAAAAAAGGGAGATGTATTAGTAATATTAGATAAAGATGAAATTATAAGGGATATGGAACAATTAAGCAATAAAAGAAAAGCTATATTAGCTGAATATAATGAAGCAAAAAAACCTATAGATAATAGGGAGATTTCAAAATTAGAGTTAGAAATAGAAGATTTAGAAAAGAAACTTGTGAACCTTAGGAGGATATTAGATAATAAAAAAACTTTATATGATGAAGGGGCTATAAGTTATGAAGAATACCAAGAGGCTTTATTACAGATGGAATCAGAAACTATTAACTTAGAAAAAGCTAAACTAGACCTAGAGATTATAAAAAAACCTATATCACAAGATATAGTTACTAAATTTGAAACACAATTAAGACAGCTAGATATACAAGAAAAAGATTTAGAAAAATCGTATAAAGACTCCAGTATAAATTCTAATATTGATGGAATAGTATTTGGTAAATTTGTTGAAGAAGGCAGCTACATACAACAAGGAACTTCTATTATGGATATTGGAAATATAGACAAATTATATATAGAAAGCGATATATTAGTGGAAGATGTGATGGAGGTTTTGGAAGGAGCAAGGGTTCACATAACAAATAAAGATTTAAACATAGTTGATTTAGAAGGTATAGTAAAAAAGATACATCCCTATGCTTTTGCTAAAACTTCTGACTTAGGTATTCAGCAAAAGAGGGTAAAAGTTCATATTGAAATAAATGGTAATGAAAGAGGTCTTAGACCAGGCTATGATTTAGAAGTAAAGATAATTACAGAAAAGGCAAATGATATATTAATAGTACCTAAAAAAGCATTATTTATCATAGATGGAAAAGATTATGTTTTTATAGATGACAATGGAAAGGCAAAACTGAGAGAGGTAATAACAGGAATAGAAAGTGATAAAGATGTCCAAATTATACAAGGTTTAAGAGAAGGAGAAATCGTTATACTTTCACCACATAAGGAAATAAGAGAAGGAATTAGAATAAAAGGTATTTAGGTATCTTAGTATAAACTAATTGCAGGAAAAACATTGACCATTATGAAAAATTCTTATATAATCTATTATTGTAAATTTAATTAAATATATAATAAATATAGAAGCAGATGGGCAGCTTTCAATACCCATTTGCTTTTTTGTGTCAAAAAATAGGAGGAATGACGTAAATGAAAAAGACATCAAAAGACAAGAAATTTCTTCTTGCAATTCTAACATTAGTTATACCAATAACTTTGCAGAATTTAATTAGTTCATCACTAAATATGGTTGATAATCTAATGATAGGAAGACTTGGAGAAAGTTCAATTGCAGCTGTAGGTTTAGTTAATCAGTATTTTTTCATATTCATGTTATGTTTAACAGGAATTAACGCAGGAGCAGGGATATTTATGTCTCAATTTTGGGGTAAGAAAGATATTTTTAATATAAGGAAAATGTTAGGATTAGATATAGTTTTAAGCCTTATAGTTTCAGTCTTATTTTTTATTCCAGCTTATTTATTTCCCGAAGAGATAATAAAAATATTTACTAAGGATAGTGAAGTTATAAAACTAGGTGTCCAATATATTAGAATTATCTCCGTAACTTTTGTACTTACCAGTATTACTCAAACCTATTCCACAGCATTGAGATGTATAGGTATTGCAAGGTTACCAATGTTTGGAAGCTTAATAGGCGTACTAACAAATGCTTTTTTAAATTTGGTTTTTATATTTGGATACTTTGGATTTCCAGCAATGGGAGTAGCAGGAGCGGCTCTAGCTACAAGTATAGCTAGAGTTATAGAGATGATATTTATAGTTATTTGTGCATATAAATCTAATTCTGTTATACCTAGTAAATTAAAAAATATTATAGGATTTGATCGTGAATTTATTAGGATGTATTTTAAAACATCTTCTTCAGTAATACTCAATGAGTTAATATGGGCTGTAGGTCTATCTGTATATTCAGTAATATATGCAAAAATAGGGATTCGTGAGGTTGCTAGTATGCAAATAGCCAGCACTATTAATAATATGTTTATGGTATTTTCCATAGGACTTGCTAATGGAGCTGCGATTATGGTAGGGAATAAAATTGGAGCAGGAGAAGAGAAATTAGCAATTGATTATGCAATAAAACTAGGTATTTTTGCCCCCATTCTAGGACTTATAACTGGAATGTTATTATGGATTGCATCTCCAGCTGTTGCAGGATTATTTAAAATTAACAAGGATACATTAGACATTACAATAAAAGTCCTTAGGATTATGGCATTTTTTGCCCCTCTTAGATTTTTCAATGTTCTTATGATAGTAGGTGTATTTAGAGGAGGAGGAGATACTATATATTCCATGCTAGTTCAGCTTGGAACTGTTTGGTGTTTTGCCATTCCAGCAGGATTTGTAGCAGCAGTATATTTTAAACTTCCTTTAGAGCAAGTATTTTTAATAATTTCTTTAGAAGAAGTAGTTAAGATATTTTTTGAAGCTAAACGACTTCAATCTAAAAAATGGATAAGAAATGTTGTACAAGAATTAGATAATTTTAATATAGCTGCATAATAAAGATACTCCCTTTGGGAGTATCTTTATTAAACATCATCTTCTAAGGTTGAAATAGCTTTTGTTAAATCAACTTCTGCATTAGATATGGCTTTCTCTCCACTAATGTTTGGATTCCCTAGATATCCGCCATTATCTTTAAGAATATCTCTAGGTTTTTGAGAGTCTTTACCACTTATATTTACGCTAACAACGTAGTTTATATTTGCTATTTCTTCAAAAGAACTCATGCCGCTAACCATAGGATTAGCAGCAGCTAAAGGAGAATTTCCATTATCTAAACCATCTGAGCCAGAATTTAAAATTAATTGGGATAGATTTGGTGCAGTACTAGTTCCAGGATTATTTGTTTTAACATTTCTATTTCCTATATAATGGTCATTGATATCTACAAAGGCACCACTAAATCCAGCCTCTTCAAGTTCTCTAATAGCATTATTTGCTGCACTTATTTCTCCAAAATAAGCTTTTATTGTCATTTTTATTCCTCCAATCTGAATTATAGTATATATAATTTCCCACTAAATCATATTATTATTACAGTTATAAATTACAATAAAGCTAAAAGAAAGCGGAGTATATTATATTATTAATTTGTACAAAATACCTTAGAGGTGATAAATATATGAAAAAGATTGGTGTGGAAAAGGGACTAAGAAATGTGGCAGATTATCTAACTAATGAAGGTTATTCTATAGAAATCTTAAGTGAATCTATAGATAATAATATTCCAAAGTTAAGTGGTCTTGATGCTATTGTAACTGCAGGATATAATACAGATATGTTAGGGATTAGTGATACAGAAACTAAAGCTCCAGTAGTAAATGCAAGAGGATTAACTCCCGAAGAAGTAAAGGATAGACTAGAGCAACAATTACATTAAGTCTTCAATAAATTAGCCTGTATAAAAATATTTTTATACAGGCTAATTTTTATAGGTTTATAAATTAAATTTTATTTGTTATTAAAGGTTTGATATAAGAATATAAGGATGTTATAATAATTTTAATTGAATAAGATATTAAGTGCGATAATTAAAATATCGTTAAAAGGGAATTAAGTGAAAATCTTAAACGATCCGGTCGCTGTAAATGATAGTATGTTTAATTATGCCATTGCTAATGCGAGAAGGCTAAACATATGTTATGCATAAGTCAGAAAACCTGCTTAATATTTGAATTTATTCCTATTTCCGTCGAAAATAGGTAATTGAAAACAGTTATGTACTATTGTTTTTATATTTCCTTGGGAAGAATTGTGGAATATGAAGATAATAGTTTTTTTATTAGGATTTAGTAATAAAGTTCAATAATATTTTTAAAAGGAGAGAAAACAATGAATAAAAAACTAACCCTATTATTAGCCTTATTACTAGCTTTAACTTTAGGACTAGCAGGATGTAAGGGAAAAGAAGTAATTAAGGAAGAAGAATCAAATGTAGCAGGGGAACAAGAAAATGAAGTTCAAGAAATTACATTAATTGATAATGTAGGTAGAGAAGTTATTTTGCCTTATCCAGTTGAAACAGCAGTTGTAGCAAATAGATATAACTCTGAGTTAATAAGAGCATCTGGAGCAATTGATAAGGTTATAGCAGTAGATACAAATACTGCTCAAGATAGGGAATATTGGGCTCAGTTTGATCCTAATAATGTAATAGGAAAAGGACAAAGTGAATTAAACTATGAAAAGATAATTGAATTAAACCCTCAAGTTCTTATATTACCATCTAATGGTACATATGAAGAAGCGGAAGAAAAACTTTCTCCATTTGGAATTAAAGTTTTTGTAATTTCAGGATACGATACTTCTGACTTTAAAAATCAAGTAGAGAACATAGGAAAAATGTTTGGAACAGAAGATAAGGCAAAAGAATTCTATGATTATTTTAATGATAAACTAGAATATATTAAAGCAAATGTACCAGAAGAACATAAGAAGACTCTATATCTAGAAACTACATCTTCATTAAATTCTACATTACCAGGAGATTATTTCTTTGATATGGCAGCCTTTGGTGGAGCAAACAATATATTTGCAAGTAATTTTGAAAACATAAAAAAATCTGAAATAGATCCAGAAGAAGTAATAAAAAGAAATCCAGATGTTATTATAAAATTAATAACTCCAGATAAGGCTATAAAAGGAACTGGTTTATATGAACCACCAACAAAAGATGATTTTGTAAACACCTATAATGAAATAATTTCAAGACCTGGTTGGGATGATATAAACGCAGTTAAAAATGAAGAAGTATTTTTCATGACTCAGTTTAGCCATGGCGGGGCATCAAAATTAGTAGGTACAATGTATATAGCTAAATGGATGTATCCAGACCTTTTACCAGAATTAAATCCAGATGAAGTATTTAGAGCTTGGATGGAAGATTTCCAAGGATTTAAAAATATTGAAGGTCACTTTTATGGAGTCAATGATCTTAAATGATAGACAATAGAAGTGAAATACTAGAACGTTATCAGAAGAAAGAAACTAGGAAGATAATATCTCTAATATTAGCATTTATAGGTTTATTAATAATATCTGTAATCTGTACTTCCTTAGGAATAACGGACTCATCTGTTATGGATGTTTGGAAAACAATATTAAAGGGAATTTTAAGATCCCAAAACTTAAGTACTACAGAAAAGGTTATATTAAATCTTAGGTTACCTAGAACAGTCCTAGGATTACTAGCTGGAATAGGTTTATCTATATCAGGGGTAATAATGCAGGGAATAACAAGGAACCCCCTTGTTAGTCCCTTTACCATAGGTATATCTAGTGCAGCAGGATTTGGAGCTTCTATAGCCATAGTATTTGGTTTTGGATTGTTCGGAAGCTCTCAGCTTGGTATTGTAACAAATGCATTTATGGCTGCTATAATATGTACAATAGTAATATTTTTAATAGCAAAGAAAATGTCTATGAGTTCACAGTCCATAATATTAACAGGGATTGCATTAAACTATTTATTTCAAGCATGTTCAACAACTATACAATTTATTGCAGATGATAATAAATTAGCTAAAGTTATAAATTGGACATTTGGAACTTTAAATGGAGCAGAATGGATACATGTAAAAATCGTAGGTTCTTTTGTAATTCCATGTTTATTAATATTGATGTTATTAAATGATAAATTTACAATTGTGGCAATTATGGAAGATGAATTAGCAAAAACCATGGGAATAAATCCGGTAATTTTAAGAATTATAGGAAGCATATTGGCTTCTTTATCTACAGCAGCAATAATAAGTTTCACAGGTGTTATTGGATTTATAGGTTTAGCAGCACCACATATAGCAAGAGCCATTATAGGTAATAATTATAAATATTTATTACCAGGATCAGCCATTATGGGAGCCATGCTAATAATTATAGGAGATACAATAGGCAGATTAATATTATCACCTGTAATTGTACCAGTAGGAATAGTAATATCGTTTTTAGGGGTACCCATATTCTTACATCAAGTAGTTTTAAATAGGAGGAGTTATTGATGGGTTTAAAAGTAGAAAACATAGACTTCTCATATGATAGTAGAAAGATAATACAAGATATATCCTTTGAAGTAGAAAGTGGAGAGATATTGGGATTATTAGGACCCAATGGTACTGGAAAGACCACTTTATTAAAATGTATATTAGATTTATTAAAAAACAAGGGGACTTGTACAGTAGATGGCATAAATTTAAGAAATTTATCCTTAAAAGAACGAGCGAAATATATAGCCTATGTACCTCAACATATAGATTTAGTATTTCCTATATCTGTATTTGAGTATATAAAAATGGGAAGAACACCATATAATAATAAAAATTCAAATGAGAGTAATAAAGCTATATTGGAGATAATGGAAGACTTTCAGTTGGAGAACTTTGCTTTTAAAGGAATAAATCAGTTATCTGGTGGAGAAAGACAAAGAGTTATGATAGCAAGAGCTATGGCTCAAGAACCTAGGGTAATACTTCTAGATGAACCTACTAGTAATTTAGATATGAAGCATCAAAAAAAGACTATGGAGATATTAAAAAATATATCAAGAAAAAGAGATATTAGTATAATAATATCTATTCATGATTTAAACTTAGCATCAAGGTATTGTGATAAGTTTTTAATATTAAAGGATACTAAAATATTTTCTTATGGTGATGAAAATCAGGTAATAGATGAAGATATTATTATGAATACTTATGAAATACCTGTGGAAATAATTTACCATGATAATAAGAAAATAGTGGTAATGAAATAAGTATATAAAATTAAAAACAGCCTATGGGCTGTTTTTTAATTATATTATTTTTTTACACATTAAATCTAAATAATACAACATCTCCATCTTTCATTACATAATCTTTTCCTTCGATTCTAACAAGTCCCTTTTCCTTAGCAGAAGTCATATTGCCTCCATGAGCCATTAAATCATCAAAAGCTATTACTTCTGCCCTGATAAATCCTCTTTCTATATCAGAGTGAATTTTGCCAGCTGCTTGAGGAGCTAAAGTACCTTTCTTTATAGTCCAAGCCCTAGATTCCATTGGTCCTGCTGTTAAAAAGCTTATAAGTCCTAGTAGACTATAAGATGCTTGTATCAACTTATCAAGACCAGAGCTATCGACACCTAAATCCTTTAAGAATTCTAGTTTTTCATCATCGGCTAATAATGAAATTTCTGCTTCAATTTGTGCACTAACTACGACTACTTCTGCATTTTCTGTAGAAGCAAATTCTTTTACTTTAGTTACATAAGGATTTGAGTTTCCACCATCAGCTAAGTCATTTTCTGAAACATTTGATGCATAGATAACAGGTTTTGAACTTAGAAGATTAAAGGATTTGATGATTTCATTTTCCTCAGGAGATAATTCTAGAGTTCTTACAGACTTTCCTTTTTCTAATGATTCTAAAGCTCTTTGGATAAGTTCTACTTCTGTACCTAGAGATTTATCACCTTTAGCGGCCTTTTTAGTTTTTTCAAGTCTTCTTTCTAGAAGTTCCATATCAGAAAACATTAGCTCTAAATTTATAGTTTCTATATCTCTAAGAGGGTCTATATTGCCGTCCACATGGACTACATCTACATCTTCAAAGCATCTAACTACATGTACTATAGCTTCTACTTCACGAATATGTGATAAGAATTTATTTCCAAGTCCTTCTCCATTGCTTGCTCCCTTTACAAGTCCTGCTATATCATAAAACTCAATAGCAGTTGGAACAATTTTCTTTGATTCATAAATTTCTGCTAATTTCTCAAGTCTATCATCTGGTACTGCAACTACACCTACATTTGGCTCTATAGTACAAAAAGGATAGTTAGCAGATTCTGCACCCGCTTGTGTTATTGCATTAAAAAGCGTACTTTTTCCTACATTTGGTAGGCCTACTATTCCAAGTTTCATTTTATATTTCCTTTCTATAATAAAAATATTATATTAATCTTCCCCTAAATAAAAAAATACTTTACAAAAAGAAATTATACAGTAAATATGCTATAAGTGCAATGATAGATAATAAAATGACTCTATCTTTATTAGATATTCATTTTACTTCATTCATTGCCATTTTCTACAAGTTGACATAATATCTGAAACACTATAATATATCAACATAGGTTTATTCTGTAAGAGGAGAGGATTTTTGTGAATATAAACTCTATGTATATGAAAAAATTCATATTTTCAGTTATTATCTGTATTTTAGCATTTAGTATATTATCTGCAGCCCCTCAGGCAATGGCTAAGTCAATTGAAAATCAAGGTAAAAAGGTTATAGGATATTATACTTCTTGGTCAGCTTATTCAGGTTTTACACCAGATAAAGTTGATGCAACTAAGTTAACTCATATTAACTATGGGTTCGCAAATATCAGTGAAGATTTAAAAGTAATTTTAGGAGATTCATATATAGACCCTTCTAATATAAAAAAACTAAATGAACTTAAAAAGGCTAATCCAAAACTAAAAACACTAATATCTATTGGTGGATGGACATGGTCTGATAAGTTTTCTGATGTGGCTTTAACGGACAAGTCTAGGAATAATTTCGCAAATAATTGTGTGGAATTTATTAAAAAATATGGATTTGATGGAATAGATTTAGATTGGGAATATCCAGTAGCTGGAGGACTTTCAACAAATAAGAGCAGGAAAGAAGATAAACAAAATTTTACTCTCTTACTTAAGACAATACGAGAAAAACTAGATATACAAGGTAAAAAAGATGGAAGATATTATGCACTATCTATTGCAGGCGGAGCAAGCAGTATGTATATTGAAAATGTTGAATTATGGAATATTCATAAATATATAGACTTTGCAAATATAATGACTTACGATATGCATGGAGTTTGGGACAAATATACAGATTTTAATTCGCCTTTATATGCAAACAATTCTTCCCCAAATTATGTTAAATGGAGTATAAATTCTGCAGTAAAATCTTGGATAAATGCAGGATTTCCTAAAGAGAAGATTGTTATGGGGGTTCCTTTTTTTGGTAAGCAATACAATATGGTAAACTTATCAGCTAATGGACTATATCAGACTTATAAAGGAGGCTCATCTATTAGTTATGCTGATATAGTTTCAAAATACTTAAATAAACCAGGAGTTATAAAATATTATCATTCAGAATCCATGGTGCCATGGCTTTATGATGGAATGACTTTTATATCCTATGAGAATGAAGAATCTATTGAGCATAAGGCAGAATATATTAAATCAAAGGGATTAGGTGGAGTTATGATTTGGGAATTAAGTAATGACCCAAATAAAATTTTATTGGACAGGTTAAACAAAAAATTAAAATAATATTATTTATTATAGAACCTAGGATTTGTAAATCCTAGGCTTTTTCTATAGTTGCGAATAAATATAAAAATATGTTATATTATTGGAAGTAATAGGATTAATATAATATTATATTTACTGAGAGAGGATGTTGTTTTTGAAAAATACAAAATATCTGCCTATAATTTCAGCAATTATATATTCCATTATATTTGGTTTTTCTTTTATGTTTTCTAAGATAGGATTAGAAGTTATGACGCCAATAGAATTAATTGCTTTCAGGTTTTTATTAGCAGCATTAACTATGACTGCACTAAAGGTATTTAAAATTATTAAGGTAGATTTAAGGGGAAAGAATATTAAAATGGTTTTACTGACATCATTTTGTGAACCTGTATTATATTTTTTCTTTGAATCTATGGGAATAAGTATGACATCTTCATCAGAGGCAGGTCTTATGATTTCCTTGATACCTGTATTCGTAGCTATTTTTAGTATGATATTTTTACATGAAAAACTTAATCTATATCAGTTAGGATTTATAGCATTATCCGTAGGGGGAGTTGTTTTCATAAATATAATGAAGGATAGCTTAAGTTTATCAGGTAATTTTTTAGGAATTATTTTTTTGTTTTTAGCCATAATTGCATCTTCCTTTTATAATATTGGATCAAAAAAATCATCAATGAATTTTACTCCTATTGAGATAACTTATGTAATGATGTGGATAGGAGCTATTTCTTTCAACATAATACTAACAATAACTAATTTAACAAAAGGTACAATGAAGAGTTACTTTACACCATTAGGAAATAGTCAAGCCCTAATTCCCCTATTATATTTAGGAATTTTATCATCAATAGTTGCCTTTTTTATGGTTAATTACACTATATCCAAGATACCAGTGTCACAGTCTGCAGTTTTTGCTAATCTTTGTACTATAGTATCTATTTTAGCTGGAGTTCTTATACTAAAAGAAGATTTTTTCTGGTACGATTTTATTGGGGCTATTATGATACTCATAGGAGTATGGGGAACTGTATATTTTGGAGATAAGGATAATGGAGAAGTTTTAACTCAAAGAGAATTACTAGAAGAATAATATTTATGGAAACTATAATAATTAATGAATTTAGATGGAGTGATAATAATGGAGGAAAAGGACAATGGTCTTAAAGGAACAGGTTGTGAAATACTGGTTCCTTTCAATGAAAGAAAACCATTAGTTGATATAGAGAGAAGTATTATAAAGACATATAGAAAACATGTATGGGCAAAATTTATTAAGGCAATAAAAGAGTATGAACTTATACAAGATGGAGATAAGATAGCAGTAGCCATATCAGGTGGGAAGGACAGCCTTCTTATGGCAAAACTTTTTCAAGAGTTATACAAGAATGGAAATAGGAATTTTGAATTAGAGTTTATAGCCATGGATCCAGGGTATCATTCAGAGATAAGAGAACTTTTGGAGGATAATTGTAAATACTTAAATATACCAGTTCATATATATGATGCAGATATATTCCAAGTTGCAGATAGAATAGCCAGTGATTACCCTTGCTATATGTGTGCTAGGATGAGAAGAGGCTCTTTATATGGTAAGGCAAAGGAATTAGGATGTAATAAACTTGCTTTAGGTCATCATTTTAACGATGTTATAGAAACCACAATGTTAAATCTACTATGTGCTGGTAGTTTTAAAACCATGTTACCTAAACTAAAGGCTCAGAATTTTGAAGGACTTGAGTTAATAAGACCTTTATATTTGATTGAAGAGTTGTACATTCAAAGGTTTATTCAAAATGCAGGAATATGGCCTTTAAACTGTGCTTGTATGGTTGCAGCTAAAAAAATTGGAAATAAGAGGTATGAAATAAAGGAGTTAATTGAAAATTTAAGGAAAGACTTTGTAAATGTTGATATTAATATTTTTAGAGCGGCTGAAAATGTTAATATGAATGGGATATTAGGTTGGCAGGAAGATGGAGAAAAACATTCATTTTTAGACGAATATTAAAATTATAATTATTAAGGGGGCATTAGTAATGAAATTAATTTCTTGGAATGTAAACGGGCTTCGTGCTTGTGTAGGAAAGGGATTTCTAGACTTTTTCAAGGAAATTGATGCAGATATATTTTGTGTACAGGAAACTAAATTACAAGAAGGACAAATAGATTTAAACTTAGAAGGATATTATCAATATTGGAATTATGCAGAGAAAAAAGGGTATTCAGGAACAGCAGTATTCACCAAGGTTGAGCCAATAGATGTATCTTATGGTATAGATATAGATGAACATGATAATGAAGGTAGGGTTATTACCTTGGAATATGATGAATTTTATCTAGTGAATGTCTATACTCCAAATTCTCAGAGGGAATTAGCAAGATTAGATTATAGAATGAAATGGGAAGATGACTTTAAATCTTATTTAAAGGGTTTAGAGACGGGAAAACCTGTAATTTTATGTGGTGACTTAAATGTTGCTCATAAAGAAATAGATTTGAAAAATCCTAGTACAAATAGAAAAAATGCAGGTTTTACTGATGAGGAAAGAGAAAAGATGACTGCATTATTAGAATCAGGATTTATTGATACCTTTAGACATTTCTATCCAGATAAGGAAGATGCTTATACTTGGTGGTCCTATATGAGACAAGCTAGAGATAGAAATGTAGGCTGGAGAATTGACTATTTTATAGTATCAGAAATCCTTGCAGATAGAATAAAGTCAGCGGCTATACATTCAGATGTAATGGGTTCTGATCATTGTCCAGTGGAGTTAATTATATGAAAAAAACAATCATTGCCATAATTAGACTTTTTATAGGTTATTTTGTATGTGCTGTAGGTATGGTGATGACTATAAATGCAAATTTAGGAGTTGCTCCATGGGATGTATTTCATCAAGGAGTGGGAAATGTTTTTAATCTTCCTATAGGAAGAGCAAGTATAATTGCGGGGCTTATAATAGTTATAATAGATGCATTTCTAGGACAAAATATAGGTTGGGGAACAATCTTCAATATGCTAGTCATTGGAATAATTGTTGATTTTCTAATGATTAATAGATTGATTCCTATTTTTGATGCTTTTTTACCTAGTTTGTTAATGATGTTTTTAGGTATGCTTGTCTTAGGATACGGCTGTTATATGTATATTGGTGCAGGCTTTGGTGCAGGTCCTAGAGATGGACTTATGGTTGCCTTGACTAAAAAAACAAATAAATCCGTAAGGTTTGTGAAGAATTCAGTAGAGATATTAGCCATAGCTGTGGGCTATTTTTTAGGAGGGTCAGTAGGTATAGGAACTGCTATAATGTCCATAGCAGGAGGATATTTTTTTCAGTTTGCTTTTAAAACAGTTAATTTCAATGTAGCTGATGTGAAACATAGATATATATCTGATGATATAAGGTTTATAAAAGAAAGATTAATAAAAGCACAAAAGGAAGAAATTTAAATTTCTTCCTTTTGTGTTTGTTAAAGGTATATTATTTGGTTTCTGTGATTAATTTCCACAATATTAGTATTTATACTATCCATTTTGTGGATAAAGTCTTTCGTCGTACTAAAGTTATCCCCAAAATGCATTGGTATTAAATATTTTGGGGATATTTCATTGATAAAGTATTCAGCTCCTAGACTAAAAGCATTTTCTAATCTAGGGTCTACAGGAAAGAAGGCTATATCAATGGGAAAGTTTTTAATCTTAGATATTTCTTCTTTGAAATCTTTTTCCATATTTAACTTTTCTTCCTCAGTATCTTCTTCCCAATACCACCAGTTTAAATCTCCTGCATGGAAAATATTTATATTATCTATATTAACAAGAAAAGATACGCCCATATCTGTAGAGCCAAAGGTTTTTATCTTAACTTCTTCTAATTCCAATTCTTCATAGGGTGCTATGCTATAAATATTTTCATCCTTATCTTTAATTTTTATATCTGAGCTTAATATATAATTTATGTCTTTATTCTTATTTCTCCATTTAAAGATTGTAGGATTAAAATGGTCTTCATGGGAATGTGTGGCAAAGACTATGATTTTTTTATCTTTTAAAGAAATAGCTCCCTTATAATAATCAAATACTAAAAACAAATTTTCTGTTTCTACAGTTAATCCACTATGGAATATATGCTCTATCTTTATATTTAACCTATTCATATAATCAGCTCCTAACTAAAAATCTCTATATAAAATGATACCCCTTCTTTTTCATTTATAGCAAAGATATTGGAATTATGTGATTTTATTACTTTATATGCTATTGCTAGTCCTAGACCAAATTCACCTTTATATCCTTTATTAAATTTATTAAACATTGTCTTTAAAAGTTTTTCTTCAATAGCTGGTCCATCATTCCATATTTTTAGAATAGTTTTATTATCAACCCTTTTTAAAGAAATAAGAATTTTACTATTTGCATATCTCATTTGATTATCTAATAGATTCTCTATTACAATTTTCCATTGCTCTACATCTCCTACTATAGATATGGGCATAAGGTCTAATGACCAATTTATATCTGCTCTATGCCAAGAAAATCTATCAACAATATCTTTAATTAAAGAATCAAGTGAGAAATTAATTTTATCAACTTCATGATTAGACAAGTAATCTAATTTAGTTAAATATAATAAATTTTTAATCTTTTTTTCAAGTCTTTTGGCTTCATCATCTATTGTATCTATGGAATCTTCTAAAGTACCTTTGGGGTATATCCCATCTTTAATTGCTTGGGTAAAAGATTGGATCACCATTACTGGAGTTTTTAATTCATGGGATACATGTTGTAGGAAAGATTGTTCTGCTTCATCTTGACGTATAAGCTGTTTTCTAAGATATTCAATGGAAAAACCCAGCTTTCCTATTTCATCTTTTCGATTTAATTCTATAGGTTCATTCCATTCATTATTTGCCAATTTCCCTACTTTTCTTTCTAAATCCACCAATGGTCTAGATAAATATCGCGATAATAATATTGCTGGAATCCAGCTAAATAAAAATACTAATCCCATAAGATTGATAAGTTTTTTAAATAAGGTTTCAACTAAATCTTCCCTGTAAGAATCACTCATATAAGAAACAAGAAAAGCATCACGACCTAATGCTTTACCCTTTGAAATAATATAAAATACTTTTCCCCCATCTATATCTCCCCTATATTCTTGGCTGACATTTTCTTGAGTGAGAGCTTCTTGTTGGACTTTTTTTAAGAAATCTGTTGGAAGTTTAGAGCTTATTATTACTTTATTATCATCATATATTATAAAATGTTTTACAGTTCGTATATTTTCCAGCACCTGCTCATCTTTACCAAAGAAATCTGAGCCAATATAGTCTCTGTATATATTACTATCAAATTGATTAAATACTAAATCCTGAGCAGAATGAATAGAAGCATAGATTTCTCTTGTAAAAAAATCTCTTAAGGTAGAAGGAAGTATAAAGGCTAACAGTATAGAAATAGATAAAGTAATAATAGCGATAACAATCCAAATTTGAACAGCTAATGGATAATTTTTCATGATTTATTCACCCTATAACCATATCCGTAGACAGTCTCCACGTCTAGTTTAGGCATTTTCTTTCTAAGCCTTCTAACTAAATCATCTACAACTCTATCAGAGCCAAAATAGTCATTTCCCCATATATGATCTAAGATTTGTTCTCTAGATAATGCTATATTAGGATTTTTAGCAAAGTATATTAGAAGGTCATATTCTTTTGAAGTAAGATCAATTATTTTTTCTTCAAGCTTCACTATTCTACTACTATCATTGATAATATAAGGTGTAAGATTGTATATATGAGAAATATTAGTGTTAAATCTATCAAGAATATTTCTAGCCCGAATTACCAATTCTCTGGGTAGAAAAGGCTTAGGTAAGTAATCATCACTACCTAGTTCAAGGCCTACAACCCTATCAATATCAGCGTCTCTTGCAGAAATAAATATAACTGGAATATTAGGAGTAGCTGATTTTATTTCTTTAATTAATTGGTAGCCATCAATATCTGGAAGCATAATATCTAAAATCCATAAATCAGGAGGGCTTGTTATTGCCTTTTCTGCATCTTCACCCTTTAAAAATGAAGATACATTCCAACCTTCTTTTTTTAAGTATGATGTAAGAATTAAATTTAAATTTTCATCATCTTCTACTAAATATATTTTATAGGACATATATATCACCCCATTATAGAATTCCTTTTACTAAGAATATTATAACAAATATATAAAATAAAAACTAAATCACACAACAAAAACATAATTCTACCATATTATTTTCATAATATAAGGTTAAAATTAAGATAAGAAATAAATAATAATGAATAATTTAGAAAATAATTAGAAGATTAACCATTAATTATTTTCAATGCCTTATATTTTTAATTTGTTTTTCACATATATATTTAACCTGGGTAAAGATAGGTTTTAATAATTTTTATAGTCAATTGTAAATTGTCAATTAAATAAAATGGGAGGTAATATTATGGATGAAAATAAAGAGTTTAGGACAGAAGAAAATTATAAAATACCAGAGGATATTTATATTTACAGAAGTTATGAAGAGAAAAAGGAGCCCAAGAAGAAATCCTTTAAAGGGAGCTTCATTTCCTATATAGCCTTAGCATTAATAGCATCAATTGTGGGAGGATTAACTTCTTCTTATATAGGACCAAATCTATATGGAAAAGTATTACCTAATCCAAAGAATAGTCAATATACAGCAGCGCCAGTAAACATTACAACTAATGATGATATAAATACAGTATCTGCTGTTGCTAAAAAGGCAATGAGTTCAGTAGTGGGTATAACCTCTGTAGAGGTACAACAATTTTTCTTTTCTCAGCAGGAAGTAGAAGGAATAGGGTCAGGAGTTATAATAGATAGTAATGGATATATTCTTACAAACTCCCATGTAGTAGGAGATGGGAATGCTAAGTCTATAAATGTATTATTTGAAAATGGAGATAAAAAAGAAGGTAAAGTATTATGGAATGATAGTATATTAGACCTTGCTGTAGTTAAAGTAGATGCTACAGGACTTCCAGTAGCTGCTTTAGGAGATTCAGATAAACTGGAGGTTGGAGAGATAGCTGTAGCCATAGGAAATCCATTAGGGTTGGAATTTCAAAGATCTGTTACATCAGGTATAATATCTGGACTTAGTAGAACTATTCAAGTGGGACAAAGTAATGTAATAGAAGATTTAATACAAACAGACGCATCTATTAATCCAGGTAATAGCGGAGGACCACTTCTAAATAGTAAGGGTGAAGTAATAGGGATTAATACAGCTAAGATAAAGTCAGCAGAAGGATTAGGATTTTCTATACCTATAAACAAAGCAAAGGTAATAGCTGAAGAAGTAGTCAAAAATGGAACATATAAGACTGTATATATGGGAATAAAAGGAGTTTCAGTAGCAGAATATCAATATAGATTAGGAATAAAACTATCAACAGAAAAAGGTGTAATTTTATTAGAAGTAGGACCAAAGACTCCTGCATCTAGGGCAGGCTTATTAAATGGAGATATAATATTAAAAATAGATGATAGTGAAATATCAAATATGAATGAGCTGAAAAAAGCACTTTATAAATATAAACAAGGAGATAAAGCAACATTAACAGTTATAAGAAATAATACGGAAGAAAAAATTGATATAGAGTTTACAGATTTAAACTAGAAAATAGCCTATGGGTAGTCCCCCTTCCCATAGGCTATTTTCTATTTATGAAAATATTTTCATAAACCACATTAAATAAGAAAAGTTTTTACATTGGTTGACATATATGAGAGTGATAATATTTAGATAAACAATAAACTAAGGAGGAATAAACATGGATTATTTAAAAATTGCAAACAGTTTTCCCATGTGGCTAGCAGCAGGTCTAGCAATATCTTTGGCATTATTTCAAGCGATTATTTTTGCTAAGAAATCTTATAGTACAGGAAAAGAAATAGGACTTACAGAAGAACAAATGAAGAGTGCAATAAAGAGTAGCTTTATTACATCTTTAGGGCCTTCAATCGTAATTTTAACAGGACTTTTATCATTATTAGTAACAGTAGGAGGGCCTATGGCATGGATGAGATTGTCTTTTATAGGTTCAGTAATGTTTGAGATGATGGCCGCAGGCTTTGGAACAGAAGCAGTAGGAGTTAAGATGGGAATAGATCCAATGACAAATATAGCCTTTGCAAATGCAGTTTGGACCATGATACTGGGATCCCTAGGATGGATAATATTTTCTACATTAACAGCAGATAAAATGGAAAAAGTTCAGACTAAGTTTTCCAAAGGAGATAAAGGGCTATTAAGTATAATATCCATAACAGCCATGTTAGGTTCTTTTGGTTCATTGGTATCAGGACATTTAATAGCAATGAATAAAAATACTATTGCAGCCTTAACAGGTGCTGCAATCATGCTTATATTATCTCCTATAGCAGATAAAAAGAATATTAAATGGCTTAAAGAATGGGCTTTAACCATAGCATTATTCGGCGGAATGGTAATAGCAGCATTAATATAGACCTACTTATAGAGGAGGATTTTAAAATGGAAAAAAGCAATCAATTTGAAGGAGTGTATTTACCATATATCATTAAATGGGGGAAAATAACTGGTTGGTTAGGTGTATTATTGTCATTTGGACCAGCTTTAGTACTTGCAGTAGTATATAAATTAGTTCCACCCGTAAGTGCAATAATTACAGGATTTATAGCCATAGCGTCAGCAGTAGGCGTAGTTTGGATAGTGGAGCCAATATCATATTTTCCTATAATTGGAGTACCTGGAACATATATGGCCTTTATAACTGGTAATATTTCTAATCTTAGAATTCCAGCTGCAGCAGTATCACAAAATGTAGCAGGAGTAGAACCTGGTACAAAAGAGGGAACTATAATAGCTACATTAGGTATGGCAACATCAGTTATTGTAAACATTGTGATATTAGCTTTAGGAGTATTTGCAGGTGCAGCAATTTTAGGGTCTTTGCCTGAGAACATAGTTGCTTCATTTAACTTTTTATTACCAGCACTATTTGGAGCAATATTTGTTCAATTTGCTCTTAAAAAGTTAAAATTGGCACCAATAGCATTGGGAATAGCTTTAGGATTAACTTTTGCTTTAAAGGTTGGAGTATTTAGCTTCTTACCAGGGCATCCATCTTATATAGTTACATTAGGTGCTGTATTTGGAACTATGGCTATAGGTACAACTTTATATAAGAAAAAACTTCTATAAAAATAATTATAGGGAGGGTTTAAATTGAATAAATCACAGGTATTAAAATATTTGGGAGATATAAGTGAAGAAGTAAAAGAGGTAAGTTTAAAGGTATGGAATAATCCAGAGACTTCTGGAAATGAAAAGGATTCGTCAAATTTATTTAGAAAAGTTTTAAAATCTTATGGATTTGAGATAAAAGAAATAGATGGAATGGAAAATGCTTTTATTGGTGAATATGGCAATGGCTCACCTGTAATAGCAGTGTTAGGAGAATATGATGCATTGCCAGGATTATCCCAATCATTAGATACAAAATTTAATCCAGTAGAGATAAATGGTCCAGGCCATGGATGTGGACATAATTTACTAGGAAGTGCAGCTCTGGGTTCTGTAATTGCAGTTAAAAAATATCTAGAAGAAACAAATACAAGTGGAACGGTAAGGTTCTATGGTTGTCCTGAAGAAGAAACTTTAATAGGCAAGGTAAAAATGATTAAGGCAGGAGCTTTTGATGGCTGTGATTTAGCCCTTAGTTGGCATCCTATGAATGCAAATGTAGCAATAGATAAGGCATATTTAGCTAATAACTCCATTAGGTTTAAATTCCATGGAATATCAGCCCATGCGGCTCAATCACCAGAGTCAGGAAGATCTGCTTTAGATGCTGTAGAGTTGATGAATGTAGGTGCAAATTATTTGAGGGAGCATGTTATAGATTCTGCTAGAATTCATTATACAATAACTAATGCAGGAGGAGCACCAAATATTGTACCAAAGGAAGCAGAATCTTGGTATTTTGTTAGAGCACCCTATAGGAAGGACGTAGAAGAAATTACAGAAAGATTGTTTAAGATCGCAAAGGGTGCAGCAATGATGACTGAAACAACTGTTGAATATGAAATATTAGGTGGATGCTATGAGAAATTGCCAAATAATGTATTATATAATTTAACTCATAAAAACATGGTAGAGATCGGAGTGCCTTCTTATACAGGGAAAGAATTAGAATTTGCAAAAACTATTCAAGAAACTCTAGAACCTAATATGGTAGAAGCTGAAATTAAAAAATATATAGATAGTGATGAGAAAATATTTCTTCATCAGGAAGTACTAGATAAGGAGAAAGTAGGCTCAGTAGTAGTTTCTGGTTCATCTGATAGTGGTGATGTATCCTGGATAATGCCTATGAATTTATTCCTTACTGCTACCTGGCCATTAGGTGTTCCAGCTCATTCATGGCAAGCAACTTCATCATCAGGTTCCTCAATGGGATCAAAAGGGATGATTTATGCAGCAGAGATTTTTACAGGGATGATGTATGATTTACTAAATAATCCAAAGCTAGTTGAAGAAGCAAAAAATGAATTTAATAAAAGAACAGAAAATAGGAAGTATATAAGTCCGCTTAAATAGGAAAGATTAATATAAAGGGGGATTATCCATAAGGCTCCATATGATACTTTATTCATATAAGAACCAATGGACCCCTTTTATGTTATATTATTTATAAAATTTTGGTATAATATTAGCACTATATAAAGGTAGGCGATACTGTGGGTCTAACTATAAGAGAAATGCTCAATGCAGAATTTTTCAAGGATTTTAAATTAATAGCAGGTAACAAGGGATTAGATAATCAAATACAAGGAATGGCTATATTAGATGCTCCAGATGGATATAAATGGACAAAGGGTAGAGAATTTGTCATATCATCAGGATATGTATTTCAACAACATCCCAAGTTGTTTGAAGATTATATAAAAACAGATATATTTAGAGAAATATCAGGTATGGGAATTAAATTAGATAGATATTTAAAAACTGTTCCAGAACATATAATATCTATATTCAATGAGCATAATATACCTCTTATAAATATTCCAATTGATCCTTCTTGGATGGACATAATGAACCAACTTAATGTTCTTGTAATGAATAAAAATATTAGACAATTTAGAATAGGAAATATTAATCCAAAGAGTTTTTCTAATTTAAGCTATCAATCAAGAAAGATAAATAAGATATTGTCACAAATGGAAGGAGAAATGAATTTTCCATCAATGCTCTATGATTTATCAAGTGAGAAAGCTTATTATAGTTCATCTACATTTATAGATCTTATGGATGATTTTCAGATAGGAGATTTTTGGAACCCAACAATTGAAGTTACAAAAGAAATATTATGTGATAATCTTAAGATGATAAGGTATAGATTTCATGATGATAAATATGAAAGACCTTATAGCTGGATTACTGTACCTATTACAGTGGGAGATAAGGTAAAAGCTTATTTTGTAGTGGTGGAAGCTACAGGACTTATTGACTATTTTGATCAGTTTGCTTTAAGAATAGGATTTTTGCTTCTTCAATCACTATATGAACAAATATTAGTAGCTCAAAGCATTGGAGATATAGGATTTGAAAAATTTATTACAGAAATTATATCTGGAAGCTTATGGGAGGATGAAATTATATCTAAAAAAGCTAGTGATTTAGGTTTGGATATAAATTTAAACTATTATTTAATTTTGATGGAGCAAGAAAAAAAGGAATCCCATTTAGCTAGTTATAAAGATGAACTTAAAGAAGCCATAAATAGTAGTATATCCCATATGGAAGTTAGAATGGCTATGGTAGATGATAACAGTTGTATTTTTTTACTTCCAGCAAATAATAGGATTTCAAAAGAAGAAAACTTAGAACAAGTTGAGGAATCAGCTAAGGTTTTTAAAAGGAGAATAGAATCAAAAATTGAAAATATAAAAATGGTTTTTGGTATTTCAGATAATGAAAGTACAATATATGAAATAAAGAGAAATTATTTAAGATGTCAACAAACTATAAAAATTGGTCAAATACTATATCCAGATGAAGAGTATCTGAAATATTCTGAATTAGGAGTTTTTGCATGGATGGATATAAAGGAAGATGAAATTAAATTAATGGCAAAAGATATAAATATCTTACTTGATAATCCTGAGTATAAGGAGCTTGTAGAAACTCTAAGAGTCTATTTAGAATGTAAGATGAATTATAGCCTTGCAGCAAAACAACTTTATGTACACATAAATACAGTAAGAAAAAGAATAGAAGAAATAAATGAGTTAATAAATTTTGATTTAGATAATCCTATGAATAGATTGAAACTAGAGATTTTGCTAAAACTAATAAAATAAGAAAAACTTTCATTTAAGTATTAAAAAAGACAGCTACTAGCTGTCTTTTTTAATGAGCAAAAGCATACCGATATAAAAAGTGGTGTATCTGAAATATTACAAAAGTGTATTGCAATTAATATAAAAGTGTAGTATTCTGTAATCAATAAATTAAGAGTAGGAGGGAATAAGTTGAAAAAGATAATCGTTTTATTATTAGTTTTAATTTTAGTGATATCCATTGTCGGATGTACTCAGAAAAAAGAAGAAGTTATAAAAATGGGTTTTGTTCCTATGAAAGACGGGGATAAATTAATTGAATCAGTTGAGCCTTTGACAGAAATCTTATCTAAGGAACTTGGAATTAAAGTAGAAGGTTTTACTGCTACTAACTATGTTGGTGTAGTAGAGGGATTAGGTTCGGGGCAAGTTGACTTTGGATTTATTCCTCCATTTGCTTATGTCTTAGCTAATAAGGAAAGTAAAGCAGATGTCATATTAACAGCATTAAATAAATCAGGAGAAGCAAAATATCGTTCTCAATTTTTAGTAAGAAAAGATGGTGGGATTAAAAGTTTTTCAGACATAAAAGGTAAGAAAGTAGCCTTTGTAGATCCATCTTCTACATCAGGTTATTTATTTCCAGGGGCACATTTAATTAAAGAGGGAATAGATTTGGAAATGGATATGGAATATATATATGCTGGAGGGCATGATAAGGCATTACAATTACTTTTAAATGGTGATGTTAATGTAGCCACTACCTTTGTAGATGCAAGAGATAGATATAAAGAAGATTTTCCAGAAGCTATGGAAAAAACGGAAGTCTTAGGATATACAGATTATATTCCAAATATATCTGTGACCGTAAGAGGAGATATGGATAAAGAAATGCAAGAGAATATAAAAAATGCTTTGTTAAATGTAGCAAAATCTGAAGAAGGTGCAAAACTTTTAAAGGATCTATTTAATATGTATGGATTTGAAGAAGCGACAGATAGTGACTATGATATTATAAGGACTACAGCAGAATCTATGGATGTGGATTTAAAAGAAGGTAATTAGGAGTTGGTCTAATGCTAAAATTGGAGAATGTTACGGTTTCATATGATGGAAATGTATTGGCATTGGATAATGCAAATGTAGAAGTAGAGCAAGGTGAGTTTGTAGGGATAATAGGTTCTTCTGGTAGCGGAAAATCTACTATGCTAAAGACTATAAATCTCCTAGTTAGACCTATAAATGGAAAGATTTATATAGATAATGTGGATATAATAGAACTTAATAACTATAACCTTAGAGCCATGAGAAGGGGAATCGGCTTTATTTTTCAAGATTATAATTTAATTGATAGATCTTCAGTTTTAGATAATGTATTGATGGGAAGGCTTGGATATAAGTCTTCCTTTAAATCAATTCTTGGTATATTTAATGATGAAGATTATGAAAGAGCAAACAGGGCATTAAATCAGGTTGGATTAAGTGAAAAAATATTTGAGAGGGCAGATCAGTTAAGTGGAGGACAAAAACAAAGAGTTGCAATAGCCAAAACCCTTTGCCAAAGACCCAAGATAATATTGGCTGATGAACCTGTAGCAAGTTTGGACATATCCTCTTCTCAAACCATAATGAATTATTTTAAAACCATTAATGAAAAGAAGAATATTACCATACTTATTAATTTACATGATGTAAATTTAGCCAAAAGATATTGTAATAGAATCATAGCTCTTAAAAAGGGAAAGATTTTATTTGACGGAAGAGCAGGTGATTTAGATGATAAAATCCTCAAAGGAATATATGACTAAAAGGATAAGAAGTAAATTCTTATATTTGTTTGGATTTATTATATTTCTAGTTTTTTTAGGATTAAATGTAAATTTTAGTTTTATTAAATTATACAAGGGCGTACCTAGTATGCTTGATCTTCTTAGTAGGATTTTAAGACCTAATTTATCCTATAGTATTGATGTATTTGAAAAATTAACTGAAACAATTCAAATTGCCATAATTTCATCTATATTAGGAGTTATATTAGCTTTACCATTTTCTCTTTTTATTTCAGATAATATAACACCAAATAGATATTTGGCAGGAATATTGAATGGGATATTTTCTTTTTTTAGAACTATTCCAAGTTTAATATGGGCGGCCCTGTTGGTTAGTATATTTAGCATAGGAAGATTTTCAGGAATTATTGCTCTTACAATTATTGGATTCTTAATTTCCATAAGATTATTTAGAGAATATATTGAGTCTATTAAAGAAAATCAATTAAATTCAATTAGAGCTATAGGTGCAAATTCCATACAGATATTAAGGTATTGTATTTTACCCTATATATTTGAATTGTCAATATCCATATTTTTTATTGTATTAGAAACAAATATTAGATCTGCAACTATCTTAGGTTTAGTAGGGGCTGGCGGAATAGGTCAGATTATGTGGAGAGATTTAAATCATCTAAGATATGATAACTTGGCCACTATAATATTGGTTTTATTCTTGACAATTTTATTAATAGATTTTTTAAGTTTGTATATTAGAAGATATTTAAAGCATTCATCTATTAAGTTTAAATCAATAGCAGAGTATAAAAGATTTCAAATAGTAAAGATAATATTTATACCTATGTTTTTAATAGGATTAATATATTTAGCGTTTAAATCTCTAGGTATAGATTATGATAGATTGATACTTGGATTAAATCAAGGGAGAAATATAGTAGTAAGAATGGTTAAAATAGATGTGAATTATTTTCCTAAGCTTATTGAGGGAATAGGGGAAAGTTTTTTTATAGCTATTTTTGCGACAATAATGGGTGCATTATTTTCTTTGTTATTCGCATATCTAACTGCATATAATACATCACCAAATAAGATCATATCTGTACTTTTTAAGGGGATTATAAATATATCAAGAACCTTTCCCCCGCTAATAACGGCAATAATATTTTTTCGTGGTATAGGACCAGGACCATTAGCTGGAGCCATGGCTCTTAGTATTTATACAATGGGGGTGCTTACAAAGATGTATAGTGAGGTATTAGAAAACACTAAGGAAAATGTAAAAGACAGTATACTTGTAACAGGAGCAGCAAATTTTCAAGCTTATAGACATGGACTTCTACCTCATACATTTTCAACATTTATAAGTCTTGTACTATATAGATTAGAATCAAATATTAGAAATTCTGCAATTTTAGGAGTAATAGGGGCAGGAGGAATTGGTACTATTTTAGCTATGAATATAACATGGAGAAATTGGGAAAAGGTTGGACTTTTACTTCTAGGAGTTTCCATTATGATAATTATAATAGATAGACTAAGTCAATATTTGAGAAATAAGTTTTCATAAAAGATAATAAAAAATTCTATTAAAAGGCTAAGCCTTTTAATAGAATTTTTCTATATATTCTTCATAAGTCATCATTCTGTCGTTAAATCCATCAGGCTTTATTTCAATTATTCTATTTGCAATAGTTTGAATAAATTGATGGTCATGAGAAGTAAATAATACATTACTCTTAAAATCCTTTAATCCATTATTTACTGAAGTAATAGATTCTAAGTCTAAATGGTTAGTAGGTTGGTCAAGAATTAAAACATTGGCATTACTTAGCATCATTTTAGATAACATACATCTTACCTTTTCGCCCCCAGATAATACTTTGGCTTGCTTTAACGCCTCTTCACCAGAGAATAACATTCTGCCTAAGAATCCCCTCAGATATATTTCAGATTGGTCAACTGAGAATTGTCTCATCCAATCTATTAAATTTAGTTCTACATCATTGAAGAATTCTGAGTTATCCTTAGGGAAATATGATTTTGTAATAGTAAGTCCCCATTTATAGCTCCCACTATCAGGTTCCATTTCTTCCATTATAATCTTAAATAAGGCAGTAATACTTATTTCATCTCCAATAAAAGCAATTTTATCACCTTTATTTACTCTGAAACTAACATTGTTTAATACCTTAACTCCATCTATTGTTTTGGAAACGTCTTCCACTGTTAGAATTTCATTTCCAACTTCTCTTTCCATAGTAAACCCAACAAAAGGATATCTTCTAGTAGAAGGTTGTATATCATCTAAAGTAATTTTTTCTAGTAATTTCTTACGTGAAGTTGCTTGTTTTGACTTAGATGCATTGGCACTAAACCTAGCAATAAATGATTGTAATTCTTTAACTTTTTCTTCCTTTTTCTTGTTTTGGTCTTTCATCATTTGAAGAGCTAGCTGGCTTGATTCATACCAGAAATCATAGTTACCTACAACCATTTTTATTTTACCAAAGTCAATATCTACCATGTGAGTACATACTTCATTTAGGAAATGTCTATCATGGGATACAACTATAACTGTACCTTCAAAATCTCCTAAAAATTCCTGCAGCCATCTTACTGACTTTACATCAAGGTGGTTAGTAGGCTCGTCTAATATTAATATACCTGGCTTACCAAATAATGCTTGTGCAAGCAATACCTTGACCTTATCATTACCAGTTAAATCTGCTACTTTCTTTTCATGAAGTTCAGTTCCTATACCTAAACCTTGTAATAATGAAGAAGCTTCAGATTCAGCACTCCATCCATCCATTTCAGCAAACTCTGCCTCAAGTTCTGATGCCTTAATACCATCTTCATCAGAAAAATCTTCTTTAGCATATATTGCATCTTTCTCTATCATTATTTCATAAAGTCTTTTATTTCCCATAATGACCGTTTGAATTACTTGGCATTCATCATATTCAAAATGATCTTGCTTAAGCACAGACATTCTAACATTTTTATCAATAGAAACATCACCAGTATTTGGTTCGATTTCCCCAGATAAGATTTTAAGGAAAGTACTTTTACCAGCACCATTAGCTCCTATTACACCATAGCAATTACTAGGAGTAAAAACTAAATTTACATCATCAAATAATTTTTGTGATCCATATCTTAAACTTATATTATTTACACTAATCAATATACTTCAATCCCTTACTTAAAATTTATATCATTATATTATAGCATAAATAGGATATAAAATATATATAAAGAAAATAAATAAAAGTCAGACTATCGGAAAAGTACCAAATTTAAAAGAATCAATGGATAAACTCCTTGAAAATTAATTGTTTAAATAATACCATTTCTTAAATCAAGGAGTTTTCCATAATCTCAGTATTTAATACTTTATACTTATAAACTTTTTAGCTTCATTGCTTCTTCTTCAGTCTTAAGTGATAAAATCTTAGCTGGACAATTTTCTATACAAGTGGAACATTTAATGCAATTTATATTATCAAATTGATTTTTATCAGACCACTCTAAATGAGGTGTCAGTTGGAAAGGACATACTTTAGAACATTTTCCGCAATTATAACATTTACTTTTATCAGAGATAGTAACCTTTTTTTCGGTTTTCTTAGGAATGCCTAAGTTTTTTCCTAAAGTATATGATAATTTTTGTAATGAGCCCATAGGGCAGAATTGACACCAAGTTCTAGGGTTAGTAAAAATAGCTAATAGCCCACCAATAATTAGTACCATTAGGTATGTGTTAGCAAAGATTAATCCTAATTTATCCAAGAAAGCATAACTACCCCATAACTTTGATATTTTTATTATTTTCTTAGAAAAATTAAACATAAAAAATCCAAAAAAACCAATTATCATAGGTTTGGATTTTAAGAATTTAGGAATTTTTTTATTTTTGCTTATGGGTAGTAACAGTCTATCAAATAAACTGCCATGGGGACAAAAATTACCACACCAATATCTTCCGGTAAAAAATGAAGTTACAATTAACCCAGTCATAATTAGGATAACTAATAAACCTAGTTTTGGTTCCCATAAGCCACCAATTGCTACTAATAATGTAAAGAGCCAACCATATTTTCTAATAGCAGTAAAAGTACGATTTGTTTTAATATACTGATTGCTCAAGTCTAAATCCTCCTTTATAATTATATTATATATACCATATGGGGGTATTTATAATATAAACCATAAGGGTGAATTAGTAAAGAGTAAATTTAAAATAATAATTCATAAATTAGTCAAATAAGCTAATATATTCGCCATATCCTTCTTTTTCTAAATCTTCTTTTTTAATAAATCTTAGAGAAGCACCATTTATGCAATATCTTAATCCGCCTTTATTTTTAGGACCATCATTAAATACATGACCAAGATGTGAATCACCATATTTGCTTCTTACTTCTGTTCTAATCATTCCATGACTAGAATCTATTTTTTCAACTACATACTCATCTTTTATAGGTTTAGTAAAGCTAGGCCATCCACAATCTGCATCAAATTTATCCCTTGAGGTAAACAGTGGTTCTCCTGACACTATATCCACATAAATGCCTTCTCCATAATTATTATTAAGCTCATGGGAAAAAGGTTTTTCAGTAGCATTTTCTTGAGTTACACGATATTCAATATCATTTAATTTATTTCTAATTTCTTTGTCCATTGGTTTAATATACTTTTTATTCATTACTGTCACACTCCTTAAGGATATTTTACCCATTATTTTTATTTTACTCCAAAGAGTAAGTTGTAATTTGAACATAAAAAATTGAGTGCAGACTAATCGCACTCAATTAAATATGGAAAATTAAATACCAATTATATTCTTAAATTTTAAATTTAACAATAATTGATTGTAACTCCTGTGCTAATTCTGATAGAGCTTCACTGCCATTTGCAATTTCTCCCATAGAGGCAACTTGCTCTTCAATTGTTGCTGTCACTTCTTCTGTAGCAGCGGAGTTTTCTTGTGCTATGGCAGAAAGACTTTGTAAGGTATCTAGTATAGTATCTTTCATGCTATTCATTTCCAAGCCTGAAACATTTAATTGCTCAATTTCTTTATCAGCTTTTTTCATGGTTTCATATATTAACATATATTTATCCTTACTATTAATTACACTTTGTGTTTGTTCATTAGCTATATTTGATACTCTTTCTATTGTTGTTACAGCATCTTTAGAGTTTGCTTGTAAATCATTAACTATTTCATCTATAGACATTGTAGACGCTGAAGATTGCTCCGCCAATTTTCTAATTTCTTCTGCTACAACTGCAAAGCCCTTTCCTGCCTCTCCAGCTCGAGCAGCCTCTATTGCTGCATTTAATGCTAAAAGATTGGTTTGTTCTGCAATTGAGGCAATTACATTACTGGCTTGTCCTATTTTAATAGAACTATCATTTGCTTTTAATATAACCTCTTGGATTGCCTTTGAAGCAATATTACTTTCTTCCGTTATTCTAGATAAATTTTCGATTTCCTTTAAACCACTATTAATAATCTCCGTTATTTCATATGCTCTTGATTTTAGATTTGTTGAATACATTAATTCCTTTTCAATTATTTCACCTAATAAATTAGCTTTAGAGGAGCCTAATTCCGTACTTGATGCTTGTTTCGAGGTACTATTGGCTATTTCTTGTGCTGTTTTAGATATTTCTTCTGACGAAATGGTTGATTGCTGAATAGTTGCAGTCATTTCCTCTGAAGTAGCTGCTACTTGTTCCGAGGAATTGCGAATTTCATTAATCATCTTTCTAAGACTATTTGTTATACTTTGCATAGACTTTCCTAGATATCCCAGTTCGTCTTTCCGTGACATGAAGTGCTCAGAAATATCTTGTGTAATATCATAATTGGCTAAGAACTCTGAATATCTAGTTGCTTCAATTATTGGCTTAGCAATAAATGCACCCATAATATATGTAATACCCATACCAAATAATAAAGTTATGGCTATTGATATAATAACATTTCTTCTCATTTCTGGTATTGAATTTAAGACCTCAGCTTCATCTGCTGTAATAACGAATGTCCAGTTGGTATCCTCAATTGGTGCATATCCAGCATATAGCTTTTTACCATTGAGGGAATAGCTATTTACGCCGAATTCCTCTTTTATTATTTTTTCAGTTAATTCTGCTATACCTTTTAGGCTTTCATCATTTTCTACTAAGTTTATTGCATTAGATTGTTCAAATACCAACTCTTTATTAGGATGAGCTACTACTGTTCCTGCATTATTAAGTATATAGCTATATCCAGTCTCGCCAAAGCCAATATCTGCAATGAGTTCACTTAGAATATTTCCATCAGCTCTAGTGGATAAGGCACCTACTATTTCACCATCTTTTTTTATAGGTGTAGCATAAAGTAAGTTTAGTTGATTTACACCACGAGTAACCAGTAGATCAGATATACTTGTTTTACCACTTAAAGCATTTTTTAGATAGGGTCTATCTCCCAATTGAATAATTGTTCCATCAGAAGAATATGTACTTCCATCAAGATGAGAGATTGCTAGCTCAATAAAATTAGTTCCTTTTACTTGCCTTACTAGCTCGTCTTTTTGTAATTCCCAATCCATACTTTGGATTTCTTGGCTGCATGCTATGGTTTCTAGTATTCTTTTTTCAGTTTTAATTCGACTTTCTACTATTTTCGCTCCATTAAGAGCCATGTCTATAAGTGCGTTTTCTGCTTCAGTGCTAATTGTATTGCCAGCCTTTATTACAGAAATGGATCCAATAATTATAGATGATAATAAAATTAATATGGAGAAATATACAACAAGTTTTACTTTAATGCTTTTCACGTTAATACCTCCTGTTTTTAAAATTATGACCTGAATACCTTGGTGTACTATGTATTGTTAAAAACTAAACACCATTCACCATATTAGCTTAATACTTATATTTTTGCAATAACTAACAATATCAGACTAAAGTAGGAAATTTAATTATGAATATTAAAGTCAATTTATTATAATCATTATATTTATTGTAAATTCTGGACAAAACTATTGACATTTTTTTAACTTAATATATACTAGAATATGTTGATAGAATATTCTAGCCAAACATTCTGTAAAATAAAAGGGGGTTTTTTTATGTTCAAATTTACTAAGAAGCATATTGCTTTGTTTTTAGTATTAACTATGGCACTATCTTTAGTTGGCTGTGGCAAGGATAAAGCACCTACTTCTTCTAGCAAAGGAGAAGGTAAGTTTGTACCTGGTGTATATACTGGTGAAGCAAAAGGTATTAGTGATACTCTTACTCTTGAAGTAGAGGTAGATGAGGAAAATATTTTATCTGTAAAAATTGTTAATCATAGTGAAACACCTGGTATATCAGATACTGCTATAGAGCGTATTCCAAAAGAAATAGTTGAATACCAAAGTTTAAATATTGACACTATATCAGGAGCTACTGTTTCTAGTACAGCTATTCTTGAGGCTGTAAAACAAGCTTTAGAAAAAGCTGGGGCTAATATTGATGATTTATTAAAAGAAGTGGATAAGTCCTCAAGTAATGGAGAAGTAATAGAAAAAACTACAGATGTAGTTATTGTTGGTGGTGGCGGTGCTGGTCTTGCAGCTGCTGTTTCTGCATTACAGAATAATGCTAAGGTTATTGTATTAGAAAAAATGCCTACATTAGGTGGTTCTACTATAATGGCTGGCGGACAATATAATGCAGTTGATAGTAAACGTCAAGAAGCTCTTACTATGCGTCCTGAATTGATTAAGCAAATTGAAGGAATTACCAAGGAAGAGCCTGTTAATGAAATACATAAGAGGTTAATGAGTGAATTAGCAGATCAAATTAAAGAATACAAAAAAAATAAATCCACTTATATGTTTGACTCACCACAACTTCATGCGTTACAAGCATTTAACGGTGGAGATAAAAAAGGTAATCTTGAGCTAATAGAAAAATTTGCATATGGAGCTAAGGAGTCTGTTGGTTGGCTTGAAGGTTTAGGAGTGAAAATATCAGATGAGATTGCTACTGTTACAGGAGCATTATGGCCAAGAACACATCAATTTATTAAACCACTTACTACTGGGCCCATAGATGCTTATGTTGAATTCATATCCTCAAAAGGTGATGATGCTGAAATAATATTAGAAACTAAAATAACAGATATTATCATGAAAGACGGTAAGGCAGTAGGAGTTAAAGGATTACAGGGAAATAATGAAATAATTGTTAATGCAAATAAAGGTGTGATTATAGCTACTGGTGGTTTTGCAAGAAATAAAGAATTAGTAGCTAAATATGATGAGCTTTGGGGAGATTTATCAAACCTTAATTCTACAAACAGTGTTAGTGCAACTGGTGACGGTATCGTAATGGCTGAAGCTATAGGTGCTAATCTAGTTGGAATGGAATATATTCAATTATTACCAGTTGGACATCCTGAAACTGGTGGAATGTCTGGAAATATTAGTATAAATGCTGCTAACCAGCTTTTCATCAATAACAAAGGGGAACGTTTTGTAGCTGAAGATTCAAGAAGAGATACTCTTACAAAGGGACTTTTAGAACAGCCAGATCAAATTATGTGGATACTACATGATGCACATGAATATTATAATGAAGATGTTAAAAATGATTTCAATGAATCAATAGGTAAATTAGTTGAAAGTGGCATTGCTGTTAAGGGAAATACTATTGAAGAACTAGCAGAACAAATGAAGGTAGATCCTGCTACATTGAAAAACACAGTTGATATCTATAATAAAGCTGTTAGAGGTGAGATGTCTGATCCACTAGGAAAGAATCTGCTTCAAGATGAATTTAATAAGGGACCTTTCTACGCATCTGTTCGTGTGCCAACAATACATCATACTATGGGCGGAATTGAAATAAATACAGATGCACAAGTAGTTGATAAAAATGGTAATATAATTAAAGGATTATATGCGGCTGGTGAAGTTACTGGTGGTATACATGGCTCTAATAGGCTTGGTGGTAATGCCATACCAGATACAGTAGTATATGGTAAGATAGCTGGACAATCAGCAGCATTGGAAAAATAAATAGAACAAAAAATAATTCTCTATAAAACATAGGGAATTATTTTTTTATTATGATATAATTTTTGTAAGGTGGTGATATTTATATGTCCTATAAAATGGAGAGATCTGTAAGAAGAAAACAAGAGTTAATAAATATTATTGTAAATCTTATGGATGAAGAAGGACTTAAAAATGTAACGGTTAAGGATATTTGTGAGGCTGCTAATATATCTATTGGAGCTTTCTATCACTATTTCCATTCTAAAGATGCCATAGTAGATGAGATGTTTTTTTTAATGGATGAATTCTTTTTAGTCAATCAACAAAATATTTTACAACATCCTACAGTGTCAGAACAAATAGTTGATTTTGTAAATCATTTTGGTATCTATGTTGAAGAATGGGGCTATTATGCAAATTTATTAATTATGAGATCTCATATGACTAGAAATGATTATAATAGAGGAAGACGATTATATGGAATATTAGAAGAAATAATTATAGAGGGTATTAATAATGGTGAGTTCAAAGTTAAAATTGACCCCAAGGAACTTATAACTATGATTTTTGTGATAATCAGAGGATATCTCTTAGAATGGATTAATAGAGAGCATAGCTATCCTGTTAGAGGAAATATGGTAAAGGAAGTGACTTATTTAATAAATTTTTTGACAACATAATATAAAAAGTATATGGTAGTTTTCTCCCCTTAAGGTTGATTAGATTAGAAAAGAAAATCTGATTTTAAGAGGGGAGTTTTTTTATGTTATAATTAACCCACAAGATGTTTAGAAAGTTAGTATATATAGATGACTTAAAGAAAAACTAGATTTATTAGAAGATAGTAATTAGGCGAAAGGAATAATTTACATTATGGAATTTATTTTTGTTGAAGATATAAAGATTGAGGAGATGGTGATACTTTATTATGAGGGGTGAGTAATATGGAAATGAAGGTTAAAAATCTAATAGAACAATTCGAAGATTTTCAAATATTGGCAGGTGAAGGAGGATTAAACAAAACTGTAAGTACAGTTAGTATTATGGATGCTCCAGATATATACAATTGGATGAAAGGTGGAGAATTTTTAGTTACTACAGGTTATATAATGAAAGACAATCCCTTAGAGTTAAAAAATTTAGTAATTAAATTACATGAGCGTGGAGCAGCAGCATTAGGAATAAAGATAGGTAGATTTATTGAAATGTTGCCAGAAGAGGTAAAAGAAACAGGAGATAAGTTAAATTTCCCTATTATATATGTTCCTAAATGGTATGCTTTTACAGACATTATAAATCCTGTTCTTTCAAGAATAGTTAATACTCAAGCTAAAAAACTAATGATGTCTGAAGATATACATAAGACCTTCACACAGATGGTCATACAGGGGAAGGGTACTAGTGACATAATGGATATACTATATAAAATATTAGGTAAAGACATAGCATTCATAGATTTGGTTTTTAATCGAAATTATATAAGGGGTACTTCTCATGAACTCAAGGAAGATGTTGAGGATACAGGACTTAAAAATATCTTAGATAAATATTATAGTTATCCTGTTCAAATAAGTAATTCTATTTATGGATATTTGATTCTTAAAAAAAGTGAAGAAAGTTCTTTGGAGGATTTAGACAATATAACTATAGAGCATGCTAGTACAGTACTAAAACTTAATATACAAAAAGAGATATCAAATTATCAAATAGAGCAAAAATATAGGGATGAATTTATTCAAGATTTGATAATAAATAATATAAGGACTGTAGAAGAGGCAAATAATAGGGCAGCATTATATGGTTGGAAAATAGAAAATGGTCTTGTTTGTTTAATAGTAGATATAGATAATTTTAAAGAGAAGTTTATGTCTTTAAAAAACACACAGGAGCTAGAAAATGAGAAGAATAAAATATTCAGTTTGGTTAATTCTAAAATGAGAAGAAACTTTAAACAGTGTTTTTATACAATATATAGTGATAGTATAGTGTTTCTAGTGGAGCAAGATATAGGCTCTATGGAGGATTTTTTTGAAAAGTTAGAAAAGGTTTCAGAAGAAATAAGAGAAGAAGTCAAGGAAAATAGTAAATTTACAGTTTCTATAGGAATAGGGACATATCAAGAGTCTATTATAGATGTATATATTAGTTTTGTAGAAGCTCAAAAAGCTGTAAGAATAGGTAGAACAGTTTATGAAGAAGATAAGACTCATATTTATTCTAATCTAGGAGTTTATAGAATGCTTTATAATCTTTCTCTTGAAGATGATGCCCATAGTTTTTGTGAAGAATATTTGAAGAAGATAATTGACTATGATATTGAAAATAATTCAGAATACATGAATACATTAAGAACTATAGTAAAAAATGATTGGAATTTAAAACAGACTTCAGAAGAGATGTTTATTCATTACAATACCATAAAATATAGATTTAGCAAGATTTGTGAGATAATGAATTTAGATTTAAACAATAGAGAGGAGAAGTTTAAAATAGAGTTCTGTTTAAAACTAATGAATATGAGTAGCCAATACTCTTTGTACATGAAGACTAAAATATAGTCTTCTTTTTTATACCTTAGGAACAGTGTGTATATAGGTTATTAACTATATAATAGTATTAAACCAAAAGTTAACAAGGAGGAAAAGACATGTATAAAACAACAGTAGGTATGTTAAAAGATGTGTTAGCTTCAGTTAAAAACGATACCTTATCAGATCCTTTTAAGGATTTAGAAAAGACAGGGAGAATTATTTTAAAAGGGGGACTAGTAGTAGACCCTAAAAATGGAATTGAAGAAGTACAAGATGTGGCTATACTAAATGATGAAATTGTAGAAGTAGGAAATGATATTTACGCGGAAAAAGGAGATATGGTAATAAACTGTGAAGGACTTTTAGTTGTGCCAGGAATAGTAGATATGCACCTTCACTTAGGAGATTTATTTGAAGTAAGTACAGACCCAATCTATGGCGCAGTAGCTAATGGAGTGACAATGGGACTTTCCCCTGGAGCAGGAAATACTTTTATGGCACCAGCTTTATTAGGAGCTGAGGTAGATAGAGGATTACCAGTAAATATTGGTTTATATCAAGGGGCAGCAAGTGTATTATCTACCATGTTATCAGTAGATGAATTAATAAAGTTATATAAAGGTGAATTAGATGTAGAAACAGCTTCATCAAGAATGACAAGAAATGCAATCACTAATACTACAGCGCCTTTAGTAGTAGGAATTAAAGACCATATGGGACATTTTATAATGTCTGATGAAAATATAGAGAAGATATTTGAAATAACTTCTAAGGCTAAGCTACTATACATGACTCATACTCAGGACCCAGATCATGCTATTAGATTATTTGAATTATCTAAAGGAAGACCACTTCATCTAGGTCATACAACAGCTGCGGGATGCGGTACTCATATGGAAGCAGCAGAAGGTATGAAGACAGTAATAGATTTATGTAAAAATGAAAATATAACTGGAGAGTTTGTAACTACAATGTTAAGAGAAGGTGGAGGAAGTAGAGAAGGACTTATTCTACCTAAAAAATCTCAGCAACTAGCTTATGAAGCTTTAGAAAAAGGAATAGTAGATGTTCTTATATCTGATGGACAGAACGATGCTACAATGAAAGGTTTTGGAGATACAAGAGATAATATTCCAGCAATATTAGAATTAGCAGAAATGGGAGTTTTAGACTTAAGTAGTTCAATTGCCACTATGACTTCTAATCCAGCAAGATTGGTAGCTGAAAGAACAGGTAATGCTTGGTGGATTGAAAAAATAGGTCATTTAGGTAAAGGTGCTTTAGCTAATATAACTGTTATCAATAGAGAAGTAAAATCAGCAGTTTATACTATAGTAAATGGAGAAGTAGTAGGTTTTGAAAATAGGGCAGTGAGACGTGGTAGCGGAGCAGGTGGATTTGTAAGTAAATTTGGTATGGTTAAGAGGATAGGAGTAGGAGACTTAGTAATGTTCTCATATAAAAGATAGAATCGGATTTAAAAGAGGGGAGTTAAGGTAATGGACAGAATAAAAGAAATATTAAAAAGACTGATTAGTATAAATACTACTAACCTACCTGGAAATGAAATGGATGCAGTAAATGAAATTCTAAAGTTTTTCCCTCAGGATATAGAATATAAAATAGTAGATCATGGAAATAATAGAGGATCCTTAGTAATAGAAATAGAGGGGAAAAATCGTGATAAAATTGGATTTATAGGGCATATAGACACTGTACCAGTATCTGATGAGGTCAGTTGGATACATCCTCCTTTTGATGGAGTAATTGAGGATGGCTATATGTATGGCAGAGGTACTTCTGATATGAAGGGTGGAGTTACTGCGATGATACTAACAGCCCTATACTTTATAGAAAACAACATAACTCCTCCCCATACATTAAAGTTTGTATTTACAGCTGATGAAGAATCAGGAGGATTAGGAGTACGAACTTTAAGAGATAAAGAATTATTGCAAGATATATCAAAAGTTTTTATCGCAGAACCTTCTGATGAACAAATCGGCATTTGCGAGAAGGGAACTTTATGGTTAAGTATCCATATAAAAGGGAAGTCTTCCCACGGTTCTAAGCCCGAATTAGGAATAAATGCCATAGAAAAATTATACGAGTATATAAATAAGCTTAAGAATACTTTAGATTTAGAAAAGAAGCATCCTTTATTAGGAAACTCCAGTTATGCAACTACTACAATTAATGGAGGAGTAAAAACTAATATTATACCTGAAAATGCAAATGCAACTTTAGATATTAGAACTATTCCAGGTTTTAATCATGAAGAAATTATAAATAATGCTAATAGAATTGCTAAAGACATGGAGATTGAAAACCAAGGGATGACTATAGATGTAGAAATAGATAACAACAGACCTCCTTTAACCATGGATGAAGAAGATAATTTTATAAAAGAGATAATATCTGTATATGAGAAATTATCTTACCAAGTGAAGCTTAAAGGCATAAATTTTTATACTGATGCTTCACAACTTATCCCTTATCACAATATTCCTTTTGTAATACTAGGACCTGGTGAGGAAAATATGTGTCATCAGAAGAACGAAAGGATAAAAATAGAATCAATAGAAAGAATGACAAAATTTTATATTTCTTATATTGTTAGCTGCTAAGATTGGAGGATTAATATGGAAAATATGAAAACTAATAAGAAGCAATACAATGCAGGTTCGTTAACAGGTCTTGTTATATCACTTGGAATAGGATTTTTAATATATTTTGTTTTAAGCAGTATAACTATTCAAAGTAGTTGGTTAGATTATAATATAATAGTGGCTAATGCAGGTCATAATCCATTTTATAAACTTATTTGGTATATAATGAATTTTACAGAAGCTCAATTTTATGCAGGATTTTTTGCTTCTCTAGGAGTAATTATAGGAGGATTTGTAGCTTGGAGATTAGATGTTAAAAACTCCAGGTTAGCAGGCTTCAATGTTTCTTATGGTTCAAATTTATGGCCTTGGGTATTAGCATCTCAGTTATTATCATTATTCATTGCAATATTTGTTCTAAATTTTACATCCTTCTTTGAAAATGGAGAATATACTTGGTTACCAACATTTATTACAGTAGTAGGAGCTCCACCAGCTATAATGTTATTATATGGCCCAAGTGTAAAGGCTTTACTCACAGGTTCTATTCTCGGAGGAGTTATGGGTTTTCCAGTGGCTTTTTGGATAACAAATAATATTATACCTGTCCTAGGAGTACCTGGAGTAGTTTCAAATGTATTTACTATGGCAATAACTGGAGTATTAGTTTGTGGTATAGCTAAGGCACTGCCATGGATGAAAAAGGTACCATCCAAGACATTAAATAGACCAGTGAAATCACAAGAAGAAGCTCTAAGGGAAATGGAGAAGCCATTATGGTCCGTAAGGAGAGTTTTAGCAGATTTCTCTGAAGCTCAATTTTATGGAAATGAAATAGCTGGATTATTTATTATAATAGGAGCTTCTTTAGACTGGATATTAAATATAAACCATGGTGCCTATGCTTCAGGTGCAATCCCAGCAATTATATTATCCCAGTTTGTTGGATCATCAGTAGGAGTATTTTTATACTTTAACAAATATGTTGAAAAAGGATGGTACGGAACCTATGTACCAGTAGTAAGTGTTGGACCAGCTTGTGTTTTGATGTTTGGTTCATCGGTGGGAGTAGCTGTTACTGCAGGTATATTAGGAGGTATAATAGGACCACCTTTAGCAGAGTATTTCTGTGATAAACTGCCAGAAGATTATCATCCAACTATTGGAAATGTAACCTCCATGGGAGTCACAACAATAGTGGTATCTATGATAATAAAGGCACTTCCTTGGTTTTAAATAAGTAATAAGTTATAAAGAAGGTTGAGCAATTTGGCTCAACCTTTTTTATATAAAATTTTGTAAGGCTCTAATATAGTTTTTTTAAGTTTAAATCTTCCTTTATAATCATAGCTTACATAGGAAATATAGTATTTATATATAAATGTAAAGATTAATATAATAAAAAACAGTATAAATAAAGTTTTTTTATTTACTAATTCATGATATTATAATATATTAACAACACAAATATTAAATGGACATTGATAATATACTATTAGGGGTGAAGGGACAATGACCAATATAAAAAGAGAATTATTTGCATTTTCAGCATCTGATATTAGTACAATGGAAGAACATTTTGAAGAAATGGCTAAAAAAGGCTGGATGTTAGATAAGATTGGTGAATATTCAATTAGGTATAAGAGGACAAAGCCCCAAGAGTTGAAGTTTTGTGTAGATTTACTTCCTAAGCTTTCAGTTTTTGACTATCCTCATAATGAAGATGTAGTGAGATATAGAAATCTATATATAAATTCGGGTTGGAATTTTTTAACAGCTTCTGATAAAATTCAAGTTTTTTATTCACAAAAGGAAGATAATTTACTGCCCATTCAAACTGATGACAGAAAAAAACAATCCATAATAAATAAATCTTTATTATTTGAAATAATTGTATATATAGTTTGTCTTTTTATTTTTGTTAGGAGTTCACGTAGCTTATTCCCAGTTGATTATAATAGACTAAAATCCAATTCAGATATGATTATTACAATAATGAGTTTAATATTCATCATACCTGTGGTTGTTTATATATTTTCACATGGTTTTTGGATATTTCGAGCTAAGGTGGCTATTAAAAATGGGGAAAAACTACCTAAAATAAATTATAAATATTTAAAATTTAGAACATTTTCCCTTTTATATCCAGCGTTGTTATTTGCAGTTTTAACTATAGCTGCATTAATTACTGATTTGGTCAATGGGAACTTTCAAGGAGCTCTTTCATTATTGCCTGTAATCATAGGTATTACAGCAGGAACTTTATTTAGAAAAAATAAAAATAAGAAAAAAAGAAGTAAGGATAGAAACGTAGTATTATTTGGAGTTCTTATTGTTTTAGTGGTAATAGGGGTTAATATAATTATTCCTAAATTATATGATGCAGGGGAAACAGAAGAATTGAGAGAAGGATATAAAGGTCTTACTTTAAATGATTTTAACCAAAGGGAAATTGATTATTCAAATTTTTATAGGGAAGGAAGTATATTACTGCCTAAGATATCTACCTATTATGAAGAGTCCTCAGATGGGAATAGAGATTATGTAAGAACTCAATATATAAAGGCTATAAATAATAAGATGGCTAAATATGTATTTGATGGAATGATTGAAAAAGATACTAAAAGATACAGAAGAACGGCAATTCCTGCAGATATGTATTATGATTATTTTGATGAGGCTTTTTTTATGGATTATGATTTTACTAGAAGTATAATTTTATTAAAGAATAATGAAATATTCTATATAGACAGTAATTTTGATTTATCAGATAAAGATAATATAAATATTATTGTTAATAAACTAAATAATTATTAAAGCTGGAGGAAGGGATGAAAGAAAAAGATTCATAGAATAAAATTATAATTTTGGTAGTCTTATTTTATATTTTTTAGGTGCTTTGTTTAAGTTTTCATTATCAATAATTGTGATTTTATCACTTCCAGGAATAACTAATACTTGCATAGATTCAATATTTTCCTCTTTATAAGGGTATATTTTATTATTCAAAAAATCTATACAATAAATCATATTACCTTTTTGAAGTATTAAATATTCATTATAATAATAAGGAGAAGAATCATTTTGAAATACATATTTTATAGAATCACTGCTATATAAATATATGTATAACTTTTCTTCTTTTGTCAATACAGCAAAATTATCTCTTAAAGTTGATATGTTAAAATTTTCTGGAATCTTTTTTGACTGCATTTGCCTTCCTTCATGATTAAATAGATATAAATAATTTTCATTTGCTAAATAAAGGGTATTTTCATTTGTGTTTGCTAAGAAAACAAGTTTTTCATGGGATATTTCATTTTGGACTATATAAGTATCTAACAAGAATTGTAAGGACTTTTTATCAGTATCATATAAATAAATTTTTCCAATGTTTTTATTCCAGAAGACTAAAAAGCCATTCTTGTTGATTACTAAATTCATCCCATTGATATCTACATTAGCTTCTTTCATCATTTTAAAAAGTTCTTCTTCTATCTTTTTATTTTCTCTTTGTTCAGCAATATCCCTATTCTCTGATTCCATTGTTTTTTCATCTAAGGCTAAAAGTATAAGCCAATTATAGTCTTCTATAATTTCAAAATCATCAAATTTTATTAAATCAGTATCTATTTTCATTTTTTCTACTTGTTTTTCATCAAGAATTTCATTATAAATATTAATTTTTGTTTTACTGCAGGAAGATAAAATAATTATCATAACAAATAAAAATAAAGTTTTAAAGATTCTCATATATATTCCTCCTACCTATGATACATATAAAATATTTTTACTTAAATTAATGTAATTACTTTTCATAATGAATTCACATATTACAAAAAGATGGCTATGATTTTAATGAATTATTAGAATTATTTGAATAATTCATCTAATTATCTTTTATAATAGTATATACCACAAATCGTATGTTTTACAAAAAAATAATAAATAATCTATGAATAGAAAGTTATTTGCATTAATAATCTTAATACCATCAATAAGTAGCTATGGGGTATCAATTGAAAATGTTGGGACATATTATGAAGACGGTTCTTATCAATTAAGGGATGAGGAATTAATAAGATATAATAATTTAACAAGTGAAATGAAAGAAGGTTTAAATCACATTAAGTTTGGGAACTCCTTTCATAACTGATAAATAAGTTATTAAACAGCCCCTTTTATGTTATAATTTAAACAAATAAGGTATTGGGGTGATATGGATGTATAAAGATATCAGTGAAGAGATTTATGATTTAAAAGAAAGGCTTCGCTCTAAAGAAAAATTAGATTCATTAAAGTCTATTGCCATTGAGGAGTTAAAAAAGAAAAATCAGTCTTTAGAGGTTCTAAAAGAAACACTAAAAAAAGAAGAAAAGGATGTATTTAAACTTGAGGGTATGAGTTTAAGTTCATTTTTCTTTAATCTCATTGGAAAAAAAGAAGATAAATTAGATAAAGAAAGGAAAGAATTCTTAGCTGCTAAAATTAAATATGATGAATGTGTTTTAGCCATAAAAGAACTAGAAAATGAGATTGAAAAATGTAATAAAGAGTTAATGAAATATTCGGGAGTAAAACAAGAATATGAAAAAGCCATAAAGGAAAAGCAAGAAATGTTAATAAATGATGATACTCATGTAGGAAGAAGACTTCGTAGCTTATTAGATAAATTAAATGAATTAAAACTAGATATAAAAGAGGTAAAAGAAGCTATAAATGCTGGAGAAAATGCATCAAAGGCACTCTTAGATATAAGGCAGCCTCTAGAGTCTGCTCATAGTTGGGGAGTCTGGGATATGTTAGGTGGCGGATTTTTTACAGATATTATAAAACATTCTAAAATAGATGATGCTAATAAGCTTTCCTATGATGTACAGCATCATCTAAAGAGATTTCAGAAAGAATTGGCAGATGTAAACCAGTTTACAGATATTGAAGTAAACATAGGATCTTTTGCCAAGTTTGCAGACTTTTTCTTCGATGGATTATTTGCTGATTGGTTTGTACAATCAAAGATAAATGAATCTATATCAAATGTAGATGATGCATATAATCGAGTAGAGAGTATATTATCGGATTTAAGTAGAGATTTGAATACAATGGAAAGAGCACAGAAATCTATAGAAACAGAAATTATTTCCATATTAGAAATGTAGATTTAATGAAAGGAAGTAACTATAAAAGAAGAAATAGATAAGTAAATAAGCATGGAAAAAGACAATTTGACTGTTAAATACAAGTTGTCTTTTTGTTTTTTCAATAAATTAAATATGATATACTAATGATGAAGTAAATATTTAAAGAGGTGTTTTTGTGTTAATAATTTTACTTAAAAACTTATCCAATAGAGTTGGAGTTATATTAGTTTTGGCACTGTTTCTTTCAAAGGTTGGATTATTTAGAAAGCTAGTTTCAAAGGAAAATATAGATATTAAAGATAAATTATTGCTATCTATTATTTTTGGTTTTTTTGGAATAATAGGAACTTATACGGGAATACATTTAAAAGGTGCATTAGTAAATTCTAGAGTTATTGGTGTTTTTGTAGGAGGACTACTTGGAGGACCTTTAGTTGGAGTTCTATCAGGTGTTATTGCAGGAGGTCATAGATTTTTAATAGATATTGGAGGTTTTACGGCTATTGCTTGTGGTATGTCAACATTATCAGAAGGTATTATGGCAGGATTATTGAAAAACAAATTTGAAAATAGTCCATATAGAATAACTTTTGCGTTGGTATCTGGGGCAATAGCCGAGGTAATGCAAATGCTAATAATTCTCTTGGTGGCAAGACCATTTTCTGATGCAGTGAATTTAGTTAAAGTAATAGGGATTCCAATGATTATAGGAAATGGAATAGGTATAGCCGCATTTATTGCTATAACGGATACCATCTTTAAAGAGATAGAAAATGAAGCTGCATATCAGGCTCAACTGACTTTAAAAATTGCTGATAGAACTTTTGCATATTTTAGAAAAGGATATAATGAAGATACAGCAAGGGATACGGCAAAGATAATTTATAATATGACTAAAATTAAAGCTGTTGCATTTACTGATACAGAAAAGATATTAGCTCATATTGGTATAGGGGCAGACCACCATTTAGTGGGAACTCCTATAAAGACCAGTTTAACAAGAGAAACCTTATTAACTAAGGAATATATAGTAGCAAATACTGAAAGAGAAATAGGATGTGATTATAGTAATTGTCCATTAAAATCTGCTGTAATTGTACCTATTAGAGAAGAAGATAAGGTTATAGGAACTTTAAAACTATATAAAGGGCAGGAAAATTCTATAACGAAAGTAGATGTGGAATTGGCATTAGGCTTAGCTAAAATGTTTTCTACTCAAATAGAACTAAGTAAGATAGACCACCAAAGAGAGTTATTGTCTAGAGCAGAATTAAAGGCTTTACAGGCTCAGATAAATCCTCACTTTCTATTTAATGCTATAAATACTATAGTGTCATTGACTAGAACCCAACCAGATAATGCTCGTAGGCTTTTAATCCATCTTGGTAATTATTTTAGAAACAATTTACAGCAAGAAACAGAAGTTGTGAACTTATATAAGGAAATAGAACATATAAATTCTTATGTTGAAATTGAAAAGGCAAGATTTGGAGATAAATTAAAGATTGTCTATAATGTCCCAGAAAACATTGATTGTAAACTTCCACCATTGCTTCTTCAGCCTATAGTAGAAAATGCAATAAAACATGGGGTTCTAGGTAAGATTGAGGGAGGAAAGGTTGAAATAATTGCAAGGGATAATGATATGGAAACAGAATTAATTGTAAAAGATGATGGAGTTGGAATACCTAAGGAATGTTTAGATTCCTTATTTGAAGAAAATTGTAACAAGGAAAGTATTGGACTTATAAATGTAAATGAAAGATTAAAAAACAAATATGGAAAGGAATATGGATTAATTATTGAATCTGAAATTAATAAGGGAACTACTGTTACTATGGTAATTCCTAAATTTTAAGGAGATGGTTAATTTGTTAAGATGTTTAATTGTAGATGATGAAATGCCTGCTCGACAAGAACTATTATATATTTTAAGCGGTATAGAAGGAGTAGAAGTAGCAGGAGAAGCTTCTCATGGTATAGAAGCTTTGGAATTAATCAAAAAACTTAAACCAGATATTGTTTTTTTAGATATTCAAATGCCACAGATGAGCGGTATAGATGTTGCTAGAAAATTATTACATGAAGATTATAAACCAATGATAATATTTGTAACTGCATATGATCAATTTGCAATAGAGGCTTTTGAAGTAAATGCAATAGATTATTTATTAAAGCCCATATCTGAGGAAAGGTTAGAAAAAAGACTAGAGAATATAATTTTTAATGAAGATAAAGAAAAATTTGATTATAATAAATTGCATAAATTAATTCAAAGTATAAAATCTAATGCTCATACAACTCATAAAAGGTTATCACTTTATTATAATAATAAACTTATTCCCATAGAGATAAAAGATATTATATATGCAACAATAGAAGATAAAAGCACTATAATTGTCAGTAACAAGGGAAAATTTGAAACAAATTATACTTTAAATGATCTAATGGAGAAGCTAGATTCTCCAAACTTTTTCAGATCTCACAAATCGTATATAGTAAACTTAAACTATATAGAGTCCATAGAACCATGGTTTAACTCTACTTATAATATTAATCTAAAAAATAGTAAAGAAGTAATTCCAGTAAGCAGGTATTATTCAAAAAACTTCAAAGAGATTATGAATATTGAGTGAAATGCATTTCAACTTCAAAACCTGCATCTTAGGTATTAAATATAACCTCTTATCTAAAAAGATGAATAAATTATATTTTATTATTGTATTATTATAATGAAACAAAAATAATATAAGGAGGTTTTTTTAGTGATACAATTTATTATTGGAATTATTATACTTATAGTAGGATACTTTGTCTATGGAAAAGTAGTTGACAATCATTTTGGAGCTGATGATACCATAGAAACACCAGCTACAAGACTTGAAGACGGTATCGATTTTGTTCCTATGAGCTGGCCAAGAATTTTCTTAATCCAGTTATTAAATATTGCAGGATTAGGACCTATATTTGGGGCTGTACAAGGGGCATTATTTGGACCTATGGCATTTGTATGGATAGCATTAGGTTCTGTATTCGCAGGGGCAGTTCATGATTATTATTCAGGTATGCTTTCCATAAGACATGATGGACAGTCTATATCTGAAATAGTTGGAATTTATTTAGGTGAAGGTGCAAGAAAGATAATGAGAGTATTTTCTGTCATATTACTTATTTTAGTAGGTACAGTATTTATGACAGGTCCAGCTAACTTAATGGCTAATATTAAATTATTTGGACTTGGTAATGCAGATATCTGGTTAGCATTGGTATTTATTTATTATTTCCTAGCGACAATATTACCTGTAGATAAGATAATAGGCAAGATTTATCCACTATTTGGTTTGGCATTACTTACAATGGCATTTGGCATTGGTACTATGATATTAATAAAAGGATACCAATTACCAGCCTTTACAGTATCAAGTCTACATCCAGCAGGATTACCAATATGGGCAATTCTATTTACAACAATAGCTTGTGGTGCCATTAGTGGTTTCCATGCTACTCAATCACCAATGATGGCTAGATGTACCACTAAGGAAAGTTATGGTAGAAGAATATTTTATGGCTCTATGATAGCAGAAGGTGTTATTGCTATGATTTGGGCAGCAGCAGCAATGGTGTTCTTTGATGGAATTCCAGGATTACAAGATGCTTTAGCTAATGGTGGTGGACCTGGTGGAGTAGTAAATACTATTTCAACTTCACTTTTAGGACCTATTGGTGGAATATTAGCTATGTTAGGAGTTATAGCTTGTCCTATTACTTCGGGAGATACAGCTTTTAGATCAGCAAGACTTACTATAGCAGATTCTATAAAATATGAGCAAGGACCTGTAAAGAAGAGATTAATCTTGGCTTTACCTTTATTTGTCATTGCATTTGGATTAACAAGAATAGATTTTAATATAATCTGGAGATATTTTGCATGGTCAAATCAAACATTGGCAATGATAGTTTTATGGGCAGCAGCGGCTTATTTAGTTAAAAATAATAAGAGTCATTGGATGACAAGTATCCCTGCAACCTTTATGACTGCAGTATCAGCAACGTATCTTCTACAAGCACCAGAAGGATTTAAGCTACCTACAACAATAGCATATCCTGTAGGAGCTATTATAGCAATAGGAGCTATTGTACTATTCCTTGTAAAGGTAAAAGGAAATAAAACAGTAAAGGCACAATAATTTATTTAACCAATAAGTATCAAAAATGACATCATTTTTGATACTTATTTTCTTTGCAGTATGCCTTGATATATTTTTGTAAAAACTATATATTAATATATAGTAGAAAAACTTTATATAAAGGAGTTAATATTATGAATTTAGTTTATAAAGGAAAAACTAAGGATGTTTATGAATTAGAAAATGGAAACTATTTATTAAAATTCAAGGATGATGTAACAGGAACTGATGGAGTCTTTGACCCAGGAGCCAATACTGTAGGATTAAGTATAGAAGGGGTAGGTAAGGCTGGACTTAGGCTAACTAAATTTTTCTTTGAAAAATTAAATGATATGGGGATACCAACTCATTATGTAGATGCAGATATAGAAAATGCTACCATGACAGTATTACCGGCAAAGATGTTTGGGAAAGGTGTAGAAGTAATCTGTAGATATAGAGCAGTAGGTAGTTTCCTAAGAAGATATGGAATGTATGCAACAGAAGGCCAACCACTGGACGCTTATGTAGAGGTTACTTTAAAGGATGATGATAGAAATGACCCTCTAATAACTGATGAAGGGCTAGAGATGCTAGGTATAATGACCAAAGAAGAATATAAAACTTTATCTGATTTAACTAAAAAAATTAGTCAAGTAGTCAAGGATGAACTGGCTAAAAAGGATATGGAATTATATGATATTAAATTTGAATTTGGTAGGGTTGGAGAGGATAATCATATAGCACTAATAGATGAAATCTCTGGTGGAAATATGAGGGCTTACAAAGATGGAGAATATATTGAGCCATTAAAATTAGAAGAATTGATGTTAAAATAATAAATAGAGACTGTCCTAAGATGACATCTTAAGACAGTCTCTATTATATTCTATAGTACTATAAGTGCATCCATTCAAACACGTTGAAACTTTTCTGCGGGTATATACCTTAGTTGTATGAGTACCACTTACTCTATTACAATGATAACATCTACTGCCAGCTATATAAGTTCTACTATGTATTTTATCAATTCCTTTATAAATAGTATCATTACAATATTCACAAACTTTCCCAGTGTCAATCTTTGATTCTAAGCTTCTAGAAATAATATCTTGAGATTCCAATGGAGGTCTTATTGGAGATTTTAAATTAGATGGTCTTGCATCAGAAGTAATACTAAAAACAAAGATAATTGATAAAATAATCATTAAACTTTTAGTCATATTTTTTCTGTCAAATAACATTCTAATCACCCCTTGATTAACATATTTCTAAGTACATATGAATATATCATCCATTTATAGGTAGTCAAGCAAGCAGATTATTAAAATCTTCTATTGTAACATAACGGCATCTAAAGTTTGTTGACGAAAAGAACAGAAAACTTAAGAAAGAAATTTAGAAAATTACCAAAAATCAAAAATTCGACAAAATTCTTCTCAATATAAAAAGTTATGTTATAATGAAACAAGTTGTTAAAATACAAACAAAATATGATTGAGGAGAGATGAAAATGAAAAAAATCTTATCATTAATTCTTGCTACTTTCTTAGTACTCTCTTTAGGTGTAGGTTGCAAACCTAATGATACAGTTAAACCTCAGACTGAGGGACAAGAAAATAGCAATGAAGTTAAAGTTGATGAAACTTTTGATACTGATGTATTGGTTATTGGAGGAGGCGGTGCTGGTTTAACCTCTGCATTGACAGCTTCTGAGAATGGAAAGAAGGTTATATTAATTGAAAAAGTAGGATACTTAGGAGGAGCTACTCTTATGTCTGGAGGAATAGTACCTGCTTCTGGAACAAAACAGCAAGAAGAAGCAGGTATAGTAGATAATGTAGATCTTTTTGCAAGAGATATCTTTAGGCCTAGTTCTTATAGTGTAAGAAAAGATTTGGTATATACTGTGGCAGAAAATGCAAAAGATGTTGTTGAGTGGCTTGAATCATTAGGAGTAAAAATGACACTTATAACTGATTACTTATATTATGGACAATCTAATTATCGTATGCATATAGCAGATGGTAAAGGTAAAGGGATGACTGAAAAGATAATTGAAACTGTAGAAAATGATGAAAACATTACAGTTATGTTAAATACTCCTGGAACAGGACTTATAGAAAAAGATGGTGAAGTTTTAGGAGCTTATGCAAAAACTTCTGATGGCAAGGTAATTAGAATTAATGCTGAAAATACTATTCTAGCAACTAGTGGATATGGTGCAAATCCAGAGATGATAGAAAAATATATCCCTGAAATGAAAAATGCTTTTAAATTAGTTGCACCAGGAGCAACTGGAGATGGTATTTTATGGGGAATGGATCTTGGGGCTAATACTGCAAATATGAAATCATATCAAGGTCATGGTGTATATAGTGAGGAGTTTGGGGGAAGTATGGATTTATTTATCCTATATAGAGGAGGAATATTAGTCAATACTTTAGGTGATAGATTTACTAATGAGCATATGGGATATTCTGAGCTTTCACCTCATGTTTTAGCTCAGCCAACTAGTCATGTATATATGGTATTTAACAAAGAAAATGCAGATAAAACTGCAAAATTTAATGAATATATGGAAAAGGGAATTGTTATCTCTGCAAAAACCCCTGAAGAATTAGCATCTAAACTGCAAGTGGAGGAAAAAACTCTTTTAAATACTTTTGATGAATATAAAAAGGGAATAGAAAAAGGTGAGGACAGATTTAACAGAACAAATCTTCCAACAAATTTTAATGGACCTTATTATGCTATAAAAATAACAGCTGACTTGAGACATACTCAAGGGGGACTAGTTACCGATGTTGCAGGACATGTTCTTAGAGAAGACGGAAGTCTTATAAAAGGATTATATGCTGCTGGTGGAGTAATGGAAGGATTTTCTGATACAGCAGGCCCTGGTTATATGTCAGGAAATGGGCTTTTACAAGCATTTGTATTTGGAAGAGCCGCTGGGAATGCAGCAGCAACAGAAACAAGGGAAACTGCCAAGGTAGTTGTATGGGAAGATAAAACCGAGATATCTAATAATGCAGACAATAATGATAAAGAAGATAAAGCAGATACTAAAACTTTAACTTATAAAGATGGTAAATATGAGGGAGAGGGTAAAGGTCATGCTTCAACTATTAAAGTACTAGTTACTGTAGATAAAGGTAAAGTATCAAATGTTGAAATACTTGAACAAAATGATACTAAGGAAATTTTTGGTTCAGCTGTAGAACATATTATTTCAGGAATAATAGAAAATAATGGTTCCTCTAATGTAGACACTGTAACAGGAGCTACAAATTCTAGCAAGGGAATCATATCTGCAGTTAACAATGCATTAGAAAAAGCTAAATAGAAATTTATTTTAAAGGGATTGATGGTCATAATAAATAACTATCAATCCCTTTATAGTTGTAATTATTTTATTTTAATAGTATGTGAATATAATAAAATAAGATTAATTAGGAGTATAAGATGTATGTATAGGACTGTTACATATTATATATGTAACAGTCCTAGTCTACAAATTCAAATAAATCTTCTACTGTAACTTTAAATACCTTGGAGATATCCATAGCTAATTTCAAAGAAGGGTTATATTTTCCGTTTTCCAAGTGTACAATGGTTTCACGTCTTACACCAACTAATTCAGCCAATTGCCCTTGTGTCATATTCTTATTCTCTCTATATTCTTTTAAATTGGTTTTTAAAGTCGACATTTTATAATCCCTTTCTGTCATAATAGTAAAATAGAATTGCCCTGAGGCTTACAATTATAAATAGCATGATTAGCATTAGGAGTCCAATGGTATCTCGTGGAATAACTATTTCATTGTATATTGGTTCCCCAAGAAGAAGAAATAAAAATATTCATCCTGCAAGAGTCATGTTTAGACATATTTTATTTACTTTACTTAGTATTTTCTCTGCAGATTCATCAATTTCTTCATTCTTTCTTATTAATCCAATAATATAATAGGAAAGCAATCCTATACTATAGATCCTAGAAATAATAGGTTTATACTCCTTAAAACCAAATTCTTCTATATTTACAATATATAGGACTAATATCATAAATACTATCAATGCCTTTAGAACATATTGTGTTGACAGATTAATTTTTTTAGAACTCATGAATCTTTCCCTCCTAGAAGTGATATATTTCTAACTATAGTTAGAAATATATCACTTCTAGGATAATTATTCAAGTTATTTATGTTAATTATTTATAACATTTTTAAATAGGAAATAATTCACATATTGACAATCGAAAATCTGGGTAGTAATATAATCAATATAGTTAGACGGCTAACTAAAATAGGAGGTATTAGAATGCACTTTATGGATAAAGAGTCTTTATATTATATGTTCTTGGAAATACAAAAACTTCATTATAATCGTTCTCTGCTCCTTCTTGATGAAATAGGAGTATATCCAGGGCAGCCGCATTTATTATTTATTCTAAATAAAATGGGTGGGCAGAGTCAAAAAGAACTGGCAGAAAAATTAAATGTAAAGCCTTCAACTATTACGATAATGCTGAAGAGAATGGAAAAGGCAAATTTGGTGGAGCGTAAACAAGATGACAAGGATCAAAGAATATCTAGAGTATATATTACTGAAGAAGGAAGGAAAATATGTAAAAGATCTAAAGAAATATTAGGTATATTGGAAGAAGAGTGTTTTGGAAATCTTTCCTTAGAAGATAAGGAAAATTTAAAGAGATTATTTCTGCAGATTAGGGATAATCTTAAAAATAATAAATGAAAAGGGATGAACTAGAGTAGGAGGGAAATATGTTAAAGTTATTTAAAGAGTTCAAACCATTTACTATATTAATAATTATTATAATAGGGTTATTGTTATTTCAGGCTAGTATGGAATTAGCACTTCCTGATTATATGTCAAATATAGTAAATGTAGGGATACAGCAAAATGGAATAGAAGATATAGTGCCTAAGGTTATTAGGGCAGGAGAATTGGAAAAAATTAAGATGTTTTTAAATGAAGATGAAAGAAATTTATTAGACAGTAGCTATAGACTGATAAATAAGGAAGATTTAACTGAAAGGGAATATAAAGATTTTGTAAAGAAATATCCATTATTAGCAAAAGAAGAACTATATATTTTAAATACAAAAGCTAAAGAAGATATTGAAAAAATGAATTCTTTTTTAGGTAAACCAATGCTTATTATATGGGGAATAGAAAATGGAACTTTCCAAGGAATTGCTGCAAAAAATAAAGGAAAAAATCCTTTTATTAGTCTTTCTGAAGGAACAGATCTTTTTATATTGTTGAAGAATTTACCAAAAGATCAGTTTGATGCTATGAAAGGTGAGATTGATGAGCAGTTTAAAAATCTACCTGAAACTATGATAAATCAATCGGCAACAAATTATATTAAGTCAGAGTATGAAACCATAGGAATAAACATGGAAAAAGCTCAATCTAATTATATCCTATATACTGGTGGAATAATGCTATTTATTGCTCTTTTAAGTATGACAGCATCAATAAGTGTAGGATTTATATCTGCTAGAGTTTCAGCTAGTTTAGGCAGAAACCTAAGGGATAAGGTGTTCAGAAAAGTAACCGCCTTTTCAAATAGTGAATTTGATGATTTTTCAACAGCGTCCTTAATAACTAGAAGTACAAATGATATACAGCAGGTACAAATGTTTAGTATGTTAATGCTTAGGATGGTATTTTATGCACCAATACTTGGAGTTGGAGGAATTATAAGAGCTCTTAGAACAAATACTTCAATGGCATGGATAGTTGCAGTAGGGGTTATGTCTATTTTAACTTTGGTTATAGTTATTTTCTCTATAGCCATGCCAAGATTTAAAAAGCTACAGAAGTTAGTAGATAGGGTTAATCTTGTAATGAGAGAATCCCTTAATGGGCTTATGGTAATAAGGGCTTTTAATACTCAAAGGTTTGAAGAAAAGAAATTTGACAATGCAAATAATGACTTAACAAAGACTAATTTATTTGTATCAAGAATAATGACTACTATGATGCCCACTATGATGCTTATTATGAATGGTATTATGCTTCTTATCATATGGGTGGGGGCTCATGAAATAGATAAAGGTGCAATACAAGTAGGAGATATGATGGCATTTATGCAGTATACAATGCAGATAATCATGTCATTCTTTATGCTATCAATGGTTTCAATAATACTTCCAAGGGCTTCAGTATCAGCAGGGAGGATTGCTGAGGTATTAAATAAGGAGCTTACAATTAAAGAATCTGAAAACATTAAAGAGTTTAATAAAGATATAAAGGGATTACTTGAGTTTAATAATGTAAGTTTTAAATATCCCGGGGCAGAAGAATGTGTTTTAAAAGATATATCCTTTACAGCAAGACCTGGAGAAACTACAGCTTTTATTGGAAGTACAGGAAGTGGAAAATCAACTCTTATTAATCTTATTCCAAGATTTTATGATGTTACGGGAGGAGAGATTCTTCTTGATGGTATAAATATAAGAGATATAAAACTCCATGACTTAAGAGAAAGAATAGGATATGTTCCTCAAAAGGGAGTTTTATTTACAGGAACTATAGAAAGTAATTTAAAGTATGGTAAAAATTCTGATGTTAGTGATGAAGATATTCTAAAGGCTATAGAAATATCTCAAGCTAAAGAATTTATAGATGAAAAGGATAAAGGTATTTTATCTGAAATATCTCAGGAAGGAACTAATGTCTCTGGAGGTCAAAGGCAAAGACTTTCAATTGCTAGAGCATTAATTAAACAACCAGAAATATTTATCTTTGATGATAGTTTTTCAGCTCTGGATTTTAAAACTGATGCAGCTTTAAGAAAGGCAATGAGTGAAGAACTTAATAATAGGACGTTATTAATAGTTGCACAAAGGATCAATACAATAATGAATGCTGAAAATATTATAGTTCTAGATGAGGGAAGAATAGTGGGTATGGGAACTCATAAGGAGCTTTTAAGAAATTGTGATGTTTACAGACAAATTGCTCTATCTCAGCTATCAGAGGAGGAATTGGCTATATGAGTGAAAGAAATATAAAAAGTGGAAGACGAGGAGGACCAATGGGGCAGGGACCAATTGGAGGAAGATTTGAAAAACCTAAGGATTTCAAAGGAACTTTTTCAAAACTTCTAGAGTATTTAAGACCCTATAGGTTGAGATTAATTATAGTAGTAATCTTTGCTATAGGAAGTACTATTTTTACCATAAGAGCACCTAAGATACTTGGTAAGGCTACAACTAAAATATTTGAAGGATTGGTAAGTAAAATATCTGGTGTAAAAGGCGGAGGAATAGACTTTCAATATATATTGAATATAATCCTACTTTTAATAGGTCTATATGTATTATCAGCATTGTTCTCCTTTATACAAGGTTTTATTGTTACAGGTGTGGCACAAAAAGTATCCTATAATTTAAGAAAGGATATATCTGAAAAGGTTAATAGACTTCCTCTTAAATATTTTGACTTGGTATCTCATGGAGATGTATTGTCAAGAGTCACAAATGATGTGGATACAGTGAGTCAATCATTAAATCAAAGTATGAGTCAGATAATAACTTCCACCACTACTTTAATAGGTGTCCTTATTATGATGCTTTCCATATCTTGGCAGATGACTATTGCTGCAATACTCATGTTACCTATTTCCATGATTTTAGTTATGACAGTAGTTAAGAGATCACAAAAATACTTTAAGGAACAGCAAAGCTCCCTTGGCCAAGTAAATGGTCATATAGAAGAAGTTTATGGAGGCCATAATATAATGAAAGCCTTCAATGCAGAGGAAGAGGTAATTGGAAAATTTAGCAAGATCAATGGTGAGCTTTATAATTCCGCTTGGAAAGCACAATTTATTTCTGGTATGATGATGCCTATTATGAATTTTATTGGAAATATTGGCTATGTAGTAGTTTCTGTTCTAGGGGGATGGTATGCTATTAGAAAGAAAATTGAAGTAGGAGATATACTTTCTTTTATTCAATATATAAGAAACTTTACTCAACCAATAACCCAAGTGGCTCAAATATCCAATGTGCTTCAATCTACAGTTGCTGCAGCTGAAAGAGTATTTGAATTCTTAGAAGAAGAGGAAGAAATTAAGGAATCAGAAATACCTATTAAATTGGAAGAAGTGGAAGGAAGAGTAAGATTTGAGAATATTAAGTTTGGATATAATGAAGACAAGATAATAATTAATAACTTTTCAAGTGATATAAAAGAAGGACAAAAGGTAGCCATAGTAGGGCCTACAGGAGCAGGCAAGACTACTATAGTTAAACTTCTTATGAGATTTTATGATTTGAATGAGGGCAGAATATTCATAGATGGTCACGATATAAATGATTTCACAAGGAAAGATTTACGAGATAATTTTGGTATGGTTCTTCAAGATACGTGGTTATTTAGTGGAACTATTATGGAAAACATAAGATATGGCAGGTTAGATGCAACAGATGAAGAAGTAATAGAGGCTTCCAAATCAGCCCATGCTCATAGGTTTATACAAACTTTGCCGGAGGGATATAATATGGTAATCAACGAAGAAGCTAACAATATATCTCAAGGACAGAAACAGCTCTTAACTATAGCAAGAGCAATTCTTTCAGATCCTAAAATCCTTATTTTAGATGAAGCCACTTCTTCTGTAGATACTAGAACTGAAATATTGATACAAAGAGCTATGAAAAATCTTATGAAAGGAAGGACGGCCTTTATAATTGCCCATAGACTTTCAACTATTAGAGATGCAGATTTAATTCTTGTTATGAAAGATGGAGATATAATAGAGCAGGGTAATCATGAAGAGCTTTTAAGAAAGAATGGTTTCTATGCAGAATTATATAATAGTCAGTTTGCAGCTTAATAGATGGTAAATATATTAAAATAAAATTCATCCTTAAAGGGAATAAATGACTTTAAGGGTGAATTTTTTATATTTTTTCAATAAAAAGATATTGCTAAAATTATTTTGAAGGAGTAAAATATTTTTGTTGAATATTAGAAAGGATGGTCAGATGAGATTAATTACGTTTAACCCTTTTAGAACTATAGGTATTCCTAAGGTTACCTATATTAAACCTGAAAACATGTTTAAAGAAATAGAGAAGATAAAAGAAGCAGATTATATATTATTTCCTGAATACTGGCAAGTAAATACTTTGGTCTATGGACTAAAAAAGAAGATATTTCCAAATATTAACACATATCAACTAGGACATAATAAGATAGAAACGACTAGGGTATTACAGGCAATATTTCCTGAAAATGTACCATATACACAAATATTAAGTAAGGATAGTGGAAATATAGAAAAAATAGAAGAAGAATTTGGATATCCATTAGTTGCTAAGGAAATAAAAAGTTCTATGGGCAGGGGAGTATTTCTTATAGAAAATAGAAAAGAACTTAAATCCTATATAGATAATAATGAATTTTTATATATCCAAGAAAGACTTCCTATAGATAGAGATTTGAGAATAGTCTATGTAGGAGATAAGGTAATAGGTGCTTATTGGAGGATTGCTGGAGAAGGGCAGTTTCACAATAATATTGCAAAGGGTGCATCCTATGATTATGATAATATTCCAAAGGAAGCTATTGATTTAGTAGAGAATATAGCAAGGGAATTAAATATAAACCATGCAGGATTTGATGTGGTAGTAGTTGATAATAAATTATATATATTAGAATACAATGTAATGTTCGGTAATGAAGGTTTAAGAAATATGGGAATTAATGTAGAAGAATATATTAGTGAATATATAAACAATGACCCAGATTTTACACCAAGCAATCCAACATTTCCAAGAGCCTCTTAATAGAGGCTTTTTTATATGATTTAAAGAATACAGGGGATAAGTTTTTTTACTTCATAATGGAGAATAAATATGATAGGATAAAAGATAGATTAGATTGTTAATTTAGATACATAATTAAGTAAGATAAAATTAGGCAATGGGAGAGTGAAAAATGATATATGTAATAAATAACAGCAATGACCCTTTTTTCAATCATGCCGCAGAAGAATATTTGATGAATAATTTTGATGATGAGATATTTATGTTATGGATAAATAAACCATCCATATTGATAGGCAGAAATCAAAATACGGTGTCAGAGATAAATCTTGACTATGTAAAGAATAATGGAATAGAAGTGGTAAGACGTCTGTCTGGTGGAGGCACTGTATATAATGATTTTGGAAATATGAACTTTACCTTTATAACCAATAGAAATCCATTAGAACCTCAAGTGAAAAATGGGTTTGAAAAATTTGCATTGCCTGTGATAAATGCATTGCAGTCCTTAGGTGTTAATGCAGTATTTACTGGTAGAAATGATATAACAATAGATGATAAAAAGTTTTCTGGTAATGCTCAATATTTTCAAAAGTATAAACTATTACATCATGGAACTCTTCTATTTGATTGTGATATGAGCAAATTATCTTTGGCACTTAAAAGTAAGGCGGTAAAATTTAAAGATAAAGGTGTTAAATCTGTAGGGGCTAGGGTGACCAATATATTTCCACATTTAAAAAAGCCTATGACTCTAGAAGATTTTAAGGAATATCTTAAGGATTACATAATAGATACTCATAATATAGAGAATATCTATGAATTTACTGAAATAGATTTAAAAGAGATAAACAAAATAGCTGATGAAAGATTTAGTACATGGGAATGGAATTATGGTAAATCTCCAGAGTATAGATATGAAAATGCAGTAAGATATCCTAGTGGAGTAGTAGAATATAATTTAAATGTAGAAGATGGTATAATAGTAGATATATCCATCTATGGTGATTTCTTTGGAGAAGAAAATATTAGAGAATTGGAATTGGCTTTAATAGGGACAAAACATAGTATGGATGAATTAGAAAACCAATTAAAAGATATTAATATTGATAAATATATTAAGGGCTTATCGAATAAGGAATTTATTAAAGGACTACTAGATATGGAGGGATAAAAATGCATTTAAGAAAACCAGAGTGGATTAGAGTGAAGATGCAAGGAGGGGATGTGTCGAATAAGGTTGATGCTTTATTATCAGACCTTTCACTAAATACAGTATGTGACGAGGCAAACTGCCCCAATAGAATGGAATGTTTCGCACGAGGTACAGCTACTTTTATGATATTAGGCAGAAACTGTACTAGAAATTGTACTTTTTGTAATGTAACTAGGGAAATGCCTGATAAAGTAAATCCAAGGGAACCAGAAAATGTGGCTAAGGCTGTGGCCAAACTAGGTTTGAAACATACAGTTATTACATCAGTTACTAGAGATGATTTAGAGGACCAAGGAGCTAACCAATTTGCAAAAGTTGTAGAGGAAATAAGAAAAACCACTCCAAAGGTAACTATTGAATTACTTATACCTGATATGCAGGGAAATGAAGAATTAATAGATATTATAATAAATACAGAACCACATATATTAAATCACAATGTAGAAACGGTACCAGAATTATATGATGAGGTTAGACCGATGGCAATATTTGAAAGGTCAATAGAACTACTTAATTATGTAAAGAAGAAAAAGCCAAATATGAAAACTAAATCAGGCATTATGCTAGGATTAGGGGAGACTAAAGAACAAGTAATAGATGTATTTAAAAGATTAAGGGAAGTTGATTGTGATATGTTAACATTAGGACAATACCTACAACCTACTACGAAGCATATTCCAGTAGTAGAATATATTACACCGGAACAATTTGATGAATATAAGGAAATTGCACTATCTATGGGATTTAAGAGAGTGGCATCGGCACCACTTGTTAGAAGCTCATATTATGCAGAGGATTTTTAGAATAATATATTAGGAGCAAGAGATATCAAGGTATTGATTTCTTTTGCTCCTTTTATTGTTTATAACCATTTCTATATCAGCTGCTTAACCTATTAATAATATCTATTAGAATAGTATTGTGAATTAATATACAATAATAATTAAGAAATCTAGTAAATTAAGGAGGAGTGGAGATGAATGAAGAAAGCTTGTTTCAACAAATAAGTGAGGCTGTAGTTGAGATGGAAGATGAGCTAGTAGAAGAGCTTTGCAATAAGTCCTTAGAATTCTCCATACCAGCAGAAAAGACTATTACTAAGGGACTGGTGGCAGGTATGGATAGGGTGGGACAACTTTATGAGGAACAAGAGTATTTTCTGCCAGAAGTACTTACGTGCTCAGATACATTAAATATAGGTTTGGATATATTGAAACCACATATAAGTACGGAAATTAGTGATAATCCTATAAAAGTAGTTATCGGAGTTGTTGAGGGAGATACCCATGATATAGGAAAAAACCTAGTAAAGATAATGACAGAATCTGCTGGAATTGAGGTATATGATCTAGGTAGGGATGTTCCTCTTAAAAACTTTATAACTGTAGCGGAAGAAGTAAAAGCCAATTTCATATGTATGTCAACTTTAATGACCACTACTATGATGGGAATGAAGACAGTAATAGATATGTTAAAGGAATATAATATAAGGGATAAATACAAGGTGATGATAGGCGGTGGACCCATATCCCAAAGATTTGCCGATGAGATAGGAGCAGATGCATATACTGTAGATGCAAATGAAGCTGTAAAAAGAATTAAGTTATTAGCTGGTAATTAATTAGAGGGGGAATAGAATTGAAAAAAGATCAGATGACTCCTAAGGAAAGAATGGCGGCTTTTTCAAAAGGGATTGAAATAGATCGTATACCATGTACTCCACATATGGGTGTAACTATGGCACCATTTATAAATATACCATTAAAGGAATACTATCATTCGGCAGAAAGAATGGCAGAATTAGAGTTGGCACTTTTTAAAAGATTAAGACATGATGGTGTAAGTGTTTCAGCTACTTTAAGAGGGGTGGCTGAGGCAATGGGGTCAAAGATGTACTACCCTGAGAACAATATTTCTTTGATGGAAGCACCAGCTATAAACAAGGTAGATGAAATCGAAAATCTAAAGCCTTCTAATCCAGAAAAGGATGGCAAATTACCATTAGTTTTAAGGGCAGTAAAAATTATAAAAGATAGTATAGGGCGTGAAGTAAATGTTGGGGCAGGATTAGCAGGCCCTTTTAGTACGGCAGCATCTGTAGTAGGGACGGAAAATCTTTTAAAATGGATGCTAAAATATCCAGATAAGGTTCATATACTAATGGAGATAGTTACGGAATCAAATAATAGATTTATAGAAAAAGCAGCAGAATTAGGTGTTGGCGTAGGATTATCTGACCCTGTTTCTTCCACCAGCTTAATAAGTGTTAAGCAGTTTAAGGAATTTTCTGCACCATATATTAAGAAAAATGTAGATAAGATGAAATCTTTGACAGGAAATAGTATTTCAATTCATATTTGTGGTAAAAGTAAGGATATTTGGGAGTCAGTGATGGATACAGGAGTTTCAAGTTTTAGTATAGATAATGTAGAGGATCTTCAAGATGCTAAAGAAATAATGGGAGATAGAATTACAATATCGGGAAATGTGCCGCCAGTTGATGTAATGCAAAAAGGGACAAGAGAAGATGTGCTTAAAGCTGCGAAAGAATGTATCAGGAAGACCTATGGCACTAAAAAAGGATATGTACTTAGTTCTGGATGTCAAATTCCAATGAATACCCCTATGGAAAATATTGATGCATTAATGGATGCTGCTAGGCTCTATGGCAGTTATCCAATTAATGAAGAATTATTATTTAGTAAAGATTAGGAGAAGATACATGAATGAAAAAGATAGGATATTAAAAACCCTTAGGGGTGAAAAAGTAGATAGGCCTCCAGTGATATGTCCAGGAGGTATGATGAATGCAGCAGTTACAGAAGTTTTAGAAGGGATGAAGTCAAACCATAATACCGATATAGATGCTATGGTTGCTACTGCCATTAAGATAAGAGAAATCATAGGATTTGAAAACTACGGAGTACCTTTTTGTATGACCTGTGAAGCAGAGCCATTTGGTGTTGTCATTAGTGAAGGTGATAAAAACAATGAACCAAGAATATTGGAGTATAACAAAGCTTCTTTAGAAGATATAATGAATGATTCTTATCCCCATTTATCCATAAATTCTAGAGGTGAAACCGTAATTAAGGCAATAAAAATCCTAAAAAATGATGAAATTCCTGTAATAGGTAATATAACAGGACCAATAAGTACTGCTACTTCCATAGTTGATCCCCTTAAATTGTTTAAGATGCTAAGAAGAGAACCTAATGAGGCATATAGATTTATTGAATATGTAAATGATTATTTAATAGAATATGCAATAAAGATGGTAGAGGCAGGAGCTGATATCATAGCAATATCTGACCCTACAGCAACTGGTGAAATATTGGGACAGAAAAATTTTGATAAGTTTGCAATGCCCATGTATATAAAATTTTTAGAGAAAATGAAAAAGACAAACACATCTGTAATAATTCATATATGTGGTGATGCAAAAACAATCATTGATAGCCTAAATTCTTTAGACGTAGATGCACTTAGCTTTGATTCCATAGTAAATATGAGGTTTGCAAAATCCAAGCTTAGGACAAAGCTCATGGGCAATGTAAGTACATTACTGCTGCAAAACGGCTCTATAGATAAAATTATTTCCATTACAAAGAATGCCATGAATTCTGGTGTAGATATTGTGTCCCCGGCTTGCGGACTTGGTATGTCTACACCTATAGAAAATCTTAGGACCATGACAGATTATGTGAAAGGAAGTATAAAATGGCTATAGTTAAATTTATTAAAGAAGGTATAAATGTTAAAGTAGAGAAAAATAAAACCTTATTAGATGCTATTAGACAGGCAAAATTAGATATAGAAACCCCATGCAATGGTATGGGGTTTTGTGGTAAATGTAAGGTAATAGCCAGAGGACAATTATCAGTCCCAAGTAATGAAGAAAAAAGAAATATAGATGAAAGTGTAGATGAAAGATTGTCATGTATGGCAATGGTTCTTGGAGATGTAGAAGTAGAGTTAATTCAAAATGAAAAGATATTAAAAACAATAAATAAGGGGGTTAGCATTGAAGTACCAGTAAATAGCCCTGTAAAGATTATTAAGCTTCCGAAGATTGATAAAAGCAATTCTGCTCCATATTCTGATTATTTAGGATATGACTTTAATTCATTAGGATTATATAGAAAGATAAGTAATATAGAAGAAAATAATATTAAAGAAATATGGGGTGTTGTATTTGAGGATAGAATATTGGATATTAGCAGCTATGAAAAAAACATCCTTGGAATAGGAATAGATATTGGAACAACAGGCATTTCCTATTATCTAGTAGAATTATCTAAGGGTGAGATAATCGAAAAATTGTCTTCCTTAAACCCTCAAGTGCAATTTGGTGGAGATGTACTTACAAGAATTGCATATTGTATGGAAGAACCATTGGGAGCAATTAAGTTGCAAGAATTAATAGTAAATGAAATAAACAATACAATAAGGAAATTAGTAGGTAATTCTTACAATATAGATGATATTTATCATATTGTAGTTTCAGCAAATACAACTATGCTACATCTTCTATTGGGAATAAATCCTAAATCATTGGCTAAAGCACCTTATAGACCAATATTCTTAAGTATAAAAGATATTAAAGCAAAGGATATATCCATTATAGCCAATGAAGAGGCAATACTTAGTATAATGCCATCTGCTTCCGCCTATGTAGGGGGAGATATAGTAGCAGGGATCATGGCTTCGGATTTTCAGGATAATAGTAAAGCCTTATTTATTGATATCGGTACAAATGGAGAGTTGGCAGTTATAAAGGACGGAAAACTTATATCTACATCTACAGCAGCAGGCCCTGCTCTTGAGGGAATGAATATAGAATGTGGATGTCGTGCACAGAAGGGAGCTATAGAGAAATTTCATATAGATGAGGAATATAACATCCATTATGGAACAATAGGAGATGAAGAGCCTTTAGGAATTTGTGGCAGTGGATTGATAGATATAGCCGGGGCTTTAGTCAAGAGAAATATATTAATGAAATCTGGTAGATGGAATAAAAACCTTCATCCTAAATTAGCTAAAAGATTAGTGGATAAGAAATTCTATATTACAGACAATATATTTATTTCCCAGAAGGATATAAGGCAAATCCAATTAGCAAAGGGAGCTATCGCTGCGGGTTTGATTTTAATGTTAGAGGAAATAGGATTAACAATAGAGGAGATACCAAAAGTATATATTGCAGGTGCATTTGGATATCATGTAAACCCTGATAATATAAAGATCATAGGGCTTATACCTAAAGGGTTTAGTGGAGAGATATCTTTCCTTGGAAATACCTCATTAGAGGGTTCAAGACTAGTTTTAATAAATAGAGAATGTCTTGAAAATGTATATAGAATCAAGAGAAATATGGAAGTATTGGAGTTATCCCTTAGGGAGAACTTTCAAGATATCTTTGTATCTCAACTAAATTTTTAGGGAAGGTGAAGAAATGGAATTTCAAAATATTTTTAAATGTGTTGCAAATACAGTAGATACAATTCAAGATTCTATTTTAGAAGAATTAAATCTATCATTTGAAGAAGCAAATAACCATGCCCATAAGATGACTATACTTTCAAGGAGCATAAAAGAACATAATGGAAAGGGATATTGTAGGTTACCATTTTGCCATACTGTAGAAGCTGAAGCCTTGGGTTCTACGGTAATATTTGATGAAAAAGTAGGTAATAGGATTGGTAAATATGGAATTAGTCAAATAGATGAAATTGAGAACATATCAAAAATAGACTTGAATAAAGGAAGAATTTCAAAGGTTCTAGAAGCCATAAGTATATTAAAAAGAGATGGAGAAAGGGTAATAGTTGATGTAACAGGTCCAATTAGTATAGCAACATCCATCATGGATAGTAAATTATTTTATAGTACTATTAGAAAAGATAAAGATAAGGTTATTAAATTATTAGAAGTAATAGAAGATAGCATAGTAGATTTTACTTTAGGGGGTATTGAACAAGGGGCAGATATTATTTCTTTTGCAGATCCTACGGGCACTATAGATATAATTGGACCAAAGATATATGATGAAATAGGGGGAAGGTCTGTATATAATATAATAAAAAGGATAGAAAGTAAACTAGATAGTAGTATTATACATTTATGTGGCAAAACATCTACTTCCCTTGAATATATAGGGCTTTTAGAAACTGAAGAAATAGAAGTAGAAGGTAAAAATTATTTTGAGATGATAGAGAATATAAAGAAGGAAAGAAAAGATATTAAATTTATCGGCCATTGGTGCTTGAAGCTGGATAAAAAAGATAATATATTGATTAATTGTAGACTAAAATAGATTAAAAGCATATTAATATTATTTTGATTGAATGGCAATATATAATGGATTGCTATTTTAGTATATATAAGTTATACTAATTTATATACGTCTTAAAATATTGTATAATATGTAATAAATAATATAGGTCATGGGGTTGACCTTAACTGCTATATGCTAATAACTCCTACAGATATGGGATATCTGTAGGTTTTTTTATGCCTAATTTTAATAGGAGGAGTGATGATATGGCAACAAGTTTAGCTATTATAATAATATTGGGGCTTATGGCAAATGCAATATTTACTAGAATAAAATTACCAGGATTGTTAGGTATGATTATTGTAGGTATTCTTATAGGACCATATGGACTTAAGTGGCTTAGTGAAGACATTATAAGGGTTTCAGCTGATTTTAGAAAGATTGCATTAATTATAATATTACTTAGGGCTGGATTTGGAATTAGCAAGGAAGATTTAAAAAAGGTTGGTGCTCCTGCAATAAGGCTAAGTTGTATACCAGGTTTATTTGAAGGTTTTGCAATAGCAACTATGTCTATGAACATATTTGAATTCAACTTTGTACAAGGAGGCATATTAGGCTTTATAATTGCAGCTGTATCTCCAGCAGTTATTGTACCTGCGATGCTTAACTTTATGGAAAGAGGACTTGGTGAAGATAAAGGGATACCTACTTTAATATTGGCTGGAGCTTCTATTGATGATGTTTTTGCTATTACGATTTTTTCCACATTTTTAGGAATATATAGTGGTTCTAAAATCAATATAGGTATGAGGATTTTAAGCATTCCAGTATCTATTATTTTAGGAGTATTGGTTGGGGCAGTTATTGGAGTGCTGTTAGTTAGATTTTTTAAAAAGTATTCCATAAGGGATACGAAAAAAGTATTATATATTATTGGAGCTGGAATTCTTCTTGCAGCTTTTGAAGATTTAATTAAGTCCAAGATAGAGATTGCAGGGCTATTAGGTGTTATGACAATAGGATTTATCGTACTTGAAACTATGCCGGATGTAGGGAAAGGAATGGCTGTAAAGCTAAATAAAATTTGGGTATTTGCAGAGATATTATTATTTGTGTTGGTAGGTGCACAAGTAAATATTTGGCTGGCATTAGATGCTGGTCTTAGGGGTATATTACTAATTGTTATAGGGTTATTTGCTAGAAGTATAGGAGTAATATTATCCTTAGTAAAAACTAACCTTAATATAAAGGAAAAGATATTTTGTATTATAGCTTATATACCAAAAGCAACTGTACAAGCGGCTATAGGGGGAATCCCTTTATCTTTAGGAGTAGAGTCAGGAGATTTAATTTTATCTATAGCAGTTTTGTCTATTGTTCTTACTGCACCTGTAGGAGCAATAGGAATTAGTCTAAGCGGAGAAAAACTATTATCATAAATAAACATTGTCCTTAAATATAAGGGTATTTTTAATCAATAAAAGTGGATATAAGTAACTTATATCCTTAAGACTAAATCATCTACCTTGACACCTAAAACTTCTGCTAATAAGATTACTTTGTTAAAAGCAGGATTTTTCTTTGTTCCTCGCTCTAACTCTTCAATATAAGATTTAGAGATATGAGTAAATTTTGCTATATCCAATGTAGTATATCCTTTTTTATTCCTTAGTTCCCTTACCTTTGAACCATTTAGCATAAAAATCCTCCTCTAAAATATTATATTTAATTATACTTAATATAATCTAAAATTATTATGCAATTCTAAAATCATTATATTGTTCTGCAATACTTTCGATTATGATCTCTATTTCATACCAATTTGTTACACGAGTAACCTTAGATGGTAATGACCCTCTGTTGTAGTTACAGTCTATAAGCAATACTTCAAATCCAGATTCAGCTAGCTGTATAGCATTTTCATAGCGATCTTCTATAAAGATATCACAATTTAAATCCTTTGCAGTGCCAACTTTATTATGAGAACCTAATAATGTTAATGAATCCATAGGGATTTTATGATGAGAAAGCCACATATAAGTTACAGCCTTCATTCTTTCTTCTCTTGCAGTAACAAAATGGATCCCATGTTCTTTGTACAAATTATCAAGAACTCTTTTTACACCTTTTCTGATTTGGGATTCTAGATGCAATGCTTCACCGTATAAAGCATAAAATAGCTCATAGGCTGTTCTATCTACACCTAAAACCTCATGTATTTCGTATACTGTCACATCTTTAGGTGTGATTTTGGTATTAAAATAATCATTTACTCTAGGGAGCCAGTAATAAGCTTCAGTAATAGTTCCATCAATATCAATACATAAATTTAATTCTTTCATTATTTCCCCTCCTATATTTATATTGTGCTTTGATTATACAATATAAATATAAATTGTCTTTTAATAGTAAGTTAAGTTTAGGTAAAGAATTATAATGCAGAAACAAAAGCCAATAGACATCCCAGAATAAAATGATTAGAATATACATAATGAGATTTTAAAATAAAAGGAATGAAAACTATTATGAAAGATATAAAATTTAAAGAAGTCAAGAATCCAAACAAGATAATTAGTTATTGGAAAAATGAAAAGTTTATTGTAATATTGATTATATTTTTTGGCTTGGCATATAATATTGGAATTGTTCTAGGACCTATTTATCAGGGAAAATTAATAGACTCTATTTTGAGAGGAGAAAGTCTATCTGATTTAATAGTTCTAGGAATTAAATTTGTTGTTATTATTAGTACAATTCAAATGATGAGATATTTTAAACGTCTTTATATAAGAATGTTTGCCAACAATACCAGTGCTACAATGCGTTTTATGATATATAATGATATTATTAATAAAAGTATTATGGATTTGGATAATGAAAACATGGGGAACTTAATGACAAAGGTTATTTCAGATGTGGAATTATGTGTAGAAGGTATGCGTAAGTTCACCACAGAGGTATTTGATACAGGTGTAGTTATGATATCATACTTTATTTCAATGCTTATTTACGATGCAAGGATAACCATTGTGGCATCTGTTTTTATTCCTATTGCTATTATCTTAGCTGAAAAGCTTAAAGTCCTTATATATAAATATTCCACTGCATTTCGTAAAAAAAGTAGTGAGGTTGCTGATTTAACATATAGGAGTATTGAAAATGCTATTCTTTATCGTGTCAATGGAATTGAAAGTCAGAATCAAGAAAGATACAATATAGAGTTAGAGGATTTAAAAGATAAGGCAATTAAGTCTGATATTCTAGAAAACTCTATGCAACCAATTTATAAACTTATTGCTCTGTTAGGAGTTATTTTTGTAATATATTTAGGTGGAAATAAAGTAATAGCTGGTAGTTGGACCGTTGGGGTTTTTTCTGCTTATATATCAATTTTTATTTCAATGGCAACTAAGGCAAGTAAGGCGGCAAAATTATTTAATTCTGTGCAGAAATCCCAAGTATCATGGAAAAGAATTAGACCTTATCTTTCCCACTATTATAGGAAGGATATTACTACTAAGATTAAAAAGGGTGAAACAAATCTTATTGTTAGAGACCTTAGCTTTAAATATCCTAACAGTAAAGATAATATTATTGAGCATATCAATTTTGAAGCTAGAAAAGGAGAAATTATCGGTATAACAGGTCCTATAGCATGTGGGAAGACTACTCTTGGCATATCTCTACTGGGACAATATCCTTATATGGGAAGTATAAAGATAGATGGAAAGGAACTAAAAGATTATTCAGAGTATGAACGCAGCCAGATGATTTCTTATTTAAGCCATAAGTCCCAACTACTTTCAGATACAATTTATAACAATATTACCCTTGGAGATGCTCAAGACATTAATTATGTTTTAAAAGATGTTTGTTTTGAGGATGATTTAAAAGCTATGCCCAAAAGAGAGTTTACTATGGTGGGGAATAATGGAATTCGCCTAAGTGGAGGGCAACAATCAAGAATAGCTATTGCTAGAACTTTAGTAAGAAAAAATAAAATCATTATTTTAGATGATCCGTTTTCAGCAATTGATATGAAAACTGAAGAAATGATAATTGAAAATTTAAGAAAGAATTATAAAGAGAGTATAATCATTTTAATTTCTCATAGATTGAGTATTTTCAATAAAATAAATAAAATTCTGCTAATTAACAGTGATAAGAAAGTGGATTATGGAACACATGAGGAATTGATGAAAGATTCTAGACTGTATAGAGCCATATATACTTTACAAAGCAGTGGAGGTGGAAAGGATGAAATCTAATTTAGTAAAAGAAACTTTTAAGAATGTAATTAAAGATAATCTTATAGTATTTCTATTACTTATAATCATTATTATAGGAATAGTTATTATATCCTTACTTCCCCCACAGATTTTAAGAAAGATAATTGATGAAAAATTAGTGCCTAGAGATATTGAAGGGTTGCTGCTATTAGGTATTGCTTATCTTAGCGCTTTAATTTTAATTGGAATATTTGATTTTCTAAAGGAAGCTATTTTAACTATTCTAGGTCAAAAATTTACTAAGGAAATTCGTATGGAGATGATGAAAAAACTAGGAAGAATAAACTCAATATTTTTTTCCTATAATGATTCTGGTTCTATGGTTTCTCGTTTTACTAATGATGTGGATGCTATTAGTTCTTTATTTACATCTGGCATTGTCAGTATGTTAATTGATTTATTTAAAATTATAGGTATTTTAATATCTATTTGGATATTTAGCGTAAGACTTGGGATAATTGTTTTGATTTTATTACCAAATATATATGCTATTATAAGGATATTCCAAAAGAGTATGTTAAAGGCACAAATAGAAAATCGTATATTAGTGGGAAAATTAAACAATCATATTTCTGAAAGTTTAAAAAACATACAGATGATTAAGTCCTTTAGCAAAGAAAATTATATGGAAGATAATTATAAAATATATCTATTGGATAACTATAGGATGATGGAAAAGGTTAATTTTTATGATTCCATATTTTCTCCAATTATTATGATTATTCGTGCTATCATAATTGCTATTGTTGCTGTATTATCATCGAAGCAATTGGGATATCTAGGTATATCTGTAGGCATGGTTGCTGCTTCCATTGAATTAATTTCTAATCTTTTAGGACCAATACAGGATTTAGGTATGGAACTTCAAAGTATTCAAGGAGCTATATCAGGTGTATACAGAGTTAATGAGTTTTATAAGGAGACAGAGGATGATTATAAAGATAATAGCCTGTCTGCTGAAATCCTTATATCAAATAGAAATGATATAAAACTTTCATTTAATAATCTTAGTTTTTATTATGAAGAAGGAAAGGAAATTCTGGAAAATGTAAATCTTAAAATTCAATCACAGGAAAAGGTGGCTTTTATAGGTAGAACAGGAGTAGGTAAGTCAACTTTATTTAAACTAATACTAGGACTGCTTAAACCATCCAATGGAAATATAGCCATAAATGGAGTCGATGTATATAGTATTCCTAATAGTGAAAAGCGAAAAATATTTGGTTATGTAGACCAAAATTTTAATACAATAAATGGTACTGTTGCAGAGCAAGTTAGCTTAGGGGATAAGAGTATTACTAAAGAGCAAATTCAAGAGGCTATAGACTTTGTAGGATTAGGTGATTATGTATTATCATTAGAAAATGGATATGATACAAAGATGGATAATAATCTTTTTTCACAGGGGCAAAAACAATTATTGGCTATTGCAAGAGCCATAGTTACTAATCCACCTATATTGCTTCTAGATGAAATAACTGCAAATTTAGACGCTATTACTGAAGAAAATATAATATCTGTATTACAGAAGGCTAGTGATACACGTACTATATTATCAATATCCCATAGATTATTTTCTATGATTTCTTGTGATACTGTAGTTATTTTAGAAAATGGAAAAATTAAAAATTCAGGTTCACCAGAATTACTTTTAAAAAATGATGAATGGTATCGTAACCATATTGAATTAGAAAAATTAACATGGAGATAATCTTTATTTATTATTAAAGACATAAAAAGATGGAGGAACAAAAGATGAATAATTTAAAACTGTATAATAGTATATTTTTTCCAAAAACAGAAACATCCATATTAATGGAGCCAATTCATAGTAATATTCATGGGAATGTTCATGGTGGAGAATTGATGAAGATAATGGATACTGTAGCAGGTATAACTGCAACAAAACATTGTAAAGGCATTGTGGTTACTGCTAGAATTGATGAAATTGTGTTTCATAAGCCAATTCATGTAGGAAATGTTATTACCTGTATTTCTCAATTAGCCTATGTTGGCAACTCTTCTATGGAAATATTAGTTAGAGTTTTAGTTCATGAAATAGAAAACTATTCTGAGCCTGAAACAGCCTTGACTGCATTTTTTACTATGGTTCATTTAGTGGATAACAAGCCAGCTAAAGTACCAGAGTTAGTTATAACTACTAAGGAAGAGGAAGAGTTTTATAAATTAGGAGAAAAGAAACATAAGGAAATAAAAACAAAACATATTAGTTTATAATATTTTCGTATATAGGGTTCATAGGAACCTTATTTTCATTTTAAAAATTATTGTTGCAAAATAATAATATTAATAGTATAATCAATATAATTATTTAACGCATTATTGCAGTAGTTAGATAAAGCAAGGAGAGAGTATAAATGAAAATATTAAATATTATAAAATCCAATATACAATTTCATCATCATAGGAATGGGGCTTGCTGTTTGAACTGATTATAGTTCATAGGTGCAATCCCTAATTGTGTTGTTATAATTTTGGGGATTGTACCTATGATGGAAGATAAAAGTAGGAGCCATATAGGTATATCTATATGGCTCCTACTTTTTTTATATAAATATTTTTATCATTAGAAAGGCAGGGGAGAAAATGGAATATTTAAAAATGGAAGATGAAATCAAATATTGTAGTAAAAGATATGAATTGCAAAGAAATATTGAAGATAAGTTTTTAGAGGAAGGATATTTTTATATTGAGCTATCTGCTTTTGAAGATTTAAATAAATTTACATCTCTTTATAAAAAAGTAAAAAAGGATTCCTTGGTAAAATTATTGAGGGAAGGTTCTGAAGTATTAATACTTAGACCAGATAATACAACTAGCATTATAAAAAATTTTATTCCTAGATGGCAAGGAGATATAAGCCTTAAATTATTTTACAATTCAACAGTATTTAGAAATAATCCAAACTCAAATATTAGTGAGATAAGACAGTTAGGGGTGGAATATTTAGGAGGGAATACTTTAGCCGTTGATAAAGAAGTAATAGGCATGACATTAGATGTTTTAAATAGATTTAATAATGATTTTATTCTAGAGTTATCAAATACTAAATATATTTCTGGACTTTTGGAGGAAATAGATATAGAAGATTCTCAAAAACAAAAATTAAAGGATTTTATATATTATAAAAATAAATATGAGCTTTTAGAGTATATAAAAAAATTAAATATACCAAAGGATATCTGTCATTGTTTATTCAATATATTAGATTTTCAAGGAGAAATTCTGGAGGTTATAGATATGGCTGAAAATTATTATACAAATAATATTATGGATGAAGCTTTGGCGGAGCTAAGGATATTAGGGGATTTTATTGAAAAAGAAAATTATTCAAAATATGTTCATTTTGATTTATCTATGATTATGGAATTAGGTTATTATGATGGTGTAATTTTTAAAGGCTATTATCCCAATTCATTTGAGGAGATTATATGTGGAGGAAGATATGATTCTTTTACAGAAGAGTTTGGACAAAGAGTTCCTGCAGTAGGCTTTTCTTTAAATTTAGATGAACTAACAAAGGTATATTTAGAAAAGGATGGTGAATAAAATGAATTGTTTAAATATAGCTATTTCAAAAGGCAGGATTGGAAAGGAAGCATGTGATTTATTTAAGAAAGTAGGGCTTGGGAATTCAATAGATTTAGATTCTAGAAAGCTGATTTTTAAAGATGAAGAAAATAAAATTAATTATATATATGTTAAATCTTCAGATGTATTAACCTATGTAGAAAATGGAGTTGCAGATCTTGGTATAGTTGGAAAAGATATTATCTTAGAAAATGAAGGGGATATATATGAGCTTTTAGACTTAGGACTAGGAAAATGTAAATTTGCCATAGCAGGATTAAAAGAACAAAAAAATTATGAAGATGAATTATTAAAGGTTGCCACAAAGTATCCAAGAATTGCTAAAAGATACTTTCATGAAAAAAATCAAAAAATTGATTTAATCAAACTAAATGGCTCTGTAGAATTAGCACCTTTAGTGGGACTTTCAGATGTAATAGTGGATTTAGTTCAAACTGGAAATACACTGAAGGCAAATAATCTTGAAATCATAGAAGAAATGTTTGATATAAGTACTAAACTTATATGTAATAGAATAAGTTACAGATTTAAATATACTAGGGTTGTTAACTTGATGAAACTATTAAAGGCGGTGGAAAACTAGTATGGAGGTTATAAAGGGTTCAGATAGAAAAGAAATATTAAAAAGACTTTTGAGTAGAAGCAAATTAGAAATAGATGAAATAAATTCAATAGTTAAAGATATTTTGTATAACACAAGGATGGAAAAGGATAAAGCTTTAAGAGAATATACTGAAAAATTTGATGGAGTCTTATTAGAAGATTTTTTAGTATCTGAAGAAGAAATAGAAAATGCTTTGAAAAATATAAATAGAGAGTTAAAAGAAGATTTAATAAAGGCAGCAGAAAATATAAAGAATTATCATGAAAAACAATTGAGAAAGTCCTATTTTTTAAAAGAAGATAAAAATATAGTGTTAGGTCAAATTATAAGCCCCTTAGAAAAGGTTGGAATTTATGTACCAGGAGGAAGTGCCTCCTATCCTTCTACTGTATTAATGAATGCTTTACCAGCAAAGATAGCTGGAGTAAATGAAATAACAATGATAAGTCCCCCTAATAAATATGGGAAAATAAAAGATTCTATTCTTGTGGCAGCTTTTATTGCTGGAGTAAATAAAATATATAAAATAGGCGGTGCTCAAGGCATAGCTGCTTTGGCTTTTGGTACGGAAACTGTAGGAAAGGTAGATAAGATAACAGGACCGGGAAATATCTATGTAACATTAGCAAAAAAACAGGTTTCAGGATATGTAGGAATAGATATGTTAGCAGGTCCTAGTGAAATTATGATAATTGCAGATCAATGGGCAAATCCAAAATATATTGCAGCTGATTTAATTTCTCAGGCTGAACATGATAAGATGGCGGCATCTATTTTAGTGACAGATTATGAACCAATTATAGATAAGGTGTTATTAGAATTAGAATTGCAAATTCCATCCCTTGAGAGAAAGGATATCATAAAGAAATCTTTAGAGGATTATGGAATTATTATATTAACAGAATCCTTAGAAGAATCTATAGAAGTAGTTAATGAAATAGCACCAGAGCATTTAGAAATACTAACTGAAAAGCCCTTTGAAATATATAGTAGCATTAAAAATGCGGGGGCTATTTTCTTAGGAGAGTATTCACCAGAGCCAGTAGGGGACTACTTTGCAGGGACAAACCATACTTTGCCTACAAGTTCTACTTCTCGATTTTCTTCTTCGTTATCTGTAGATGATTTCATAAAGAAAACTTCACTTATATATTACAGCAAAGAAGCTTTGCTGGAGTCCAAGGACTCAATCATTAGGATTGCAGAAGAAGAGGGGTTAAGGGGTCATGCAAATTCAGTAAAAATAAGATTTGAGGATGTGTAATATATGGAAATGATTAAAAATAACATTAAAAATTTGAAGGAATATAAAATAAATAAAAAACCCTATAGGATAAAATTAGATGCTAATGAAGGGAAAGATGTTTTTTTAAAGGATATATCTAAAGAAATTATAAGAGGTTTAGAAAAAATAGATATAAATTTATATCCAGATACGGATTCTTTTTTATTGAGGGTTGAAATAGGAAAATACTTAAATATAAATCCAGATAATATAGTTACAGGAAATGGTTCCAGTGAAATGATAGAACTTATTATGAAAACCTTTATAGATAAGGATGATATTGTATTAAGTTTTGTACCTACCTTTAGTATGTATTCTATATTTACTCAGATTTATTCAGGAAGATTTATAGGAATTAATAGTAATGAGGACTTTTCTATAGATATAGATATTTTAATTGAAAAGGCCAAAGAAATAAATCCTAAGGTTATATTTATATGTAATCCCAATAATCCTACAGGTTCTTTAGTTAAAAAACATGAGGTTGAAAGGTTGTTAAACAATGTAGATTGTATAGTGGTAGTGGATGAAGCATATATGGAATTTGCAGAGGGATCTATGGTAGAAGATATCTATAAATATAAAAACTTAATAGTTCTTAGGACTTTGTCCAAGGCTTTAGGTCTTGCTGCAATAAGACTAGGATACATGATATCCAATGTTGATATTGTTAATGTTATAAACAGAGTAAGAGCACCTTATAATTTAAATGCCATAAGTCAATATATGGGAATAGAAGCCTTGAAAAACAAAGAAAGGATATTCCAATATGTTGAAGAAGTAAAAATAGAGAGAAAATATCTATATAAAAAATTAACTCAATTGTCCATTGGACTATGGGAATCAAATACAAATTTTATATTTTTTAAATCAGATATTGATGAGCTTGATAAGAAATTAGAAGAAGATGGTATATTAATAAGATCTTTTTCAAAAGAGCTAAGGGGATGTTATAGAGTTACTGTAGGAACTAGATGGGAAAACGATGAATTTATAAAATCCCTAAAGGAGATATTAGAAAATGAGAAAAGCTAAAATAGGAAGAAAAACTAAGGAAACTGATATTTCAGTAGAAATAAATATAGATGGAACAGGTGAAAATTACATAGATACAGGTATAGGCTTTTTCGATCATATGCTTCAGTTAATGGCTTTTCATGGTTCCTTTGACTTAAATATAGTTTGTAAGGGGGATTTGCATGTAGACGATCATCACTCTGTAGAAGATGTGGGAATAGCCCTTGGGGAAGGATTTTGCCAAGCCTTAGGTGATAAAAAAGGCATTAAACGATATGGAAATTTTTATATACCTATGGATGAGGCTTTATGTCTTGCAGCATTAGATGTAAGTGGACGTTCCTATTCTGTATTTAATGTTGAATTTGAAAGAGAAAAATTAGGTTCTATGAGCACTGAAAATTTCAAAGAGTTTTTTAGAGCCTTTTCCTATAAATCAGGTATTACAGTTCATATAAATTTATTATATGGTGAAAATGACCATCATAAAATTGAAGCAGTATTTAAGGCTTTTTCAAAAGCATTAAAAGAAGCTGTTCAAATAGTATCAGAAAAAATACCCTCTTCTAAGGGGATTTTATGATTAGGAGATGATAAATTGATAATTTTACCTGCAATTGATATTAAAGATAATAAATGTGTGAGACTATCTCAAGGAGATTTTAATAAAATGAAGGTATATTCTTCAGAGCCTGTTGAAATGGCATTAAAATGGGAAAAAGAAGGTGCAGAATATTTACATTTAGTAGATTTAGATGGTGCTAGAAAGGAAACTTTTATAAATAAAAAGTCCATAGAGAAAATCATAAAAAATATTAATATTCCAGTACAAATAGGTGGGGGAATAAGAAATGAAAAAAAGGTAAGAGAGATTTTAGATTTAGGAGTAAATAGGGTAATACTGGGAACGGCTGCAGTTGAAAACATAAAACTTTTGAGGAAATTAATAAATATTTATGGTAATGATAAAATTGTAGTATCTATAGATGCTAAAAATGGAAAAGTCGCCACTAGAGGTTGGGAGCTTATAAGTAACATAGATTCTCTGGAATTTTGCAAAGAATTAGAGGACATTGGAATAAAAACCATAGTTTATACTGATATATCAAAGGATGGAATGCTACAAGGTTCTAATAATGAAATATATAAAGAATTAAAAGAAAAAACTCAGATGAATATCATTGCTTCAGGGGGCATTTCTTTTATGGAAGATATTATAAGACTTAAAGAGATGGATTTATATGGTGCAATAATAGGAAAAGCATTTTATGATAATTTATTAATATTTAAGGAAGTGGTAAAATGGTAAGAATAATTCCATGCCTTGACATGATAAATGGTAAAGTAGTTAAAGGGAAAAAATTTAAAGATATTATTGATATAAATAGTCCAGAGATTTTAGCTGAGTATTATTATAAAACTGGAGCAGATGAACTCGTGTTTTATGATATAAATGCCTCTATTAAAGGTAGGAATACTTATTTGGATCCTATAATAAGAGCAATGTCAAAAATAAATATACCTTTTTGCATAGGAGGAGGAATATCCTCCATTAGAGATGCTGAAAGATGTATAGAAATTGGTGCTAATAAAGTATCTATAAATTCTGCAGCTATTAAAAATCCTAATTTAATAGAAGAAGTAGCTATTAAACTAGGTAGTCAAGCTGTAGTTTTAGCTATTGATGTTATGCGAAATAAGGAAGAAAATTGGAGTGTATATGTTGAGGGTGGGAAAAGAAATACAGGATTAGATGCAATAAAATGGGTTAGAAGGGCAGTTGATTTAGGTGCAGGAGAAATAGTTGTAAATAGTATTGATGGAGATGGAATGAAAAAAGGATATGATATTAAGCTTTTAAAAAAGATTAAAGACTCTGTAGATGTACCTGTTATTGCATCAGGCGGAGCTGGTAAATTTGAAGATTTCTACGAAGTAATAATGTTAGCAAAGGTTGATGGAGTTTTGGCAGCTTCAGTATTTCATTATGGGGATATTAAAATTAATGATTTAAAAGAGTATTTAATAGATAAAGGAATTTATATGAAGCATTGGGAGGAAGAAAATGGATATTTTAAATGTAATAGAAGAGATAAGGTTTGATAATAATGGGTTAGTTCCAGCTGTAGTACAGGATATAAAGACTAAAGATGTATTGATGCTTGCATATATGAGTAAAGAATCAATAGAAAAAACCTTTGAAGAAGGAGTTGTTCACTATTATAGTAGAAGTAGAGAAAAGTTATGGAAAAAAGGAGAAACTTCAGGTAATATTCAAAGGCTTAAAGGATTTTACTATGATTGTGATAAAGATAGTGTTTTAGTAGAGGTAGAACAGGTGGGGGCAGCTTGTCATACTGGAAATTATTCATGTTTTTTTAATGAGGTATTAAAAAAAGAAAATCAGGAAATGGATATTATTGAAAGTCTTTATTCTCTATTAAAAAATAGAAAGGAAAATCCTAAGGAAGGCTCTTATACAAATTACTTGTTTAAAGAAGGGTTGGATAAAATACTTAAAAAGATAGGAGAGGAATCTTCAGAAGTAATAATTGGAGCTAAAAATAAAAATAAAGAAGAGCTAGTTTATGAAATAAGTGATTTAATATATCATATTTTAGTTCTTATGGTAAATGAAGATATATTTATTGAAGATATAAAAAATGAGCTTATTATTCGCAGGAAAGCTTAGTTTAAGGGGTAATCAAATAAGACAAATAACTGAAAAAGCCTATTTCCATGTGGAAGTAGGCTTTTTCAATTTAGTAGCAATATATTATATATGCATCCTTTTATCCATTTCTATTTTTATATCATTTCCATGAAAAATAAATACAGCAGATAATGAAATAATACTAATTGAGACACATATTATAGCAGGATAGATAGTATTTATCCATCCTAATAATACAAATATAATAGGAACTATACCAAATAATCCATCTATTAAGGCATAGGTAATATAATCCCGTACACTGAGTTTCATGATTTTAGCTATTACATACATAACTATCATGGCAGTTGCAGAAGTAATAGGGATTATATAATCTAAAGACCAGCCTTTCCATCCTGTTTTCCAATCCCAAAAGACAGATAATAATGATATAATTGCAACTTGTCGTACAATTTTTTTAGGTATATGATATCTTCTTTGTAAAATAGATATTAATCCTAGCCACATACTAAGTAATCCAAATACTAAGAGCAAAGGCCAGTTTACATTTGAGGGAAAAATAATATTAATGGCGAAGCTAATTACCACAGCAGCAATAGAAATAAAAACCATAATCTTAATAGCTAGATGACTTTCATAAAAGGGTGGTATCTTAGGGAAAATATCCTTATCTTTAGCCGTATTATGAATATCTGTTAAGCTATTACCACATAATATACATTTTTCACGATTTTCTCGTATATGAACATTACAGTGAGCACAATATTTCATGGAAATTCCTTCTTTCTAAAGATTTGAAGTAATTTCAATTTCTATTTCTCTTTCTGAAAGAAATTGAAAAAATGTTTTTTGTATATCTGTTTCTTCAAAGGGAGAAGTAAAGCTTATAACCATTCTATCTCCATAAGTACATAAGGTAACTAAAGGTCTTCTGGCACTAACGCAAATACTAAATTGCCTTATATAGCTATCAAATTCTTTAGGCATAATAATCTTTCCTACATTTGAGATGGAGGATGTTATCTTTTTATCATTGAGCCTATTTGCTATACGAAGGAATAAATCCTTTAGAGGTAATGGAATTATCCTTGTAAATGGATTTTTTTCTAAGGACATAAGATGATTTAGTTTTCTATCTAATTGTTCTTTAGTTAATCCCCTTTTAAAGCTTTCATTTACACTGTCTATGATTTCTTTAAAATCTGTATTACCATTTGCAAAACTATATCCAATATCCATGGTACTAAAAAAATTCCTTGCAGTTGCAGAAGCATAATATGGTCTTAAATTAATGGGAACAGACAAGACTATAGGTCTTTTTTTTCTGTTGGCAGGCATTTCTTTATATATAGAATATATAAGTAAAGATGCCAAAAAAACTGTTAAAGTAGTATTATATTCATGTGCTATGTCCAAAACAGATTTTACAGACATAGCTCCTTCAATTAACATCATTCTGTTTTCTGTAATTCTACTTCCTTTAATATAATAGGCATTAGAATATTTTCTGCCTTTGATTTTGTGAGGACTATCTTCTCCATTATAATTTTTCCAAAAGCTATCATCTAATTTTTGACTTATAGATGCTTTATGGTTTAGTTTGGGCATATTATCTTTAAATATATCCTTATATTTAATAGTCATATAATGATATATAAGTATTTCCATAAACCAAATAAGACCGGCACCATCAGTAAGGGAATGAAAAATTTCCGCATTAATTCTTTTATTATAATAAGAAATACGAAACAACAAGTTTTTTTGGTTTTTTATATAAATAGGTGCACAAAGAGGGGTGTCTTCTATACTAACTGTTGGTTTAATATCACTGTATTCAAAATAATACCAAAAAGCTCCTCGCCTTAAAACAGATTTATATAATGGAAAACTTTCAATAGTTAAATCCAAAGATTTTTGTAAAACTATTGGGTCAACATCTTCATATAATTCACAGCTAAGTCTAAATACTTTAGTATCTTTATTATTAGCGATTGCTGGAAATAATTTAGAGGCGTTATCCAGTTTAGTCCATTTTATTTCTTTTTGTTGTTTCATATATATACCTTCTTTTTAGTCAATTTTATCATATAAAAATGAATTTATAATTTCATAACATTTATCAATATCATCAGAGCTTAAAGGATTTGAAATAAATCCATGCAGAGCATCTTTCATTCTATATATTTTGGCATAATTTCCAAACTGTTGCAGTTTTATTCCGTAGGCTTCTCCTTCATCCCTAAGAGGATCAAACTCAGCAGTAATAATTAAAGACTTAGGCTGATTTGAAAGGTCTTTAGCAAGTATTGGTGCAACATAAGGGTTTACTCTATCTTCTTCATTCTGGACATATAAATCCATATAATCCTGTATTTTTTTTGAAGTCATTATATAATTTGTTCCATTTTCTTTTACAGAGGTATATGGAGAATTTTCACTGTGATCATAATTAGTAGCAGGATATATTAAAATTTGTTTCTTAGGCAAAAATTTCTTATTATCTCTTAACATAAGTGAAACTACTGCTGCTAAATTGCCACCTGCACTATCTCCAATTAAGGTAATATCTCTTTGATTACAGCCCAATATTTCAGGATTTGAAAAAATTTCCCGAGTAACATGATAACAATCTTCTAATCCAGCAGGAAAAGGATTTTCTGGAGCTAAACGATAATCTACGGAAATAACTATATGATTAGTTTTATTAGCCATATTTGCACATACATTAGTATAGGAATCAATATTTCCTGTAACCCATCCACCACCATGAAAGAAAATCAAAACCTTTGGAAGAGGGTTTTCCTTCGGGATGAAAACACGTACTGGAATTTCTCTATTTTCCACCATAATCTTATGATCTAACATTTTGTAGATTGGTTCTTTTGGCGGGTTTAATACATTAAGCAATTTACGATATGGCTTATAATATTTTTTTAGACTTATATGGGGAATTGATAATATTTTCAATATGGTCTTTCTAATATTATTCATATGGTTAAATTCTCCTTACACTAGAGATAATCAATATCTATATATTATACATTATAATACCCATAAAGGGTCAATATCTTTACATTATAAAATGAAATACTGAAGATTAATAAAATCTTCAGTATTTCATCTATTCTATATTGCTACGCCATTCCTTTAAAGTTAAGGTACGAGATTTCTGCAATACTGCTGGGTCATTTTCTGCCATTTCTTTAGCTTCCTCATAGGAATTGGCCCTATATATTACAAGTCCCCCGCTATGGTCTGTAAAAGGACCTTTAGCAAATATTTTACCTTCATCTATAAATTTTTGAAGATAGGCTTTGTGAATATCAAGTATTTCCATATCCTTTTTTTCATCAATGGTTTCTAATATAGCAGCATATAAAATCATTTTTTCACTCCTTATAAATTTTTTGATAATTTCAAGCAATCTACTAAGTATTATACATATAATTTTAATTCTTCATATGTATAATTTATATAAAAGATTATTTATAGAGATTTAATATTTAAGTCTAAATCAGTTAATGGGAGGAAATTGACTATATTTCATAAAGTTTTGGGTATAAATATATATACAATAAAAATGGGAGGGGTTCTATGAAGAAGGTTATTTTATTTTTAGCAGAGGGATTTGAAGAAGTAGAAGCCTTAACGGTAGTCGATTATCTTAGGAGAAAGGATGTAGCTGTTGACACTGTATCTATTACAGAAGATAATAAGGTAAAGGGAGTTCACGATATTGTAGTTATTGCAGATAAAGTTATTAATAGTATTAATGATATAGACTCCTATGATGCTGTAATTATTCCAGGAGGGTTACCAGGTGCTACAAATCTTAGAGATAATCATAAAGTAATAGATATTGTAAAAAAGGCAAATAGAAATGGGAAATTAGTAGCTGCAATATGTGCAGGCCCCATAGTTCTTGAAAGAGCTGGAGTCATACATGGTAAGAATGTAACTTCATATCCTGGATTTGAAGATGAGTTAATGAGTGGAATATATATTGATGATAGTGTTGTTAGAGATTGTAATATTATAACAGCCAAGGGACCAGCTTTAGCTGTAGAGTTTGTTATAGAGATAATGAAATATTTATTAGGTGAAGAAAAGGTGGAGGAATTAAAGAAAGATATACTGTACTAGAATTAAACTATAGAGGGATAGCTTTATGTGATTAAGAAACCTTAAGAAATAAAAAGTGGTGGGTAACAATTGTTACCGACTACTTTTTTATTTAAGGATATAATAGTTATTAATATATGAGATTTATATTTGGATTTCCATAATAATCTCTTAAAGGTAAGATAAAAACTTGAAAGATAAGGAGGAATATAATGAATAAATATTTCAATAGTAAAGATACAATATATGATATAACGGAAGAATATCCTGAAACTATAGATATATTTGTAACAAATGGATTTGAGCAATTAGGCAATGAAAAAATGAGAAAGATAATGGGGAAGAGCATTTCTTTAGAAATGGCTTGTATGTCTAAGAGGATTAATATAGAATTATTTACTGAAAAACTAATAGATGCAATAGATCAACACAGAATATCTGTAGACTCAGCCTTAGCTTCAACAAAACAAAATAATGATGGAGATATTAAAATAGAGGGAATTTTGCCTTGTCCCGTAAGAGTTCCCTTACTAGAAGGTTTTAATGATTGGATGAATGAAAATAAAACTAGATTTGATTTTAAAGTTGATTATGAACTAAAGTCTGCAAATTTAGGTGTGGACTGGATTAAGGAGAGAATTGAATCAGATAAAGAAGAGTCCTTATCGGATTTGTTCATGTCAGCTGGATTTGATTTATTTTTTGATAAGGGATTAATGGGGAAGTTTAAGTCTAGAGGAGTATTTGAAGATATTACAGGTTTAGACAAATTAAATAAGGATTTTGATAATGAGAAAATAGATTTAAAAGATCCTCAAAAACAATATTCTATAATAGGAGTAGTTCCAGCGGTATTCATGGTAAATACTGAAGAACTAGGAGATAGAAAGATACCTAAATCTTGGGCTGATTTACTAAAACCAGAGTTTGAAAACTCAGTATCTTTACCTATGAGAGATTTTGATTTATTTAATGCCATATTATTAAATATTTATAAGAGCTATGGAGAAGACGGAGTAACAAATCTTGGGAAAACTCTATTAAGAAGTATGCATCCAGCTGAAATGGTTAGATCTCATATTAAGAAAACGGAGTCAGGAATACCTACTGTAACTATAATGCCGTATTTCTTTACTAAGATGGTTAGGTCAGAATCTCCATTGAAACCTGTATGGCCAGAGGATGGTGCTATAATATCTCCAATATTTTTATTAGCTAAGAAGAAAACTAAGGATAAAACAAAACCATTTGTAGATTTTTTCTTCTCTAAAAAAGTAGGGGAAATACTTTCAATCAATGGTAAATTCCCTTCAACTAATCCAGAGGTAGATAATGAGTTGTCATCTGACCAGAAGTTTATGTGGCTTGGTTGGGATTATATAAATAATCATAATATCGGTGAACTAATAAGAAAATGTGAAAAAATATTTCATGATGCAGTTTAGGAGGTTATATAAATGAATTTAATTGTATTTTCAGGGCCCCCATCATCGGGTAAGACTTCAATAATATTAAAAACAATAGATGCATTAAAACAGAGGAAGCTTTCAGTAGGAGTAGTTAAATTTGACTGTTTATATACAGATGATGATTTATTATATGAAAAGGCTGGAATACCAGTGAAGAAAGGGCTTTCAGGTGCCCTTTGCCCAGATCATTTCTTTGCTTCAAATATTGAAGAAGTAGTAAAATGGGGAAAACAAATGGAATTAGATATGTTAATTACTGAATCAGCAGGACTTTGTAATAGATGTTCTCCTTATATTAAAAATATAAAAGGGGTTTGTGTTATAGATAATCTGTCTGGTATCAATACACCAAAGAAAATTGGACCAATGTTAAGATCTGCAGATATAGTGATTATAACTAAGGGGGATATAGTGTCTCAAGCAGAAAGAGAGGTCTTTGCTTCAAAGGTGAGTTCAGTAAATCCGAGAGCAGCTACTATGCATATTAATGGACTTACAGGTCAAGGAGCTTATGAGCTAAGTACATTATTATATGATGAAAATGAACAAATTGATTCTGTACAAGGGATGGAATTAAGATTTCCAATGCCTTCTGCCTTGTGTTCCTATTGTTTAGGTGAAACAAGAATAGGAGAGGCATACCAGATGGGGAATGTAAGAAAAATGGAACTAGGTGATGACTATGAATAATTTAACTATAGGACAGTTAGAAGAAAAATATCCTTTTATAATCAGTTATTTTGAAGAAAATAAATTAGATACTAGAAACCATAAGGACAAGACATTTAGGGAATATTTAGATAGTTTTAGTCAAGAAGAAATAGAGAATTGGGCTATAGATAAGGAAAGGTTGGAGTCAGATTTACAAGTATTTATTAAGCAAATGAAGGAGTTTTTAGGAATAACAGAGGATACTAAGGTGAATTCCTTAACTATATTGCCAGGTTATGATAAATCGGGAAATAAAGAAGGATTTGAAGAATTAACTATAAATAAATCTGAAATCATCTCCATAGTAGGGGCTACTGGATCAGGTAAATCTAGGTTATTAGCTGATATAGAGTGGACTGCCATGGGAGATACACCTACAGGCAGAGGAATACTGATAAATGGTAAATTACCAGATAAAAAATGGAGGTTTTCATCTAATAACAAATTAGTTGCACAACTTTCACAAAATATGAATTTTGTAATGGATCTTACAGTTAGAGAATTCTTGGAATTACATGCACAGAGTAGATTAGTTGAAAATGTAGAAGAAGTAATAGATAAGATAATTAAAGAGGCTAACAATTTAGCAGGGGAGAAGTTTAATATAGATACACCAGTAACATCTCTAAGCGGTGGACAATCAAGGGCATTAATGATTGCAGATACAGCAATCCTTAGTTCTTCACCTATAGTGTTAATAGATGAAATAGAAAATGCAGGAATAGATAGAAAGAAAGCCTTAGAATTATTAGTATCTGAGGATAAAATAGTTCTTATGGCAACCCATGACCCAATATTAGCCCTTATGGGCAATAGAAGAATTGTAATTAAAAATGGTGGTATAGATAAAATAATTGAAACAAGCAGTGAAGAGAAAGAATTATTATTAGAGCTTGAGAAAATGGATAATATCATTCAAGGAATGAGAAATAGACTTAGAATTGGAGAAAGTTTAAAATCAGTGAATAGTGAAAAACTTTAAATGAAGTTTTGGAGTCTTTAAATAGAGGGAGGAAATATAAAATGCATGATGGATGTACAGGAAGTTTTGGTAGTGGAAAGGAAGTTGTAGATAAAATAAGAACGATGGGATTTAATACTCGTCCAATGCCTCCAGGAGTTATTATAAAATGTATTGAATGTGGGAATGAAATTGAAATGACTCATTTAGAAACAAAATGTCCACATTGTAGTATGGTATATGGTGTAACACCTTGTTCAGTAACATATCCAGAAAGGATTAAAGCAGCTGGAAAAGATTATTAAAATAAAAGAAGCTGTCACAATAAATGTTAAAATCCTTATTGTGATGGCTTCTTTTATTTTTCGATTATTTATTTACTATTTTCAGTTGTATCCTTTAAATGTAATTCAGTAATATTATTATTTAACATTTTACAATTACCATCAAATTTAGCATTTTCATGAACTATAAAACTAGAAACTTCAATATCACCTATTAATGTTCCCGTAGGAAGAATAACTAGCTTTGTTTTTGAGTCAATATTTCCATGTGCAGTTCCTGCTAAAGATATATCATTAGCCTTTATGTTTCCATAAACCTTTCCACTTTCACCTATAACAATATTTCCATCATAATCTATATCACCTTCAATAAAACCATCAACTCGAAGATTTCCTTTACCTTCTATCTTCCCAGTAATTTTAATGTTTTCACCGATTAGAGAATCTAAATCTTCAACAATAACGTCGTCCTTTTTTCTAAACATTTTACCACTCCTTAGATCTAATCTTTTATTATATCAAATGGATTTATAGGATTGTCATTTTTATGAATTTCAAAATGCAGATGATTTCCTGTAGATCTTCCTGTTTTACCCATTTTAGCAATCAATTGACCCTTGTCTACCTTATCACCAACAGAAACTAATAGATCATTGTTATGAGCATATAAAGTTTTGTATCCGTATCCATGATTAATAATTATAGTTTTTCCATATCCACCCTTTCTTCCTGAAAAAACAACAGTACCTTTTGCAGAAGCTATAATATTTGTCCCCTTTGAATTTGCAATATCTATACCTGGATGGAATTGAATTCCTCTGCCAAAGGGATTTTTTCTATTTCCGAATTTTGAAGTAAGTCTTCCTGATGTAGGCATTAAATCAGGAACGGATTTTAGATAAGTAAATTTAGCCTCCAAGTCCTCTATAAAAACCTCTAGTTCCAATTTTTTATCCTCTAAAACTTCTGTTAATACATCTATTTCCATTTCGGAGTCTAAAGATTTAAGAGATATATTTGGACTTGTTTCTCCCCCCTTAGAGGGACTACTGATGCCAGCCATTTCTTCTAAAACTTTTTGTAATTCATCAATTTCTACAAGCTTATTTTCAACTTGTATTGTTTTACTTTGTAACTGTTTATTTTGTGATTTAAGATTAGCCAATTCTAAATCCTTTTTCCTATTTTCTTCTTTTAAATCATTAATGATAGAGGATTTATTATTTGCTTCCTGCTTTAAACTTAGATGATATGTAGTGTTTCTGCCAATATAAAGTAATAAGACTATAGTGAAAGCAGAGAAGGTGGATAATAAGGCTTTAGGCATCCATTGTGGTATTACTAATTTTCTAACTTTTTCAGTATGGGGGACTATCATTATACAAATCTTTGAGTTACCTTTACTATTCATATCTTTCTCCTTTGTCTAAAAATATTAAATATGTAAAGCATCTATTTAAATTTTTACTTGACATTAATTGTACCATATATGGATAAAAATGGAAATTATAAAAAATTTAATGTTTTTTCATTTCGTAACATAGGTTACCGAATAAGTTGTAAAACAGATATATAATATGAAATATAAGGTGAAGACAATAAAGTGTAACAAGCACTAATAATATAAATAGGGGGTAAAATAATGAGTATGTTTTGTTATCAATGCCAAGAGGCAGCAGGAGGAAAAGGATGTACAAAGGTAGGGATGTGTGGTAAAACTGCAGATTTAGCTGCATTACAAGATTTAATGATTTATACATTAAAGGGTATTTCATTATTAGGTGTTAAAGCTGATGAAAAAGGAATTGAAATGCCTGGACTTGACAGATTGATAATTGATGGATTATTTATGACAATTACTAATGCAAATTTTCATAAGGATAGATTCCTTGCAAAGATTAAAGAAGCTTTAAAGGCAAGAGATGAACTAAAAACCATATTAATTGAGAAGGATGTAGAATTAGGTGAGCTAGAGGATGCATCTAAATTTACTGTTAATTCAGATGATGAAATAGTGTTTAAATCAACTAGTGAAAAGGTTGGTGTGTTAGCAACAGAAGATGAAGATGTAAGGTCATTGAGAGAGTTAATTACCTATGGCTTAAAAGGTATGGCAGCATATGCAGAACATGCTATGAACCTTGGTCATGAAGATAAAGAAATTTCCAAATTCATAAGACGTGCATTAGCAGCCATTACAGATGATAGTTTAACAGCAGATGAATTAGTAGCGCTTACACTAGAAACAGGTAAATTTGGCGTCGATGTAATGGCATTACTTGACAAAGCTAATACATCTACTTATGGAAATCCAGAAATTACAGAAGTTAATATAGGAGTAGGAAATAGATCAGGTATATTAGTATCAGGTCATGATTTAAAAGATTTTGAAGAATTATTAGAGCAAACTAAGGACTCAGGGGTAGATATTTATACTCATGGTGAAATGTTACCAGCAAATTATTATCCAAAATTCAAACAATATAGCCATTTTGTAGGAAACTACGGAAATGCTTGGTGGAAACAAAAAGAAGAATTTGAAAAATTCAACGGAGTAATTTTATTTACTACAAATTGTATAGTGCCACCAGCTGCATCCTATTCTGATAGAGTATATACAACAGGTTCGTCAGGATATCCAGGATTTAAACATATTCCAGATAGAGTAAATGGTAAGCCTAAAGATTTCTCAGAATTAATAGAACATGCTAAGAGATTACCAGCACCAACAGAAATAGAAAAGGGTAAAATCATAGGTGGATTTGCTCACGCACAAGTATTTGCATTAGCAGATAAAATTGTAGATGCCGTTAAATCAGGAGCAATAAAGAAATTCTTTGTAATGGCAGGTTGCGATGGAAGACAGTCAGCTAGAAATTACTATACAGATTTTGCAGCAGCACTTCCAAAAGACACTGTAATTCTTACAGCTGGTTGTGCAAAATATAAATATAATAAACTAAATTTAGGAGATATTGGTGGAATTCCAAGGGTTTTAGATGCAGGACAATGTAATGACTCTTATTCATTAGCAGTTATAGCTATGAAGCTAAAAGAAATATTTGAATTAAATGACATAAATGAATTACCAATAGCATATAATATAGCTTGGTATGAGCAAAAGGCTGTAATAGTATTACTTGCTTTATTACATTTAGGTGTGAAGAATATTCACTTAGGACCTACACTACCAGCATTCCTTTCACCAAATGTAGCTAAGGTATTAGTAGATACCTTTGGAATTGGAACAATCTCTAATGTGGAAGATGATATAAAAATGTTTATGGGAGCATAATAATATAACCCTTCAGCAATTAAAACTGAAGGGTTACTATTTATAAAAATCTCCATTGACTTTATTTTGATACTATGATAAGATGATTTAAATTAAATTAAGATAAATCTAATGCGTAGAATTAGTAGTTAAACTATTATGGTTTTAGAGAGTTGGCGTAGGTGAAAGTCCAATACCAGAGGTTTAATGAATGGATCTACAAGGAGTTTGGCGAAATGGCTTTTCAGAGTAGCTAATACCGGGGGTTTCCCGTTATAGAAACAGGATATCTAGCAATGCTATGTATCTGCTGAGTGAGATTATCTAATGGATAATCTAATTAAGGTGGTACCGCGAAATAATAGTCTTTCGTCCTTTTCAAGGATGAAGGACTTTTTTTATGACCTAACACAACGAACGTTAGTGAGTTGATGTAGGTCAAACGCAACGAACGCCAAATTCATGGGAGTGATAACGAGCAAATGAATTTGTGCAGTGAGACTGCGGAGAATGACCTAACTTAGCGAACGGTATTGAGCTTTAGTAGGTCAAACGCAACGAGCACCAAATCTATGTGAGTGAAGGGAGCAAATAGATTTGAGTTGCGAGACTGCGGAGAATGACTTAACTTAGGGAACGATAATGGGCTTTAGGAGGTCAAATGCTATAAGAACCCAATTTATACGAGAAAAGCCAGTAGATAAATTGATGTTCAAAATTGAGAAAATGACATAATCCAATTTGCATAGTAAATAATGTTTTCAACTGTGAATTGCGTAAGTGGCCTATGGCTATTAATAAAAAAATAGGAGGAATAGAAATGGAAAAGATAAAAATTACATTACCAGATGGTTCTATTAGGGAATATGGTAAAGGTATATCTGTATATGATGTTACTAAGGATATATCCGAAGGCTTAGCAAGAGTTGCCCTTGGGGCAGTTGTAAATGGGGAAACAAAAGGTATGCAAGAAACAATTGATGAAGATTCTTCATTTAAAGTAGTTAAATTTGAAGATAAAGAAGGAAAAGCTATATTCTGGCATACATCAGCTCATATTATGGCTCTTGCAGTGCAAAAACTTTTCCCAGGAGTTAAATTTGCCATAGGACCTGCAATAGATAATGGATTCTATTATGATTTTGATACAGACCATAGATTTACTCCGGAGGATCTAGAGAAGATTGAAAAGGAAATGTTGAAAATTGCTAAGGAAGGGCATATTCTTGAGAGATATATTATGGATAAGAATGAAGCTCTTGAGTATTTTAAGGAAAAAGGAGAAGGATATAAAGTTGATTTAATCGAACATTTTCCTGAAGATGAAGAGATATCCTTCTACAAATTAGGAGAATTTACAGATCTTTGTGCTGGACCTCATCTATATGATACTAAAAAGGTTAAGGCTATTAAACTTTTAAGTATCGCTGGTGCATATTGGCGTGGGGATGAGAAGAATAAAATGCTTCAAAGGATTTATGGAACAACTTATGAAAAGAAAAAAGATTTGGAAGAATATCTTCATATGCTAGAAGAGGCTAAGAAAAGAGATCATAGAAAACTGGGCAAAGAATTAGATTTGTTTAGCATCCATGAAGAGGGACCAGGATTCCCATTTTTCCATCCAAAGGGAATGGTATTAAGAAATATTTTAGAAAACTTCTGGAGAGAAGAGCATACTAAAGCAGGATATGATGAAATAAAAACACCTTTAATATTAAATGAAAGATTATGGCATCAATCTGGTCACTGGGATCATTACAAAGAAAACATGTATTTTACAAAGATTGATGAAGGGGACTATGCTATTAAACCAATGAACTGTCCTGGTTCTATTTTAGTATATAAATCAAAGATGTATAGCTATAGAGATTTACCTCTAAGATGGGGTGAACTTGGATTAGTTCATAGACATGAATTATCGGGAGCATTACATGGACTAATGAGAGTTAGATCTTTTACTCAGGATGATGCTCATTTATTTGTACTACCATCCCAAATAAAAGAGGAATTGGTTAATATAATCAATTTAGCCGATTATATATACAATGTGTTTGGATTTAAATATCATATTGAATTATCCACTAGACCAGAGAATTCAATGGGATCTGATGAACAGTGGGAAATAGCTACAAATGGTCTTATAGAAGCTTTGGAGGAAAAAGGTATAAATTATATTGTAAACGAAGGTGACGGAGCATTCTATGGACCAAAGATAGATTTTCAATTAGAAGATGCTATAGGGAGAACATGGCAATGCGGTACAATTCAATTAGATTTCCAAATGCCAGAAAGATTTGATATAACTTATGTAGATAAAGATAATGAAAAGAAAAGACCAGTAATGATTCATAGAACTATATATGGTAGTATGGAAAGATTTATGGGAATATTAATAGAACATTTTGCAGGTAAATTCCCAGTATGGTTAGCACCTGTACAGGCAATCATCCTTCCAATATCGGATAAGTTTAATGATTATGCTTATGAAATAAAAAAAGCAATGGCAGATAAGGGTATTAGAGTTGAATTAGATGATAGGGCTGAGAAGATAGGGTATAAGATTAGAGAAGCTCAACTACAACAGATACCAACTATGTTAGTAGTAGGTGAGAAAGAAGTAGAAGAGAAATCAGTCTCAGTAAGGAAAAGAGATGAAGGGGATAAAGGTCAAATTAAAATTGAAGATTTTATTGAGCAGGTAATTAAAGAAGTAGAAGAAAAGAAATAGATAAAAAACTGTGGCAGTCCTTACCTAAGGATGCCACAGTTTTTTAATTAGATTCAATTGCATAAGGTAATGGTTTTTTATATAATTTAAATATATTATCTAACTCATCGCTGTCTATTGTTTCTTTTTCTAATAGGGTATTGGCGATATAATGAAGTAAATATTTGTTTTCCTCTATAATTTTAAGAGCTTCAATATATCTTTCATCTGTAATTTTTTTGATTTCAATCCTTATTATATCAGAATTATATCTCATAAAACTTTCATCTAAAGCCATAGTACCTAAGGAACTCATTCCATAACTACATACCATTTCTCTAGCAATATCTGTTGCTTTATTTAAATCATCCTTTGCACCTGTAGTAATTTCTTTAAAAATTAATTCTTCAGCTGCCCTACCAGCTAGTAAACAAGTGATTTTATTCTTTAATTCTGACTGGGTCAGCAAATATCTTTCTTCATCTGGAAATTTAAGTACATAGCCTAAGGCCTGACCTCTTGGAATTATTGATATCTTCTGAACTATATCAGTTTCTAAGATTTTAGCAACTAAAGCATGACCTGCTTCATGTATTGCTACAGTTTCTTTCTCTTTTTTAAGTACAGTAGGATTTTTAACCTCAAGACCTGCTAAGACTCGTTCAATAGCAGCATCAAATTCACTTAAAGATATAATATTTTTGTTTTTTCTAACTGCTATAATAGCTGCTTCATTGGCAATATTAGCTAATTGTGCTCCAGATAACCCAGTGGTTTTTTTTGCAATCATTTTAATATCGATGGATTTGTCTAGTGGTTTATTCTTTGTGTGAACCTCTAAGATTTGTTCTCTAGCTCGTATATTAGGGTTGCCTACAAATATATGTCTATCAAACCTGCCAGGTCTAAGCAGAGCTTCGTCTAATAAATCTAGCCTATTTGTTGCACCTATTACTATAATAGTTTCATCAGTATTAAATCCATCCATTTCTACTAAAAGTTGATTTAAAGTTTGATCTTTTTCATTGTTGGACTCTAGATTTCTTCTTGCACCTATGGCATCTATTTCGTCTATAAAAATAATACTTGGTGCTTCTTTTTTTGCTCTTTCAAATAGTGTTCTAACTCTTTTAGCTCCTACTCCCACATATTTTTCTACAAACTCTGATCCAGAAGCATAAAGAAATGTTGAATTAGTTTCGCCAGCTACTGCTTTAGCAAGAAGAGTTTTACCAGTTCCAGGAGGTCCATGGAATAAGATACCTTTAGGTATTTTGGCACCCATTTTCTTGTATTTCAAAGAATTATTAATGAAGTCGATGGTTTCTTGTAGTTCTTCTTTTATTTCTTCCAATCCTGCCACATCTTTAAAGGATACATCTGATTTATCCTTTTCTCTTCCTGAATCTTTTTCAATAGATAAAACAGAGGGGACCAATTGTGGGTTTGTATCTGTTTTTATATAGAGAATAAATAGGATCAGAGTGATTACCCATACTGCTAATCTATCTCTAATTCTAAATGTTGAAAAACTGGCAGTTGGGAAAAAGCCATCGTAAATAAGTATAGAGGATGCAATCAACCCTAATACTAAAAATAAAAATATTATCTTTTTCTTTTTCAAATTATCCCCACCTCATATATTGTTCTAAAAATAGTGTAACCATTTAATTCAATTTCTATAAAAGAAAAATATAAAAGTTGTAGGAAAATAACAACAAAGGTATAATAGTGATAGATAGGAAAGGAGAGGTGTTAAATGAATTATATTAATTTAATTGATGGTTATAAGGAAGAAATTGTTAAATCAACTCAGGAAATCATTAAAATTAAGAGCGTAGAAGATGAAGCTAAACCAAATATGCCCTTTGGTGAGGGACCATATAAAGCTTTAGAATATGCCTTGGAACTATCTAAAAGTCTAGGATTTAAAACTAAAAATTTAGAAGGCTATGCTGGGTATGCAGAATTTGGAGAAGGGGATGAAAGTGTAGGTGTTTTAGTTCACTTAGATGTTGTACCTGAAGGTACAGGTTGGACTTATCCTCCATATGGTGCAGAAATTCATGATGATAAAATATTTGGTAGGGGAACAATAGATGACAAGGGTCCTGCTATAGCTACAATTTATGCTATGAAGGCATTAAAAGAATCTGAAGTTTCCCTTAATAGAAAGATCAGAGTAATATTTGGAACTAATGAAGAAACAGGTTGGGGTTGTATGGATTATTATTTTAAGCATGAAAAACCACCAACAATGGCTTTTACTCCTGATGCAGATTTTCCTGTAATACATGGAGAAAAGGGGATAATAGTATTTGATTTAGTGCAGAAATTAAATTCAAATGGATGCTGTGGAATTAAGCTTATAGATTTAAAAGGTGGGAATGCACCAAATATGGTACCAGATTATGCAGAGGCTGTTTTAGAGGTTGAAGATATTGCTAAACTTGAAGAAAAATTTAAAGAGTATAAAAAAGAAAAAAATAATATGGTAACTATAGACATAAAAAATAATATTGTTAAAGTAATAGCTAAAGGAATATCAGCTCATGGAAGTACTCCTGAAAAAGGAGAAAATGCAATATCTTATTTAATGAATGTATTATCATATTTTATGGATGGAGAATGTGATATTTGTGATTTTATTAATCTCTACAATGAAAGAATAGGATTTAAACATTATGGTGAAGGTATTGGATGTGGCTATGAAGACAGTA
>NZ_DAMCHJ010000004.1:154098-181983 GCF_032104385.1 Tissierella sp.
TCAGGTAAGTTGAATTTTAATCCTGGACTTATAAAACTAGAAGGAGATAAAATAAAACTAACTATAAATGTAAGATATCCTATAAAAAGTAGTGCAAAAGAAGTATATGATGGAATAAGGAAAAATCTTAATGGAACAAAAGTTGAATTAGTAGAAGGTAAGGGAGATACTAAACCTTTATATGTAGCCAAGGATAATTTTTTAGTTGAAAAATTGATGAAAGTATATAGGGAACAAACTGGAGATTTAGAAAGAGAACCAATTACAATTGGTGGAGGTACTTATGCTAGGGCAATGGAAAATGCAGTAGCATTTGGACCAATGTTTCCAGGACAACCAGATGTTGCTCATCAGAAAGATGAGTATATTTCTATAGAGCATCTTATAAAGATAACTAAGATATATGCTCATGCTCTATATGAATTAGCAAAATAAATTAAAAAATATTATGGTTTTCCCATGTTCTAAAATAGACGTGGGAAAATTTATTTAAAGCAATATTTTATTAGTAAAATAAATTTCTTAAGTTTGACAATTTAAATAGGCTATGATATATTTTACTTAAAATTTAATATTTTGACCATTGGTATAATCTTATGTAGGATTATTTAAAAGGGAAGTTCGGTTGAATTCCGACACGGTCCCGCCACTGTGATAGATAGAATCTTAGAAACACCACTGTACTAATCGTATGGGAAGGTATAAGATTTGTTATTCTTAAGTCAGGAGACCTGCCAATGGAAAAAACGCTGTTTATTACTCACGCGGATGAGGAGGTGTTATTTATAAAGTAGATTAATTATTTATTTCTACTTCTATCAATAATATCCTTTCTATTGCAGAAAGGCTTTTTATTTTGTAAGAATAATGGTAATAACTCAGCAAAAATTGTTGAGTTATTTTTTTGTAAAAAATGGAGGGGTAAAAATGAATATTCATGAATATCAGGCTAAAGAATTAATGAGAGAGTATGAAATTCCTGTACCTAATGGCAAAGTTATATATGATGTCAAAGATGCAGAAGGTGTCTGTTGGTCAATAGATACGGATATAGCTGTTGTAAAAGCTCAAATCCATGCTGGAGGAAGGGGAAAGGCAGGAGGAGTTAAAATAGCTAGGTCAATAGATGAGGTTAAAAAATATACAGAAGAACTATTGGGTAAAATATTAGTAACTCATCAGACAGGTGAAGAAGGAAAAGAAGTTAAAGCCATTTTAATAGAAGAAGGTTGTAATATTCAGAAGGAATATTATATTGGATTTGTATTAGACAGAGATAAATCAATGGTAACTCTTATCGCTTCTGAAGAAGGTGGAACTGAAATTGAAGAAATAGCATTAAAAAATCCAGAAAAAATTTATAAAGAGTCTATAGATTATGTATTAGGATTAACGGAGTTTCAAGCTCGGAGAATATGCTTTAATATTAATATTCCCTTGGAAATAATAAATGAAGCGGTAAAGTTTATGATGGATGCATACCGACTTTTTGTTGAGAATGATTGTATTTTAGTAGAAATAAACCCATTAGTAGTTACAAAGGAAAAGGAGTTAATTGCCCTAGATGCAAAGATCAACTTTGATGAAAATGGTTTATTTAGAAATGAGAAAATATTTAAGTATAGAGATTTAAATGAGGAAGATGAAAAAGAAATAGAAGCATCAAAACATGGATTGTCTTATATATCCTTAGATGGGAATATAGGATGTATGGTAAATGGGGCAGGACTAGCTATGGCAACTATGGATATAATCAAGTTTTATGGTGGAGAGCCAGCTAATTTTTTAGATGTTGGAGGAAGTGCGACAGAAGAAAATGTTAAAAATGCCTTTAAAATAATATTATCTGATGAAAAGGTTAAGGGAATTTTTGTAAATATATTTGGCGGAATAATGAAATGCGATGTAATAGCTAAAGGGATTGTAAAAGCAGCTAAAGAATTAGAATTAAAAGTTCCAGTAGTAATTAGATTAGAGGGAACTAATGTAGACTTAGGTATAGAAATAATAAAAAGCTCTAATCTAAATATATTTGCAGCAAAAGATATGGGTGAAGGTGCTAAGAAAATATTAGAATTAATTAAATAGGAGGGTGGAAATAATGAGCATATGGGTTGATAAATCTACTAAAGTAATGGTACAAGGAATAACAGGTAGTACTGCTATTTATCATACAAAACAAATGTTGGAATATGGTACAAATATAGTTGCAGGAGTAACGCCAGGTAAAGGAAATATGAAAATTGAAGGAGTTTCTGTATTTAACACTGTAAAAGAAGCCGTAAAGAATACTGGGGCAAATGTATCTATAATATATGTTCCGGCAAAATTTGCAGCAGATGCTATTCTAGAAGCAGTGGATGCTGAATTAGATATGGTAATTTGTATTACAGAGCATATTCCTATAAAGGATATGATTATGGTTAAAAGATATATGGAAGGTAAAAAGACTAGATTAATAGGGCCCAATTGTCCAGGAATTATAGTTCCTGATGAATGTAAAATTGGTATTATGCCAGGATATATACATAAGAAAGGAAAAATTGGTGTTGTATCCCGTTCTGGTACTTTGACCTATGAGGCAGTTTATCAATTATCATTAAGGGGAATAGGACAATCTACAGCTATAGGGATTGGTGGAGATCCTATAAACGGAACGGATTTTATTGATGTACTAAAAGCCTTTAATGAGGATGAAAATACAGATGCCATAATTATGATTGGAGAAATAGGTGGAAATGCAGAGGAGAAAGCAGCTTATTGGATTAAAGAAAATATGAAGAAACCAGTAGTTGGATTTATCAGTGGTAAAACTGCACCTTCAGGAAAAAGAATGGGGCATGCCGGAGCAATTATTTCATCGGGTAAAGGGACGGCAGATGAAAAAATAAGAATAATGAAAGAGTGTGGAATATATATTTCTGAAATTCCTACTAATATAGGTAATACTTTAATTAGAGCATTAAAAGATAATAATCTTTGGACAGATGAATATGAAATGGCATATAAAAACTCTATTAAATTGGCAAAGGATATAATTTAAGATATATGCTATCTATTCAAATTTATTATTATCTGTTATTATATATTGTAAGGTAATCTTAATATAAAAATGTTTCTATTGAAACATTATAAGGTAGCTCTTTTGAAACTCATAGATTGAAGGTTCTTTTTTATAAAACATTAAAGTAGAACTTTCCTATTTGTTATAAAATAATGCTTGAGAGGTATAGTCGTGAAAGAAATTATGGTGAAAGATCATAAAAAGATAAAACTTCCAGGAATGAGAGTTATAAAAACAGTTATAGCTGTATATATATGTTTTTTAATAAATTTTATTAGAAAAGGATTACCTTTCTATTCAGCAATAGCTGCAATTCTTTGTATGCAAAATGACCATGTTAATGGTTTGAAGGCTGGAAAAAGCAGAATTATAGGTACCTTAATAGGAGGAGTATATGGGTTTTTGGCAATATTATTAATTGATTTTGTAAATGCTGAGTTATATAGTCATATTCACTATTTAATTCTAAGTTTATTTTTAATTCCAATTATATATACAAATGTATTTCTAAAATCCAATAGTTCTGCCTATATTAGCTGTGTTGTTTTTTTTAGTATAACTATTTCTCATGGCAGTGATATTGCACCTATGTATTTTGCTCTAAATAGGGTAATTGATACATTAATCGGGATAGGAGTTTCACTTATTATAAATATAATTATATAAATAAAATTGTAAAATATATTTGACAAATAACTTTACCTAATGTATAATTATAAGGTAAAATGAATATTGGGTTTAAGTAGAAGTGTCCGCTTCTCACCTTATAGCTTTGCTCATAAGGTTTTAGATGAAAAAATAGTCTTATTACATAAGGCTCGTGTTTTTATGGATTTAAGCGGGTATTCTATACCCGCTTTTAATTTTTTGAAAAAACTTAGGAGGTGCTGTACTATCAAAGAGCTTCAAATTAATGAAGAGATCAGAGATAAAGAGGTAAGACTAATTGATGTAGATGGAGAACAACTTGGAATTTTACCTATAAGAAAGGCAATGGAGATTTCGGAAGATAAGAAATTAGATTTGGTAAAAATAGCTCCAACTGCTAATCCACCAGTATGCAGGATAATGGATTATGGGAAATACAAGTATGAGCTAGCTAAAAAGGAAAAAGAAGCTAGAAAAAATCAAAAGGTGATTAATGTTAAGGAAATTCGACTAACACCTAATATTGAGACCCATGACCTAAATGTAAAAGCTAGAACGGCTAGTAAATTTTTAGAATCTGGAGATAAAGTTAAGGTGTCCGTTAGATTTAGGGGTAGGGAAATGGGCCATACAGAAATTGGTAAAGAAGTATTAAATGATTTTGCTAAACTAACTGAAGAAGTTGGTATAATAGAGAAACCAGCAAAATTAGAAGGACGAAGTATGGTAATGTATTTAACACCAAAAACTGAGTAATAAGGGAGGTAGCATCATGGCAAAAATGAAAACTCATAGAGGGTCAGCAAAAAGATTTAAGAGAACTGGTTCAGGTTTATTAAAGAGATATAAGGCTTACAAGAGCCATAAAACTGGCAAGAAATCGCCAAAGAGAGTTAGAAACTTAAGGAAAGGCACTTTAGTAAGCAAAGGGGACCAACGAAGAATAGATTCAATGATACCATAAAAACTATATTAGAAATACGGGAGGTACTATAGATGGCAAGAGTAAAGAGAGCAGTAAATGCCAAGAAAAGACATAAAAAAGTATTAAAACAAGCCAAAGGTTATTACGGAGCAAAATCTAAATTATTCAGAACTGCTAACCAAGCTGTTATGAAATCACTTAATTATGCATATATAGGACGTAAACAAAGAAAAAGAGACTTTAGAAAACTTTGGATTGCAAGAATTAATGCTGCTGCAAGATTAAATGGAATGAGCTATAGCAAATTCATCAATGGTCTTAAAAAAGCAAATATCGAAGTAAATAGAAAGATGTTATCCGAAATGGCTATACATGATGCAGAAGGATTTTCTAAATTAGTAGAGATTGCAAAGGCTGCGATTTAATAAAATTTGTAGAATTGATTAAGGTAAAAGTTCCATAAAGGAACTTTTATTTTTCTTTTATTTAATAGATTACTATGATTATGGAATAATAATATAGGTATATATAATTGGGGGGGATTTCATGAGTTTTATAAAAGAAAGACTTAATAGAGTAAAATTAGATCCTCCAAGGGTTTTAGCGTTGGGATTTGGTAGTCTAATACTTATTGGAGCCATATTATTAAATTTACCTATAGCTACACAAAGTGGCGAGAGTATTGGTTTTATTAATGCTTTATTTACTTCAGCATCAGCAGTGTGTGTTACAGGGCTAGTAGTTGTAAATACGGGAGAATTTTGGTCTCTGTTTGGTCAAATTATAATAATTTTACTTATACAAATGGGTGGATTAGGATTTATGACTATGGCGACTATTGGAGCATTGATTATTGGGAAAAAAATTACATTAAAGGAAAGGTTGATAATAAAGGAGCAATTAAATCAGGAAACTATGTCTGGATTAGTTAAATTGACTAAATATGCTATATTATCTACTTTTGCCATAGAGGGTATTGGTGCTATTTTATTATCAACTAGATTTATACCTATATATGGACTGAGAAGAGGAATTTGGTTTTCTATATTTCACTCCATATCTGCATTTTGCAATGCAGGATTTGATATTACAGGAAACAGTATAGTTCCTTTTGTTGGAGATTTTATTATTAATATGACTATATCAGGATTAATAATTTTAGGAGGCTTGGGATTTTCAGTTTATATAGATATTTCAAGAAATAAATGTTTTAAAAAACTCCATTTACATTCAAAATTGGTTTTAACTATTACTAGTATTCTTCTTGTTGTTGGGATGATTATATTTTTATTGATAGAGTTTAACAACCCTTATACAATAGGAAATTTAAATACTGGTGAAAAGCTAATTTCATCATTTTTTCAATCAGTTGTTCCTAGAACAGCAGGATTTAACTCAGTTAATATAGGTGGACTTCAAGATACAACTGTATTTTTTATGATAATACTAATGTTTATAGGTGGTTCTCCAGGTTCAACTGCTGGAGGAATAAAGACAACCACTTTTGGTACTTTAATATTAACTACTATTGGAGTAATAAGAGGCAATAAGGATGTTGTGGCATATAGAAAGAGAATAGCTGATGAAGTAATAAATAGGTCATTAGCTATAGCTACTGTAGGAATGACATTGATAATTATAGTATCTTTTATATTAACTGTAACAGAACCTGCTGATTTTTTAGATGTGTTATTTGAAACTACTTCTGCATTTGCAACTGTAGGACTAACAAGAGGTATTACACCAAATTTAACTAGTTTTGGAAAAATAATTATTACATTGACCATGTATGCAGGTAGAGTTGGACCATTGACTATGGCCTTTGCTTTTGCTAAAAAAGCTAAAGTTAGTAATTTTAGATATTCTGAAGGGAATATTCTAGTAGGATAGAGGGGGTATAAAAGTTGAAATCATTTGTAGTTATAGGGTGTGGAAGATTCGGTTCATCCATTGCTAGAACGTTATATAGCTTAGGTAATGAGGTGTTGGCAATTGATAGTTCAGAAGAAATTATTAAAGAGATATCTGAAGAGGTAACTCATGCTGTTCAGGCTGATGTAATGGATGAAACGGTATTAATGGATTTGGGATTGCGAAATTTTGATGTGGCAGTTGTAGCTATTGGATCTGATATTGAAGCATCAATAATGGCAACATTAGTTGTAAAAGATCTAGGTATTGATAAAGTAATTGCAAAAGCACAGTCAGAGCTTCATGGAAAGGTTCTTAGTAAAATAGGAGCTGATAAGATAATATTCCCTGAGAGAGATATGGGTGTTAGGGTAGCCCATAATTTAGCATCTACAAATATATTAGATTTTATTGAATTATCACCAGATTATAGTATCTTAGAAATTGCTGCTTTAAAGGAATGGGAAGAAAAATCTTTAGCTCAACTAAGATTGCCTAGCAAGTATGGTATTAATGTAATGGCTATTAAAAGGGGAGATAGTATTAAGGTTTCACCAAACGGAGAAGTTATAATTAAAAAAGATGATATCTTAGTAATTATAGGAAACACAAAGGATATTAAGAGAGTAGAGCAAAGAGCTGGTGAATGATATGTTAGAAATCACTAGTATTAGAAATCCGTTGGTTAAGGAAATAAAATCTTTATATAGAAAAAAGGGAAGAATCAAAAATAATTCTTTTATTGTCGAAGGCATGAAGACTATTGAAGAAGCCATAGATAATAATTATCCAATTAAAAATATTATATATACAGACCAAATTTTAAAGATTAAGGATGGAGAGGCTTTCTTTGAAAGAATAAAAAAATTGAATAATATAATCTATGTACCAAATAATATTTTTAAAGATATTTCAGACACAGAAAATCCTCAAGGTGTATTGGGAATTGCAGAGATTAAATATAATGAAATGAAAGAAATTAAAAACAAAGAAAGACCTTTTTTAGTATTTCTAGATGGAGTACAGGATCCAGGAAATATGGGAACTATAATTAGAACAGCAGATGCTTTTAATGTAGATGGTATAATAATTACTGATGGATGTGTAGATCCTTATAATCCAAAAGTAGTTAGAGCTACAATGGGGTCTATTTTTAGAGTTCCCTTATACTATGTTTCTAATGGAATTGAGGAGTTAAAAAGTTTAAAAGATATAAATATGAGTATATATTCAACATCTTTAAGTGAGAGTATTCCCATATATGAAGTGGATTTTAATGAAGGATCTGTTTTAATCATAGGAAATGAATCCAATGGTGTAAGTGAAGAAATATTTTCCTTATCAGACAAACTAGTAAATATACCTATGATTGGAGGAGCAGAATCATTAAATGCTGGTGTGGCAGCTTCAATTATAATGTACGAAGTAATGAAACAGAGAACCTAATACTTCTTGAGTTTTGAAATTCTAGGTGCTATAATTGAGTAAATACTTTGAAATTTTGACCTTTGTTTTTAAAAGGTCTTGTTTTTTATACTATGGTAAAGGAGTAGAAATATGAAGGAAAATATGAGAGAAAAATTACTGGAAATTAAAGAGATTGCATTGAATAATATCAATGAAGTAACGGCTTTAGAAGAAATAGAACAATTGAGAGTAAAGTTTTTGGGGAAAAAAGGGGAATTGACTTCTGTATTAAGGGATATGGGCAAGTTAATAGCAGAAGAAAGACCAATAGTAGGACAAATCGCCAATGAAGTAAGGGATGAATTGGAAGAAGCTATTTCTTCAATGAAGGAAAAATTATCTGAAGAAATGAAAATGGCTAAAATAAGTAAGGAAAAAATAGATATAACTATGACTACAAATAAGGAAAGATTAGGGCATAGACATCCGCTTTTAGCTACTATTGAAGAGTTAGAGGATTTATTTATATCTATGGGTTTTTCTGTAGTTACTGGACCTGAAATTGAAACAGTTGAGAATAACTTTAATGCGTTAAATTCTCCAGAGAATCATCCTTCTAGGGATTTATCTGATACTTTCTACATAACAGAGGATATACTTTTAAGGACTCATACTTCTCCAGTACAAATTAGGGCAATGAAAGAAATGGGTGCGCCACTTAGAATAGTATCAGCAGGTAGAACCTTTAGATTTGATGATGTGGATGATACCCATTCGCCAATGTTTCATCAGCTTGAAGGTTTAGTTGTAGATGAGAATATTAGTATGGCAAATCTTATTCATACCTTAGATATATTTATAAAAGAGTTATTTGGTAGTGATATGAAAACTAGATATAGACCACATCATTTTCCATTTACTGAACCATCTGCAGAGGTAGATGTATCCTGTCTAAAATGTAGAGGTAAAGGATGTCCGGATTGTAATTATACTGGATGGAGCATGGAATTACTAGGTTGTGGCATGGTGCATCCAAATGTACTAGAATATTGTGGAATAGATTCAGAAAAATACAGTGGATTTGCTTTTGGTATGGGAATAGATAGAATTACCATGGTTAAATATGGTTTAGATAATATTAGACTATTATTCGAAAATGACAATAGATTTTTAGATCAATTCTAGATAGAAAAGGGAGTGGAAAGATGCTATTACCTGTAAAATGGTTAAAAGATTATATTGAAACAGAAAAAGATGCTAGGATTTTAGCAGATGGACTTACTCTGTCTGGATCTCATGTAGAGTCAATTATAGCATTAAACGAAGGAATAGAAAACGTTGTTGTAGGAAAGATTCTTAATATAGAAAGACATCCTGATGCAGATAAGCTTTTAATATGTAAAGTAAGTATAGGTAGTGAAACTCTACAAATTGTAACAGGTGCTACAAATCTAAATATTGGATATTATATTCCTGTAGCATTAGTGGGGGCTAAACTACCAGGAGATATTGCAATAGAAATGACTAATTTTAGGGGCGTAGATTCCTACGGTATGCTATGTTCTCTAAAAGAATTGGGATATAACGATAATGTTATACCAAAGGAAATGAAGGATGGTATTTTTATATTGGATAAAGAATATCCATTAGGAATGTCCATTGTTAATATAATGGGATTAGATAGTGAGATTATAGAATTTGAAATAACTCCAAATAGACCTGATTGTTTAAGTATTATAGGAATGGCTAGAGAAGCTGCAGCTACCTTTAATATAGAACTTAGGGAGCCTATAATTACTATAAAAAATGAAATTGAAGAGATAAAAGATTATTTGGATTCTATAGAAGTGCCATCTGATAATTGTGATAGATATTATGCTAGAGCAATAAAAGATGTAAAAATAGAACCATCTCCGCTTTGGATGCAAACAAGACTTATGCAAGCAGGAATAAGACCTATAAACAATATAGTGGATATAACAAATTTTGTAATGTTAGAATACGGTGAGCCATTACATGCTTTTGATTTGGAAAAGATTGATGGTAGAAAAGTTATTGTAAGACAAGCAGAAGAGGGAGAAAAACTCTTAACATTAGATGAAGTAGAAAGAAATTTGAAATCATCAGATTTAGTTATTGCTGATGATAAAAAACCTATTGCTCTAGCAGGAGTTATGGGAGGCTTTGATACAGAGATTACAGAGAATACTAAATATGTACTCCTAGAGGGGGCAAACTTTAATAGCAAAAGTGTAAGACTTACATCAAAAAGATTTGGGCTCCGAACAGAAGCATCTACAAGATTTGAAAAAGGTATTGATTCAAATTTAAGTCAAGTTGCAGTAGATAGGGTATGTCAATTAATAGAGGAAATTGGTGCTGGCGTTGTTATCAAAGGGAATATAGATATATATAAAAAAGTTAAAGAAGAAAATATAATAACTGCAAGACCAGCTAGAGTAAATAAGATATTAGGAATAGATATTTCTATTGAAGATATGATAGGATATTTAAATGGATTGGGGTTTGAAGCTAAAAATGAAGGAGAATTAATTAGTGTAAAGATACCAACCTTTAGATTAGATATTGAAAGAGAAGTTGATTTAATTGAAGAAATTGGAAGGCTTTATGGCTTCCACAATATAGAGAGTAAGCCTTTAATAGGTGTACTAACTAGGGGAGAAAAACCAAAAGCGAGAAGAATCGAAGATAGAACTAAGACAATATTACAAGGATTAGGATTAAATGAAGTAATGACTTATTCTTTCATTAGTCCTAAAGCTTATGACAAGATAAAACTTCCAGAAAATAGTTCTTTAAAGAATTATATAAAACTTATAAATCCACTAGGAGAAGACTATAGTGTAATGAGAACTACTCTTATACCAAATATGCTAGAATTACTTAGTAGGAACTATAACCGTGGTGTTTCTCATTGTGCAGTATATGAGATAGGTAATACATTTATAGCTAAAGAATTTCCTATAAAAGAGCTTCCGCAGGAAAAGAAGATTTTATCACTAGGCGTATATGGAGATAAAGATTTTTATTATCTAAAAGAAGTTGTAGATAAGACATTAGATAGACTTGGTATTAAAGGCATAGAATATATTCGAGAAGAGGACAATTTAACTTTTCATCCAGGCAGAACAGCTAAACTTATATTAAATGGAGAAGAACTAGGTGTATTAGGTGAAATTCATGTTGATGTGGCTGAGAACTATGATATACAAGATAGAGTATATATTGCACAATTAGATTTTAATAAAATAGTTGAATTAACAAATTTAGAAATCAAATATAAACCATTGCCAAAATATCCTTCCATGCTTAGGGATTTAGCATTGGTAGTTAAGGAGGATATCTTAGTAGGTGATATTCAAAAGGTAATATCCAGACATGGAGAAGGATTAATAGAAAAAATTGAGTTGTTTGATATATATACAGGAAATCAAATTCCAGAAGGAATGAAGAGTGTAGCGTATTCCATTACTTATAGATCCTATGAAAAAACACTTCGTGATGATGAGGTAAATAATATTCAGCAAACAATTATCGAAGATTTAGAGAATACCTTTGATGCAAAACTTAGATCATAAAAAGAGTAGATAAATCTACTCTTTTTTCCAAAATAAAGAAGGAGATTTAAGAGTTGTGTCGAATATATTAATATAAACTATAAAGGAGTGGTATAGTTATGACAGAAAAAAGAAAAATTAATATATTGATAGATGGTCGTAACTTTACGGTAGTAGGATCAGATAACGAAGATTATGTTAGATCTCTAGCTAGCTATGTAGATAAAAAAATTAAAGATTTGGCAAATAAAAATGATAGACTTTGCCAAACTAGTTCAGCTACATTGGCAGCTTTAAATATTGCAGATGAACTCTATCATACTAAGGAACGATTACAACAATTGGAAAATAAGGCCAAAGATCCTATGCAGAAATATGGCAACCTAATATCTGAACTGGATAAGGCAAAGGATATTATACAGAGTCTAGAATTACAATGTTCTCAATATAAAGATGATTTACTTAAGACTAAAATTGAAAATGAAAATATAATAAAAGAAATGAAGAAAAATGAGCAAGCCCTGGAGTTAAAAGAGAAAGAACTTGTAGAAGGTCAAAAGATGATAAAATCTTTACAGGATAAGATATTTGATAATCAAATGGAATTAATAGAAGTCAAAAAGGAGTTAGGAGAAGTAATAAGAAGGTTAGACAGTGAGAAAAATATATTTGTCAAGGAGGAAGTTTAATACTTGTGAATAATAATATTGAATTACTTGCTCCCGTAGGTAGTATGGAGTCACTATATGCTGCTGTACAAAATGGAGCAAATGCAGTTTATTTAGGTGGAAAGCTTTTTAATGCAAGACAATATGCCTCTAATTTTGATTTTGATGAATTAAAAGAGGCTGTTACTTATGCTCATTTAAGAGATGTTAAGGTATATGTAACTGCTAATATTTTAGTAGATAATTCTGAGATGGAAAATGTGATAGACTATATTAAATTCCTATATGAAGTAGATGTAGATGGTATTATCGTACAGGATCTAGGATTAGCCCATCTTATAAGGGAGTTCTTCCCTGATTTTCATGTCCATGGAAGCACACAAATGACAATAAATAATTTACCAGGAGCAGAATTTGTTTATGATATGGGATTTACCAGGGTTGTACTGGCCCGTGAAACACCTATAGATGAAATAAAATATATTCATAAGAATACCCCCATTGAATTAGAAGCATTTATTCATGGGGCTCTTTGTGTTTGTTATTCTGGACAATGTTTAATGAGTAGTCTTATTGGGGGTAGAAGTGGAAATAGAGGTAAATGTGCACAACCCTGTAGGATGCCTTCTTCTTTAGTAGATAGCAACGGGAATATAATTAAAGATTGGGATAAAAAACATGTCCTTAGTCCAAGAGATTTAAATACAATTGAAAATCTTGAAGAACTAATAGATAGTGGAATTATATCATTAAAGATAGAGGGAAGAATGAAAAGGCCGGAATATGTGGCTACTGTAGTAAAGAACTATAGGAAAGTATTAGATGAAGGCAGTAGAAGTTTAAAATTAGAAGATAAAAAAGATGTAGAGCAAATATTTAATAGAAGGTTTACTAAAGGCTTGACATTTGGAGATTTTAGTAAAGACTTCATCACCATAGAAAGACCTGATAATAGGGGAGTTTTAGTAGGAAAGGTTGCAAGAGTAGATAAATATAATGTATTTATTTCTCTTGAAGAAGATGTGGATGAAGGAGATGGATTAGAGTTTATTACTGCAAAGGGTGAATATAAAGGCATAAAGGCTCGGTTTTATGGTAAAAAAGGTACAACAATGAAATTAGAAAAGCCTGGTTATATATTAAAAGACTCTTTAGTATATAAGACTTCTAGCGTTAATTTGTTAAATCGTGCTAAAGAAAGCTATCAAGAAGAAAATATAAAAAATCCTATAGATATGGAGATTAATATAAATATAGGATAAAGTCCAAATTTAATGGTCATGTTTAAAGGAAATATGGTTACAGAAGTAGCTGATGCAAAGGTAGAAAAATCTGAGAGAGTTTCACTTACAACAGAAAAGATAACAGAACAGTTATCTAAACTTGGAGATACTACTTATACTTTAAATAATATAAATATAAATCTGGAGGATAATTCTTATTTACCAGTATCTGTATTAAACTACCTTAGGCGAGAAGCAATACAGAAACTAGATAATCAAGTAAAAAATATAAACAAAAGAAAGCCTATAAATGAAGAATTATATAATGAGAAGAAGCAAAGTTTTTTTGAATATAAAAACACTAAAAAAGAAATATATAATAAGCTGAGCATAAGAGTTAACAACATCGACCAGTTTAACAAATTAGACTTAAACAAACTTGATAGGATTTATTTAGGATTCTATAATGAGTTAGAGGAAGTCATTTCTAAAGTTAAAGAATATAATAAAGAAGTATATATCTGGACAGATAAGATTTTATACCAAAAGGATTTAGAAACTCTAGATGAGATTATAGCTCCCATAAGGGATAAACTAGATGGTGTTTCAGTATCCAATTTAGGTAGTTTAAAATATATGAAGGATAGATTTAATCTAAAAATTCATGGTGATATTGGATTAAATGTATTTAATAGTTTTACATTAGATTATCTTAAAGATATTGGTGTGGGAAGTATTACATTATCTCCAGAGTTAAATCTATCTCAAATTAAAAATATTGAAGAATCCTCTAATGTCTTTACTGAAGCTATTGTTTATGGTTATTTACCAGTTATGGTAACTAAGCATTGTCCTATGTCTTTGGTAAAAGGCTGTAAAGATGATAAGAATTGCAGCCATTGTAATTTTGCCAAAGGATATGGTATAAAGGATAGAGTTGGTGCTGTTTTTTATATGGATAGAAGAGAAGGATTTTCAAATATTTATAATTCCGTACCATTAATGGTAATAGATAGCTTGAAGCAAATAAAAAATAGTGGGATTTCAATGGTACGATTAGATTTTACAATTGAAACAAATGGAATTAGAGAAATTCAAAAAATTCATTATGATTATATTAATAACCAAATAGGCGAAAAAGAAGTAAAAGAATTTTTAAATAGATTTAAAGAAGATAAGAACATAACAAATGGGCACTATTTTAGAGGTGTCATGTAATTGAGGTGTTAAAATGAATTTAAAAACTTTAAAAACATTAGAATATAATAAAATAATAGACTTACTTCTTCAAAAGACTGAATCAAGCTTAGGAAAAGAGAAGATAAAAACCATAAAACCTTTAACAAATATACAAGATATAGAGCATCTTCAAAGAGAAACAGAGGAAGCCTATGCATTGTTAATTAAAAGGGGAACACCCCCATTATATGGAATACACAGTATTACACCAGAAGTAAAAAGAGCAGAAATAGGAGGCGTTCTTAGTCCTGCTGGACTCCTTAAAATATCAGACTCACTGAGGGTATCTAGGGGACTAAAAAATTATATAAAAGAAACAAGAGAGGATAAGGTTTCAGATTATCCTATAATTGAAGGATTGGTTGAAGAGCTCAGGGTTTTTAAGTCTATTGAAGATGAAATAAACAATGCCGTAATATCAGAAAATGAAATCTCAGATAATGCTAGTTCAGCACTCAAGAGCATTAGAAGGCAGATAATCAGTAAAAATGAAGGGGTAAAGGATAAATTAAACTCAATAATAAATTCTCAGAACAATAGAAAATATCTCCAAGACAGCATTGTAACTGTTAGAGAAGGAAGATATGTAATACCAGTTAAAGCAGAGAATAGAGGAAATGTGCCAGGATTAGTCCATGATATGAGTGGAAGTGGAGCCACATTATTTATAGAACCTATGGCAGTTGTACAGCTAAATAATGAGCTAAGAGAACTAGAACTAAAAGAAAGAGAAGAGATAGAAAGAATTTTAAGGGAACTTTCAAACTTAGTTGCAGAAGAGTCTGAAGGGATTGCAAATAATCAAAAAATTCTTCAAGAATTGGACTGTATTTTTGCTAAGGGGAAACTTGCTCTTGATATGAAAGCTACAAGACCTATACTAAATGAAAAAGGTTATATTAATATTAAAAAAGGTCGTCATCCACTATTAAATGTGGAAAAAATAGTACCTATAGATGTATATTTAGGAAGGGATTTTAATTCTTTAATAATCACTGGGCCAAATACTGGTGGTAAAACTGTTACATTAAAAACTGTAGGATTACTTACTTTAATGGCTCAATCAGGACTTCATATTCCTGCTGATTTCAATTCGGAGATAGCTGTATTTAATCAAGTATTTGCAGATATTGGAGATGAGCAAAGTATAGAACAGTCTCTTTCTACTTTTTCTTCTCATATGGTAAATATAGTAGATATATTAGATAAAGTAGAATATAATAGTTTAATTCTTTTTGATGAACTAGGTGCAGGAACAGATCCTACAGAGGGTGCAGCTCTTGCTATGTCAATACTCGATTATTTACTCAAATTAGATGTGCGAACTATTGCTACAACTCATTATAGCCAATTGAAACTATATGCTTTAACCACAGAAGGTGTAAGAAATGCATCAGTAGAATTTGATGTGGAAACATTAAGTCCTACTTATAGATTGCTTATTGGAATACCAGGTAAATCAAATGCTTTTGAAATATCTAGAAGACTGGGACTACAAGAATATATTATAGATTATGCAAAAGACCTTATTTCTAAGGAAAATGTAGAGTTTGAAGATGTATTACAAGCTATGGAAAAAGATAGATTGGCTACTGAAGCAAATAGACAAGAAGCTGAAATATATAGACTAGAAGTAGAAAGATTAAAGGCAGATTTAGAAATAGAAAAAGATAAGACAAAAGAAATTAGAGATAAAATTTTATCTAAGGCTAAGGAAGAGGCTAGAAATATATTAAGATTAGCTAAGGAAGATGCAGACTCTATTGTAGGAGAATTAAGAGAGATTTCTTCGGATATAGAAAAAGATAGAAATAGAAAACTTCAAGAAGCGCAGGATAAATTAAAAGCAAAATTAAATAAGGCTGAGGGCGAATTATCTCGTAATGTGTTAAATGTAAAATCTAATAAACCTCCAAAAAATTTAAAGGCTGGAGAAACTGTAGAAGTTCTTACATTTAATCAAAAAGGAACTGTACTTGATGAACCAGACGATAATGGGAATGTTAGGATTCAAGTTGGTATAATGAAAATAACCTCCCATATATCCACGTTGAAACGAGCAAGCTTAGATGAAGAGGAAAAAATTCATGGAAGTACCAAGAAAATTATGGGTTCTAAATCAAAAGATATAAAGAGTGAGATTGATTTAAGAGGAAAGAATTTAGATGAGGCTTTTTTAGAATTAGATAAATATTTAGATGATGTATATATTGCAGGATTAAAGCAAATTAATATAATTCATGGTAAAGGTACTGGAGTACTCAGAGATGGAATAAAGGGATATCTAAGAAGTCATAGGCATGTAAAGTCATCGAGACTAGGTGTTTATGGAGAAGGCGGAGATGGAGTTACGGTGGTAGAGATTAAGTAAAAATTGTATTTAGGATTATAGAAAGGATACTTGTTTTATCATAAAGAAGTATCTTTTTTATAATAAAAATTAAAGAATGTAAATTTATCTTATGATATTAATAATATTAGGTGGTGAGTTAGTGAGAATAGGTAAATTTGCTGAGAGCAACAATCTTACTATTGATACTGTTAGACATTATATGGATTTGGGATTGATTATACCTGAGATGCAAGGAGGGCATTATTATTTTGATAATAGATGTAAATCAGACTTAGAAGATATTTTAAGTTTAAAGGGCATGGGATTTACATTAAACGAAATTAAATCAATATTTATGTTTAAAAGACTAGGAAAACTTACTCCATATGAACAAAATCAATATTATAAAACATTTTTTGAAAGTAAATATGAGAGTATAGGAAAAGAAATAGAAAGTCTTAAAGAAATTAGAAATAATCTCAAGAAAAAAATAGATGAATTACAGAGTTATGATAAAGAAGCTAAAAACAAAATAGGTATTAATATTAGAAATTTAAGTATATTCAAATGCTCAAAATGTAAAGGAGATTTGATGATTTCCAAGGGTGATATAGATAACAATCAAGTGATTAATGGAAGGTTAAAATGTAATTGTGGAGTAGAATACGAAATAGATGATGGAATATTAGTAAGCAACAGTAAAGAAATAGAGCATAGGCTAAATTTTAACAATAACTATATGGAAGAATATATAAGTTCTACAGATATAGGATATTTAGATAGTGTATATAAAGGCTTAGAATTAATGCATAAAAAAATAGATTATGATAATTTTAAAAATAAAATAATACTAGAATTAGGTTCTGGTATGGGATTTTTTTTGAGACATATCTATGATGAATTACCGGAGGGTTCTATCTATATAGCTGTTGATAATGATTTAGGAAGACATAAATTTTTGAAAGGAATACTAGAGCTTATAAATTGCAATAAAAATGTAATATTTATATGTTCTGATTTTACTGAAATTCCCATAGGAAATAGATATATTGATGTTCTTGTAGACTTTTCAGGAAGTAGTAATTATGGGTTTATAAATGAACAGTTTTTGTTAAATAAAATTGACAATTATATTAAAGGATCTGCTTGGCTAATAGGGACATATATAATGTTTAAAAACTTCAATGTAAATAGTAAAATAGATAGTAAATATAGAAAAAATTTTAATATAAACAATGTAAAGAAAGAAATAGAAAAATTAGATTATAAAATTATTTATGACGATATATCACAGCCTGTTAGTAAGGGAGGAAAATATGAAGACTATTTTGTAGAAGGAGAGAAAATATATTATTACTTGTATTATGGAAAAAGATAGGGTTAACCCTATCTTTAGTTATTTTATGAGTGAAAAAATATTAAAAACATATTGACATCGGCTAAAGACCACTATTTAAAATATGATTAAGATAGGAGGAGTCAATATGAAAGATAAAAGACAGAGATTAAATTTTATATTATTTTCATTGGGAAAGTTTGTATCTATTTTTGGGGCATCTATTTATTCATTTGCCACAGGACTTTATATACTAAAGATTACAGGCTCAGGACTGAATTTTGCTCTAAGTATTATAGTTAGTATATTACCAATAGTAACTATAAATCCCTTTGCAGGGGTTATAGCTGATAAATTTGATAAAAAGAAGATAGTAGTTGCAATGGATATAGCAAATGGAATATTTCTTATATTATTATATATAGTTAGCGGCATATATGGTTTGAGCATACAACTGATATATATAAGTACCTTTATTACTTCAATTTTTACTACTATATTTGGTATCTCCATGGAAGCGGCTATTCCTAATATTGTATCAGAAAATATGTTGCTGAATATTAATTCTGCTAGTAAGATTATAGATTCAATGTCATCTATACTAGGACCAATGATTGGAGGAATAGTATTTGCTTTTATAGACATTAGATATTTTATTTTATTCAATGGAATATCCTATATATTTTCAGGAATATCTGAAATGTTTATAGATTTTAAATATAATTACCATGGAAATAATGAAAGAGAAAATAGTATTAATTTTGTAGAAGATATGAAAAAGGGCTTGAAATATATTATAGAGAGAAAGGCTATAATAGGGATTTTAAGTGTATTTATTAGCTTGAATTTTTTTATAGGGTTATCAATCACTATACCTTTACCTTATATAATTAACAATGTACTGGTATTAGATTCCAAGACTTTAGGAATAATTCAGAGTGCATTCCCAGTGGGAATGATAATTGGTGCATTGCTAATTAAAAGGATTATACAAAGAGCTTCTTATAAAAAGATTTTAATATTTGCCAGCTTAGGATTATGCATATGTATAAACTTATTGGGAGTTCCAATATTGTTTAAAAATTTATTATTTACTAATACTATATATACTTTATATTATTGCGGGATAATGATTGTTTTTGGAGTCTCAATTTCTTCTATAGATATACCAATTATGTATATGTTACAAAAATTGATACCCGATGAATATAGGGGACGTGTTTTAAGTATAGTTATGAGTGTAGTTAAAATTATCTTACCATTGGGATTAATATTATCTGGATTCTTATTAAATATAATACCAGCTTATTTTATAACAACACTGGGAGGTACATCGTTATTTTTCACCAATGTATTAATTTTAAATAAGAAAAAGGTATTATTTTTGGATATAGGTGAAGAAAATCGATATTAAAGTTCATGTATTAATATAGGAGTTCTAAATATTACTTGTATTTATATATATAATATTGTATATTATATAGTAATAATTATATATAATTCGTAGATTGAGAGAGTAGAATATTTACCGTGTTGAAGCGAGCTGGATTGGTGAGAGCCAGTACATAGGAAATATTTGAAGAGAGCTCAGGAGAATATATCTGAAAAGAGTAGGATATTACGCTAGGAGCGTTAAAATTTCGAGTGGGCATTTGCCAACAAGAGTGGTATCACGGGGTAGCTCTCGTCTCTTATATTAGAGACGAGAGCTATATTTATTTAAGGAGGTAATGTAAATGTTAAACTTTAGAGAAGAAGTTGTTAAATTGATTAAGTCACAAGTAGATGCACTTACAGAAGAAGAAATATCATCTTTAATAGAAGTGCCGCCATCATATGATATGGGTGATTATGCTTTTCCAGTATTTAGACTAGCCAAGGCTTTTAGAAAAGCGCCACCATTTATAGCCGAAGAATTAGCAGGTAAATTTGGAGAAAATGAGTACTTTGAAAAAATAGAGAATAAAGGTCCATATCTAAATTTCTTTATAAATAAAAGTAAACTTATAGAAGTTACTTTAAATGAAGTAAAGGAAAAAGGAACTAAATATGGCTCATCGGATGTGGGGAATGGTAAAACAGTTATAGTAGAGTTCTCATCACCAAATATTGCAAAACCTTTTCATATAGGGCATATTAGAACAACAGTTATAGGAAATGCTTTATATAAGATATATACTTTCTTAGGATATGATACAGTGGCTATCAATCATTTAGGAGACTATGGTACTCAATTTGGTATGCTTATTTCTGCATATAAGAAATGGGGAGACAAAGCGGTAATAGAAGCTGACCCTATAAATGAACTGTTAAAACTATATGTTAGATTTAATGCAGAAGCAGAAGAACATGAAGAATTAAGGGATGAAGCAAGATATTGGTTTAAAGAATTGGAAAATGGAAATGAAGAGGCTCTAAATTTATGGAAATGGATTAGAGAAATAAGTTTAAAAGAGTTTAATAAGGTATATAATATGTTAAATATTAAATTTGACTCCTATGCTGGAGAGTCATTTTATTCTGATAAAATGCCAGCAGTAATTGAAGAATTAAAAGAAAAAGGTTTAATGAAAGAATCAGAAGGAGCATATTTAGTAGATTTAGAAGAGTATGGAATGCCGCCAGCCCTTATTATGAAGAGTGATGGGTCAACTTTATATACTACAAGAGATATCGCTGCTGCTTTCTATAGAAAGAAAACTTATGATTTTTATAAAAATATTTACGTAGTAGCTTCCCAGCAAAATCTTCATTTTAAAGCTTGGATGAAGGTAATAGAACTTATGGGATATGATTGGGCAAAAGATTGTGTTCATATACCATTTGGTATGGTTAGCCTAGAAGATGGTACTTTATCCACTAGAAAAGGTAGAGTTGTATTTTTAGAAGATGTATTAAATACTGCAATTAAAAATACTTTGGATATAATAAATGAAAGAAATCCAAAACTAGAAAACAAAGAAGAAGTAGCAAAGCAAGTTGGAATAGGAGCTGTAATATTCCAAGAATTATTTAATCAAAGGATTAAGGATTATGTATTCTCTTGGGATAGAACATTAAGTTTTGAAGGTGAAACTGGCCCTTATGTTCAATATACTCATGCAAGAATAAATTCTTTACTTGAAAGAGGAAAATTTAATCAAGAAGACAATATAAATTATAGTCTTCTTAACACTGAGGAAGAAATAAATATAACAAGACTTTTATATGATTTCCCTAAGGTAGTAGTGGATGCTATGGAAAAAAATGAACCATATTTTATTACAAGGCATATAGTTGAAATAGCAAAAGCATATAATAAATTCTATAACTCCTATCCTATAATTACAGATGATATAGAAATTAAAAAAGCAAGACTAATGCTATCCTTTACAGCTAAAACTGTATTAAAAACAGGGTTAGATTTATTGGGTATTGAAGCACCGGAGAGAATGTAGATATTTATGGGTAAAATGAGTTTTGAAGGATTATTATTAGGTGTATTTGAGGAAGATTTTAATAAAAATAAAAACTATGGCTATATATCTCAATTAGCCATAATAAATATAAAGTCTTTAATACCTATGTTAAATGAAGAAGCAGTAAGAATAGACTATACTAGATTTCTAGAAGAATTTAAATTATGGCTAGGATATAGAATTGGAGATAACCCTTCCTTGATAAATTCACAAGGAAGGGTGAATCCGAATATATATTGGAAAGAAGACGATGATTCTATAATAGGCAGAATAATACCTTTAATTTTAGCAAATCAAAGATATGAAGTAATAGAGGAAGAAGTAATAAAAAATATATTATTTACAACGGGGAATTTGCAAACCCTATTTGAAACAGTCTCTATTGTATATCTATTATATTTAATCATTGAAAATGAGGATAGTATAATAGATAAAATAAAAGAAAATATCATTGGATTTTCTCAGATTAATTATATCAATAAATATGGAGAATATTATAGAGTAGAAATTGAAAAATATAATGGTAATTTTAAAGTGGATTTTGAAAGAGAAAAGATTCATTTGTTAAATACTTTAAATGATATAGGAAGCAATAGATACCCAAATTTGGAGGATATTATGAAGATCCTAAATAGGGAAGAACCTAAAACTTTTGTAGGTAAAATATTATATGATTTTTTATATAATATAGATAAGGAATATAATATTCCTAAATTTTATACTAATCTTAGTAAATATATTATAGCTTTAAGAAAGTCTAGAATAGATCCTGATAAATTAAAGATAAAAGAATATATTTTACCAGATATTTTTAGCTTCAACAAGGGAGAAATATTTTTTCACTCATTACTTAGAGAATCTAAGGTAATAAAAAAAGAAGTAAAGGATAATACCCTAACTTCTTTAATTCAAACTAAAACTGGTATGTACTTATTTAGAAGACCCTAAGGGGTCTATTTTTTTAGATATTCTAAAAAATCTTTTTCGTCAACTTCTGCCAAAGAACTTAATTCTTCAAGAATACTATCCTTTAGGCTTAAAAAGTCGTTTATTTTAGTGTTACTGCCTGTATATTCCAAGGCTTCAATAATTAAGAGCATATCATCTTTAGACATTTCCTGAATAGAAATCTTATCAAACTCTCTCATGGATTATCTCCTTTCTTGTCGTATTATACAATATATTCTATAAGAATTTTGTCAAAAATTCAATTACTATTCTTATGTTTTAGTAAATTATCTGTATAAGACTAAAAACTAATGATATAATGTATTTAATATAATAAAAAGGAAGGTAAATGAATGAAGGTAATATTAAGTACATTAAATTCCAAGTTTATCCACTCTTGTTTAGCTATTAGATATCTACAGGGATATGTTGAGGATTTAATTGATATCGAAATAAAGGAATATACAATAAATCAAAATATAGACTTTATAGCTTCAGATTTATATAAATTAGAACCTGATATTATTGGATTTTCAACTTACATTTGGAATTTAACTGAGACATTAGATATATGTAAGATTTTAAAAATAGTTAATCCAAAATTAAAGATAGTTCTAGGAGGGCCAGAAGTTTCCTTTGATGGAGAAAAGATTTTAGAGGATAATAAGTTTATTGATTTTATTATCTATGGTGAGGGTGAGGAAACCTTTAGAGAGTTTATAGAAAAGATAATTAATAATGAGAATTATACCACTATACAAGGATTAATTTATTCTCAAGGAGATATAGTAATTAAAAATTCACCTAGACCATTAATTAAGGATTTAAATGCTATTCCCTCTCCATATAAAAACATTGGAAATGAATTTGAAAATAAAATAGTATATTTTGAATCCTCAAGGGGATGTCCTTTTGGATGTAAATTTTGCTTATCTTCAACAATCAAAGGGGTAAGGTATTTTGGAATAGATAGAGTTAAGGAAGAATTAAATAATCTTATTGAGGGTAAAGTAAAACAAGTAAAATTTGTAGATAGAACTTTTAATGCTAATAAAAAGTATGCGATGGAGATAATGAAATTTATTATAGAGAAGAATCCAAAGGATATAAATTTTCACTTTGAAGTCACAGCTCATCTTTTAGATAGAGAAATGCTAGAATTTTTATCGGATGCAAAAGAAGGATTGTTTCAATTTGAAGTAGGAGTGCAATCTACTAATTTAGATACAATAGAAGCTATTGGCAGGACTACTGATTTTGAGAAATTAAGGGATATTACTAAGGAGATAAAATCATATAAAAATATTCATCAACATTTAGATTTAATTGCAGGACTTCCATATGAAGGCTATGATTCTTTTAGAAAGTCTTTTAATGATGTATATGAAATAATGCCTGAAAAAATACAATTAGGTTTTCTAAAATTACTTAAAGGTTCAGAACTGAGAAAGGATGAATTTAAATATGGATTTAAATATTTAGATATACCACCTTATGAAGTATTAGAAAATAATTTTATAAAGTATAAAGACATAATAAAATTAAAGGCAATAGAAGATTTAGTAGAACGATATTATAATGAAGGATATTTTGAGCACTCATTAGAATATATAATCAGCAATTATTATACTAATCCTTTTGATTTTTATGAAGATTTCTCATATTATTGGGAATTAGAAGGTTATCATAAAGTATCTAGCAGTAGAAATAAACTATATGAGATATTAATGAGATTTTATAAATATAAGGAATTTGGAGATGTTTTAGTTTTTAATGATTTGTTAAAGTTTGATTTCATAAAGAATAACAAAGGTTCTAAGACTCCAAAAGGTATTTTAGATTTTGAATGTAATATTGAACAACGACAGATTCATGAAATATTAAAAAATGATAAAGTAATTGAAAACTATCTAGGTGAATATAAAGAATTGCCAACGAAAAAAATAATTCAAGATATTGCTGTTGAGAGTTTTAGAATTGATATTTTCAAAATCATAGAGAATGATTATATTTTAGCAGGTCATAATTCTAGGACAGATATATTATTTGTATACCAAAGAGGAGTTATAAATAGGTGCAACACCTATGATATAACCCATATAATAAAGGAGTTGATTTAATTTGGATATAATAAAGGATTTTATGATGCTTAATAAGCAAGTTTTTAGGAAAACATTAAATAGTCTAAGGGATAATGGTGTTATAATTTTTACAGGAATAGTATATATGATTTTAAATATTGCTATTTTTACTGTAGTTTTGACTATATTTACAGGAGTGCTATCTATTTTTGCAGGGATTATTTTAGCAGTAGTTAGTGCTAGTTTAATTTCAAACTATTTGTACTTGTTATATAATATAATTAACTATAACAAGATAACTTTTCAAGATTTTAAAGATGGATTTAAATACTTTCTCAGAAAAGTCTATACTGTATTCTTTTTTGCTTGGATAGGTAGTTATTTATTATCTATTATTCAAGGAATATTAGGATTTAATGCATATATATTAAATATAATAATAACAGTTTCTATATTTTTCATACTTAATGCATTGCCAGAAACTTTGTATTTAAAGGTCTTAGAACCAATGGATAGTATTATGTACTCCATTGATTTTATTAAAGATAATTGGTTAAATTGGCTATTGCCAAACATACTGTTTTATGGGATTCTTTATTATCTTACAGGTAATATTATCACAGATTTATTTGCGACGCATCTATCCTTTGGGTTTAATTTTGGTACATCCAGTATTATAAAATATCTGTTGGGACAAGGACTATTTTCATTTATAATGATTTATAGAGGGCATTTATTTAAATTATTAAGCACTAGCACTAGAAGAAAAAGAATGTTTATGAATAAGTTTTAAGAATAGAAGGTGGATTATGGAATTTATTAATGAGTATTTTAAGAAGAAAACTAATAAAATTACATTTATTGAATTGAAAAAAGGAGCAATTACTAATATCAAGGGTTATCCTATAGATAAGGATATTCCTCTTCCTATATTAACGGATGTTTTAGTTAGTGAGATTATAGAAGGTAATATGGAAGAAGAAATAAAACTATCAAATGTGATAGATGGAATTATTTATTTGATGGGTATAGATTCTTTGTTTATGCATATGGAGGATTACAAGAACATTCTAATGTCTTATAATAAAAAAGCTGAAGATTATATTTTTTATCAAGGGATTAGGAGTATGGAAGAAAATGATTATGATAGTGGGGCTGTTTATTTTAGAGCATTAAAATATATTAACCCGAAAAATGTTAATGGCATATTTAATTATGCCATAGCTTTAGAGGAAATAGCAAAAGGATATTTTGAAAAGGAAGAAAATGAAAAAGGGATAAAGTTTCTTGATAAATCTACAAATGAACTAGAGACTATTTTAGATATAGATGATAAATATCCATTGGCATATTATAAATTGGGATATCATTATAAATTTTCAGAGCAATATTTAAAAGCAAAGCTTATTTGGACAAAGCATTTAATTTTAGATAAGGATGAGCTAAGACTTCAAGAAATAAGGGGAGAAATAGAGCTTATTGAAAATGATGTGGCGATGGAAGCGGGATTAACATATTTATCACGTGAGTATTTTGATAAGGCTTTAGATATATTTTTAAAGCTATTATCTAAATTTGATAAATGGTGGGAACTTAAATATCTAATAGGAGTTTGTTATAAAGGACTTGCAGATTTTGAAAATGCAATTGATTATTTTGAGGAAGCTTTAGAACTTTATAAATTAGATTCTAATCTCTATAATGAATTGGGAATATGCTTATTTACTATAGGAGATATAAGTAATGCTGTAGATGTGTTCACGGAAGGTATTGAAAATATATCAGATGATTATAAACTTATGTTTAATAGGGGGTTATGTTATTTACAATTAGGGAAACTAAAAGATGCCTATAGTGATATACAAAATGCAGTAATATTAAATCCTAATGATATAAATATGAATACCCAGAAAGAAGCATTAGAAAAACTTATAAATAAATAATACTAAATATGGGGGGATCAATGATGGAAATCAAAAAGCTAGAAGAATTATTAAAACTAGAATATCAAGAACCTATGAAGCTTGCAGTAGTAGCTTGTCATGATGAAGAGGTTTTAGAAGCTGTATTTGAGAGTAAAAAGCTTGGTATAGCTGAACCAATATTAATTGGTGATAGAGAAAGAACAATTAATATTGCCAAAGAAAAAGGGTTTGATGTAAGCTCCTATACAATAATAGATGAAACAGATTTAAGTGCGGCGGCAGAAATAGGGGTTAAAATGGTATCAAAAGGGAAAGCTAATTTTATAATGAAAGGTTTAGTTGATACTTCCATACTATTAAAAGCAGTTTTGAATAAAGAGTGGGGGCTTAGAACTGATTCCCTACTATCTCATGTAATGTTATATGAGATACCGAATTACTCAAAGTTAATTTACTTAACTGATGGTGGAATGAATTTACAACCAACATTAGAAGATAAGGCAAAGATCATAGAAAATGCAGCAGTAGTAGGAAAGGCATTAGGAAAAGCAGAAGTTAAGGTAGCTTGTCTAGCTGCTAAGGAAAAATTGGATCCCAAAATGATAGCAACAGTAGATGCTAGTGAACTGAAGAGTAGATATGGGGAAGGAAAGTTTTCAAAGGGAATTATAGTAGATGGGCCTATGGCATTAGACTTAGCAGTATCTTCATCCTCTGCCGAGATAAAGGGATATAAATCGGTTGTTGCAGGAAATGCAGATATTTTATTAGTTCCAAATATTGAAATGGGAAATGGAATTGGAAAAAGTATTACTTATTTTGCAGGTGGAAAATCTGCGGGGATAGTAATGGGTGCGAAAGTTCCTATAGTACTGGTGTCTCGTGCGGATGACCATGAAGCAAAATTATATTCAATTGCGTTAGGTAGTTTAGTAGCTGATTATAACAAATAGAGAATAAAGTTAGATGTATTAGAATTGATATATTTTTGTTGCTTAGATTAGCAATTATAGAGTATATGATATTGTAAGAATGTATTTAATACATCCAATTATTTACTTGTTTAGGAAAAGTTGAATGTTTTTTAAAAAAAGGTGTTGACTTTATATATAAAACCGTGTATTATAATAAAAGTCGGCTGC
>NZ_DAMCHJ010000005.1:0-133954 GCF_032104385.1 Tissierella sp.
TAAGGGGCTTATTGATGTAAACAATTTCAACATTCTATCTCCAGTTATTAAATAATCAATATACTTGAAAACACCCCTTAATCTTTAAATTAAGGGGTGTTTCCAATACTTAGAATAATTATTTATTTTTTGACGCATTTTCACCTAATCTATTTGTACCATGGATACCGTCAGTAACTTCTCCAGCTGCAAATAAGCCGGTGATTATAGATATAAACTTGTCATTGTATATTTCTATAATACTGTCAAAAGATTGACAATATTATTTGCTAGTAATATACTGTAAATGTTAGATTAAATTAAATTAAATGAGGGGGTTTTTTTAATGGCTATTGAGGTTTTTAAAAGTACAACTAAACTAACTAATGGTATGAAAGTAGAGTGTAAAGCTAGGAATCATACTATCCTTTTAGATGAACCAGAAGAACTAGGCGGAACAGATACTGGAATGAATCCAGTAGAAGCAGTATTATCTGCACTAGGAGCTTGTAAATGTATAGTAGCTAGGTGTTTTGCAAAAGCCCATAGAATTGATCTAGAAGATTTTTATATTGAATTAGAAGGGGATTTAGATCCAGATGGATTTATGGGAAAAAATAAAGATGCTAAAATTGGTTTTTCTGAGATAAGATCTAATATATATATTAAATCAAACTCATCAAAAGAAGATATTGAAAAATTTATTGAATTTATAGATAGAACTTGCCCAGTGGCAGACACTTTAGCAAATTCACCTAAATTAATAACAAATGTAAAAATAGAAAGTGATAAAGCTTTATCAGTTTAGACAAAGAGGAGGATGTATAGGTGAAGACGACTATATTTACTGGTGGATTATTGATAAGAGGAAATGGAGAAGTAGTGGACAACTCCATGGTTGTTATTGAAGGAACAAAGATTAAATACGCAGGACCTATTACGAATATTGATTTTGATGGAGAAAAGATAGATATAACTGGAAAAACTATTATGCCAGGTCTAATAGATACACATCTTCATTTTAGTGGAAATCTAAGTGATAATGATACGGAATGGGTTCTTGAACCAGTTATACAAAAGACTATAGTTGCTGTAGCTCAAGCTAAGGAAGCATTGGAACATGGATTAACAACTGTTGGAGAAATTTCTCGCTCAGGTATTCATATTAGAAATATGATTGAGAAAGGCATTATTCCCGGACCTAGAGTTATAACAACTGGTCTTGGGTTTTGCAGAACTGCTGGACATGGGGATTCTCATGAGTTGCCTTTAGAATATAACAATGACTCCCATCCTTGGGCTGAAAGAGTAGATGGACCTTGGGAACTTAGGAAAGCTATTAGAAAAAGACTTCGTGAAAACCCAGATGCAGTTAAGATTTGGTCTACAGGCGGAGGAATATGGAGATATGATGCTAAAGCAGCTACCCATTATTCTATGGAGGAAATACAAGCAGTAGTTGATGAATGTAATATGGTAGATATTCCAGTATGGTCCCATGCAGAAGGTTATGAAGGTGCATTAAATTCATGTAAGGCTGGTGTATCAGCTATTATTCATGGACAAGAGTTAAATGAAGAATGTCTAGAAATTATGAAGGAAAAGGATATTACCTTCTGCCCTACTTTACAGTTTTTCTATGAATGGTTCACTGTATATGAGCCACCTTATAGACCTATACATGATAAATATCCAGGTAATACAACTGCGGAGAAAGAATTAAATCGTATAATAGATAATCTGCAAAATGCCAATAAGAAGGGTATCCGTATAACAGTAGGGTCAGACTCATTTTGCAGTAGTTTAACTCCTTATGGAAAGTATGCAATAACTGAAATGTATGCTCTAAATAAAGCGGGTCTGTCGGAGATGGAAGTAATATTAGCTGCAACTAAGAATGGTGCAGAGATGTTAAAAATAGATGATATTACTGGAACTCTAGATGAAGGTAAGTATGCTGATTTAATAGTTCTTCAAGATAATCCGCTTCAAGATATTCATAATATATCCGTTGAAAAGATGGAAGTAATTATGAAGGAAGGGGAATTTGTAAGGCGATTAATATAAAATAATATTTAATAAAAGTATCCCTCAATTTTTATAATTGGGGGATACTTTTTATTATATAAATACTATAAGGTTTATACTAGATACTATAAATATGTTAAAATATTAGAATAAGAAAAAAATTTTTTTCTAATAAAAGGAGAATGATTATGGATAAAAATAATGAAAAGGGTTGTTTAGAAAGAATTGTAAAGTTGTATAGTAATTTAAATAAAGCAGAAAAGAAAGCAGCAAAATATATATTAGAAAATCCTAGAGATATAGTACATTTTTCAATAACAGAACTTGCTGAATCTAGTGATGTAAGTGAAACGACTATTTTTAGATTATGTAATAGTTTAGGATATAAGGGATTTCAAGATTTGAAAATTAATTTAGCAGGTACAATTATTAAACCTATAGAAAATATACATGAGGAAATAGAAGAAGGTGATGACTCTTATATTATTATGAAAAAAGTATTAAATGCCAATATCTTTAGCATGGAAAGCACTATTAAGTTAAATAATCCAGAAAAATTAGAAGATATAAGCAAACTTATATTAGATTCCTCCCAATTGTTATTTTTTGGGATGGGGGGGTCAGCATCCTTAGCAGAAGATGCATATCATAAATTTATTAGAACAGGGATAAAATGCAATGTAAGCGGAGATTCTCATTGGCAGGCAATGTATATATCTATGGCAGAAAAAGGTGATTTAGTATTTGCTTTTTCAAATTCTGGAAGTAATAAAGAGTTGCTAGATACAATTAAGATAGCTAGAGAAAAGGGTCTAAAGGTAGTTTCTATAACAGGAAATGCAAAATCTCCTATTGCACAAGAATCAGATATCAACTTAATTTGCTATGGAAAAGAATCTATGTTTAGATCTGAAGCTATGGAATCTAGATTAACTACATTAATGTTAATGGATTGTATTTATATTAAGGTAGCATTAGTAAAAAAAGAAGAAACTTTAGGAAATCTTGTAAAGATAAGAGAAGGAATAGCTTTTAAAAGACTATAGTAAAATTTTCTGTCTTTAGAAAGAAATTTTCTTCATGGTTGAATAAATATAATAATATGATATAATAAAGAAAAAAGTTTCGTATCATTAATACTATAAGATTGTAGGAGGAACAAATATGTTTTCTGTTGGGATAGACATTGGTACCACAAGTACAAAAGCCATATTATTTGATGAAAATGGGAAAATGTATGGAAAAGCATCAAAGGAATATCCAATTAATACTCCATCACCTGCCATGAGAGAACAAAATATACAAGAAATTTTTAATGCAGTGGTAACTACACTTGGTGAAATATCAAAGTTGGCTAAAGGTTTAAAAGGAGATATTTCTTTTGTTTCTTTCTCTTGTATGATGCATAGCATTATTGTAGTAGATAAAGATTGTAACCCTCTTACAGAGTGCATTATTTGGGCAGATAGTAGAAGTACTGAGTACGCAGAAGAATATAAAAAGAACGGAAAAGGGATAGAGTTGTATAAAAGAACCGGTACTCCTTGTCATCCAATGTCACCTCTTTATAAAATTATGTGGATAAGAGACAATCAACCTGAAATATTTAATAGGGCTTATAAATTTATTTCAATAAAAGAATATATTTTATATAAATTTTTTAATGAATATATTGTAGATTATTCCATAGCATCAGCTACAGGGATGTTTAATATATATGATTTTAAATGGGATGAAGAGGCACTTAGACTTGCAGGAATTAAGGAAGAACAATTATCTAAGGCATTTCCTACTACATATTGTATCAAAGGAATGAATGAGGAATATCAAAAATTAACAGGATTTAATAATAATACTGTAATAGTCCTGGGTGCCAGTGACGGTTGTTTAGCTAATCTTGGCTCAAATGGCATAGAAGTTGGTTCAGCAGTAGTCACTATAGGTACTAGTGGAGCAATTAGAGTAGTATCTGATAAACCTATGATAGATAGTGAGGGCAGGACTTTTTGTTATATTTTAACAGAAGATAAGTACGTATCAGGAGGTCCAATAAACAATGGTGGAATGGTCTATCGTTGGTTTAGAGATAATTTTTCTCAGAAGGAAATAGCAGAAGCAGATAAATTAAATATAGATCCTTATGAATTAATTAATATTTTAGTAGAAAACACTAAGGTAGGTAGTGATGGGTTAATTTTTCTGCCTTTTTTAACAGGAGAAAGAGCACCTTATTGGAATGCAAATTTAAGGGGGGCTTTTGTAGGAATATCTGATATTCACAAGAGAAGACATTTTGCTAGAGCTATAGTTGAAGGCATATCCTATGCTATAAATGATGTATTTCAAGTATTAAAGGAATTAACAGATAAAATTGATGTAATATATGTTAATGGCGGATTTACAAAATCAAAGTTATGGATTCAAATACTATGTGATATCTTAAATACTAATATTGTTGTATCAAATAATTATGAAAGCCCCTGTTTAGGAGCAGTAATGTTAGGTATGGTAGCAGTAAATAAGGTCAAAGATTTTTCTGAGTTAAGTTATATGTTGGAAGATGGAGATAGATATACTGTGACAGAAGCTAAAGAATTATATGAAGAATTATTCAATATCTATCAAGAAATTATTTTTAGTTCGATGAATGTGTTAGAAAAACTGGCACATTTTCAAAAAAATAAAATATCTTAGGAGGGTAAAAGTATGCAAAGCCAATTGTATTTAGTATCACTTCTTATTATTTCAGTTGCGGTATTATTATTTCTTATTATGAAACTTAAACTCCATGCTTTTGTTTCTCTATTGATAGTTAGTATGCTAACAGCAATTGCTGCTGGGATGCCTATTCAATCTATTATGGGAACAATACAATCCGGTATGGGAGGAACTTTAGGTTTCATATCAGTAGTAGTAGGTTTAGGGGCTATGTTTGGTCAAATGTTAGAAGTATCTGGAGGCGCAGAGAGATTAGCTAGAACCCTTATTAAATCTTTTGGAAAAGATAAGGCAGCTTGGGCATTGGGATTGGCAGGGTTTATTATATCAATACCAGTATTCTTTGATGTAGGATTTATTATTTTAGTTCCATTAGTTTACTCACTATCTAAAGAAACTAAAAAATCTTTACTTCATTATGGGATACCATTATTAGCAGGGTTAGCAGTAACTCATGCATTTGTACCGCCTACACCAGGGCCTGTTGCAGTTGCTCAATTAGTTGGAGCAGACTTGGGTAAGGTAATTTTATTCGGTATTATTGCAGGGATTCCAGCTATGATTATAGCAGGACCAGTATTTGGAAAGTTTATTGGTGAAAGAATATATGCAGATATACCAGACTATATGTCTTTTGATGATAGTATTATAACAAAGGATGATAAGGACTTACCGTCTTTCTCATTAATAATTACACTAATATTAATTCCAATAGTTTTAATATTATTAAATACTTCAGCAACTGTATTTTTGCCTGAAGGCAACTCATTGAGAAATATTGTGAGTTTTATTGGACATCCTTTTTCAGCCTTGACTATTGCAACAGTATTGGCATTTATTACCCTTGGTAAACATAAGGGACTTAGTAGGGAAGAAGTAAGCAAGGTTGCTACTGCAGCTCTTGCACCAACAGGACTGATTTTATTGGTTACAGGTGCTGGTGGTATATTTAAGCAAGTTCTTACAGATAGTAATATAGGAAAGATGTTAGCAGAAGGGTTGGCTAGTTCAAGTATGAATCCAATTATCTTAGCATTTTTAATTGCAACAGTAGTTAGGGTTGCAGCAGGATCAGCAACAGTAGCTATGATGACTGCAGGCGGTATTATGGCCCCTCTTCTTCCAGCTTTTAATGTAGAGCCAGCATTAGTAGTAATTGCCATTGCCTCTGGTGCAACTGTACTTTCCCATGTAAATGATAGTGGATTTTGGTTAGTAAATAGATATTTTGGAATATCAGAAAAGGATACATTAAAGTCTTGGACTGTAATGGAAACATTAATTGGTATAGTGGGATTGATATCAGCTCTAATATTAAGTATATTTATTAAGTAAAAGTAAATAATCCTCCTGTACTTTTGTATAGGAGGATTATTTTACGGATGGATTATTTTATTGATTAACTAAAGAGAGGATGGTAATATGGAAGTTGGAATAATTGGACTTGGAAAAATGGGCTATAACTTGGCGTTAAATTTAAAGAAAAATGGACATAAGGTTGTAGCCTATGATGTATCTGAGGAAAATGTAAAAAATATTATTGAAAAAGAAATAGAGGGTGTTTTTTCTATTGAAGATTTAGTAAGCAAACTAAATAATAGAAAAATTATATGGTTAATGATACCGGCAGGAGAAATTGTTGATGAAGTAATTAAAGAACTTCTAAATTATTTATCAGATAGGGATATAATAATTGATGCTGGAAATTCAAATTATAAGGATTCTATTAGAAGATATAATTATTTGAAAGAAAAAAACATTGAGTTTCTAGACTGTGGGACTAGTGGAGGACCATCTGGAGCATTAAATGGAGCTTGTTTAATGATAGGTGGAGATGAAAATATATATAATTACTGTGAAGAAATGTTTGAAGCTATATCTGTAAAAGGTGGATATCTATATGTGGGTAAAGCGGGTTCTGGACATTTTGTAAAAATGGTTCACAATGGGATTGAATATGGTATGATGCAATCAATAGCAGAAGGTTTTGAAGTGCTGCATAAATCTGAGTACGATATAGATTATGAAAAGGTAGCGAAGTTATGGAATAATGGATCTGTAATTAGATCTTGGTTAATGGAACTAGTAGAAATAGCTTTTAATAAAGATAAAAATCTTGAATCTATAAAAGGAATTATGCAATCTTCGGGAGAAGGGAAATGGACTGTAGAAACAGCACTAGATTTACAGGTGGCTACACCAGTTATTGCAATGTCACTATTTATGAGATATAGATCATTAGAAGAAGATACCTTCGCAGGGAAAATAGTAGCCGCCCTTAGAAATGAATTTGGCGGACACGAAGTTAAAAAAAGATGATTATTTAAACTTAACTAAAAAATAGATATCCCCTTGACTATTATAGTAAGGGGATAAATTTGTTGAAATCTATTATTTTATATATTCATTACTAACTAATATATCTGATATTGCCTCTGTTGGAATAACAAACTCAGGGTTTCCCATGTATCCAGGTGCTACTTCATATTTATCAAAGGAGATTACCAATTTTCCTTCACTTGTGATATAGAAACTTTGTTCATTTGAAATCTTTTCAAAAGGATCTACAAGTTCTTCGTCTAGACCTTCAACCCAGTAAGCTTTATTTTCATCGGATTTCATTTGTTCTTTCATTTGACTCTTAATATTTTCGCTTATAATATCAACATAGGTATTATCCTTAAATAAACTAGGTAATGTTATTAAAATTTGCTTTTCTTTATCTATAGTATCGTATTTAATTGTTGTTGAAGATGAAGCCGCTGTATTTACAACAAAACGTCCAATAGAAAGTATTTTATCTGTATCAGTTTTTATTTCATATCCATGATCTATCCCTAGATGTCCGCCACCATCTTTTTCCAAATCCTTCATATCCTTCATAAATGCATCATATAGTTCCTTGCCTTCATTTAAATATTTTTCATTTAAACTATTTTCTAATTCCTTATTTTCTAAGCCTTGCACTTCTGGAACCTTAATATCAGCATTATAAGTATCTTCATCTATTTTATATTCTCTAAATGTCAATACTTTTACTATGCCACCTACAACGGGTACCTTTGATAATGTACTTGCTAATACTGGACTAGAATTTACCCCAGCTGTTAGTAAAACAATTGATGCAGCCACAGATGCCGATGTTACTTTAATTTTTTTAATATTATTTTTTCTTTTCATGTTTTTCCTCCCATTCTTTATTGCTTTTCTAACTAAAAAATCTAACTCTTCTGGAATTTGAGTATTTATATGCTCTTGTTTTAGTTGTTCCAGATTTCTATTATTCATTGTTGACCTCCTTATTTTCATCATCCATTGAGATACGTAAATTTTTTAGACCTTTATAAAGTCGAGTTTTTACAGTATTTATATTTTCATCTAAAATTTCTGCAATTTCTTCTAGCTTTAAATCCTCGAAAAATCTTAGTACTATTATACTTCGATAATTTTCTGGTAAAGCTTCTAAGGCTTTTTCTAAGTCTATATTGGGATAATTGTCAACTGTACCTATATCATTATTTAATAAAAACTCTTCATCAGTCGCAACTTCTCTTTTTCTCTTACGAAGTAAATCCAATGAAACATTTACTATAATCCTATAAAACCAAGTTTTTATATAATCAAAGTTTTTAAGTGAATCAATAGATGAAAAAGCTTTATAAATAGATTCTTGAACAACGTCCAATGCATCATCAATATTTTTCACATAACTATAAGCTAGCCTATAAAAAAGTTCTTTATTTTCAATAATATAATTTTCAAGTTGTTTTTCTAAGTTGTTATTTGCCATTCGTACGAATTTCTCCCTTCAGCTGTTGTGGGGTCTTTTTTTCATCTTACACTATATAGACGGATATGTAGTATAGAAAGTTTTGGATTTTAAAAAATAATTAATAAATTTTTGGATTCTAGAAAATTATCTCCATAGGATTATTTTATAGACCAGGCTGAAAGCAGAAAGGAAAAGGATATTACTAAAATTATATAATTTCTAGCAATATCCTTTCAAATTCTTCTTTAGGGTAAACTTCTATTTTTCTAGTTTTTACTTTTCTATCTATTAATCTATTTATATCATCTTCAACCTTCCATATAGTATTTTCATAAACAATTTTTCTAAACATTTCAATACCTTTATAATATTGTCCTATAGCTAATATATTTTCTTCTAAAATTGTTAAAGTTGATTTTGAAATTATCTCAATTCTTTTACCATTTATGAAAACATTAATATATTTTGCTCCTTTTCCTGCTATTTCTTTTAGATATTTGGAATAAATATTTCTTATTTCTATTTCCAACATATTTTTAGCATCCTCTGTTAAAATAAAACTTTGATTTATTACTAATAACCCTTCCTTTTCTTCTAAAATATCTGTAGCTATTTGAGTTAAGCTTCTTACTAAAATATCTATATCAATAGGTTTAATCAAATATTTTTCTATTTTTAAGTCTACGGTTTCTAAAATAGTTTTTGCATCAGATAAAGCAGATGTTATGATACAAGGTATACGATATCCTCTTTCTCTTAAATCTCTCATCATCTCAATTCCATTCATATCTGACATAATTAAATCAGTTACTATTATGTCGGGCATAAACTTAACGCATAATCTTATACCAGAATCTCCATTCTCTGCCATGATTATTTTACCAACTTTTTTCTTTAAAGAATTATAAACCCAATTTCTAGTAAGATTATCATCTTCTACATACAATATTTTAATGTGTTGTAATACATTCTTATTCACATTTCACAGCTCCTTCTATTCTTTGCAACCTTTTTGGAATATTAATAAATTATTGATACTATAATATCATTATATATTTTTTAAAAACTTTTCCAATAGCATTAAAGTACTATAATAAAAACTATATTTACTTTTCAAAATATACTAATACTCATAGATACAAGGGTATTATCAATTTAAGTTAATAAAAAACCCTTTGTTTTATTTTACCAAAGGGTTTTTTTACTTACAATCAAAGTTTAACTTGGGACACAATTTCTTCCAAATTTTCAGATACCCGTCTATTTTTTTCCATTGTATCTTTTATATCGGATATAGCTTCAACTATATTCATATTTTTTTCAGCTATATTAGTAGTTGCAATTGTAGATTCTTCTACGGTGCTAGAGATTTCATTCATAGAATTAGATACTTGATTAATAGTGGCAGATAACTCTTCTGAGGTGGCAGATAATTCAGAGAGTATATTGTTTAGCACAGAACCATCTTCTCTATATTCTTTGACTGCTTCTACCATCATTTCATAATCATTTATAATGTCTTTTTCTAAGAAATGTATTAACTCATTTGTATTATTTACTAACTGTTCTACAGCCTTAGTTATACTTTCAGTTACATTTTGTATTTCTCCCACTGTATCATGAGAACTTTCAGCTAATTTCCTTATTTCGTCAGCCACTACGGCAAATCCTCTACCAGATGTTCCAGCTCTAGCTGCTTCTATGGCTGCATTCAAGGCAAGTAAGCTTGTTTGTTCTGATATTTCTAATATGGCATTGGAGAGTATCTTTATTTCATCTACTTTTTTAGAAGATTTAATAGCTTCTTCTATCTCTTTTCTTGTATTAACATATATACTCATAGTGCTATCTTTTGCTTCTGTAAATTGACTACTTAAATTTCCAGCCTTGCTACTTATTTCATTAGATGTAAGAGCACCTTCCTCGACTTTTTGAGCGAAATCTGATATAGCTTTATCAATATCATTAGTGGATTCTTTTATGGATAAAGCTGTAGCGGTGGTTTCTTCCATTCCTGCTGATAACTCTTCAGTAGTAGCTGATGTATCTTCTGCTTGATTTACTAGGAAATTCAATCTGTCTACAGTATCGTTATATACTTGATGATTGGCATTAATAGATTCATTCATATTCCTCATAAAATCTTTTAATTTAATGATTATATTTTGATATGAATTATACATTTGACCGATTTCATCTTTTCTATTTAAATCCTTTTCATCTATTGTATCTAATAGATTAAGATTTCCTATATTTTCTGCAATCTTAACTGTTTTAACTATTGGTTTTGTGATGGAATTTGATATATATACTGATACAATTAAAGAAATCATTAAAACAATAATAGTTGCAGCAATAGTGTAGAAAATTACATTATCAATGGTTCCTACAGCTTCTTTAACAGATATTGCTAGGCCTACCTTCCAATTTGATTCTAGAATATCTCCAAATAAGAAAAATCTGTTTGTCCCATCATAGTCTTTTAATTTCCTATCTCTCATTTTCAAACTATCTTCTTCTATTAATTTTAAAAGGTTTCCATCTAATAAATTATCAATATTTATGTAGTTTCCATCAATAGGTTTAAATTCATCATTAAGATGAGTTAAAAGATTTCCATTATGGTCTATTAAAAAGGCATATGAATCCTGTCCTACATCTACATTAAGTATTAGATTTACTAAATAATCAATCTTTATATCTGTAGATATAACTCCTTCTTTTCCATCAATTGTTTTAAATGCCTTTGAAATTGTTACTACCATATCCTTTGTCTGTGCATCTATATAAGGTTCTGATATATAAAAATCATTAGTTTTCATTGCACCTATATACCAGCCTCTTTGAGTTGGATCATAATCAGGTTTAAATTCACTAGAATCTAAATAATATTGGTCAGAAAAACACATATAATATTCATTTCCTGGATTTCTTTCTGTTGCTTTTTTTAAATAATTAGAGGCATAATTATATTCAAAATTATTTGTTACCAGCATACCATCCATAACTTCAAATAAAGAATCTTTTTGTAAAGACATCCATTTATCTATGTCTTTTGCTATACTTGTAGTTATTAGCTGGGATTTATCATTGACCTCCTTTTCAAGTTTCAGTATAGATAAGTTAAAGTTAATTGTTGAAATAGATAAAATACTAATAATACATAATAATGTAGTAAATAAGATTATTTTATTTCTTAATTTCATAAACAAAAACTCCTTTCCCTTAATAGGCAATATAGTTATAAGTTTATCAACTGTTATTCTAAGTATATATAGCCATAATTTTGCATTTTGAAACAATTTTCCAAATTTTCTATATACATTATAATTGCTTTTGTTATTAAATTATTTGAACATAATTACTTTCATAATTGATAATATTCTTTTTCGTATTTTTTTCTTTATCATATTCTACTTTTCTTATAAACCAATCCGGGAACTTAAACTCTATGTGTAAATAACCTTTAATAAAATCTAATCTTGCTCTTGAAGCATCCCATTTCTGAGGGTGTTCTTTTAAGAATAAAATAAAATCTTCTGCCTTAACTTGAAATATCTTTTTTTCTCCAAATTTTCTACTCTTTATATATCCATCTTTTATCCATCCATAAATTAAACTTGGATCTTTATTTAATAAATATCCAATATCTCCAGTGGTTAAGAACTCTCCATTGGCTATTCGGGAAGGACCTAATTGAAGCTGTATTGCCTTTTTTTTAATAGCATTATTACTTCTATTCAATTGTTTCGATATCTTTTCCATGGGTTCATGTCCCCATTTTTCAATTAAGTAATTTATTTCTTCCTCTTTCCACTTTTTCATAGTGTTTGTTAGGTTTAAACGTTTTGCTTTTTTAAATATAGAATTGCGACTTCTTTTCAATTTGTTTTCAATTTCTTCTATATTTTTGGTTCCATAGTTATTCTTTAAATATTGTATTTCATCGTCACTCCATTTTCTATAAATCATTTTATCCCTCTTTCCTTTATGAAAATTAATATTATGACTAGTTCTAATAAGAATCTTTTTGTTGGAAGGGTAGTTTTATAGTAAACTTAGCACCTTGCCATTGGCTTTCACTGGCTGTTATTAAGCCGTTGTACTTATTTGTAACAATATCATATGCTATGGTTAATCCTAATCCTGTTCCTGCCACTAACCCTTTTGTGGTAAAAAAGGGTTCAAATAATTTACATTTTACCTCTTCAGAAAATCCCATTCCACTATCTTCTATTTCACACACTAGATACATATTTTCTTTATAAGTTTTAATTTTTAAATTATTGGAGATTGTTTGTCCAGTTTTGGAATGTAACTCTATCTTTTTTCTAATTTCGTAAATAGAATTTTTTATAATATTTAAAAGAACTTGACTTATTTCTATTTTATTGCATAAAATAGAAGGCAAATCTTTAGAAAGTTCTAATTCTACTTCATCAAAAATTTTCATATCTAAGCTTAATATATTTAATACATAATATATAATTTCATTAAAGTTTTCTTCATTCAATCCTATTAACTTAGATAATTCTTTACTTTGCATTAGTTTAATTATTTCATTTTGTTTAAGTATTTGAGAATTTAAACCCTCTATATGTTTTTCTTTATCATCTAAAGCCTTCACTATAGATTGAAATTGTTTTTCGTACTCTAATTTCGAAAAAATACTTGAAAACATTTCAGCTGTGATTTTTAATAAAAACTCACAATCCTTATCCCAGGTTTTATTTTCAAAAATATTATCTAAACCTAAATAACCAATTAAGTTATCATTATAGATTAGGGGCAATACAATAAGTGATTTGACATTTTGCTTGAATAGAGTTTCCTTTTCTGTTTTAGCTTCTTCTGGCATATTCTTTATATTACTGATAATAATACTTTTATTATCCTTTAGTTTTTCAAACCACCATGGAAAAAATTTAGTTTTTAAATCTTGCAAATTATCTTTTTCAGAGCTAACACCTTTAGCACACCATTCATAAACATTATCCATATATTTAAAATCATCTCTAAATAAAAACACATATGCCCTGGAGGAGTTAGTATTCTCCCCTAACTCTTCTAAACATTTCTCTATTAAATAGTCTTCACCTAATTTAATATTTATTAATTTAGATGATATGCTGGAAAATACCTCCAAAAATATTTTGGCTTCTTTAATACATTTTTCGTAGCTAATATCTTCAAGGTTATTGTTTTTCACCATATTCCTTTCCTCCCTTTATATTTATATAGTTAAAACAATTTTCATAAAAGTTTATTAATAAAATTTTAATATTTTAAATCATATTATCGATAATTTCCACTAGTTTACAGATTTGAAGTGTTGTTATTTCCTAATCTTTTACCATAAAATCTCTTCCTAATTTATAATTTTAGAAAAATAAAAAAGCCCATAATAAAAGAAAGTATAATCTTTTATTATGGGCTTTTTAAATTACAAAGGTTTCCTTTGGTTTAAATAGCTGTTCCATAATTATATAATTTTAATTTTAAGATTTTCATAATTTTAGATTTAAGTCTAGCTTATACAGATGTATATCCACACTTATTTATCTAATATTTAACAAAATAATTTATTTCAACTTTATCATATATTAAGGAAGTTTAAAAGTCAAGTTTTTATTTTTTATGCTATGGTAAAATCCAGAAATTTTAATAAAATTATAACAAATAAAATCCATTATGATATAATACCATTAATATTTTGACAAAGGGGATGGGGATATGGAGCCAATAATAAAAATAAGGGATTTAAGAAAGAGCTATGGGACTAGAGAAGTCTTAAAGGGAATTAACTTAGATATATATAATGGGGAAATAATAGGATATATAGGACCTAATGGAGCTGGTAAAAGCACTACTGTAAAAATTATGCTGGGTTTAGTGGGAGAATATTCTGGAGATATAAATATATTTGGAAAAGATATAAGGAATGGAGAAGCTGAATATAAAAAGAAAATTGGCTATGTACCAGAAACTGCTGAGATTTATGAGAACCTTACAGCAAGGGAATATCTTACCTTTATAGGAGAACTTTATGGTATGGAATACGAAGTGGCAAATAAAAAGGCAGAGAAATTAATGGAGTTATTTGGGATTAAGAACGTTTATGATGCAAGGATTAGCTCATATTCAAAAGGAATGAAGCAGAAAGCAATTATAATATCAGCTTTGATTAATGACCCAGATATTCTCTTTCTAGATGAACCTTTATCTGGAATGGATGCAAATAGTGTTATGGTGTTTAAAGAGGTATTAGCAGAATTATCTAGAAGAGGAAAGACCATATTCTACTCTTCCCACATCATGGAAGTTGTAGAAAAAATCAGTAGCAGAATAATACTTATAAATAATGGAGAGATAGTAGTAGATGGAAGTTTTAAAGATTTAAAAAGTAGCTCTATGGATGGTTCCTTAGAGGAAATTTTCAATCAACTAACAGGGTTTAATGAACATGAGAAAATAGCTAAGGACATAGTATCTACCATAGAAGAGGTGATGTAGGTGAATGATTTTAAAATATTAAAATTTTTGGATATTTTTAAATGGTTATTTGAAAAAATGGGTGTAGATTATCAGACTATGAGAAAGATACTTAATGTGAAGTTAATATTAGACGGAAGAAGAGTCTCTACTGTTATAAACAATAGAAATAAGAAAAAAGAAGAGGAAACTGATAATAAAAATAATTTTTTAAAATCTTTGGGCGTATATATATTGATGGGATTTTTTTTGATTTTCTTTATAGTAATAGGAGAAAATTATTTATTTCAGATGAGTTTTATATTTGGGATTATTATGTTTTTATTGATGACCTCTTTAATGGCCGATTTTAGTTCTGTGTTACTTGATGTAAAGGATAAGGAAATATTGCTCTCTAAGCCAGTGAATAGTATAACATTAAATATGGCTAAGATAATTCATATATTTATATATATTAGTGCTATTACATTGGCAATTTCAGGACCATCACTTGTTGTATCTATAGTAAGACATGGAAGGATATTTTTTTCCATATATTTAGTGGAAGTTATTTTAATAGCATTATTTATAATTATAATTACAGCACTTATTTATCTTTTAGTTCTTAGATTTTTTAGTGGTGAAAAGTTAAAAGATATAATTAATTATGTTCAAATAGGATTAACTATAGTTATGTCTATAGGATATCAATTAATAGGCAAGTTTTTTAACTTAATAGATATACATAATATAGATTTTAAACCTAGTATATGGAAATACTTTTTTCCTCCAATATGGTTTTCTGCACCTTTTGAGTTGATTTTAAATGATAATCGAGAGATGTATATTATTATTTATTCCATACTTGCAGTAGTAGTTCCTATATTATCAATTATAATCTATATTAAACTGATACCAGTGTTTGAACGAAATCTACAAAAGTTAAACAGTGTTGAAGGGCATACTAAGGATAGGAATAAATCTATTATTTTCATATCAAGAATATTTTGTAGAGATAAAGATGAAAGAACTTTTTATAGATTTGCAACAAATATGTTGAAGAACGAAAGAACATTTAAACTAAAGGTTTATCCAAGTTTAGGAATATCTATTATATTTCCTTTTTTAACTATAATCACTATGGGTAGAAAGGAATTCTTAAATATAGCTAATACAAAGAGTTATTTGTGTATTTATATGGTATTTGTCATGATACCTACTGTAATATCATCCTTGGGTTATTCTGGTAATTATAAAGGTTCATGGATATATGAAACTATACCTATTAAAGATAAATCTACTATTTATAAAGGAACAGTTAAAGCAGCTATTTTGAATTTGTTTATTCCTGTGTATGTTTTAGTAAGTTTAGTATTTTTAATTATTTATAAGATGCAAATAGTTGATGAAATCATAGTAGTGGGAATAAATATATTGCTTTTTACAAGTATTGTATTTAATATTTTTGATAGCAATTTACCCTTCTCCAAATCCTTTGAAGTAGGTGAGAAGCCAGAAGGCGGAGGTAAGGGGATTCTTTCTTTGGTTATAATGGGGCTATTTGTACTAGGACATTTTATACTGACTAAAATCCCTTATGGTACATATATTTATATTCCTATTGGATTAATCATAAGCAAAGTTGTTTGGAATAAATGTATTGTTTAGGATAATTCTATTGATGCTGTAATGAAATTTAATTTCATTACAGCCCTTTTTATTTTATAATGATCATATAACTTACTATATATTAATTCAATTATTCTTGACTAGGAATTTCTTAATATTCAATTAGTTTTTATATAAGAAGTTACAACTATTATAGCAATTATGATACAATAAAAACATAAATAAGAAGGCAATTATTAGTTTGAAAGGATGGGGCAATTGAAAAAGGGGATACATAAATTAACTGCCAAAATTTACAACTTAGAGAGAGTAAGAAAACTATATATCTTTCTGCTTATCTTTTCTATAGTTTTTCTATTAGCCATTATAAATTATTTTTATATATCTACCTTTAGAGATGTAAAAATATTATATGCCCAATATATTAAAGAACGTATTATAAACATAAAAAAAGATTTTCTAAAGGATTCTGTTAATAATATGATAAATAATATTGAGCAAACACAAGCAGAGATAATAGAAACTAATAAAAAACGTGTAGATAGAGCGGCTAAGGTTATATCAGAATATCATCAGTTAAAACAAGAAGATTTTTTGAAAAAAACTATTGATTATTTTGAAATAGGAACTACAAAGGAATCTTTTAGTATACTTATATTGGATAGAGATGTAGATGAAGTTTTATATCAAAATAATATAAATCATATGATAGATATTGAAGGTATTCATTCTTATACTGAGAATTTAAAGAAGGATTTCATAGCTTATAACGAAGATGATTATGGACAATACTATATTCTTTATGGTGTGACCAAAGATTATATAAAAAATGCTACTACAGAATCTATAAAAAAACGGATACATAGGGATAGCTTCGAAAATGATGCTTATATTTGGATAAATGAGGTTATAAATTATGATGGTGGAGATGACTATGCTATTCGGCGTATTCATCCAAACTTAAAAGACACAGAAGGTATATATTTATCTACAAAGATGCAGGATATTGAGGGAAATCATCCCTATCTGACGGAACTCAATGGAATTAAAGAAAATGGAGAAATATATTTTACTTATTTTTTTAAAAAGAAAACATGTAATGAAGTTGCTGAAAAGTTAACTTATGCAAAATTATATAAAGATTATAATTGGATTATAGCCATGGGAATTTATTTCGATGATATTCAACCATATATAGATGAAATTTCTAAGGATGGAGATAAAGCTATTTCTAAAATTACTACATTGATAATTATCCTATCATTAGGGTTAATTTTTATAGGGATTTCAATAGTATTAATCTTAGAACATTGGTATTATAAAAACTCCAATAAAGAATTAATGGAAGAACTAAATATGGATGAACTCACTAAGGCTTTTAATAGACGGGCTGCTACAAAAAAATTAGAAGAAATATTCTATTTATTTAGAAGATATAATTATGTTTATACAATTATTTTCTTTGATATAGATGACTTTAAGAAAATTAATGATAATTATGGACATGATGTGGGAGATATAGTTTTAACCAATATTGTAGAAATCATAAATAAGTCTACAAGAAGGACAGATTTTCTTTACAGATGGGGGGGAGAAGAATTTCTTCTTATTTGTGAAGGGCTGAAAGAAGAGCATTTAGAATCATTTACAGATAAAATTTTAAGGGATATAGAAAGTTTTGAGTATGAATCTGAAGGTAAAAAATATCATGTAACTATTTCAATAGGTGCTTCCTATTTCACTGAAGATGATGAAAACTTTTTATCTGCAATCAAAAGAGCTGACATGGCATTATACAAATCTAAAAAATCAGGGAAAAATAGAGCTACACTTGATATATAATATGATTAAATATAGAGGTGACTAAATGGAGTTAAAAGGAAAATATAATATAGCTAAAGTATTTACAGACAATTTAGAAGACGGAGCAAGAGAACAAATAATAGAGTTATTAAATCAAGATTTTATAGAGGACTCAAAGGTTCGAATAATGCCGGATGTTCATCAAGGTATGGGCTGTGTAATAGGTTTTACTGCTAATATGGGAGATAAGGCAATACCTAATATTGTGGGAGTGGACATAGGATGTGGCATGCTAACTGTTGAACTTGGCAATATAGATATGGACTTACCAAGATTAGACGATATAATAAATAAAAAGATTCCTTCTGGAAAATCCACACATATGGAAAGAAAGTTTAAATTTGATAAATTCAATGATTTATACTGCTTTAGGGATTTGAAGGATACTAAAAGAATAGAAAGAAGCATAGGAACCTTAGGTGGTGGCAATCATTTTATAGAAGTTGGAGTAGATAGTAAGAACAATAAATATTTAGTAATTCATTCAGGCAGTAGAAATCTAGGGAAGCAAGTTGCTGAAATTTATCAAAAATTAGCAATAGATTTATGTAGTGGGAAAGGTGATTATTTTATTAAAAGGGAAGAAATAATTGCTAGTTATAAAGCAGAAGGCAGGAGAAAAGAAATAAAGAAAGTTTTAGAGGAACTAAAGAAGGAATACGATGAACTTAAACCTAAATATCCTAAATCCTTATGTTATTTAACTGGAGAATATAGAGAAAAGTATTTACATGATATGAAGATATGTCAAGAATATGCAAGTTTAAATCGTGAAATGATAGCAGATATTATATTAAATAATTTATTTGGAAAAGGACTTAATGAATTTAACTATTTTGAAACCATCCATAACTATATAAACTTCAAAGATAATATTATAAGGAAAGGTGCTATATCCGCCTATGAAGGAGAAAAGATTTTAATTCCTATGAATATGAGAGATGGCTCTATAATTGCAGTTGGAAAGGGTAATGCTGATTGGAACTATTCTGCTCCCCATGGAGCAGGAAGACTTATGAGCAGAAATGTTGCAAAGGAAGTAATTACTATGGATAAGTTTAAGAAAAGTATGGAAGGCATTTATTCTACTTCAATAAATGAACATACATTAGATGAAAGTCCTTTTGCATATAAACCAATGGAGGAAATAGTGAATAATATTGCTGAAACTGCAGAGATAGTAAATATAATAAAGCCAATTTATAATTTTAAAGCGTAAAAGATAATTAATAAAATATTTTTTGCTGTTGACATATTTAATTTTATATGCTAATATCATTTTAATAATTTAATAGTTTTCCTTATCAAGAGTTAGGGTAGAGAATTAGCTCTATGACCCTACGCCAACCTGCCATTAGGCAAGGTGGTTCTGCTAATGCCGATAAGATGATTTAATAGAAAATCAACCTTCTTAGCATTAGCTAAGAAGGTTTTTTAAATTACAATTTAATATTTTCTTATCTAGAGAGGTGGAGGGACTGGCCCGATGAAACCCGGCAGCAATTTTAAGCTATAAGCTTAAAAAATGTGCTAATTCCTGCAGTGAAAGCTGAGAGATAAGAAGTGGAGTTTTATATCCTTTTATATTATAAATCCCTTCTTATCTAGAAAGGGATTTTTTAATTATAAAAGGAGGAATAAAAAATGAAAAAAGAAACTATTTGTGTGCATGGAGGATATAATCCAAGGTCAGGAGAACCGAGGGTTTTTCCAATAATTCAAAGTACAACCTATAAATATGAAGATCCAGATTATTTGGCAGATTTATTTGATTTAAAACAGGAAGGACATATGTATAGTAGAATCAGCAATCCAACAGTTGCTGCTTTAGAAGAGAAAGTAAGTATATTAGAGGGAGGAGTAGGTGCTTTAGCTGTGGCATCTGGTCAGTCAGCTACTTTAATAGCCATACTCAATATATGTAAAAGCGGAGATCATATATTAGCATCATCCAATATATATGGAGGTACTTTTACACTGCTGTCAGTTACTTTAAAAAAATTAGGAATAGATGTAACCTTTGTTGATCAAGACTTGGAACTAGAAGAATTTATTAAATATGTTAGACCAAATACAAGGGCAATTTTTGCAGAATCCATAAGTAATCCATCTCCTAAGGTATTGGATTTTGAAAAGTTTTCTAACTTGGCCAAGAAGGTAGATTTACCACTTATTATTGATAATACTTTTCCAACGCCATATTTATGTAGTCCATTTGAATATGGAGCTAATATAATAATTCATTCAGCTACTAAGTATTTAGATGGGCATGCTACATCTGTTGGAGGGGTAATAGTCGATGGAGGAAACTATAATTGGGATAATGGAAAGTTTAAAGAATTAACTGAGCCTGATCCAGCGTATCATGGTATTCAATACGTTAAGGAATTTAAAGAAAAGGCCTATATTACAAAAGCAAGAGTACAGCTTTTAAGAGACTTAGGCAATTGTTTAAGCCCTTTTAATGCATTTTTAATAAATCTAGGTATAGAAACCTTACATTTAAGAATTAAAAGACATAGTGACAATGCCTTAGCATTAGCAAAATATTTAGAATTTCATCCTAAGATAAGTTGGGTTAATTATCCCAAGCTAGAATCTAATAATAATTATAAATTGGCAGAAAAATATTTACCATTAGGTGCTTCGGGAATATTAGCATTTGGTATTAAAGGAGGAAAAGAGGCCGCTAAAGAATTTATTAAGAATATAAAATTAACTGGCTTAGTAATACATTTAGGAGAAGTAAGAACATCAATACTTCATCCAGCAACTACTACTCATAGACAGTTATCAGATGAAGAACTAGAATTAGCAGGTATAAGTGGAGATATGATAAGAGTTTCTGTTGGAATTGAGAATATTGAAGATATAATAAAAGATTTTGAAACAGCATTGGGGAATTAAAATATGGGATTGATAATTCATAGAAATATTTCAGCAATAGAACGGCTGATTAAAGACAATATAGATATTAATTATAAAAGTAATCTCAAGGGTTTACCAAAGACATTAATATTAAACTTAATGCCTAATAAAACAGAAACTGAATATCAGTTATTAAAAATACTAGGAAATAGTTTTATAGATGTACAGGTGGATTTCTTATATACAAAAACATATAAACCTAAAAATATAGATCTAAATTATCTAGAAGAAACTTATAAAACATTAGATGAAGTAAGGAATACAAATTATGATGGGATGATAATAACCGGTGCTCCCTTAGAATTTGTAGATTTTAATGAAATATCTTACTGGGAAGAGTTAAAGGATATAATAGATTATTCTAATAAACATATTAAATCCACCATCTATTTATGTTGGGCAGTAGCAGCAGGATTATATTATAATTACAAAATACCTAAACATACAATTCATAAAAAGATAAATGGCATATTTAACCATGAGATTTTAAATGAAAATTCTTTATTACTTAAAAATTGTGGAGAAAAAATAATTTCTCCGCATTCTAGGTACTTTGAAATTAGGGAAGAGGACATAGAAAGCTTCCAAGGATTAGAAATTCTATCTAAGTCAAATGATTCAGGAATATATATAGTAGCTCAAGTAGAAGGGAAGGAAATATATATTACAGGTCATCCAGAGTATGGAGAGGATACTTTAAGCAATGAATATAGAAGGGATATAGATAAAGGATTATTACCGAATTTACCTAAAAATTATTTTCCCAATGATGATTTTAATTTATTGCCTAAAAATACATGGGGAGATCATTCACAAATTTTAATAGATAACTGGTTACGATACTATTTAATATAAGAAAGGGGAGAGAGGCGATGCTAAATATTGGATTGTTAGGATTGGGAACAGTGGGAACGGGAATTGTTCAGATATTAGAAGAAAGAAAACAATACCTAGAAAACCTAGTAAAACAAGAAATTAATATATCTAAGGTTTTGGTGAAGGATATAGATAAAAGACGGGACATTAAAATAAATAAAGAGAAACTGACTACAGATATTTATGAAATAATTGAAGATGATAATATTGATTTAATTATTGAAGTTATGGGGGGGTTAGATAAACCCTATTATTGTATAAAAGAAGCATTGAATAAAGGGAAAGATGTTATAACAGCTAATAAAGCTGTAGTTGCAAAATATTTAGAGGAATTAACAGAACTAGCAAAAGAAAGAAATAAGTCCTTTTTGTATGAAGCCAGTGTAGGTGGTGGAATGCCAATTATAAAACCTTTAAAAGAACAGATAAATATAAATGAAATACAAGAAATAAAAGGGATATTAAATGGCACATCTAATTATATACTGACAAAGATGACATCTGATAACTTAGATTTTGAAGATGCATTAAAGATAAGTCAAGGCTTAGGATATGCAGAGACAAATCCTATTGATGATATTGAAGGCTATGATACTAGAAGAAAACTTAGAATTTTATCAACTATTGCATTTAAAGATAAAATAGATGAAGAAAATATTTCCTGTTATGGTATTAGCAGTATAAATTGTGATGATATAAGAAATATAAAAGGAATGAATAGTACAGTTAAGTTATTAGGCACAGCAGTTGTAAGTGACAATAAATATTATGCTAATGTTGAACCAGTTATTTTAAATCAAAATTCTTATTTTGGAAAGGTTGATAATGCAAATAATTTGGTTTCTTTTGTAGGAGATGTAGTTGGAGAATTAAGATTTTTTGGTGAAGGTGCAGGTAAATTTCCTACAGCTAATGCAATAGTAAGTGATTTAATAGATATTACAGCTAATACTTATCCAAGAAATTGTATTTGGAAAAATAAGAATTTAAACAATATAAATCAGTTATATGAAGGTAAATATTATATGAGAATTACTACGGAAAAAGAAATCAAGGATAAAATAGAAGGATATATAATTGATAATAGAATTACAGAAAATATAATTGAAAATAAAGATAGTATTGCATTTACTACTAAATCCATATTAAGAAAGAAATTAGAAAAAGTAGTTGAGACTTTTATGATAAATTCACAAGATTATTTTATTGCAAGATTAGAAGTGTAAAAAAGGGCGTGATTTCGTGATTGTTCAAAAATATGGTGGCAGTTCAGTAGCAACTACTGAAAAAATTATTCAGATAGCTAAAAAGATTACTGAAAGGAAGGAATTCACTAAAGATATCATAGTTGTAGTTTCAGCTATGGGAAAAAATACGGATATTCTTATTGAATTATCTAAAGGAATATCTTTAAACCCGTTGGATAGGGAGTTAGATGTTTTATTATCTACAGGTGAGCAGCAAACAATAGCCTTACTTTCTATGGCATTAAATAATTTAGGGTGTAAAGCTGTTTCGTTAACTGGAGTTCAAGCCAGAATAAATACTAAGGGAAGTCACACTAGATCAAGTATAGTAGATATTGAAGAAGATGTAATAAAAAAATATTTAAAAGAAGGAAATGTAGTAGTTATAGCAGGGTTTCAAGGAATTAATCAAGAAGGAGATATTACAACTTTAGGAAGGGGAGGATCAGATACTACTGCTGTGGCTTTGGCAGCTAAGTTTAATTGCCCTTGTGAGATATATACAGATGTAGACGGAGTATATTCAATAGATCCTAATGTATATAAAAAGGCTTCCAGAATCCCAAAGTTAAGCTATGATATTGGTTTAGAAATGACTAGATTAGGTGCCAAGGTAATTGATAAAAGGGCATTAGCCCTAGGGAAAAAGTTTGGCGTACCAATATGTATTGGAAATAGTTTTGAAAATGAAATTGGAACAATAATAGGGGATGATAGTATGGAAGAATTAAAAGTTTTATCTTTAGTTGCAGACGATAGTCAAATAGAAGTAAAGATAAAGAATATACCTAATAAAATAGACAATTTGTCTAATATATTTAAGATACTAGGTAAATATGATCTGGATATTGGAATGACGGAAAATAATTTAACAGATAAGAATTTAAATATTTCTTTTATATGTTCTAAAGAATACACTAAGTTGTTTTCACCTATAAAAAAAGAGATAGTAAGAGATATAGATAGATTTGTAGAGGTGGAAGTCAATAATACTACAAGGGTATCTATAATAGGTACTGGACGAATAAATCAGGCAGAAGTTACTTCAAAGATATTTGATTTAATAAAAGAAACCAATGTAAAATATAAAAAATTATGTACATCAGAATTAAGTTTATCATATTTTTTTGAGGGAGGAGAGATAAAAGAATTAATTAATGGATTGGCACAGGCTTTTAACTTATAATAAAATGAAATTTACAGGGCAATTTTGAAATGATTATTTTAATTTAGTAAATGAATTTATTATGGATAGAATAAAAAAACTCATAACCATGATATGCTCCCCTTGTAGTAGACAGCTAAAATAATAAAACTGTGGACTATAAGGGGAGTAGTTTTGATGGAAGTTTTTTAATATCTTATTAAATACTGTGTTAAGAGCAAAAAAAGGGGTATTATATAAATAAGTTAGGCATGCCTAACATTTACCAATATGGAGGAAGATTATGAACATAAGTAAGGAAGATTATTTAAAAGTCATTTATGAACTAGGTGGGGAGAATGATTTAGTTAGTAACAAGGATATAGCTACAAAACTTGATATATCTGCTCCTTCTGTATCGGAGATGATAAAAAAGTTGTTACAAGATGGATATGTTGAGTATACATTATATCAAGGTATAAGGCTTACAAAATATGGAACTAAAGAAGCTAAAAAAATTAGAAACAGGCATCTTCTATGGGAGTTTTTTCTAGTAGAGAAGCTGGGATATAATTTGGATGAAATACATGAAGAAGCAGAGAAACTAGAACACGTAACCAGTGATATGTTAGAAGAAAGATTGGATAGATATTTGAATTACCCAAAGGAATGTCCTCATGGGTCAAAGATAATAAGGGAGGAATAAATAATGAAAAGAATATTAAGTTTGATTATGGTTTTATCTATTGTAATGGTCATGGCAGTAGGATGTGGAAATGGAAATGATGTTACAAATGATGATAAATATAAAGTCGTTGCAACGACTACTTTGATTGCAGACCTTGTGAATGTCATAGGTGGAGAGTATGTAAATGTTCAAGGGTTGATGGGGCCTGGAGTAGACCCTCATTTATATAAGGCAAGTGCTGGAGATGTTAAATTAATGCAAGATGCAGATATGGTAGTCTATAATGGGCTTCATTTAGAAGGAAAAATGGGAGATATATTTGAAAACATAGAAAATAGTAAAAAGCTGATTTTAGCAGTATCTCAAGATATTGATGAATCAAATTTTATTGATTTTGTCACCAGTCCTGGAAGTTACGATCCTCATATATGGTTTGATGTAAGTTTGTGGAAAGAGGCTGCCAGAACTGTAGCAATAGGGCTTAAGGAATTAGATGAGGAACATGGAAAGGAATTTGATTCTAATTTAGAAAAATATTTAGGAGAACTTGATGAACTTGAAAAATATATTCAACAAAGAATATCGGAATTACCTGAAGAAAAAAGAGTTCTCATAACAGCTCATGATGCTTTTAACTATTTTGGAAATGCTTACGGTTTTGAAGTAAAGGGACTGCAAGGTATAAGTACAGCCTCAGAAGCTGGAACATCTGATGTTAGTCAGTTGGCAAAGTTTATTGTAGAGCGTAGGATTAAGGCAATATTTGTGGAGTCATCAGTCCCAAGAAAAAGTATTGAAGCGTTGCAGGAAGCAGTAAAAGCTCAAGGATTTCAAGTGGAAATCGGTGGAGAACTTTATTCAGACTCTACAGGTGATATAGGAACCGATGCTGAAACTTATATAGGCACATTTAAAGCAAATATAGATACTATTGTTGATGCATTGAAATAATTGAGCAAGGGAGAGGAAATAAAAATGGATTACAATTATATAATAGAAGTTGAAGATATGACAGTAGCATATCAAGCAAAGCCTGTATTATGGGACATAGATCTTAATATTCCAAAATCTGTTTTAATGGCTATAGTTGGACCAAATGGTGCAGGAAAGTCCACTTTGATAAAGGCTATGCTGGATTTAATAAAACCTGTATCAGGGAATGTACTATTTAATGGTCAAAGTTATAAATCTCAAAGAAAACATATAGGATATGTACCTCAATCAGAAAGTGTAGACTGGGACTTTCCAGCTAATGTTTTAGATGTAGTTCTTATGGGAAGGTACGGAGAATTGGGATGGTTTAAACGTCCAAGGGAAGATGATAAAAAGAAGGCTAGAGAAGCCTTAGAAAAAGTAGGCATGATAGAGTTCGCAGATAGGCAGATATCGCAATTGTCTGGTGGACAGCAGCAGAGAATATTTCTTGCTAGAGCATTAGTTCAAGATGCAGATATATACTTTATGGATGAACCTTTTAAGGGAGTAGATGCTAAGACTGAGAAGGCTATAATAGCAATTCTAAAGGAGCTAAAGAAAAGAGGAAAAACCATAATAGTTGTTCATCATGATCTTCAAACAGTAGAAGAATATTTTGATTGGGTAGTATTGTTAAATACTCAAATCATAGCTAGTGGACCAGTTAATGAAGTTTTTACAGATGAAAATTTAAAGAAAACCTATAGAAGTACAGGTCAAATTTTAAAGAGGTAGGTGAGAATAGTGGTATTAAATCTTATTTTAACAGATTATACTTTGAGAATTGTATCATTAGGTTCTGCTCTTTTAGGTATAATATCTGGAGTATTAGGTAGTTTTGCCGTCATAAGGAAAGAAAGTTTATTAGGAGATGCTGTTTCCCACTCAGCATTACCAGGTATAGCATTAGCATTTTTAATGACTCAAACTAAAAGAACAGAAGTATTGCTATTAGGGGCTTTAATATCAGGATTATTATCCACATTCATTATTCTTGCCATAGTTAAATATTCAAGAATTAAGTTTGATAGTGCTTTGGCATTAATATTATCAGTCTTTTTTGGAGGGGGAATTGTTTTATTAACACATATCCAAAAAATACCTAATGCAAATCAAGCAGGATTAGAAAAATTTATTTTTGGTCAGGCATCTACTTTGCTTCAGAGAGATGTTAAGGTTATGGGAATACTGGGAATAGTTTTAATAACATTAACTATTATATTTTGGAAGGAATTTAAGATAGTATCATTTGATGGGGATTATGCAGAGAGTCTTGGTTTCTCTGCAAAAAGTATAACTACATTACTTTTCTTTATGATGGTAACGGCTATTATTATAGGGTTACAGACTGTAGGAGTTATTCTTATGAGTGCTATGCTTACAGCACCAGCAGTAGCTGCTAGGCAATGGACAAATAAACTATCTATTATGGTAATTTTATCAGCCATATTTGGAGCAATATCAGGGGTTATTGGTACTATATTGAGTTCAGTAGTTTCAAAACTGCCTACAGGGCCAATGATAGTAATAGTCATAAGTATAATAGTAATCTTTAGTTTAGGATTTGCACCTAATAGGGGATTGATATGGAAATATTTTAGGGATAGGAAGAAACAAAGAGAAATAAATGAAGATCAAGTATTGGTAAATCTTTATCGTCTAGCTATGAATCATGAGGATATAAATCATAGCCATGATATTTTCATAATCAAGCCAAATAAATCTAAGACAGGAAGAACTGTAAAGGAGCTTACAAGTAAATTAGAATCCCTAGGAAGCAGAGGACTTGTAAAAAAAGACTATTTTAATAAATGGGCAATTACCGAAAAGGGTTTAGAATATGTGGAAAATCATTTTAAAAAGGAGGAGATATAATGTCACCACAATTAGAAATTCAAATTATAGCAGTTATAGTTGCAGCAGCATGTTCTCTTCCAGGAGTATTTTTAGTACTACGAAAAATGTCCATGATGTCAGATGCTATAACCCATACGATTTTATTGGGTATAGTAATTGGATTTTTTATAACCAATAGCTTAACATCTCCAATTTTAATATTGGGGGCTGCTCTTATGGGCGTATTTACTGTATTTTTAACTGAGATGCTAAATAGTACTAAATTGGTATCCGAGGATTCAGCCATAGGAATTGTATTTCCATTGCTTTTTAGTATAGCCATAATAATTATATCAAGATATGCTGGCTCAGTTCATTTGGATACAGACTCTGTATTATTAGGAGAGCTTGCATTTGCACCCTTTGACCGTCTGAAAGTATTTGGAGCAGATATAGGAGCAAAATCTATGTATTCTATGGGAATTATCCTAATAATAAATCTTTTATTTGTAATAATATTCTTTAAGGAGCTTAAAATAGTGACCTTTGATCCTGCACTAGCAACTGTTTTAGGATTTTCACCTGCATTAATACATTATAGTTTAATGACTATTGTGTCAATAACTGCTGTTGGAGCATTTGAATCAGTAGGTTCTATTTTAGTAATTGCTTTTATGATAGGCTCTCCAGTTACAGCATATCTTATTACAGATGATTTAAAAAACATGCTTATTTTAAGTGGTCTTATAGGTGGATTAAATGGAGTTCTAGGTTATCAGCTTGCTTCTATTTTAGACGTTTCCATAGCTGGATCTATGGCGTTGATGACAGGGATAATATTTATATTAGTTTTTGTATTTTCTCCTGGAAGAGGTCTTTTGACTACAATTAGTAGGAGAAAACGTCAAAGAGTAGAATTTGCAGAGAAATCTTTAATGTTTCATTTATATAATCATGAGGGTAAAGAGAATGAAGCTCTTGAAAGTGGAATTGATACCATTAAAAAACATCTAGATTGGAATGAACAGTTTTTAAAATCAATTATAAAGGAATTAAAAAGAGAGGAGAAAATCTATATACAAGAAGATATAATTAAATTAACTGAATCAGGACGTCAATATGCTATAAAAAGTTATGAGGAAATAGTATCAGGATAAATATAATCTAAAACTATATCAGACAAACAATTAATAGGAGGAAATATGATTTTAATATTCGCAGTAGATAATAATTGGAATATTGGATATGATGGAGATTTACTATATAAAATATCAGAAGACTTAAAAAGATTTAGAAGATTAACTGAAGGTAATATAATTATAATGGGAAGAAAGACATTTGAATCCTTACCAGATAAAAAGGCATTACCTAATAGGATAAATATTGTAATTACTAGAGATAAGGAATATAGAGCAGAAGGTGTAAGAGTAATTAATTCCTTGGAAAAACTCTTTCCACTATTAAAGGAGTTAAACCCTAATAATGAAATGGAAAATTTTATAATAGGAGGAGGGGAAATTGCGAAGCAGACTATCTCCTATTGTAACAAGGCTTATATAACTAAAATCTTTAAAACCTTTGAAAATGCAGATGCTTTCATTCCAAACTTAGATTTACTTGATGATTGGAACATAGTAAAGGAATCAGATATATATAAACAGGATGATTTAGAATATAAATATGTAGATTATATTAGAGTTAAATAAATATTCCCTACAACTTTTTAGTTGTAGGGAATATTTATTTAGGATTTATAGACTTAAATTAGTTTTAATAGTCCTAGTATTATCAATATAATTCCTGATAGCCAAGATAAATTTATCTTAGTTTTTTCAACGATCTTTTTACCAATGAACAATCCACTCCAAATGGAAAGCATACCAATAATTAAGGACAATCCTATTACTTGTAAGTAATTGATATTGCCTAAACTACTTCCAAAACCAACAGCTAGGGAATCTAAGGAAAGAGCTGTTGCAAGATATAGGGCTTCTTTAGAGTCAAGGTTTTTTGATAGATTAAAGTCTGCTTTAGTTTCATCAACATATACATCTATAACAAACCATATATCAAATAATTTTATTTTAACTTTTTCATTTTCTTTCAATTTGTTTTCTAAATATGATTTAAAAATACTTTCAAATAAATAATATATTCCAAGTAATATGAGTATAGTAGCACCTAAGATTAAGGCAATGCTTTCAGGGAGTACTTTTCTTATTTGAATTCCAAAAAAAATGGACAATGCTAAAAAGGTTGCACAAACAATATCAATAATTAATATTGATTTGAAAGGCATTTTTATCTTATTTGTCCCATAAGCAATACTAGCCATAAAGGCATCTAAAGATAATGCTAATACTAATAATATATTTTCCACATTGAGCACCTCTATTATTTTGAACTATTATTATTTTATTCAGATTGGAAATAACTGTTACCACAATATGGTAAAAGGAAGTGTCTGGTAATAATAAAAAACTTATCCAAATATAAATATAAAGTAGTATATTAAAGAATAAATAAGTTATAGGGGGATAATATGAATATCATTTTTACTTTATTATTATTTATTATTGGATTAATAATGATAGTTAAAGGTGGAGATTGGTTTTTAGATTCCACCGTCTGGATTGCGGAAAAGACGGGAATTTCCTTTGGGATAATAGGTGCTACTATAGTCAGTATAGCTACTACATTGCCAGAACTTTTAGTTTCAACTTTATCAAGTAAGGAAGGCTTCACAGACATGGCAGTAGGTAATGCATTAGGCTCATATATATGTAATATAGCATTTATTATTGGGATATGTGCCTTGATAAAACCAATAAGGATTAAGGATGATTTCTTTGGCATCAAAGGAGCAATGATGTTTGGATATCTAGCTGCTTTCTATTACTTTGCATCTGATGGAGTGATTAGCCATATAGAAGGGAAGATTTTATTACTGTTAATCTTACCATTTATTTTAATAAATATTTTTGAGCATAAGAATGAAAAAGGAAATGCTAAAAAAAGGGATCAAAAAGATATCAAAAAGGTAGAAGTATTTTCAAATGCTGCTAAATTTGCAGTAGGTTCATTTCTTATTGTCTATGGTGCAAATATATTGGTAAAGACTGGTGTGGAAATAGCAAATCTCTTGAGAATTCCCAAGCAAGTGGTTAGCTTAACTTTACTTGCAGTAGGAACGTCTTTGCCTGAATTTGTAACAGCTGTAACAGCTACTATAAAAGATAAGCAAAACATATCCGTAGGAAATATAATAGGAGCAAATATATTAAATATGACTATAGTTATGGGAGTATCGACTTTAGTTAGCAATAGAGGTCTTATTATATCAAATCAAACTTTGAGTTTAGATGTTCCTATGGGTACAGCAGTAACACTAATGTTTATATTAGTTGGAATATTTCGTGAAAGAATAGGAAGATTTACGGGAATACTATTACTAGCTTTGTACATAGGATATTTATTTATATTGTTTTAAAAAATTCACACAAATAAAATAAATTAGGAGGCTATAATATGTGTGGAATAGTAGGATATATTGGAAATAAAGATGCACAGGAAGTAATATTGCAAGGATTAGAAAAACTAGAATACAGAGGATATGATTCATCAGGTATTGCAGTAAATGGAAATGATCATATTAAATTTAAGAAATTAAAAGGCAGACTTTCAGTATTAGAGGATTATTTAAAAGAGAATCCATTAATAGGAAGCGTAGGAATAGGTCATACAAGATGGGCAACCCATGGAGCACCGTCAGATGTAAACTCCCATCCCCATCTAAATGAAAAAGAAACTATAGCAGTAGTACACAATGGAATAATAGAAAACTATAACGAGCTTAGAGAAGAATTGCTGAAAAAGGGATATAAATTTAAGTCTCAGACAGATACAGAAGTAATAGTACATTTATTAGATAGTCTTTATGATGGCGATTTGCTTAGTACAGTATTTAAAACTGTGAATATGCTTAGAGGAGCATATGCTTTAGGGATTATCTCATCAAATAATCCTGATGAATTAGTTGCCGTTAGAAAAGAAAGTCCATTAGTAGTGGGCTTGGGGCATGGTGAAAATTTCATAGCGTCAGATATTCCAGCATTGCTAAAATATACTAAGGATGTATATTTTTTAGAAAATGGAGAGATTGTTTATTTAACAAAAGACAATGTTAAAATCTATGATGAAAATAGAAATGAAATAAAAAGAGAGAAGTTTACAGTAAACTGGAATATTGAAGCTGCTTCAAAAGGTGGATACCCCCATTTTATGCTTAAAGAAATCTATGAACAGCCATTGGCAATTAAGGAAACTTTACTAAGAAGACTTGATGGCAATGGAAGAATAAAATTAGATGATATTAATCTAACAAAGGAAGAATTAGATAAGATTACCAAGATTTATATTGTAGCTTGTGGTACGGCTTATCATGCAGGTTTAGTAGGAAGATATGTAATAGAAAAACTTACTAATATTCCTGTGGAGCCTGACGTAGCATCAGAATTTAGATATAGAGATCCATTTATTGATGAGAATACTTTGATTATAGCAGTTAGTCAGTCAGGAGAAACTGCAGATACTCTTGCAGCCATTAGAGAGGCGAAGAAAAAGGGGGCAAGAATTCTTTCAATTACCAATGTACTAGGTTCATCTGTAGCTAGAGAATCAGATGATGTATTCTATACCTGGGCAGGACCAGAGATTGCTGTTGCATCAACAAAGGCATATACTACACAATTGGTGGCTTTATATATGGTTGCACTTTATATGGCAAATATTAAGGATAGTATTACAGAAGATTACTACTTTGATATAATTGAAAGGATTAAGGAATTACCAGAAAAGGTAAAGAATATCCTTAAAGATGTCGATGGAATAAAGAGAATAGCAGAAGTAATTAAGGATAAAAATAGCGTTTTTTATATAGGTAGGGGATTAGATTATCAGACTTCTATGGAAGGAGCCCTAAAATTAAAGGAGATTTCTTATATCCATACAGAAGCTTTTGCAGCAGGAGAGTTAAAGCATGGAACCATAGCCTTAATTGAAAAAGGAACTCCTGTTATTGGGGTAGCTAGTCAAGATTATTTATATGAAAAGATGGTTTCAAATATACAAGAAGTAAAGGCTAGAGGAGCAACTACTATTTCTATAATAAAAGAAGGATTAGATAAAAGTTTAAATCATGCTGACTATACTATTTATATTCCAGAAGTTGATAATATATTGGCACCAGTTTTAACAGTTATACCTACTCAGCTACTTGCTTATTATACATCTGTTATAAAAGGAAATGATGTAGATAAGCCAAGGAATTTGGCGAAGTCAGTTACGGTAGAGTAGATAAAATAAGGTCTATGGGGGATAATCATGAATTATAATTATACAAAAACTAAAAAAGAAATAATAATAAAAAATCTAAAGCTATTGATAGATTATAAGACTTTAATAGCAATTATATTTTTAGCTGTAGGATATTTAAAGTCTTTTAACTATATATTTTTATTAGGTTCTATATATTTTGCATTGTATCTGATGGTTATAGTTAGGTCATTATTAAGCAAACACAAGATTATATCCTTGAACTTTATCATTGGAGAAGAGGAATTAATAGCTAAAGTAGAAAATAATCAATTGATATTTCCTTTTAGTGATATAAAAACAATGAAGGACAGTAGGCATAGCCTAATAATTAAGATGGATAAACGGTCTAAGGCATCTATTAATAGACTTGAAATTCCTTATGATTTAGAGGACAAGCATGTAGAATTTATAAAAGAATTAAAGTATAAATATGAAAATTATAAGCCAAAGGATAGAGCTGAGGAAAGCTTTGAAAAATCCATAATAGCATTTAAACTAAACCCTAGAAAAGATGTTATTAGATATATTAAATATTCTAAGAGGATTTATTTCAATATAGTTATTTCAATTATTTGCGTATTTCTTTCAATCATGTTAATAGACAAGCCACAAGCTAGTATTATGTTTATATCCATTTTTATCTTATCTTGGGCAGGATATTATATTGATTATAGAAGAATAAAAATAAAGGGAAACTTAATATGCTCAATTGAAAAGATAGATGATGAAAGTCTTGAAATCAAAGGAAGTGCATTTAAAAGTATTGCAAATATAAAGGACGTTAGGCTTTTAAATATAAATGACAAGGAATATATTATTAAAATTGAAGGAATAACAAATGATTCATATGTTTTTACTAAAGATGAGATAATAGTTGGAGATATAGATAATCTTGTTAATGTTATAGGTGAACCTTGTATAAGTATAAAGAGCCAAAAACTACCGTTTTTATCTATGATATTTGCAATAATAAGTATCCTCTGTATCCCTATGGTTCTTACTCCTTTAGGGACAGAATTATCCCTATATTGCAATATTATATTTTTTATAATTTCATTGATTCTTGTAATTATTGCACTAATTAAGAAAAATATAATTAAAAGATTTGCTTATATAGCTTTGTTTTCAGATTTGCTTTTATTGGTATTTTATATTCATATTATTATAGAAGTATGGTAGGATTTTACATATTGGGATAAAAGATTATGGAATAAGTTGAGGTGAAGATATGGATAATAAATTGTTCACAGTAAAGACTTCCATGACTAAGGAAGACTATCATAAGTTTTTATATATAGCAACATTTCGAAGAAGTAAGATAGTAATTCCCTTTATAGTTGCATTTGCTGCTTTAATCTCTGCATTACTTGCCTATGGGGAAGGACAGTTTAATGCAATGGAATTTTTTATATTTTGGATTTTACTTATATTTGTTTCATTTGCTACAGTAATTTTCAAGGTTGAAAGAAGAAATAAACAAAGAATAAAAACGGATAATACTGGAGTATTTAACTCTCAAGATACCTTGGATTTTTATGAAGATTTTTTAATTGTAAAGAACACAGCAATTGAAGGTCAATCTAAGATTAGATATAATCAGCTTTATCAAGTTTTAGAGTCGAAGGATTATTTTATAAATTATTTTAATATGAATCAGGCATCTTTAATAAGAAAAAAAGATATGGATGATGAAGTTATTGAAAAGTTAAAAAACTTATATCAAAAAGAAATGGGAAATAAATACAGAAGAATATAAATTAGGTAAATACCATGTAATATATAATATAAGTTAAATTATTTATAACAATACTTGCACTATATATGGGTTGTTGAAAGATTCTTTTTTAAAAGGAATAGGAAAACTCTGCTTTTTTCAATCTGTAACTTAATAAATTAGCTAAACTAATAAATTCTCAATTCAGCTATTCAACAAGCTATATATAATAAATATAAGGTTTTTCATTAGTTTATAATTATATATGATATTTTAAAATAACAACTAATAAGGTTTGAATATAGTATTGACAGTAGTAGTATTGTTCTATATACTTAATTGATGAGATAAGGGAGTAGTTGGCACAATAAAAATTGTGTAATAAAGTCAACATACTGATAAAATTTATCTGGCTTTATTTTAAATAATGAGACTTGTCTGCAGGAGAAAACTGCAGATAAGTCTTTTTTTTATTAAAAAGTTAAAGGACAAAGGAGAATGGAAGATGAGTTTATTTGAATTATTTATTATTGCAGTTGGTTTGTCAATGGATGCATTTGCAGTATCTATCTGTAAAGGGCTGTCTATGAATAAGATTAGCATTAAAAAGGCTGGAATTGTAGGGCTATATTTTGGAACATTTCAAGCAGGAATGCCTTTAATAGGATATTTTCTCGGAGTAAGGTTTCATGATAAGATTACATATTTGGATCATTGGATAGCATTCATATTACTTGTATTAATTGGATTAAATATGATTCGAGAGTCAAGAAATTGTGAATGTGAAATTGAAGATTGTTCTGGATCTCATAATAGTATAGATTATTCTCTCAAATTCAAAAATATGTCTGTTTTAGCAATTGCAACAAGTATTGATGCTTTAGCAGTAGGAATCACTTTTGCATTTCTTAATGTAAATATTACTCCAGCAGTTTCGTTTATTGGAATTGTTACCTTCACATTATCAATGATTGGTGTTAAGATAGGAAATGCATTTGGAAATAAGTGTAAATCAAAAGCTGAACTTGTAGGCGGGTTAATTTTAATATTCATGGGTTCTAAAATTTTGCTTAGTCATATGGGAATAATAAATTTTTAGAAAGTTAGTAATTAATTTTGCCAAAACTATGTTATTCATAAAGATAGTTTTGGCAAAATTTTATTATGGGTAATGGATTTTATATGAAACTATATTAATTTTCTGTTAGTTTTATTTTATTAATTAAACTATATAGACTATCTGCTAGTTCTGATAAAGAGTCTGTTGAACTAGTTAATTCACTCATTGAAGCCATTTGTTCTTCTGTAGCTGCTGAAACATCATTAATTTCTATAACAACTTCTTTAGTGATTGTTTCCGTTCTAATCATTGAATTCATAGCATTGTAAAGATTATCTTCAACATTATTTAAGGTTATGGTGCTTTCATTCATTTCCTTAACTACACTATTGAATATTGTTGCCATTTCATCAAAAACTATCTTTGTTTCATTTACAGTTGTAATACCTTTATTGATTTCGCAATCACTATATTCCATACTTTGATTTGCATAAGAAATAATATCTTGATTATTTTTAATTAGTTTATTTATTTCATTAGTAGAAGATTTTGTTTGATCGGCTAGAAGTCGAATTTCTTCAGCTACAACAGCAAAGCCTCTTCCATACTCACCAGCTCGGGCAGATTCTATTGCTGCATTTAGTGCTAGTAAATTAGTTTTTTCTGCTATTTTTTCTATTATTATTAGTATTCTATCCATTTCCTTGGAGCTAATATTGATATCTTTTAGTGAACTCTTTACTTTTTCTGAACTATTATTAATATTTATCATTTGTCCAATTAATCCATCAATGGATTCTTTGCCTTTATAGGCATTAGAATGAGCCTTATCATTAAGAAACTTTATATCCTTTATTTGTTCCAATACAAGGTTGAAGCTATTATTTACATTTTTTATTTCATTTGATACCCTAAGTATTTCCTTTAATTGAATATTAGCTTTAGAATTTATATTATTTGCTGCTTCAGCAACTGAATTTGATGATGCAAAGGATTCTTGGGTGATAGCAGCTAATTTAACAGATGAAGAAGATAATGAGTGAGATGAGGTTTGAATTTCAGCAGCGAAAAATTTAATATTGTTTATTACAGATTGGATTGCTTTAGCCATTATACCAATCTCATCTTTTCTATTCCTCATTTTTTCATCTATGGAAAAACTAAGATCTAATTCAGCCAAGCTTGTAGTTTGATTGCTAATACTCACTATTCTATTAGATAGATTTTTAGATATAAAATAAGATGATATTATACCAAATATAAGAGCTAATAAACTTATAGAAGGTAAATAAGAGTTTAATTTATCTAATTCTGATAGAATTTCTTTTTCCGTAATATGAACTAATATTGTCCATCCTTTCGATGGAATTGGAGCATAACCTATATATATTTTCTCACCATTTTGCTTGTACCAATCTATTCCAATATTTTTCCCTTTAATTTCCTGTAAGATATTATCTATCCTTTTCTTTGAATCTTCATCAACTTCACCAATGGAGTCTTTGAAACCTATTTTAGTATTTTCATTTTGTTTAATTATTTCTAGAGTAGGATGAGATATTACATTTATATTTTCATCTATTATATACGCATAACCTGTTTTACCAATATGTACATCTTGGGCAATACCATAGAATTCTTTAGCATCTTTATATGCTACTATTACTCCCACTACCTTTCTATCGTGTTTTAAGGGAGCTGCCATAGCAATATCTACTTGTCCAGATTCTTCTCTATAAAATGGTGCAGAGAAAGATGGAAGTCCTAGGTTAGCTTGTTTAAAGAACCAAAGATTACTAATATCTACTGTTTTATTATTATCTAATCTAAGATATCCCTCTGTACTAGCTATACCAATGTTTGATAAATTAAGCCTTTTTTTTTCTGCCTGAAGATACTCTATTTTTTCTTCCCATGAATTATCTATATTACTTAATAGCTCTAAGGAACCTAAAGAATCAATTGAAATTAAATAATTCTTAATTCGTTCATCTACTATAAGACCTGAATCATGAGCTTTGTTGAGAAGTAATTCTTTTGATGTGTTTATTAGAGAATTTTTTGCAATTATATAGGCTGTTAAGCTAATTGTTCCAGATAGTAATATAATAATCAATATAACTGTAATTAATAATGAAGTACCTATTTTTCTAAATTTAAATAATTTGTTAAAACAAGAACCTATGTTTTCAAATTTAGATAATTTATTAAAATTATTAACTAAATTTTTAAGTTTAGACCTTAATAGATTAAGAACTTTCAACTATATCATCTCCTTAGAATGACTTTATTAACAATTATTTCTTAGGTTAATCTTAACATTTCAATGTTAAAACTATGTTAAAAAATACCAAGCTAATATTAAGTATAGGTAAATTTTAGAAATATAAAAACTGCCAATCTAATTAGATTGACAGTTTTTAATTTATTTTATATAATTATCAAAATATCCTTGAATATAAATTATAGGGGTTCCTTTATCTCCACTACCAGAAGTTAAATCTGATAAGGATCCAATTAGATCAGTAAGTCTTCTGGGAGTAGTTCCTTGGGATGCCATGTTTCCAACAAGCTCTGATTCTTTATTCTCAATATATTTAGAGATAGCTTTCTTTAACTCCTCACCTCTTAAGTCAGCAAAATCGTTATCAGCCAGATACTTTAGTTTTACTTCAGAAGGAGTTCCTTCTAATCCTGATGTATATGCAGGAGAAACTACAGGATCAGCTAATTCCCAAATCTTGCCCACTGGATCTTTAAAAGCACCATCTCCATATATCATGACCTCAACTATTTTACCTGTTTTTTCTTTAATTGATTCTTGTATTTTATCCACAATAGGTTGACAATCTCTAGGAAATAATTTTATTTTATCTTCTGTTGATTTATTTGAACCAAGCAAACCATATTTTTCATTATATCCACTACCATCTGTTGAATAACTAAGAATATCATCAAGACCATAGATATTTTTTCCGCCATTTTCTTTTAACAATCTTTTAGTTCTAAATCTAGTATGAATATCACAAGCAATTACATTTTTTGTATAATTTAAAATAGTCTTTGGATCATTAGAAAATATTATTTCACAATCAATACCATATTCAGATATTAGGGATTTATAATATTCAATATAATCTACACCAGTAAAGGGATGTAAAGTATATCCAAAGTATTCCCTGAATTCTTTTTCATTCAATACATCTGTCCAAGGATTTACTCCCTTTACATCAAGTATATCCATATCTACTAAATGATTACCCACTTCGTCAGAAGGATAACTTAACATAAGAACTATTTTTTTTGCACCTTTAGCAATACCTCTTAGTATAATGGCAAAACGGTTACGGCTTAGAATAGGAAATACTAGACCTATGGTTTCATCACCAAACTTTTCCCTTATGTCATTTGCAATAGCATCAACGCTGGCATAATTTCCTTGAGCACGTGCAACTATAGATTCCGTTAGCGTAACAATATCTTTGTCCTGAATTTTAAAACCTTCTATCTCTGAAGCTTTCATTACACAATTAACCACTATATCTGCGATATCATCCCCTTCTTTAATAATAGGGGCTCTTAGACCTCTAACTACAGTACCTACTATTCTTTCCATTTATATCGCTCCTTTTAATATCCTATTTGATATCTTACACATTTAATATATAATATATTATGGTATAAGTAAAATAAATATCTAGTATAATAGATATAAGGAGTGATTATATGTCTATTAGGTTGGAACTTTATAGAATATTTGATAAGGTGGCAAAATGTAAGAGCTTTTCAAAGGCTGCTAATGAACTATATATGACACAGCCTGCCATAAGTCAAGCCATAATGCAATTGGAAGATGAACTGAAAATTAGACTTTTTACTAGGACACCTAGGGGAGTAATACTTACTAATGAAGGGAAGATACTATTTGAATATACTAATTCTGCAATTAGTTTATTAGACAATGGTGAAAAGAAAATAAGACAATCTAGAGATTTAAAGCAAGGGGAATTGAAAATAGGAGTTAGCGATACAATTTCTAGATATTACTTATTACCTTATGTAGAAAAATTTCATAAAGCTTATCCAAATATTAAGTTAAAAATAATTAATCAAACTACAGATGAACTTTGTAAATTAATAAAATCAGGGGAAATTGATATTGGAATATGTAACTTACCAATAAAAGATAATTCCTTAGATATAAAAAGATGTAAGGATATACAAGATATTTTTGTATTTGGTGAAAGATATAAAGATATGGTTACAAATTCCATTACCTATGAAGAACTGTTAGGATATCCCTTAATATTTTTAGATAATAGGTCTAAGACTCGACAATATGTAGAAGGATATTTATTTTCTAAAGGTATAAAAATAAATCCAGAAATTGAATTAGGCTCACATGATTTATTATTGGAATTTGCAAAAGTAGGATTAGGATTAGCCTGTGTAGTTAGAGAGTTTTCGGAAAATTATTTGTTAGAAGGAAGTCTGTATGAGTTAAATCTTGTTGAGGATATTCCCAAGAGAGGTATTGGGATTTGCTCATTAAAGGGAGTTTCATTATCTCCTTCATCTGAAAAATTTATAGAATATCTTGATATAAAATAAAGTTAGATAAAAATCTAACTTTATTTTATGGTTTTACTAAAATATTTGGCAGAGTATAATAGTCTGTTATTCCTGATATTATATTGTTTTTTCCTATTCTAGTATATATTCCTGCAAATTTTTCTTTATACATAAATAATCCGACTATAGACTTAAAGTCTTCTACCTTTAGACTTTCATTTTCAAAGACTATATGCTCTCTAGTAAATGGTTCAAAGAATTCTTGATAAAGGTAATCTTTTTCCCAGGATTCATCTAATCTTTTTTTCCATTCATCTTGGGTTAAATCTCTACCAGCATATACTCCCCTTGAAGCATTTAAATCTAAAGGTTTCATAATATACTTATCTTTATTATTTAAAACCTTATTATATACTTCTTTATCTCCTTTAAAGAGTCCAGTTACTGGGATATGTTTCTTTATAAATTCTCTTTCATCTTCTGATAAAAACTCTAGAGTATCCTCATCGTGTAAAATCTTAAATATTATCTTATTGTGGATTATTTGAGATCTAATAGAGCCTATTGAGCAAAATGCTTTGTTTCTATATGCTTCAATAAAATCTGGTATTTCATTGGCTTTTTCTATTAATTCAAAGGTAACAATTCTTCTATATACTAAATCTATTCTATAATCTTTAAAATATAGATGTTCATCTTTGTATTTTAAATCCCTAGGATCAGCTATTATGGCATTATATCCTTTCCTAATAAAAGCATCTTTAAATACTTCAAATTCTTTAGATGTACCAGATTCTGTAAAATCAACTATTGCTACATTGGGCTTTTCTATTTTACTATTCCATTTTCTAAATATACTAATACTATCTTCAACCCATTTATCTATTAATTCAAATAAAGATAATTTATATTTTTTTCCAAAGTCCTTTAGTCCCTTTGTTTCTAAGAGGATATTTCCTATGGTATTATCTTCATTCATAGCTGAAGAGCCATCTGTATTTAATTCACAGAACTTGAAATTATCTAAATCTTTGTAGAAAATATCAAATCTGCCTATAGGAACATTAATATCATATCCATTATCTATAAGTATAAGTTCTTCTAGAAGGGGACTATATTCAAATTTTTTTCTGAACTCCTTTGAGTCGAGATATTTTTGTGTTACCTTATTTGTTATGGATATTAAGATGTCACCAATTTTATTAAAGTTTTCTACATCTTTTTCCGTATAAAACATTGGGTGGTAGAGAAAAGGTACTGGTTTACCCTTGTATATTGCAGTGGAGTTCTTTACTTTTTCCATGGCTGTTTTATAATCTATAATATAACTTTCTGGATTAGATTTAATTAAGTCTATATATTCCTCATTTATGTCCTTATAATTCATTTTCTCACCTCAAATATATTATTCAATAAGCACCAACTCAAAGATTTCTTTTTACCATCTTTAAGTTTCTCCTTAGTAATCTCATAAGGATTTTTATTATCATTTATCATCTTCTCAAGAGGTAGAATATATTTAATTTCGTCTGGATTTAACCCTTCTTTTCCCAATTTTACTAACCATTTACCTGTTTCAAGAACAGTTTTATCTTTAAATTTGCCTTCTAATCCATTTTTTATAATATCTTCCTTAGATTTTTTTATATCTTCTATGGTTATATCTTTAATATATTCATATGCTTTATCTAGGCTTTTCTCATTGTAGAAGATACCCTTTAATAAGGCTACTGCTGAAAAATTTAAAGGATATGGGATTGAATCCATCATTCGTATTTCAATATATTTTTTAGTTCTTACATCTGGGAAAAACATGGTTAGCAGATGTTCTAATTCATTTTCATGGTAGTCATTAGGATTGAACAACTCCTTTACCTTTTTTTCTCCTGTTGGAATTACTTCTTTGTCTTTAAATATAAAGATTGGTGGTCTGTTTAAAATATATTCTGCATATTTTTCATAGCTAAAATCATCTTCCAGTGCATTATCTACTATTCCTGACCTATCATCATCACAGTTATTCCATATATAAGCTCTTAAACCATGTTTATTCCATATATCTCCTTCAAAATATAATGTATTATCAAATAATGCATATAATACTGGAGACAGTCCATTAGCTACTTTAAACTTTTTCTTATAATCTTCTTCATCTTTAAAATCTAGAGATATTTGTAGTGCAGCTGTGCCTTTCATCATATTATGAGCATGGCTGCCCTTAGTTTTAAAATAGTTGAACATAAAATCATATCTTTTTTTAGGCAATAGTTTTATATCCTCTATTTTGGTTTCAGGATGATAACCTGTAGTGATTAATCCTTGATTTTTCTTATTAAGGATTGGAATTATTTCTTCCATAAATTCTATATATTCTTTTTCAATATTTAATATATCTTTTTGAGCATCTATACTAAGTTCCAATTGACTTCCTGGTTCTAGGGTTATAATTTTATTTCCTTTATTTAATCCTAATATATATTCTCCTTCATAAACACCTTTCCAACCATTCTTCTCTAATTTTTTTAGGGTTTCAGCTACCCCATTTTTACCATAATAGGAGATGGTTTTTAAGGTATCCTTATCTATTACATAATGTTCAAATTCAATTCCGATTTTAAAATCTTCTGCTTTTTTTTCACTATTTTTAAAATACTTTACGATTTCTTTTACTTGTTTATTGTAATCCATCTATATTTCTCTCCCTTAGGTATTATGTATTTCCTGGTTCTAGATATAGTTACCCATAAATTATAATTTTAATAATATTATACTAATTTAACTATAATATTATAATATATGTATTAAAGTGATATAATTTTATATTATAATTTATTGTGGAGGTGTAATATGAAGAATAAAATAAGAATTGGAATAGTAGGGTATGGAAATCTTGGACATGGAGTTGAATTGGCAATTAGTCAAAATCCAGATATGGAGCTTATAGGAATATTTACGAGAAGAGAGCCTAATTTATTAAATACAAAATCTAATGTAATACATATTTCTAAAATATTGGATTTTAAGGATAAAATAGATGTAATGATTCTTTGTGGAGGCTCTGCAAAGGACTTGGATGAGCAATGCCCTATGGTAGCAAAAAAATTTAATACAGTAGATAGCTTCGATAATCATGGGAGAATTCCTGAATACTTTGAGAAAGTCAATAATATAGCATTAAAATCAAATAAGTTAAGTCTTATATCTGTTGGATGGGATCCAGGTCTTTTTTCTCTTAATAGATTATTAGGTCAATCAGTTTTACCTAATGGTAAGGATTATACATTCTGGGGTGAGGGAATAAGTCAAGGACATTCAGACGCTATTAGAAGAATAAAGGGTGTAAAAGGTGGTGTCCAATATACCATACCTGTTAAAGAGGTTTTAGATAAGGTTAGAAATTGTGAAGATATAAATGTTTCATCTTGTGAAAGGCATAAAAGAGTTTGTTATGTAGTATGTGAAGACAATGAGGATTTTCATAGAATAGAAAATGAGATAAAAACTATGCCAAATTATTTTGCAGAATATGATACTACTGTGCATTTTATTTCTGAAGAAGAGTTAGAGGAAAAACATAGCAAAATGCCTCATGGAGGATTTGTTATTAGAACAGGTATTACTGGACATGGTACTAAACAAAAGATGGAGTTTAATTTAAATCTTGAAAGCAATCCAGAGTTTACTTCATCAGTGTTAACCGCCTATGCTAGAGCAGTTTATAGAATGGCTTGTGAAGGCAAAACAGGTGCAATAACTATCTTTGATATTCCTCTAGGCTATTTATCTCCTAAGACAGGGGAAGAATTAAGAGAAGAATTACTATAGGGAAAACCCCCCAGTTGTATAAGGAACTAGGGGGGGTTATCTTATCTTTTTATATCTTTCTATATTGTCATCACTTAAAAATTCATAAGCATTGTTTATTTCTTGAAATATTTTTGTTGCATCTGGTGATTTGTTTAAATCTGGGTGATATTCTTTGGCTTTTTTTCTATATGCTAGCTTTATTTCATATTTATCTGCATCATATCCAACTTCTAATAAATCACAACTTTTTTCATATTTACTTTTAAATTCTATAGATGGGTTTACATAGGAGTTTCCATAATTGTTGTTTTGATAGTTTCCGCCATAGGTATTATATCCACCATATCCGCTATTTCTCCTTTGAGAATTTTGGTATTCATTCCATTGTCTAAATCTTTCTTCCCATTGTCTTTGTTCTTCTTCCTGTCTTCTCTGCTGTTCTTTTCTCCTTTTTTCTTCTTCCATCTTTTTATATTTATTCCCATATTCATTAAATGAATCAAATTGGGCTTTCTTTCCATTTATAAAATTATCAGCATGATCAAATAGAAACTCTGTTATCATATATTTTATATACTTTAAATAGGATATAAATTTGGTTCCCAATATTGGAAATATAACAAGGAATAGTATAATAAAGAATGTTATAGGATTAAGCAATAGTGCTGGTCCTAATATCATAATCAATAAGCAGCCCCCCATTGATATAAGGGTAAGAAATCCTTTTCCGATATTTATTACAATTCCTACTATAAATCCTACAATACTAATAAAAATATCAAATATTATAGAAATAATACTAGCAATGCCATATAAAAATTTACCCCAAAGTTTTTTTAGTATATTCATTTACTTTTGAGCCTCTCTTTATTAAATTAATTAATTTCTATGTTCTTTTCTCAAATTTTTCTTTGCATTTTGGACAAGTAACCATGAGTCTTCCTTTTCCTTTTGGAAGTCTTAGACTTGAATTGCAATTTGGGCATTTAATATATTTATGAGTTTTACGGTCTTTTATTTTATTTTCTGTTTTTTTGAACCAGGAATAAACTGGACTCATAAAAATTGCAAATTTATAATTTTCCATTCTGCGTTTATTTATATCCTTAGAAAATATTCTAAAGATACTTATTACCAAAGGGATGTAACCAAGATATAGCAACAAAGGAATGTTAGTTAATCTACCAAATAAGGTTAAGAATAAGGAGAGTAGTATTAATAGTGTTGAAAGTTGATCTCCTCCATATCTTCCATTCATAAATTTATTTAACCAATTCATTTTCATTCTCCTACTTTATATTTTGTTAATATCTTACTATTAATAATAAGATATTTCAAGTATAACCATATACGGTCTTAAAATAACTTGGATTTAATGTCCTTGGAGCAAGAACTGTAATAAATCTTATGCCAATTTATTTTTGTAATTCTTAAAAACTTATTGACAAGGAATATGAGAACTTATATACTTAGTTACATAACTAACTAACCGTTTAAGTTGTGGAGGTGATAATTTGTTAGATTTAAATTCGGATAAATCAATTTATATACAAATAGCTGAAATAATAGAAAATGATATTCTATTAGGAAATTTAAAAGAGGAAGAACAAGCACCTTCTACAAATCAATTTGCAAGGGTATGTCAGATAAACCCAGCAACGGCTGGAAAGGGACTAAATATTTTGGTGGAAGAAGGTATACTTTATAAAAAAAGAGGTATTGGTATGTTTGTATCAGAAGGGGCAAGAAAAAAGATAATTAAAAAGAGACAAAATTTGTTTTTTGAAGAAATATTACCTGAGATAATAGTGGAGGCAAATAGACTGGAGATACCTATAGAAGAAATTATAAAGTTTATTGTAGAATTTAAGGGAGGGAAACAAAATGCTTGAAATAAGAAATTTAAGTAAATCTTATGGAAGAAATAAGGTGCTTACGGATATTAACCTAGATATTGAAGAAAACAAAATCTATGGATTGCTTGGAAGAAATGGGGCAGGAAAAACTACTTTATTAAAATTAATAGCTAGTCAAATATTGAAAGATGATGGAGAAATAAAATTAGATGGGGAAGAAATTTTTGAAAATTCAAAGGCAATGGAAGATATTTGTTTAGTAAAAGATTTCCCAAACTCTGTTAAAGAAAGGAAAGTAAAGGATATATTAGCCTTAGGCAAGATTATATATAAAGATTGGGATGAAGAATATAAAAATTATCTAATAAGAGAATTCAATCTAAATATAAGGAAAAAACTGCTAAAGTTATCGACGGGAAATCAAACTATTGTAGGGTTAATCATAGGACTTGCTTCAAGATCTAGAATTACTATATTTGATGAGCCTACTATAGGACTTGATGCAGCAATGAGATATAAGTTCTATAATTTACTTCTTGAAGATTATGAAAAAAATCCTAGAACAATAATAATATCTACCCATTTAATAGATGAAGTAGCCAATTTGTTTGAAGAGGTGATTATCCTTAATAATAGGAGAGTTATGCTAAAGAATGAAGTAAATGCACTTAAAGAAAAGGCATATTTTTTATCTGGTCGTGAAGATTTAATTAATTCAATTATCAAGGATAAGATAGTAATTCACAAAGAAGAATTTGGCTCTACCAGAATAGTGGGTATATATGGTAATTTAACGGAACAGGAAGTAAAGTATGCAAGAAATAGCAATATTGATGTAAGTAATATACCTCTTCAAAAATTATTTATATATCTTACTGAAAATATTGTGGAAGGAGAGTCTTTAAATGAATTTATCTAAAAGAATTTTTAAATTTCAAAATTATGACTCAAAAAGAACCATAGGTGTATTCTGGGGAATTATATTATTAATTAACATATCTGTATATATATTAACTCTATATTATAAATCTAGAGTTAGGATAGGGTTAATGAATAATGACCAGTTATCAATAGCAGGTTCCAATATTATGCCTATATTTATTTTCTTTATAGTCAACGGCATTGTTATGTATCATGAATATTTCTCATTAGCTCTTAGTTTCGGAGTCACAAGAAGGGATTTCTATAAATCAGTGATAGTGGACAATGTTATTGTATCTTTCATTTTTGCTGTTATTCAAGGTGTTTTACTTATTATTGATAAATATATTGTCCAATATTCAGAATATAAGCCAATAGTGAATTTTGGAGTATTCAATACCTCAATAAATAATGCATTATTTATAATTTTAAGTTTAACTACAATTTTTCTTGTATCTGCTTCAATTATTAATCTAATAGGAGTTTTACAATATAGATTTGGATATAAATTGTGGATAGGATTTGGTACAATATTTTTCATAGTACAGCTATTAGGTGATTTTTTTATTAAGTTAGTAAGGATAACTCTAAAGATATATTTATATTTAGAATCAATATTTAATAGCTTTACTATATTTACAGTAGGCTTGTTAATAATTATTATATTCTATATTTTAGGGTATATTTTTATAAGAAAAGCTGGTATTAGAGAATAGATAAACAAATTGAAACTTATAAAGCAAAGCTAGAGAATAGTTCTTTAGCTTTGTCTTATTATAATAATTATAATTTTCCCTATTATTCTATAGAGCTATTTGGTATATTAAATAAGAGGTGACGAATATGAAAGTAATGGTAGTAGGTGCTGGTAAATTAGGATATAAGCTAGCAGAATCAATGGTACTAGAAGAGATAGATGTAACGGTAATAGACAACAATCCAAAGGTAATAAATTATGTAAATGAGCATTTAGATGTTTTAACGGTTTTAGCAAATGGAATAGATATAAATATTCTTAGAGAATTAGATATAAATCAATATAATTTATTAGTAGCTGCAACAGATAGTGATGAAACTAATACGCTTATATGCTCCTTGGCAAATAAGCTAGGATGCGAGAAAACAATAGCTCGTATTAGGAATCCAGAGTATATGCAACAATTAGATTTTATAAAAGCTGAAATGGGAATTGATCATATAGTAAACCCAGATTTAGCAACTGCCCAAGCCATGGAAAAATATTTATTAAAGAATTATAGTTTTTACTCAGGAGAATTTGCCAGTGGAAAAGTTAGGATGATTGATTTTAACATTGAGCATATAGAAGAATTTGTTGGTAAAAGATTAGCTGAATTAGAAAATTTTGATAGATTGTTAATTACAGCAATATCTAGAGACGGAGATATAATAATTCCAGATGGCTCTACAGAGTTATTAGCAAATGATACAATCCATGTTATAGGGAAAAGTGATGATATTAATAATCTAAACAATAGATTTACACAGGATATAACAAGAAAAGATATAGAGAGGGTAATGATTCTTGGCGGTAGCAATATTGGTTTTTATTTAGCTCAAAAATTATCAGGGGCAAATATATCAGTTACATTAATAGAAAAGGATAAAGAAAAATGCCAAGAATTATCAGAATTACTTAGTGATGTACTTATAATTCATGGAGATGGGACAGATATTCATCTCTTAGAGGAAGAAAGAATATCTACTATGGATGCATTTGTTGGAGTAACAGGTTATGATGAAGAAAATTTACTTATGGCTCTTATGGCAAAACAATCTGGGGTTCCAAAGACAATTTCCAAGATTAGCAGACAAAACTACACAAAGATAATTGATAGATTAGGAATAGATGCAGCTTTAAATCCTATTTATATTACTGCAAGCAATATATTAAAATATATCCGTGGTGGAAAAATAGTATCTGTTTCATTACTCATAGGTGGAGATGGAGAAGTAACAGAAATAATTATTGGAAAAGATTTGCCTATAGTTGGGAAGACCTTAGAAGAATTAAGCTTACCTAAAGGTATAATAATTGGTGCCATAGTTCATAATGGAAAGGTCATAATACCTAATGGTAAGTCTGTAATACATGCTAATGATAGGATAGTGGTATTTTGTTTGACAGAGGACTTGCCTACCCTAAAGATATTCTTTAAGTCACACAAGGGAGGGGTATTAAGTGAATTATGGAATCGTGCTAAATGTATTAGGTAATATATTAAGGGTGGAAGCAATGCTGATGATGCCTTCTTTGTTTATATCTTTATATACAAATCAGAAGGATAGATTTGCATTTTTAATAGCCATATTGTTAACAGGTATACTTGGATTTGTATTAACTAGAAGTAAAAGTCGCGATAGGCATATAAATGCAAAGGAAGGTTTAGTTATTGTTTCCTTAGGATGGGTATTGATATCTTTGCTGGGTGCTCTTCCATTATATATTTCAGGTAGTACACCTACATATATAGATGCATTTTTTGAAATAGTATCGGGATTTACAACTACAGGTGCAACAGTAATAGCAAATGTAGAGGTATTACCTAGGGGAGTTTTATTTTGGCGTTCTTTTACACATTGGATAGGGGGCATGGGAATACTGGTCTTTACCTTGGCATTATTGCCAGCTCTTGGAATAGGAGGATTTCAAATATTTAAGGCAGAAAGTCCAGGGCCTATTGCAGGAAAGATAGCTCCTAGAATAAAGGACACAGCTAAGATACTCTATGTAACGTATTTTACTATTACTGTAATCCAGGCTATATTATTGAAATTTGGAGGAATGTCTTTATTTGATTCTTTAGTTTATACCTTTGGGACGGTTGGTACAGGTGGATTTGCTGCTAAAAATGCCAGTGTAGGTGCCTATGACAGTACTTATATTCATCTTGTAATAGGAAGTTTTATGGTATTATCGGGCGTAAACTTTTCTCTATATTATTCTTTATTTAAGGGAAAAATAAAAGACGTATTTAAAGATGAAGAATTAAAGCTTTATTTTACAATTGTTTTTATAGCAGTCATTGCAATTGCTATTAATCTGTTTAAAAATACATACTCTACCATAGGGTTAGCCTTTAGAGATTCATTTTTTCAAGTTGGTTCTATTATTACAACAACTGGGTATTCTACAGCTAACTTTGATATATGGCCAACTTTTAGTAAGTGTATTTTGCTACTTCTTATGTTCATAGGAGGAAGTGCAGGCTCTACTGCTGGGGGTATGAAAGTTATTAGGATACTAATTATATTAAAATTAATAAAGAGAGAGATACTGAAAATTTTTCATCCACGAGCAGTTATTCCAGTTAAACTGAATGACAAGGTTCTGCCTAATGAAACCATAGCAAGCATAAATAGTTTCGCTGGACTATATATGATAATATTTATATTATCAACTATTTTAATATCATTAGAAGGCGTAGACTTAGAATCTGCTGCTAGCTCAGTTGCTGCAACATTAGGAAATATTGGTCCAGGTTTAGGATTTGTAGGACCTACTAATACATTTAATGGATATAGTCAAATTGCAAAAGTATTTTTCTCCTTGTTAATGCTCTTAGGAAGACTTGAACTATTTACTATAATAGCATTATTTGCACCAAAGAACTGGAGAAAGGAAATATAGATTAACAAATTTAACCATTTTGTTACTTTTTTGTAACCCTTATGAAATTGACATGTTAATCATATATCTGGTAATCTAAATAATGATACGATATGATACCGTATACATTATATGTGGAAGGGGCTTTATCTATGAAAAAAAAGATGTTTATCATAATACTGGGAATAGTCATCTTATCAGTAATTGCAGTAAGAAATATATTAAGGAAAAATCAAAAGCCTAATAAAGCTATGGTTCAGACTACAACTATCAAAAAAGAGAACATAGAATCTCATATTCAAGCAACTGGAAAGATCTTTTCTATGGATAAAAGAGATGTAGTATCTGATGTAGAAGAAAAGATTGAAAAGATGTATGTACAAAAAGGTGACAAGGTAGAAAAAGGTCAAATATTAATGAAGCTGGAAGAAACAAATATTCGATATAAGATTAAGGATGCAAAACTTAGACTTTCTATGGAACAGGAGAATTTGAGACAATTAGAAAAACAAGGAAATACAGAACTTGAAATAAATTTGTCTAATGCAAAGATAAAGTATGAAGATGCTAAAAATGCATATGAGAGAAATAAAGAATTATATGAAGGAAGTGTAATTTCCAAGGTAGATTTAGATAAATCAAAGGATGAGATGGATCAGCAGTACAATGATTATATTCTAGCTGAAGAAAAACTAAAGAATTCTAACAATGAAAACTCAATCATTATTCAAAAACAAAAGATTGAAACAGCAAGATTAGAAGTGGAAAAATTAGAAAAGGATTTAGGGAAACACACAATAAAAAGTCCTATTACAGGAACAATTGTAGATACTAATATTTCAGAAAGTGGGATTATACGATCTAGTGTAGCTTTAATGTCTATTCAAGATATAGAGCATTTAGAAATTGTATTAGATATGAATGAATATGAGTCAAGTAAAATAGAATTAGGAGATTCTGTAAAGATTACAGGAGATTCCTTTCAAGGAAAAGTATATGAAGGCAAGGTGAAATATATAGGTTCCATTGCAAAACAGTCCAATGGAGGGCAAGGAAAGGAAAGTGTAGTAGAAATAAAAGTGGATATCCAAAATACTGATGAATCTTTAAAGCCAGGTTTTTCAGCAAAGGTAGATATTCTTACAGAGAAAAAAGATGGCGTGTTAACAGTTCCCTATGAGGCAATATTCACTAAAAAAGATGGAACAAAAGTTATTTTCACAGTGGAAGATGGAATAGTGAAGGAGAATGAAATAAAAACAGGAGTAGAAAGTAATTTTTCCTTAGAGATTATAGGGGATGTAAAAGAGAGTGACGAAGTGATCTTGAACCCAACAGAAGAAATAACAGATGGGACTGAAGTCATAACAAATAAGGTGATTTAATATGATTAAAATAGAAAATTTAAAAAAGATATATACAAATGGAAGTATATCTGTAGAGGCTTTAACGAATATTAATCTAAAGGTGGAGGAAGGAGAATTTGTATCTATTATGGGACCTTCTGGTTCAGGGAAATCTACATTGATGAATATATTAGGGTGCTTGGACAAGCCGACAGAAGGTATTTATGAATTAGATGGTGAGAGTGTTCAGAAGATGAATGACAATCAACTTGCCATGATTCGTAATAGAAAAATAGGCTTTATTTTCCAATCCTTTAACTTGATCCCTCGTGTAAATGCTTTGAAAAACGTGGAACTTCCTATGATTTATGCTGGAATTCCTCCTAGAGAGAGAAAGGAAAGAGCCATAAAGGCATTGGAGAGAGTTGGCTTGAAGGAAAGGATGGGGCATAATCCTAATGAACTATCAGGTGGACAAAGGCAAAGAGTTGCTATTGCTAGATCCTTAGTAAACGACCCTTCTGTAATTTTTGCAGACGAGCCTACAGGAAATTTGGACACAAAATCTGGAAATGAGGTTATGGCCATATTCCAAGAACTTAATGCGGAGGGAGTAACTATTATAATGGTTACTCACGAACCAGATATAGCACAACATACAAAAAGAATGATTGTGTGTAGAGATGGACAAATCATAGAGGATAGACCTGTTGAAGGACAAATTATTCTTAACAAACAGGAGGAGAGAATATGAACATATTTGAGAGTATACAAGTATCCTTAAGTGCTATTCTTGCAAATAAGATGCGTTCCCTCCTTACTATGTTGGGAATTATTATAGGTATATCATCAGTTATTACAGTAGTGGCATTGGGAGAGGGAGGCCAAAAATTAATAGATAAAGAATTTGAACAATTCGGTGCAGGTCGTGCATATCTTTCTATGAATTGGAGTGAAAATTATTTAACGAAAGATTTACTAACCCATGATGATATAGATGTACTTAGGGACACTTTTCCAGATGATTTAGAAGCTATTGTACCTGGTGTTAATGAGCGAGGGAAGGTTAGAACTAAAAGTAAAAAATTTGATATAAAGCTTACTGGTGCAGATGAAAATTATATTAAAATAGAAAATGTAGATATCATAAAAGGTAGATATCTGACAGATGCAGATGTAAAGGGAAAAAGATCCGTAGCCATAATAGATAAAGGTATGGCATTAGATGCATTTGGAAGGACTGATATCTTGGGAGAGAGTATTGATATAGAGCTTGGAGAAAGTCAGGTTTCATTGGTTATAATAGGAGTCTATGAAAAACCAAGAAGCAGTCTTCAAGGAATGGGAGAAAAAGGCCATGGGAGCATATTTTTACCCTATACAAACTTAGAACAAATGACGGGTGGAGGAGATAGGTTTTGGGATGCCCAGCTGAGTATCAGAAAAGGTATAGATACAAAGACTGTTACAAATAAGATGATTAGTTTAATAGAAAGAAGACATGGAAATGAAGGGGAAAATAAGTATATAATTCAAACGGCAGAGGGAGAATTACAGTCTATAAATAAAATTACTGGAATTATAACAGTAGTTATCGGTGCTATTGCAGCTATTTCTCTTTTAGTAGGAGGAATAGGGGTTATGAATATTATGTTTGTTTCAGTTACAGAAAGAACAAGAGAGATAGGAACAAGAAAAGCTATAGGTGCAAGGAGAAAAGATATTTTATTACAATTCTTAGTAGAATCTGTTATTGTATCAGGAATTGGTGGAATAATTGGAACGATTATTGGAGTAGGTTTAGCCTTTATTGTTTCAAGTTTTATTAAGATACCACCTAGTGTATCTATAAAGACCATTGCTATTGCTTGGTTATTCTCAGCTGGAGTAGGCATTTTCTTTGGTATTTATCCTGCTAATAAAGCATCAAAATTGGATCCTATTGATGCCTTAAGATATGAATAGTATTATTAAATTAATAAATATCACCATTACAAACAATATATGTAGTGGTGATATTGTTTTTCTTGATAATTATATAACTATACTAGACAATTATATATTATGGTGGTAATATATAATTAGTGGTAAGACCACTGAACCAACAAACCAATAAAGGGATTTATGATATGGAGGGAACTTATAAAATGGAAAAGAATAGAAGTACTAAAATATCAATTATAGGTGCAGGTGCAGTAGGAGCGACAGCTGCCTATGCAATAGTTATGGAAGGATTAGCTTCAGAATTAGTTATAGTAGATGTTAATAAGTTAAAAACAGAAGGAGAAGTCTTAGATTTAAGTCATGGTGCTGGATTTATAAAGCCTGTAAACATTAAATCAGGAGAGTATAAGGATACCAAGGATTCGGATATAGTCATTATAACAGCAGGGGCAGCACAAAAAACTGGAGAGACTAGAATTGATCTTGTAAATAAAAATATAAAAATACTTGAATCAATAATTCCGGAAGTTGTTAAATATAGTCCAAACTCAATACTCTTAGTAGTCTCAAATCCAGTAGATATACTAAGCTATGTAGCTTATGAGTTATCAGGATTTCCAAAGGAAAGAGTTATAGGTTCAGGTACTGTTTTAGATACATCAAGATTAAAATATGAAATAAGTAAGAAATTAAATGTGGATGCAAGAGATATCCAAACTTATATTATGGGAGAACACGGGGATACAGAATTCCCAGTTTGGAGTCTGACAAATATACAAGGTATCAAAATTGATGAATATGCTAAAGAAGCAAATTGCAAATATGATGAAGATTTTAGATATGAAGTACATGAAAATGTCAAAAATGCAGCTTATGAAGTTATAAATAGAAAAGGTGCTACATTTTATGCCATAGGATTATCTATAAAACGTATAGTAGAGGCTATATTAGGTGATGAAAAATGTATATTACCAGTATCAGTGTTGATTGAGGATTATTATGGTATAAATGATATTTATCTTGGAGTACCAGCAATCGTTGGTAGAAATGGCATTGACAAGGTATTAAAGGTAAATCTAAATGATGATGAAGTTCAAAGACTAAAGAAATCTGCAAATGTTTTAGAAGGGGTATTAAAATCATCATTCTTAGGAGATGGAATAGCAATATAATGAAGAAAGTCATCTTTATTATTGAATAAAGATGACTTTTTATCTGCAGAGTTTTAGTTATTCCTTGAAATAGAATAATTTATTAGGTAGAATATAATGAGGAATCAAATTGAGAAAGGAAGAAATATTATGTTTACTCCAATTAAAAACACAACTGTTTCTGAGAAGGTAGTTGAACAAATTAAAGATATGCTTTCAAAGGGAAATTTAAATAAAGGTGATAGACTACCATCTGAAAGGCAAATGGCTGAAACATTAGAAGTAAGTAGGTCTTCTGTAAGAGAAGCACTAAGGGAATTAGAAATGATAGGATTAATTGAATCTAGACAAGGAGAAGGAAACTTTATTAAAAGTAATTTTGAGGATATATTATTCGAGCCATTTTCTACAATTTTTTTAATAAAAGAAAGTAATGCAAAAGAAATATTAGAGCTTAGGAATGTAATAGAAAAAGGAACTGTAGTATTAGCAGCTGAACGGATTACAGCAGATGAGTTGGAGGATATAAGAAAGATTTTAGATAATGCTGAAAACTTAGATTCGGAAGAAGAATTAGCAAAACTAGATATAATATTTCACTATAAAATAGCACAGGCAAGTAAAAATTTTCTTTTGCAAAGTATATTAAATGCGGTTTCATCCCTTATTGAGGCGTCAATAAAAGATATAAGAAAAAACATAATGATAAAGGATGAGCATAAAGAAATAATAAAAAAACAGCATCTAGATATATACGAATCTCTAGAGTCACATAATCCCAAAATTGCTGAAAGGGCTATGTCAAGTCATCTTGATTTTGTTAACAATGAAATGAAAAAATCTATAATATAAATGGCATCTTTATTAATAAGTAAAGGTGCCATTTTACTAATATTTAATATATATTTCAAGAAAAGATCTAAGAAAATATTTGCCCATATTCATAAATTTACGGTGAAATTATACAAAGAGCTTTAAATTATGATAATATACTAAGTATAGTATAAGAGAATGGATATTGGCATAATTAATAAAATGAAAATTTAAAAAAATTAAAGTGAAAAATGACATCAAAGGTTTTCTCATAAAATTTTACTTTATTACTAGATATAAATAAATCTATGTTATTAAAGATTAATTGACGTTCATAGAAGGACTTCTGTCTCCATAATATAATATTTGGTGCTGCTTATATTATTTACATAGAGAGGGGAAGACCATTTTGAAATTTGAGGTGAGAAATTTGAGTGAAGAGTTAAACGTATTTGTTCAGCAGTGTGCAGAAGCAATTGGTAATTCATTAGATGTAGAAGTAACGATTATAGATGATAACTATATAAGGATAGCAGGTACTGGCAAGTATAAAAAGGAAGTTGGTAAAAAGATACCAGAGTATTTTGTTTCTGCAAGTGTTATCAAAACTGGAAAGAGTTATATGATTGACAGTGCTAGAGATAATGAAATATGTAACAAATGCCAAGAACATCATACTTGTGATGAAAAAGGACATATAAATGTTCCAATAACAGATGGAAAGAAAATATATGGAGCCATAAGCATACTTTGTGTAAATGAAAAACAATTTAATGTCTTATTGAAAAAACAGAAATCATTGCAAAAATTTCTTAAAAATATAGGAGATTTACTTATATCCAAGTTTAAAGAAAATGAGTATGTAAAACAATTAGAACTAAATAATAGTCAATTTAATGTTATATTTTCTTCAATGAGTGATGGAGTATTAATGACAGATGAAAAGGGAGTCATTATTAATTGCAGTGATGCTATAAATAAATTGCTTAAACTATCTAAAGTTAAACTATTAGGAAAGAATGTGAAAGAACTTTTCTCTAATATAGAAATGGAACAAATTAAAGACAATGAAAGTAATACTCAATTTACGGAGATTAAACTTAAAGATAGTAAGAAAATATTTTTAAGTTTAACCAGCCCAATAATTATTGATAATGTATTTAAAGGTTTAGTTATTGTATTGATGGAAGATACAAAGATTAACACTTTAATTTACAATAAAATGAATGTTCATCAAATTTTTATCTTTGATGATATGATTGGTGAGAGTGAAGAGTTTACTGATATCATTGAAATGGGTAAAAAGGCAGCTGCTTTTGATTCGAATGTATTGATTTTGGGTGAAAGTGGAACAGGCAAAGAGTTGTTTGCCAGATCTATTCACAATCATAATAAGCCGGCCAATAGTCCATTTATAGCTATTAATTGTGCAGCAATACCTGAGTCTCTTCTTGAGTCAGAGTTGTTTGGGTATGAAGAGGGAGCTTTTACAGGGGCTAAACAGACAGGAAAACCAGGAAAATTTGAATTGGCAAATGGTGGTACTATTTTTCTTGATGAAATAGGAGATATGCCTTTGCATTTACAAGCTAAAATCTTAAGGGTACTGCAAGATAGGACCATAGAGAGGATTGGAGGTATAAATCCTATTCCAATTAATGTAAGGGTTATAGCTGCCACTAACAAGAATTTAGTAAAAATGGTTGAAAATAAGGAATTTCGTGAGGATCTATATTATCGTCTAAATGTTTTTCATATAGAAATTCCGCCTTTAAGAGAAAGACCTAAAGACATTCCCTTATTAATAGATTATTTTCTTCAAATGTACTGTGATAAATTTGGAGTAAGAAAGAAAAAGATAGAATCCGATGCCATGGCTTTACTTATGAATTATGAATGGAAAGGAAATATAAGGGAGCTGCAGAATACTATTGAATATTTATGTTGTATATGTGAGGATGAAAAGATATATATAGATGATGTAAAGACTAAAATTCATTTTAATGATAATAATGATGATATAGTTATTCCTTTGGAAACAAATGAAGAAATAGAAGTTATTCCTATTAATGAACTTGAAAGGAAAGAAATTAAAAAAGCATTAGATAAATATGGTTATACTACAGCAGGAAAACTTCAGGCAGCTAAGGCACTAAATATAGGTAAATCAACATTATATAGGAAGATTAAAGAATATAATATGGATTTTTAAAATGAAAAGCCTTTTGAATTTCTCAATACGAGATAATTCAAAAGGCTTTTTTCTATTTATTTTGTAATAGAGAGAATAAATTCAATTCCCGAAATAGGAAATTTTCCAACTTTGGGAATTGAAAAAGCTTAGAAATTCTCAAAATTGGAATTTTGGAATATATATATCCCTAAAAGCAGCATTTATTAGGGGAATATTGGACAATTTTATTGGCATGAGTTTTGCACTAATATAGTGCTAAAGAAAATAATAGGTAATAAAACCTTGAGTAATCTTAAAATAAAAATAAATATAAGTAGATTTCAATTAACCTTTGAATTTCAACTTTTTTATTTAGCTTTTAAAGGAGGTGTATTTATTAAAATCTTTTGAAATTCAAAGAACTAAAAATTACTTAAAGACAAGGAGATTTTAACTATGAAACAAGCAAATAAAGTAGAGAATATTCCTTTCTCACCTATTAGAAAAATATTTGATCAAGTAAATGTTTTAAAATCACAAGGAAAAGAAGTAATTAGTTTAGGAATTGGAGAGCCAGACTTTGATACCCCTACACATATTGTAGAGGCTATGTATGAAGCTACAAAAAAAGGTGCAACTCACTATACTCCTAATAAAGGAATTGTTGAGTTAAGACAGGCTATTGCTGATAAGCTTCTTGAAGATAATCAATTGAATTATACTCCTGAAGAGATAATATGTACTGTAGGAGTCTCCGAAGCTGTATATGTAGCTTTAAGTGCTTTTTTAAATCCAGGAGATGAGATTTTAATTCCTGATCCATCTTGGCTAAATTATGGGCATGTTACAACTCTTAATGATGCAAAGGCAGTTTATTATCCTATTACATCTGATAATAATTTTCAAATCAATGTAGAGGATTTAGAAAAAAGGGTAAGTAGCAAAACAAAAATCATTATTATACTTGACCCAAGTAATCCAACTGGAAGTGTTCTAAGTAAAGAAACCATAAATGAGGTAGCAGAATTTGCTAAGAAACATGATTTATTAGTAATATCAGATGAAATATATGAAAAAATTATTTATGATGGTAAAAAACATTATAGTATTGCAGCCTTACCAGGTATGAGAGAAAGAACAATAGTGTTAAATGGTTTTGCAAAGGCTTATGCAATGACAGGTTGGAGGTTGGGATACATTGCTGCACCAGCAGAACTAATTGCGCCTATGGCAAAAATACATTCATATATGGTAACAAGTGCGAGTTCAATGGTACAGTGGGGAGGAGTTGCTGCACTTAAGGGTACTCAAAAACCTCTAAATGATATGGTTGAAGAATTTAAAACAAGGAGAGATTATGTACTTAATGAAATAAATGGTATAAAAGGGCTTTCTTGTATTAAGCCAGAAGGAGCTTTTTATCTGTTTGTAGATGTTAAAGATACTGGAATGGATGGAGAAAGCTTTGCAAAATATCTCTTAGAAACAGCTGGAGTTGCAGTTGTTCCAGGAACAGCTTTTGGAAGTAGGGCAACTCATGAAGTCAGAATTTCATATGCGACATCTTTAGATAACTTGAAAAAGGCAATGGCAAATATCAAGGATGCTTGTAATAAACTACCTATTTAATATAGATAAATTTGTTTTAGAAATATAAATTAAAATAATTTGAATGGAGTGGATAAAATGTTTAAAGGAATATATACACCTATAGTTACACCATTTGATGTTGATGAAAAGATTAATTATGATTATATGAAACATAATCTAGAAAAATGGGGACAAACAGATTTAGATGGTATAGTAGTATTAGGCTCAAATGGTGAGTTTGTTTATCTTAGTAAAGAGGAGAAGCTAGAATTAGTAAGTTTTGTTAAGAAGAATTTCAATCCAGAAAAGAAAATTATTGTAGGTACAGCTTGTGAGTCAACAAGGGAAACTATAGAACTTTCAAAAGAGATGGCTGACAGAGGAGCTGATGCAGTACTGCTATTGCCTCCAAATTACTTTAAAGGTAGAATGAAGGAGGATATATTATATAAATATTATACTGATGTAGCAGATGCAATTTCTATACCAGTAATGATTTATAATATGCCAGGTAATACAGGTATAAATATTTCATCAGGATTAGTTGCTAAATTGGCAAAACATCCGAATATAGTAGGAATAAAGGATACCTCTGGTAATATCGTTCAGATTTCTGAGATTGTAAGAGATACAGATGAAGATTTTGCAGTATTTGCAGGAAATGCAGGGTATTTATTGCCTGCTTTAGCAGTAGGTGCAAGGGGAGCTACATTAGCTCTTGCTAATATTATGCCAGAAGAATGCTGTAAATTGGTATCATTGTTTAAAGAGGGGAAATTAGATGAAGCTAGAGAGCTACAGTTAAAATTAATAGAGATTAATTTTGCTGTTACAGGAAGATTTGGTATACCTGCATTAAAATATGCCTTAGATTTACTTGGATATAAAGGTGGTCATCCTAGAAGACCTTTAGTTCCACTTTCAGAAGAAAATCAAGAAATAATAAAAGAACTTTTAATAAAATACGGAGTTTTAAATCAATAAGAAAGATTAATATTAGATAGATAAAAATTGATAACCTCAGTAGGCAGGTGTCTACTGAGGTTAATAAAAACCTAATGTACTAGGAGGAAGAGTTATGAAAAAGAAGAAACTTGGTTTAAGTGCAAAGGTATTTATAGGGTTTGGACTTGGTATTATCCTAGGTATTATATTCAAGGAAAAAGTACTAGTTCTTAAGCCAGTTGGAGATATGTTTTTAAGATTAATAAAAATGATTGTTGTACCATTGATTTTATTCTCCATAACTGCAGGTGTCTGTAGTATTGGTGATATGCAAAAACTTAAGAGAATTGGCTCAAAGACTCTTTTATATTATCTTTGCACAACAGCTTTAGCTGGGGTAATCTCACTGACTATTGCAAATGTAATAAATCCGGGTAAAGGGTTATCAGTAGATGAAATAGTATCTACTGAAACAGTATATGAGGCTGCAGCTACACCATCAATTGGAGATACAATACTTCAAATGATTCCAGATAATATTTTCACAGCATTTACAACGGGAAATTTAATGCAAATTATTGTTTTTTCATTGTTTGTAGGTATTGCTATTATTATCATGGGTGAGAAAGGAGTGAGAGTCCGTAACTTTTTTGAATCTGGAGCTGAAATTATGTATACAATTACTGGAATGGTTATGGAGACATCACCCTATGGTGTAGCTGCTCTAATAGCATGTTCCGTTGGAGCATATGGAATGAAAATATTTGGACCTCTTGCAGTATTTATTGGAACAGTTTATTTAGCTTTAATTTCTGTTGTTCTTATGTATGCTATCATGCTAAAATTAATTGGTAAGGTATCTCTTAGACAGTTTTTTAGAAAGATTCCGGAACTTTGGCTAGTTACTGCAAGTACTACAAGCAGTTCTGGCAGTCTTCCTATTACACTTAATGTAGCTAAGAATAAATTTGGTGTAGCTGAAGAACTGAGTAGCTTCACATTACCACTTGGGGCTACAATGAATATGAATGGCGGTGTCTGTTTCTATGCAGCAAGTGTTATATTTGTTTCACAGATTTACGGAATAGAGTTATCCTTTACACAGCAGGCAATGACTGTGCTAATGGCAACTTTAGTATCTGTAGGAGCACCAGGAATTCCAGGTGGTGCCATAGTAATGTCTACTATGTTACTTTCAACAATGGGTCTGCCTTTGGATGTTGTTGGAATGATAGCAGGAATCTTCCGTCTTATTGATATGGGAACAACAACAATGAATGTAACAGGGGATGTTGTTAGTACAATTTGTATAGCACGTGGTGAGAATATGATAGATTACTCAGTATATAATGACAGTACAGCAAAAACTACTATTGGTGTAAGTAAATAAATATTGTTGAAAAATAGATTTTTTAAAAGAATGGTCTTAATTTTGTTTGATTTACAATAAGAAAAATCCCTTTATTTTATAGAGGGATTTCTTTTATTGCTGAAATAATTTTACAGTATGATTTAGGTATATGGAAAAGAAAAAGTTTAAAGTATATATTTGAAAATGATTACCTTGAAGATTATTTAGTATATGGTGTATAATATCCATATGTTTATAAATATAATGTATAGGGTGTGATAACAGATATAATCTAAAAGTTTTAATAATATAGGGGGACTGATTTTGGAAACAATAATTTTAATAATAAAATCAATAATATTAGGTGTTGTAGAAGGATTGACCGAGTTTTTACCAGTTTCTTCAACAGGGCATTTAGTTATATTTCAAAATTTAATAGGTTTTAAAGGAACAAACTCAAGTTATGTTGAAATGTATACATATGTTATACAATTAGGAGCAATATTAGCAGTGGTTATTCTTTATTGGAATAAGATAAAAGAAACCCTTATAAATTTTTTTCCAGAGAAAGTGGGGTATGAAAAGTCTGGTTTTAAATTTTGGTTTATGATATTTATTGCATGTATTCCTGGAGGAGTTTTTGGAATACTGTTAGATGATTTAGCAGATAAATATTTATTTAATCCTGTAACTATAGCTATAACTCTATTTCTTGGTGGTATATGGATGATATATGCTGAGAAGAAATTTAGAAATAGAAGAATTAAAGGCAAAAGTTTAAATGTCACAGCAAAACAAGCTATTACGATAGGACTATTTCAATGTCTAGCCATAATTCCAGGAATGTCTCGTTCAGCTTCAACTATTATAGGCGGATGGGTAGCAGGGCTTTCCACTGTTCAGGCTACAGAGTTTTCGTTTTTTTTAGCGATTCCTGTTATGGTAGGAATGAGTTTTTTAAAGATATTAAAGATTGGAGGAATAGCTGTTCTTACAATTCCAGAACTTATTTCTTTAATCGTAGGATTTGTAGTATCCTTTATAGTAGCTCTATTTGTAATTAATAAGTTTATCTCATATTTAAAGAAAAGACCTATGAGAATATTTGCAGTCTATAGAATGGTTTTTGCAGTGATCGTATTAATAGCAGGATTTGCAGGAATATTTCACTAAAATATATTTGTTTAATTATGGGGATGGGGTAATTGGTTACTTTATCCCCATAAATTTATGGGGATATTATACAAAGAAATTTAAATTATGATAATATACTAAATATAGTATAAGAAAATATCAAGTAGGTGATAAAGTGACTGAGCATTATATTGCAGACTTCCAAAGTATTGTTGATATTATGAATGAAGAAATTATATTTATTGAAGAGTCAACATCCATTGAGATCACTTTAAGAGAAATGCTTATAAATTCAAAATATGAAGTAGTTATAGTAAAAAGTTATAATGATAAGAATAACTATAATAATACATTGGGAATTATAACAATTTCAGATATCGGTAGATTGGCTAGAGAAAAAGTAAATTTAGATGACAAAATTGGGAACTGGATAAATAGTAATATAGTAACTATTAGTATAGAAGAAAATATAAGAACAGCAAAGATTCTTATGAAAGAAAGTTGTACCGAAAGATTATTAATTTTAAGAGATGAAAATATAGTTGGTATGCTTACACCTTTAGAATTATTTAGACATCAGGATCTAAGAAAAGATGAAATAGAGCTTCAATTGAGGCTTATATTAGGCAATCTTCATGAAGCAGTATGTGTTATAAATACCTCTGGCATAGTTACATTTTGGAATGCCAGTTCTGAAAAACTATATGGTATAAAAACAAAGGAAATAGTAGGTTCTCATATAGAAAAATTTTTTCCCAATGCCTTACTTCTTAGAGCTTTAAAGGAAAGAAGGACTTTTGAAAATTTGAAGCATACACCTAAGGATGAATCTGATGTCATAATATCTGCTATACCCCTTATATATAAAGGAGAACTAATAGGAGCAGTATCTACTGATAGGGATCTTAATGAAATTACAAATTTATATATGGAATTAGATAGAGAAAAGACAAAGGTAGAAATTCTAAAGCAGCAAATGAAGGAAATAACCCAGGATAAATATTTCTTTGGTAAGATTATTGGTAAATCTAAGGCATTAATAGATGCTATGACCATAGCTAAACAAGTAGCTAAAACAGATGCCAGCGTACTTATAACGGGAGAGAGCGGCACTGGGAAGGAAGTATTTTCAAGGGCAATACATCAAGAAAGTGATAGAAAAGGAGACTTTATTCCAGTAAATTGTAGTGCTATACCTTCAAATCTTTTGGAATCTGAATTATTTGGATATGTGGAAGGTGCTTTTACAGGTGCATATAAAAAAGGCAGAGCAGGAAAATTTGAATTAGCCAATGGTGGAACCTTATTTTTAGATGAAATTGGTGATATGCCCTTACTTATGCAGGCAAAGCTCCTTAGAGTATTACAAGACGGTATAGTTTATCGTGTGGGAAGTGGAAAACCTATAAAGGTAGACGCAAGAATAATTGCTGCAACAAATAAAGATTTATACCAGCTTATGGAAGAAGGTAAGTTTAGAGAAGACCTTTATTATAGATTAAATGTGGTGTCCATAAGAATACCTCCCCTTCGAGAGAGAAAAGAGGATATACCTGAACTTATAAATGATTTTATTACAGAGTTTTCAGAAAAAAACAATAAGAATAATATTCATATATCTCCTGAAGCAATGAAGATATTATCTGATTATCATTGGAAAGGGAATATAAGAGAGTTAAAAAACACTATTGAAAGATTAGTGATTCTATCAAAGGACGATATAATTGAGAGTAAGGATATACCTGCAGAGATTATAAGCAGTATGAATATATCCCCTTTTATAGCCTTGGACATAGATAATTCATTTGATTTAAAGAAGGCAGTAGAAAACTTTGAAAAAAATATAATCATAGATGCCTTAGCCGCAGTAAAAGGCAACAAGGTTCAAGCAGCAGAATTGTTGAATATAAAAAGATCCACCTTATATTATAAACTGGATTTATATAATTTAAATTAATATACTAAAGTAGATAAATTAGCAATATGATGTCAATTAACTGACATTTTGATACAAAAAACTGACACTAGATTTTGCTGCTATTCTATGGCAATAAAAAATGATAATATTAGTATTAATATGTATAAAATTTGTCAATCACTAAGTTTATATAAAATTTATCTATAGTATATAATAATTTCACAAGCCTAAATCATGTCAGATATCTGACATGATTTAGGCTTCTTTTTACTTTTAAAGAAAAATATGTATTAAATAAGAAAATAAATTGCAGATTGAATAACCTTTATTTTTATTTACACTATTGTATAGATCAGGCTTAGGGCATTAGGACTTATAATAAATAAATTTTATTCAATAAAAACATTGAGACCATAAGATGATGGCATAATAGTTGCATAATAAATATTAGTGAATGATAAATAGATAATTATCAACATTTATTGTTGGGAGGGGAAGGAATGGCATTATATCGAATTCCACTAAAGCAACATGTAGGTGCTCCTTGTGTGGAAGTTATAAAAATAGGAGATGAAGTATTAAGAGGACAATGTATTGCAGAGCCAAATGGTCTTGGAACTAAAATACATTCTAGTGTAACTGGTAAGGTTATAAATATAACAGACGAGGTCATGGAAATTGAAGGGGAAATTATAAACAAAGAAGATTATGTAAAGATAAAAAAATGTAAATCCATATCAGAAACTGCCTATGAAGCAGGTATAGTAGGATCTGGTGGGGCTGGATTTCCAACTTATATAAAGTTAAAATCAGAAATTCCAGATGGAGTTGTAATTGCCAATTGTGTAGAATGTGAACCTATTTTAAACCATAATATAAAACTTTTAGAAGAAGATCCTGAAATAGTCATAAAAGGATTACGATATGCTATGGAAGCTACAAAGGCTCCAAAGGGATATATAGCAATAAAGGCAAAAAATCAAGCTGCTGTTTCTTCGCTAAAAAATGCAATTGGTGATGCAAAGGATATTGAAGTAAAAGAGCTTAGAGATATGTATCCTATGGGTGAGGAAAGGGCAATTATCCATGAGATATTTGGTACATGGCTTACTCCAGAGCAGTTGCCTATTGAGGCTAAATCTGTAGTTATGAATGGAGAAACCTTAGCAAACCTTACAAGGGCAGTTGAGGATTTAAAACCTGTAATTGATAAAGATATTACAGTAGGTGGAAAGTTAAAAAGTGGTAAAGAGGCAAATGTTTTTTTTCAAGTACCTATAGGAACTCCTATATCTATACTTATTGATAAATGTGGAGGAATTGATGGAGATTATGGTGAGGTAGTAATAGGAGGGCCATATACAGGAAAAGCTGGAGATATTCATAATTCTGTAGTTACAAAAATATCTGGTGGTGCCATAGTAACTATTCCATTGCCAGAATTTAAAGGACCAATTGGACTTCTTGTATGCGCATGTGGTGCAGATGAAGTTAGACTTAGAGATATAGCTGAAAAAATGAAGTCAGAAGTGGCTGCAGTAACAAAATGTAAAAATGCTGTAGAAGTTAGAGGAGTAAATAAATGTTTGACACCAGGAGATTGCCCTGGACAAGTTCAAGGGGTAATGCATCTTAAGAAAAATGGTGCCAAGAGGATTTTAATATCAAATTGTAGTGATTGTACAAATACGGTAATGTGTTGTGCTCCTAATATGGGAGTACCAGTATACCATCATACAGATCATATATTTAGAACAGTTGATCATGAATTAACAAGAAGACTTCCCATGGAGGAGAAAAAATAAATTAAATTAAGGAGGCGTGAGTATGTCAATAAGCATTGAAGAAGCACAAAAATTAAAAAATGAATTTGCTGTAGTGTGCTGTAGAACTGAAGCGGGAACTATAATATCGGCAGATAACTTAGAAGATCCAAATATATTTCCTGATCTTATAGATTCAGGATTACTTTCAATACCAGAAAATGTTGTTAGAATAGGACAAGTTATTGGATCTAAGATTTTAAAGACCATTGACTCATTAACACCTATTACTTCCGATATAGTTGAAGGATTAAAAGAAATGGAATTATCAGGTGAAGATATAAGTAATCATGAATTAACTGAACCAGATAAAAAGGCAGTTTTCAAAAATAATATGAAAACTGGAGATATAATAGGAGTAGCTGATTTAGAAGCTCCAATGAATTTTGAAAAACTTGAAGATTCACTTCTTATTAAACTTGATGAAAGTGTATTAACAAGAGGTGAAGTTATTGGAGCAAAGTTGAAACAAGATGTACCAGCTCTAACACCTGTTACTCCAAATATGTTGGAAGGATTTGATGTAGAAGAAACTTTAGTATCACCAACTATAAATGAAGTGGCTGGTGGAGTGCTAAAAATAAAAATTGCCGAAGGTAAGGGAATAGATATTGAAGTTCCCTTAGGAAAATATTTTCCATCATTACCAGTGGTAGAACAGACTGGGAAAAAAGAAATTGCCGAGGAAATAGTTAAAGAGACTCCTAGTAAAGCAGTTAGAAAACTTGTTAAAAAGCATTTTCAAATAGATGAAGTTAAATTTGGCTCAGAAACTAAAATTGAAGGAAAGACTCTTTATATTAGAGAGAATATTGGTGAAGATGCAATAGAGGTAGATGAGTTAGTTAAGAAAATAAAAGTTGAGATCATTACCCCTGATAAATATAATATGTATTCAGAAACCATAATGGATGTCCAACCTATTGCTGCAAAGGAAGAAGGAAGCAAATTAGGAACTGGAATAACTAGAGTACTTGATGGTGTAATTATGATAGTAACTGGAACCGATGAGAATGGAGTTCAAATTGGTGAATTTGGTTCATCAGAAGGTATTCTTGAAGAAAATATAATGTGGGGAAGACCAGGTGCTCCTGAAAAGGGAGAAATATTTATAAAAACTGAGGTAACAATTAAAGAACATACTAATATGGAAAGACCTGGGCCTCTTGCAGCTCATAAGGCTACGGATTTTATTACACAAGAAATTAGAGAGGCTTTAAAGAAATTAGATGAGTCTTTAGTAGTTTCAGAAGAAGAATTTGTACAACTAAGAAGACCAGGGAAAAAGAAAGTTGTAATAGTTAAGGAAATCATGGGACAAGGAGCTATGCATGACAATCTAATACTTCCAATGGAACCAGTGGGAGTATTGGGAGCAAAGCCAAATGTTGACCTTGGGAATGTACCAATAGTCTGCTCACCATTAGAAATATTAGATGGAGCTATACATGCACTTACTTGTATAGGACCTGCAAGTAAGGAGTGTTCAAGACATTACTGGAGAGAACCTCTTATAATAGAAGCACTCCGAGATGAAGATGTAGATTTATGTGGAGTTATACTGGTTGGTAGCCCTCAAATTAATTCTGAAAAATTCTATGTATCTGAAAGAGTGGGAATGACTGTTGAAGCTATGGATGTAGATGGTGCAGTAGTGACAACTGAAGGATTTGGAAACAACCATATTGACTTTGCCAGTCATATAGAGCAAATAGGTATGAGAGGAATATCAGTAGTAGGTGCATCTTTCTGTGCAGTACAAGGAGCATTAGTAGTTGGAAATCAATATATGACTCACATGGTAGATTTGAATAAAACAGAAGCAGGAATTGAAAATGAAATACTTGGATGTAATACTTTAACACAGGATGATGGTCTTAGAATATTGGCTATGCTAAAAGCTGCAATGGCTGGAGAAGAAGTATTGGCACCGGAGAGAAGTTGGAATCCAGAAATAAAGGAAAATAATTTACAGTTAATAGAAAAAACCCTTAGGAAGGAAATAAAGAGGCAAGATAATGAAACATCACTTCCTATGAGTCAAAAGAGAAAAGAAAAATATAGTTAGAATTTAGGTGTAGATATGAAATATATTGATGAAGTAAGATATTTAGAAGGTATAATAGTTGAAATATCTGATGGTGCTGTAGGTATAGATTTTAAAGGCAGAATGGGATTTTTAAAAATTCCAATGAGAATGTTAATTACGGACTACCCATTGGAAGTAGGGCAAGAAGTTGGTCTTAATATGAGTTATATAGAAGTAATAAGTCCAGTGCCTAATGATAAATATGTCAGCAATTTAGATAAAAAAAGTAATAAGGAGGTATAGTAATGACCATGACAGTAGTAAGAGGGTTACAGTCTGAAATATATGTACCAATTACACCACCGCCAGTATGGACTCCTGTAACTAAAGAATTAAAAGATATGACTGTTGCATTAGTTACAGCAGCTGGTGTTCACGAGAAAAAGGATAAGAGATTTAATCTTGCGGGAGATTTTACATTTAGAGAGGTTAGGGATACAACTCCCTCAAGTGAATTGATGGTATCCCATGGTGGTTATGATAACGGAGATGTTAATAAGGATATCAATTGTATGTTTCCAATAGATAGATTACACGAACTTGCAAAGGATGGTTTTATAAAATCCATAGCACCTGTACATATTGGGTTTATGGGTGGAGGAGGAAATCAGGAGAAGTTTAAAAATGAAACAGGCCCTGAGATTGCAAGAATATTGAAAGAAGAAGGAGTAGATGCTGTACTAATGACTGCAGGCTGAGGTACTTGCCACCGCTCTGCCGTGATTGTGCAGAGAGCAATTGAGGAAGCAGGCATACCAACAATAATAATAGCTGCTCTTCCACCAGTAGTAAGACAAAGTGGTACTCCTAGAGCAGTGGCTCCTTTAGTACCTATGGGTGCCAATGCAGGAGCACCTCATAATATAGAAATGCAGTATAATATTTGTAAAGACGCTTTATTAAAGTTAGTAGAAATTGATACAGCTGGTAAAATAGTTCCACTTCCATATGAATATGTGGCAAAGGTCTAAAGGAGGTAAATAATGAAATTTTCTAAGAGTTTACACGCTATTGATTCCCATACAATGGGAGAACCTAATAGAACTATAATTGGCGGATTACCAGCCATATCTGGAAGGACTATGCCAGAGAAAAAAGAATATTTGGAAAAGCATTTAGATTATATAAGAACAGCTGTAATGCATGAACCAAGAGGACACAATGATATGTTTGGCTCTATAATTACTACACCTACCTTACCAGAAGCAGATTTAGGTATAATATTTATGGACGGCGGGGGATATCTAAACATGTGTGGACACGGAACCATTGGTGCTGCCACTATTGCAGTAGAAACTGGAATGGTAAAAGTTACTGAGCCAATTACAGAAATAGTATTAGAAGCTCCTGCTGGATTAGTTAAAGCTAAAGTAAAGGTTGAAGATGGAAGAGCCAAGGAAGTATCCGTAGTTAATGTTCCCTCATTTTTATACAAAAAGGATGTTCAAGTGGAATTGCCTGATGTTGGAAGAGTTACATTTGATATCTCCTTTGGAGGCAGTTTCTTTGCCATAGTAAAAGATAGTGAATTGAAGGTTAATATTGGACCTGAGAACACTAATATAATAATAGAAAGAGCCATGAAATTAAGGGATATTATAAACAAGGAAATTGAAGTTAAGCATCCAACACAAACACATATAAAGACAGTTGACTTAGTAGAGGTCTATGGCAAGGCTAAGAGTGACGATGCAGATTATCAAAATGTAGTTATTTTTGGCTCCGGTCAAGCTGATAGGTCACCATGTGGCACTGGTACAAGTGCAAAGATGGCAACATTATATGTTAAGGGAGAACTAGGTATTAATGAACCTTTTGTATATGAAAGTATAATCAAAACTAAATTTAAAGGTAGAATTCTAGAGGAAACTACAGTTGGTGAGTTTAAAGCTATAATACCTGAAATAACTGGTTCTGCTTATATAACAGGATTTAATCATTTAGTAATAGACGAAGAAGACCCAGTAGGATATGGTTTTCTTTTGAAATAAAATTATAATGACTATTTAACTTGGTGTGATAGTAGAAAGCTCCATATCAATTTACTAAACAATTGGTCGAAGCAATATAAAGTAATTAAACAAATTTGAAGCCTTAAGAGTTAAAATACGTTATATTGTCAACTGAATTGTTTGCTGTTTCTTGAAGGATGAACTCATGAATTATGGAATTGGTGAATTGCCGATTTATGAGTAGTGATTGCATATTGTAATCTTTTAATATCAGAATTATTATCCATCATAGGATTTTAGATATAAAGATATTATATAAGAAAGATTTAATATATAATATTCTTTCAATCTATGCCATGGACTAATTATCTTTCAATATCAATGAAGCTCTCTACTATCACGCCAAGTTATTTTATATTTTTATAACTGATGGAAAAGTTCTATTTTTAAGAAAGACTATCTTTCAATGTTCTCTTAAAAGTCTTTCTTATATTGATTTATAATATCTTCACAGCTATCGAGGTAACTAAATTTTGGACTAAATTCAACGGATTCAAGATTCATTGCCATATCAATTCCTTCAGATATTCGGTCTGCAAGATAATTGTTTGTTTTAATCTTTTTAGATAAAGGTACTGTATTATATATTACTGTAGTAATTACTTCTGTCTCATAAATATACGGAGTTTGATTTCCTTCCACATTAAAGGCGTATCCTGTTCTTTTTTCCTTTGTTTTTTTATCCTTTCTATTTGTAAGAGGCCGTAGATATGCTTCTGAAAATCTTCTAAGTAATTTCGCATATTCTAGCGCTGAATCTAAGTTCATATTTCTAGTTTCATCAATTTTTATTTTTAAGCTTTTCTTAGCTTCTGAAATACTTTCTGCTAACATGGCTTTTTCAAAAAACAAATCTTCTAATAGCAGAGTTAATTGGGGAATATCTATTTCTGTATCATCTTCAAATTCTACCTCTATAGTTTCATCAAGAGCATCCTTATAAGAAGCAGATTTTTTATGAATTTCTGTTATGGAATATATTTTAGAATCCATACCGTAATTTGATAAATATATTAACTCTTCTATGGTTCTATCGAGAAAATTAGCGTATCTTCCAGCTTCTTTCATAGTCATTTTATTCATAACTATCACTCCTATTCTGGTTTCATATAGTTTAATGGTTAATATAATTAGAATACCATAATTTAGTATAAATACAATTACAAAGAGATTACACCATTATTACAATCATATGACACACTAGGACATGTTGATTGTTAAGATTAGATATGAATTATAGATTGCCAAAGCCATTTCAATACAAGTTAGGTTTGAACTGCTATTGATAAATAGTTGACAAATATTTTTCAGGTTGATACTCTATATTCATACTATACAATATGATAATTATAAAAATAAAGGTCTGCCCTTAAGGCATAGGATTCTTATAAACATTATAAAGCCAATAGTAACATAAAAAAATATATTTATATTATATATGGAGAATTAAAATGGAAAATATTAAAATAAAAGATCCAAAAATAAAAAAGAATATTATAATAATTGCTTTGATTGTATTAATTATATTAACGGTTAAATTATACAAAGATAATAGAAGATTAAAAAATAGAATAGCTTCATCTAATAAATCTACAATGGATTTAACAACTATTTCCTTACCGAAGGGTTGGATTTTGCCAATATTATCTGAGAAACCAATTGATTTGAATGAACTTTATCGATTAGATGGAATACTAAGGATGTCTAATTCACTTTTTATAAATGATTTTGGATTAACTGAATTTATGAAAATCGAGTATTTTGAAAATACAAGAATAGGTGTTCAAAGACTAATTAAATTAATAGAATCCAATGCTGATGATAAAGAAATTGATAAATTAGTAAATGAACTTATTGAAATGCAGAATGATATTCTTGAAAATCCTTTAGATGTCCATAAAGCTAAATCTTTTTATCTGAAATAATAGTTCTTACTTCTATAACAGGATTTAACCATTGGTAATTTATCATCTTCATAATGGGATGTTTTTTATTTTGAATATGACATACTGCTGTCAGGTTATAAGGGCTATACTAAGTCTATAATTAATAATAAAAATAATTTTAGAACTTCTATTTATCCAAGAAAGAACTAAGTATAATAGAGGTACTTTGCATAGTATGGTTTTTTGACCTAGAATGAATAAATTACATGGGCTTAAATTGTATTAAAATATAAATAAACAATATTTATGAGAGGAAAAGGGATTATAGTTATGAAGTATATTCCAGCGAAAACAATAATTTCAGGTTATACTGCTAAAAATAATTGGTTTGGTATTAATTATAATATGAATATATATAAAGGATGTTGTCATGGCTGTATTTATTGCGATAGTCGTAGTGAATGTTATGGGATAGATAATTTTCATGAGGTTAGGGCAAAGGATAATGCATTAGTTTTAATTAGACGTGAACTTAAATCAAAACGCAGGACTGGTGTAATAGGTACAGGAGCAATGAGTGATCCATATAATCCTTTGGAAAAAGAACATTGTCTAACAAGAGGTGCTTTAGAGCTAATTAATGGTAATGGTTTTGGTGTTTCAATTGCAACGAAAAGTAATTTAATTACAAGGGATTTAGATATTTTAAAAGAAATACAAAAACATTCTCCTGTATTAGTTAAGATTAGTATAACAACTTATGATGATGAACTATGTAAGAAGATTGAACCTAATGTAGCAGTGTCATCCAAAAGATTTGAAGCAATTAAAGAACTTTCTAAAGAGGGTATATTTGTAGGTATATTACTTATGCCAGTATTACCATTTTTAGAAGATAATGAAGAAAATATAAAGGGAATAGTGGAATTAGCCTATGAAAGTGGTGCAAAATTCATATATCCTGCATTTGGAGTAACATTGAGACAAAATCAAAGGGATTGGTATTATAAAAAACTTGATGAAAAGTTTAAAGGTATAAAGGAGAAATATATAAATTGCTTTGGCAATAATTATAGTTGTTATTCGCCAAGAGCAAAGGTATTATGGAAATTATTTAAAAAAGAATGTGAAGGGTTTGGCATATTCTATAAAATGGAAGATATTATTGCTGGATATAGAAAGCCATACATTAATAGTCAACTTTCCTTCTTAAAATAAAATATTTACAATAATATAAACTTTATTGGTCTTGAAAAACCATGTGCTAAATATATTTCAGCCTAATTTTAGGCTGATTTTTTCTTATCTTACAAAACTGTATGATAATTGTAAGGTAAAACAATGGTTATTGTTATATACTTTCGGTATAATTAAATTATAAATAAAAAAGGATGAGATAAAATGAAAAATTTTATAAATAATTTATTTTATATTGTAATAGTCTATAATTTAATTACTGTTGGTGGTATAACAGGAAAGGAAGCTTTTTATTCTATAGGTGAAGATAAGAAAAGATTGAATAAAAATAATGCTATAAAAACAATATTAGCAATATTTCTTAGTATAAGCATTTTAGTCATGTCTATGATAACACCTATTGTTTTAAATGGATATGAAATGTATAAGGAAGCAATAAATAAAAAAAGCTTAGATGATACTATCGAAGAAATTAGAGGACAAAGTAACTTTATATCATTAAATAATATATCAGATGAATTTTTAAATTTAGTATTAAAATCTGAAGACCATAGATTTTACAAACATTCAGGTTTTGATTTTATAGCAATAGCAAGAGCTATGTACAACAATATAAAAGCAGGTAAAATTGTGCAAGGAGGGAGTACAATAACTCAGCAGCTTGCTAAAAATTCATATTTTTCTTTTGATAAAAAATACGAGAGAAAAGTTGCAGAAGTATTTGTTGCCAAAGATTTGGAAAGAAAACTTACTAAAGATGAGATATTGGAATTGTATTGTAATGTAATATATTTTGGAGAAGGTTGTTATGGAATAAAAGATGCTGCTAAATATTATTATGGAATAGAAGCAGACAAATTAACATTAGAGCAGGCTAAGGCATTGGTTAAAACTTTAAAAAGTCCAAATAACTATAATCCAAAGAAGATGAAATTAGTTCAATCATAAAAATTTATAAATAAGAATTATTTGTTTCTATTAAATATAATTTAATAAAAAGTTTGTAAATAAAAAAGGACTTTATTATGATTTAAAGTCCTTTTGCTGTTTATGTTTTAAAAGCTTAATATAAATAAATCCTTTTTATTACCTTATATTTTCTGGTATATCACTCAAAGTTCTTTCTTCAGAATATAATTTTATACTATCTTTAAAAGTGCTTTCAAATTCTTTTAATTTTTCCTGCGCTTCTTCCTTTGAATCAAACTGACCTAATTCATATAAATATGTTCCATTACTGTCTCTTAATACCCTAAGTTCTTCTATGTCAAATAGTATTTCTTCAAGAATAGCAAATTCTTCTCCTTTTTCATAAGAGTTAGTTCTTACTGAATATATTTTTTTATCTGAGTTTATTTTTGTATTTTTCGATATTTCTATTTTAAAAGAGGCTGGATTCTTATATTCTTCTACTTCAAAATTAACAGGTTGGTTGAATACTATGTTAAATCTTTGCTGTGAATCATCTAAAGTTATAAGTTGATAAACATCTTTAATATATTTACTCTTTTTTAGCTCTTCAAAGTATTCACTGGCAGAAAGACCTCTAGCACCAGATATGGAAAATGTCATTGTAAAGGGTGCTTCTTTATAGTCTATATTAAAAGATGGTACTATTTCTTGAGTTTCTTCTTCAAATCCCTTAAAGTTTACATTAATAGTGTCGAAATCCTGTCCTTCCCTTAAAGAAATAAAGTTTATATCCACTCCATCGGTTATTTCTCCACCTTGAGAACTTCCATTATTAAATTGAAGTATTCTAACCAGTGTACCTAAAACAGGAACTTCTTCAAGACTATTTGCAAATGATGGAGAAATATTTATGCTTAGAGTAAATATTCCAATTGCTGCGGCTACTGATGCTAAACCATTTATTATTTTTCTTTTGTTATTATTTTTTTTCATATAATTTTTCCCCCTTAATATTGAATTATTAATTGTATCATCTAAAGCATCAGGTATTTTTATATCTGAATAAACGTTTTTTAAATCATCTGTATTATTTTTCAAAATCTTCGTCCTCCCTAAGTTCTATTTTTAAAATTTCAATTGCTTTATAAAGCCGAGTTTTTACTGTACTTAAAGGAAGTTCTAGAATTTCGGCTATTTCTTTTAACTTTAAGTCCTGGGAATATCTGAGTATTATTACAGTTTTATATATAGGTTCTAATTTTTGTAAAGCTTCCTTTAGATCAATATTTTCTAAAGTATTACTTTGTTCGTCATTAAATCTATCTATAGTCTGATTATCTAAATATAAGATTCTTTTAGATTTATTTATGAAATTTATTGCACAATTAATGACTATACGGACAAGCCATGTATTAAAATATTCGGGATGCTTTAACTTACCCATTGATATATAAGCTTTATATACTGAATCACCAACTATATCAAGTGCATCTTCCTCATGATGCACATAACTATATGCAATTCTATATAAATCTTCTTTTTTGCTATTTATAAGGAAACCGAAACTTTCATCATCTCCCTTCATTGCTTTAAGAACTAAATCTTTCAGTGAAATCTCCTCCTTGTAAATAAAATATGAGCTCATTTTTATTATTCACCTATTAGACAATTGTATATGGGAAAAAGTTTTATTAAATTTATTTTTTATATTTATGGATGTAATATATTATGAGAATAGAGAATTAAAGTTAAGGTTAATCCTATCCTACTTATAAAATATTATAGTAATATATTTTATCTCATCTTTGAAGATTATACTTTGTGAAAAGTCTTGAGTCCTAAGATATATAAATTTAAAAACTCAAACATATGTTTGAGTTTTTGCTGTTACTATGGTATAATTTACCTAAAATAATTGGTGATGAGGTGTTAGCGGTGGATGTCTTAGAGAAGTTAAAGATATTGTCTGATGCAGCTAAATATGACGTTTCTTGTTCATCTAGCGGAAGTAATCGAAAGAATAAAAAGGGTGGATTAGGAGATACAAGTCCAGCAGGTATATGTCATAGTTGGTCTGATGATGGAAGATGTATTTCCTTGTTAAAGATTTTAATGACCAACTATTGTATATATGACTGTGTTTATTGTATTAACAGGTCATCTAATGATTTACCTAGGGCTATTTTTACACCAGATGAGATAGTTGATTTAACTATAAATTTTTATAAAAGAAACTATATAGAAGGCTTATTTTTAAGTTCTGCTGTATTTAAATCTCCTAACTATACAATGGAAATGCTTTTCCAAGTAGTTAAAAAGCTTAGAGAAGAAGAAAATTTTAATGGATATATTCATACAAAGGCAATACCTGGGGCAGATGAGGATATTGTTAACAAAATAGGCAGATATGTGGATAGAATGAGTGTAAATATAGAATTACCCACAGAAGAAGGCTTAAAACTCTTAGCACCTCAAAAAAATAAGGAAAATATTTTAAAGCCTATGAACCTAATCAAAACTGGAATTACTCAATCTATAGATGATAGAAAGAAATTTAGATTTAGTCCCAAATTTATTCCAGCAGGTCAGACTACACAGTTAATAGTAGGAGCCACAAAAGATAATGATTTAAAAATCCTTAGACTATCTGAAGGATTATATAATTCCTATGGTCTTAAAAGAGTGTATTATTCAGCTTTTATACCTGTATCAAATAATCCTAAGCTTCCAGTTATTAAATCCCCGCCCCTTCTAAGAGAAAATAGGCTTTACCAAGCAGATTGGTTACTTAGATTTTATGGATTTGAAGCCAAGGAATTATTAGATGAAGATAAACCTGACTTTGATTTGAGCTTAGATCCTAAATGCGACTGGGCACTTCGCAACATTCATTTATTTCCAGTGGAGATAAACAAAGCAGACTATACTATGCTTCTGAGGGTACCTGGTATTGGAGTAAAATCAGCAATAAAGATAATTCAAGGAAGAAAATTTTCATCCATAGACTTTTTTGATTTAAAGAAATTAGGAATTGTACTTAAAAGAGCCCAGTATTTTATTACCTGTAAAGGAAAATACTATGGGATAAAATCTATGGATAGTCAAATAATTCGTAATCAGTTAGTGGAAAGTCCTTCAATAGAAAAGAAATATCATCAATTATCTTTATTTGAACAAGTGTCTCCAGAGGATAAGTATATTCAAATAGGAGGGCAGCTTTAATGATTCATTATATTTATGATGGTAGTTTTGATGGATTGTTAACTGGGGTTTACGAAGCTTATTATAGGAGAGAAAATATTGATGATATAATACCTGAAGATAGTATGGAAGAGAACTTTCTAGTACAAAAAGTATTTATTTCAACAGATGGAGAAAAGGCTAGAAAAGTATATGAAGCCATAGAAAATAAGATTTCAGAAGAAGCTTTAAGGAAAGTTTTCTATGCCTATTTATCTGAGTTACCAAGACATGGGATAATTATATTAAAATATCTTCAACTAGGATTTAAAATTGGAGCAGAGGTGGATTTCAATTTATCCAATGATATTGTTTTAAAAATAAATAGCATTTATGATAAAGTAGGTAAAGAAAAACATAGGATGTTAGGACTTGCTAGGTTTAAACAACTTGAAAATGGGATATTATATTCTTCTATAGAACCAGATTACAATATTGTAGGGCTACTTGCACCTCATTTTGAATCTAGAATGATGAATGAAAATTGGGCAATACATGATGTGAAGAGAGGAATAGCTGTATTTTATAATAAGGAAGAGTGGGTTATTAAAGATATAGAAGTTAATGATTCATTGATAATAAAAGAAGATGAGGAACAGTATCAAGAACTTTGGAAAACATATTTTAAATCTATAGCAATTCAGAATAAAATTAATCCAAGATTACAAAAAAGGTGTATGCCAGTGAGGTATTGGAAGCATTTAGTGGAGAAATGAAATAATTTATTTTCAAAACATTTATTTTATAATAGGGAAAAGATAATTTATTATGTCTTTTCCCTATTATATAATTAGTTGTTTTTAAAATAGTCTAATGGTTCAACGGCTTCTCCATCTTTTCTTACCTCAAAATGTAAATGTGGACCAGTACTAGCTCCAGTCATGCCTATTTTTCCAATAGCTGTACCAGAAGTTATTTCTTCATTTTCTTTAACAAGGAGTTCAGAGCAGTGAGCATATACTGTGGCTAAATCATTACCATGGTCAATAATTATTGTTTTACCATATCCCTCATCAAATTCTGAAAATACTACTTTACCATCTGCTGCTGCAATAATAATTTCTCCTTCTTTTCCAGGAATATCAATACCAGTATGGTTTCTTTCCATTTTTGTAACTGGATGTACTCTTTTACCAAAAGGTGCAGAAATCCTTTTAGAATTAGGTACAGGCCAAATCATTTCTATTAATTGGATATCTTCTTTATTTATAACGGGGGTACTACTTGAATAATCGTCAGCAGATACTTTTATATTTCCATTGCTTAAAAATACGCCAGACATTAACATAAACAGCAATATAGTCACAAGTGATAATTTATATGAACCTTCTTTAAATTTCTTTATCATTATAATCCTCCTTTTTAGATACCTCTTCTTATTTATAAATTCTGTAGTAATGATCCTATATGGTTTAGATCTATTCTTTTCCAATAGATGTATTATACATAAACCATAATTTTCTTTTTCATCTTCTTCAAAAGACGAAAGAGCTAAGGCATCGCAAGCAATTTCACAATCATTTTTCATTTTGCAAAGACCGTACCAAACAATAGGATTAAACCAATAGATTATCTGTAGGATATATATAATCATATAAATCAATATATCCTTTCTTTTATAATGGGCTAGTTCATGTGCAATCACATACTTTAAATCATCAATATGAATTTTTTCTTCTATGTCATCAGGTAATAATATACAGGGGTTAAAAAAGCCATACAAACAAGGAGAATAGACAAAAGGTGATTTATAAGACTGCAAAGATGTTTTTATACTAAGTTTTTTTTCACATTTAAATAATATTTGTTTAATATGTCCTTCTACAGGTGTCTTGCTAATATTAACTAAATGTCCATATTTTATATTAGATAATATGAAATACAGTCCTAATATTAATATGCCTAAAATCCATATACTTGGCAGAAAATACTTAAGTGAGAGATTAGAGGAAAATTTATGTAAATTAATATTTTGATGATTTAATCCATCATTAAACCACTTAAATATCTGGGATTTTGTTATTACATAATTAGGTTTTAATATAATATTATAAGTGTTGATTCTAGAAAATATATTAAAGCATCTTAGATTCACATTGGATAAAGTTAACCTTATAATAAGTAAAAACCAAAGAATATTTTGACCTTTAACTCCTATTTTCTCTCTAAATATATTCTTCACCAATAAAATAACTCCAATTAAAAGACTAGACTTGATTGAAGCTTCTAAAATTGTATAAAAAAGTCTTACAAGCATGATAAATGACTCTCCTTAATTCTTCTTTTTATCTAAGATTTCTTTTAATTCGTTAATGTCCTCATTAGAAAGTTCATATTTTTCAATGAAGCTAGCAAGCATAGCTTTTAACTCGCCCTTGTAGAATTTATTAATGAATTTATTACTTGTTACACTGATACATTCCTCTTTTTTTAAAAGGGGATAATAATAATAAGATTTTCCTATTTTTTCATAACTCAATATATTTTTATCTACAAGCCTTGAAATAAGAGTTTTAATAGTAGTTGGTTTCCAATCTCTTTTTTGTCCAGCCTTTTCAATTATTTCTTTAGAGCTAAGTGGATTTTTCTCCCAAAGGATTTCCATGACATCCCATTCTGAGTTTGATATTTTAGCTGATTTTTCCATTTTTTCACCTCCTATAAAAATATGACTACAAATGTAGTTTGTGCTTATAGTCTACAACTGTAGTCATAAAAAGTCAAGATAATTTATTTATAAATACTTAAATTAAATATTGGATGTCCTATTTTTTAATTGAAGAAAGTTAATTATAATAAATGGTAAAGACTATAATGAAAAATTTCTTTGGTTTGTTAAAACCAGAGTTATTATATTTACAAGAGTTCAAGAATATAAATTATTTTAGGAAGATTATATTGAATGGTATACTAAATATAGAATTAAAAGTAAATTAAAAGGACTAAGTCCTATTCAATATAGAACTTAATCCTTATGAGTTACTTAATTTAATGTATCTAACTTCTTTGGGTCAGATTATTTTTTGAAGGTGTTTACTTCGTTATTTGGTTTCAAAAGCTATACCTAAAGTATTTGGACCACAATGACAGGATATAGTACAACTTGCAATTGTTACATAGATTTCCTTAAAATTCGTATGTTCTAAAATTGTATTTTTGGCAAGACTAATAATCTTATCATCAATTCCAGAATGGACGAGGAAGATACGTTCATTATTAATATTATCATGGCTTGATAGTTTGTCTTTGATATATTTTACTATAACTTTTTCAATTGTTCCCCTGTATTTATTTCCTAAACTCATAGCACCTGATTTGTTATTTACATTGATAACAGGTTTTATTTTCAATAGATTTGAGCCAAGAGATGAAATTTTTGAACATCGTCCGCCAGCATATAAAAAATCCAAGGTATCCAGAATGAAGCTCATATGTATTTTTTCTTTATAACTATTTAAAGTATTGCTAATTTCTTTTGCTGTGAGTCCTTGATTTATCATATCTGCGGCTTTCAATACTAAAAGAGCAGAACCAGTAGAGAGATTTTGTGAATCTATGGGATAGATATTACCTAGTTCCTTTGCTACGATACAACAATTGTTATAACTGCTTGTAAGAACACCGCCAAGATTGATATGTATTATTTCATATCCATCATCTATCAAAGGTTTGAAATAATTATAATATTCCATAGTATTTATGGCAGATGTTTTTGGAAGCAGCTTTTTTTTATAATAGACTTCAAAAATTTCAGGTGGTGTGATATCTATATTGTCCTTATAGGTTTTTCCATCTAAAAGGATAGTATAAGGATAATGTTTGACACCATAATGCTGTATTAGTTCATTATTCAAATCGCAGGTACTATCAGCACTTAATATTATCTTTCTCATCTAAATTATCCTTTCTAAATACATTATTAAGTAATTTTATAGCCAGATAAATATGTTAAATTTAGGTATATATACAAAAATCATATCTAATATAGCTTCTTTTGTCAATTGGTCTTTGGGAGTTTTATAGCTGCTCTAAAATATTAAGAATAAAATGAATATTTCTTGACAACAATATTGGAGGAAATATATAATATAAGATATATTGGTGAAGGAGTTGATGTAATATGATAACAATGATAATGGTGATTACTCAATAAAATCAAATATGGGTCAAGGAATTAATAGTAAACAGTATGTTTTTTTGTCATGCAATAGACCTTGTGCCGTAGAATCAACCTTTCACGTCTACTTAAATCCAATAATAATTAAATAATATTACCGTAGATATCCATGGATGGTTTTGTCTGCGGTATTTTTATGCCCATTTTTAAAAAATTAGAAGGAGTGATGTTTTATGAAAAAGAATATAAATCCCAAATTTATAAGTATAAAGATTAATAGAAAGTTGATTAAATTGGAGGTATTAAATGAATAATTGTATTGAAAATTATGGTTTTACAGATTTCTTTAGAAATCAAATAGAATTAATTAATATAGATAAAGATAATCTTGTGCCAGCAAGAGTAATTGAAGTTCACAAGGAAATGTATACGATAATCTATGATAATATGGAGAAAAGAGCAAGACTCAAAGGTTCAGTATTTTATAATGATAATTATAGTATATATCCTGCTGTAGGAGATTTTGTTTTAGTTAAGCACAATCCTTATGGAGAGGATATAATCTATTATGTATTAGATAGAAAGAGTAAGTTCTCAAGATATGATTCTCATTATGAAAAGGAGCAGATGATAGCATCTAATTTTGACCATGTATTTATAGTTTCATCTTTAAACCATGACTTTAATATAAAACGGATTGAGAGATATCTTTCAATTGCATGGGAAAGTGGGGGCAGTCCAGCAATTGTTTTAACCAAATCGGATCTAGCTGATAATATTGAAGAATATAATTTACAAGTAGAAAATGTAGCTATGGGAGTACCGGTTTTTTTTATTAGTTCCATTACAGGAGAAGGAATAGATGAATTAAAGAAATATCTTAAACCAAGAGAGACTATAGTCTTTCTAGGTTCTTCAGGAGTAGGAAAATCTTCTTTAGTCAATGCCTTATCTGGGGAGAATATTATGAAAGTTAATGATATTAGAGAAGACGATAGTAAGGGAAGACACACTACAACCCATAGACAATTGATTGTGTTAAACAGTGGAACTATGATAATAGATACTCCTGGTATGAGAGAGCTTGCATTGTGGAATATTGAGGATGGGGTAGATACTACATTTTCAGAGATTGAAGAGTTGAGCAGATTATGCAGATTTAAAGACTGCAGCCATAATAAAGAGCCAGGTTGTGCTATTAAAAAAGCATTGTTAAATGGAGAACTTTCCTATGATAGATGGAATAATTATATAAAGCTCCAAAAGGAAGCTAGATTTACTGCTAGGAAGGAAGAGCTAAATCTTAGGAAGAAAGGAAAAGCTCAGAATAAAGCAAAATTATTAAAAAAATAATATAGGGGAAAAATATATAATTGCCAAGGAAATAGTTTCTTTGGCAATTATATATTTTTAAGCAAATTAAATAACATTTAGAATTCGACAAACAAATACTGATATTTATATTATAATGTTTATTAGAGGTTAGATTTTTTTAATACTAATATTAGGTTTCTATAAATTAATGGAGGAATTACATGAAAAATAAATTAGTTTATTTTCTAGTCATACTATCTATAACTTCCTTATATTTTAATTTTAAATTATATAATGAAAAACAAAAGCACACGAACCATATTATAAAAAGGATATATCGAGATTTTAGAATAATAGAAAGAGGATTTGATACCTTAAAGGATTTAGAAAAAGAAGATATAAAAGCTTATTATAATAAATTAACCTACATTTCGTCATTGTTTCTAGATATTAATGCTAACTTAAATTTTTTATCATATGAGAATAAGGAAATGATGTATTCAGAAGGTGTATATTCTTTTAGAACAATATCTGAAAATATATTTACAATACTTGAAGATAATATGATTTCTGATAAAGAATTTGAGTATTTAAATTTATTGAGTACATTTATAAAAACACTTATAGAAGAGCTTAATTTAGCAGTTGAATTTGTAAGAGATGATGACGAAATTGTAAACTACAGTACAGAAAATTTGAAAGTATCTTCTCTAAGTAGATGTATTTTAGATTTTATAGTAGATAATAAAGAAATTTTTCTTTATTCATTAAATAATTAAAAAATAGGGATTAGATATAAAAATCCCCCTATCTTTTTTATATGAAAAAATATATACTAAATATTAAGCTATGCTAAATTAGCTTAATACTTTTATATAGGAGGGGAAAATGGAACTACCTAAACTTAAAATAGGAAATCTAATTGCTAAGTTGCCTATTGTGCAAGGAGGTATGGGAATTGGTATTTCCTTATCAAATCTAGCAGGTAATGTAGCCTTAAATGGAGGAGTAGGTGTATTATCTGGTGTTGAGATTGGGTTTAATGAACCAGATTATTACCAAAATAAGAATGAAGCAAACTCAAGAGCTTTAAGGCACCATATTAGAAAGGCCAAGGAAATAGCCAAGGGGGGGATTGTTGGTATCAATATAATGGCAGTTCTAAATAATTTTGAAGAAGTAGTTATAGAAGCAGTCAGGGAAAAAATAGATATAATCTTTTCAGGTGCAGGGCTTCCCCTTACCTTACCTAGTTTCACTAAGGGAACAGATACTAAGGTTGTACCTATTGTTTCATCTGACAGAGCAGCTACCCTTATATGTAAAACCTGGGATAAACGATATGATATTATTCCAGATGCAATTGTATTAGAGGGGCCAAAGGCAGGAGGACATTTGGGGTTTTCAAATGAAGAATTAAAAGACTCCTCTAAGGATTTAAATACTTTATTGTTAGAAGTATTGGGAGCTATTAAGCCATATGAAGAAAAATATGGAAAAGATATTCCTATTATAGCTGCAGGAGGAATAATGAATGGAAAAGATATTGCTGAATTACTAAAACTAGGTGCAGCAGGGGTGCAGATGGGAAGCAGATTTGTAGCAACGGAAGAATGTGATGCATCTGAAAACTTTAAAAAATCTTATATAAATGCAAATGAAGAAGACATAGTGCTAATCAATAGTCCTGTTGGTCTAATCGGTAGGGCTATAAACAATAAATTTATAGAAGATGCTAAGGCAGGACTAAGGAAACCAATAAAATGCATTACAAATTGTTTAAAGCCATGTAAACCTACAGAGGTACAATATTGTATAGCAAATGCTCTAATCAATGCACAAAAAGGAAATCTTAATTCAGGATTTGCATTTGCAGGTGCCAATGCATATAATATAAATAAGATTATTCCAGTTAAGGATTTCATGGAAGAATTGGTTAAGGATATTCAATTACATTTTTAATAATAAAGCTAAGCCTATTTTGGCTTAGTTTTATTATTAAAAATGGGTAGAATAAATATAGTAAAAAAATAAGATATAATATAACTGGTATATTGTATTAGAAGGAGAGAAATTTGCTATGAAAAAGATATTTAATAATGATTGGCAGGAATTATTAGAAGGAGAGATGGAGAAAGAATATTATCAGAAACTTAGGGAGTTCTTGGTTAAAGAATATAGAACCAGAACAATATATCCTGATATGCATGATATATTTAATGCACTACACTATACTTCTTATAAAGATGTTAAAGTAGTTATATTAGGGCAAGATCCTTATCATGGACCTAATCAAGCATATGGACTAAGCTTTTCAGTAAAACCAGGGGTTAGGATACCTCCTTCATTAGTAAATATTTATAAAGAACTAAAAGATGATTTAGGCTGTTATATACCAAATAATGGTACCTTAACTAAATGGGCTAAAGAAGGAGTGCTTCTATTAAATACTTCTTTAACTGTAAGGGCTGGAGAGGCTAACTCTCATAGCAAAATTGGTTGGGAAATATTTACAGATCACATTATTAGATTATTAAATGGAAGGGATGACCCTATAGTATTTATTCTTTGGGGAAATAATGCAATTAAGAAGAAAGCTTTTATAACTAGTCCCCAACATTATATAATAACATCAGTTCATCCAAGCCCACTATCCGCTACTAGAGGGTTTTTTGGTTCAAAGCCATTTTCCAAGACAAATAAATTTTTAGAATCTATAGGAAAAGAGCCTATAGACTGGCAGATAGAAAATATTTAGTTCTCCTTTAAATTTGATAAAAAAATAACTTGATATTAATCTAAAACATGGTATCATATAAAGGATTATATTATTTAAAGGAGGATTTTATGGAGAAAAATCACACGCAAAATGTAAAAATTGTTAATGCAGATCCATCGGCAATAGGTCTTTTTGGACTAGCAATGGTAACCTTGGTGGCATCATCGCAAAAGCTAGGTATTACACAAGGATTATCATTTGTGATACCATGGGCAATATTTTTGGGAGCCTTTGCTCAGCTATTTGCTTCTATCAATGATTCAAAGAGAAATAACACTTTTGGTACCACTGCATTTGGAGCTTATGGATTCTTTTGGATGGGAGTTGCCACATCTTGGATGATAAATATGGGCGTATTTGGACAGGCTCTAGCATCAAATGTAGATACAAAGCAATTGGGATTTGCATTTTTAGGATATCTAATATTTACAATTTTTATGACTATAGGTGCTATGGAAACACATAAGGTATTATTTTTAATTTTCTTCTTCATAGACCTATTATTTCTCGGATTAACTCTTGATTCCTTTGGTATCATGGGAGAATTTCCACATAAATTAGCGGCGTATTCAGAGCTTATTATTTCATTACTATCATTCTATGGCTCAGGAGCGTCAGTATTAAATGAGCATTTTGGAAAAACTTTTTTACCTGTAGGTAAACCATTTGGAATATTTAAATAATAAATAATAATTCTATTGCATAGTTTTAAAAATAGAATTATACTGTTAATATCAAATAAGATTTAGAATTGAGAAGATTACTAATTGAGTAAACAACATTTCCTCTTTTATGCAATATTTTTGATTGTATTTTAAATCTTATAATAAATGTAAAGGAGGAATGTTGAAATGGCAGATAAGACAATAAAATGTAAAGACTGTGGTACAGATTTTGTTTTTACAGAAAGAGAGCAAGAATTCTACAAGGAAAAAGGCTTTGATAATGAGCCCCAAAGATGTGCAGACTGTAGAAAAAAAAGAAAACAAGAAAAAGGTAACAACAGAGGTTTTAGAAGATAATAAAAATGACAGGGAATTTTCCCTGTCATTATTTATTATCTTATACTATTAAATACAATTAATTCAATAAATTTATTCAACATTAGAAAGCAAGGAACACCAATATAGAATTTCTTTTTACTTAGTTTATGCTTAAATATTACCATGCCCATTAAAGCACCTATGGAACCACCAAAGAAAGATACTCCTAATAAATATGCTTCTGCTATCCTCCATTTTTTCTTTTCGGCTTTACTTTTATCTATTCCGAACAATATAAATGAAGTAAGATTTATTAAAACTAAAAATCCTAAGAAAAACATCTCTCTATTGTTAAAATTTGAAATGAATTTCATATTATTTTACTCCGAGATAGTTTGCTATATTAGCATCTTCTGTTTTTATTCCCTTTATTTTGGATGTTTTACAGCTAATTAGACCTGTAACTCCAGGTCCATGTCCTGCCAGTATACAATCTGAATGCACTATTACACCAATAGTTACTGCACCTTCTAAATACTGGCGTCCATAAGTATTATCGCAATCCCTTAATAGCACTATATCTCCAAATCTAAGTTTATCTATTCCATATTTTTTTACCGCTTCTTTATCTCCAGTAGTTATATCATAATCTCCAGTAAGGCTAGTGGAACTACCTATACCAGAACCCATTAGATGTGCAGGTATTTCAGTTACTACAGGAACTTCTAACTCTCCGTTTTCATTTTCTCTAATTCCCATTTTTTCAAATAAATCAGGGGCAAGATTCATTACTAATACATCATCATGACCTTCCATTTTAAGACCTTGACCATTTGCTTTAATAAGTATTGTATCATTTATAGCCATTTTTTCTAAATCTTCCTGTGGGAAGTATATAAGGACATGCTCAATTCCTCCATGCATACCAGTGACAAATCCCTTTGCACCTTTTGCATCTCCAGATGTTACTCTAGCTTCATTTCCTACACAGGATAGAACCATTAGAGGTCTATTTTCAGCTGCATCTTCATTTCTAATACTTACACCTGGTTCCACATGGTCACCTACAAGGTTCATACAAGAATCTCCAATTTGAAAATTGTAAGTAATGCCTCCTGTTCCATGTAAAATCATAGGTTTGCCATCACTACTTATTCTATAGGGACTTGGTCCCATTATAGGACTATGAATTTTACCCTGTACTGATTGAATCACTAATTTGTCTTTATTGGTTTTTAGCAAAAAAATCACTCCTTTTAGTCATATATAACACATATAATAAATTATACTATATAAATGTAGAAATTAATGACTTTTAAAAAATATTTATAGGATTTAGTATAAATATAAACATTTTTATATACCCAAAGACAAGTTTACATAATCAATAATATTGACAAAATATACTTAATATTATAAAATGATGGTGTTAAAAATCTATAGCAAAAAAATTTAAATAAGATTAATGAATAATTGAAATGAAGATGGATTTTATTAAGAGGTGTAAACCTTTATCATAGACAGCACGTTAGGGTTGCTGTCTATTTTCAAAATAAGATTAAAAAGGAGGTTTATTATGGAATTTAAATTTGATATGGAGAAAAACAAGGAAAAAATTGAAGAATTTAAGGTGTTTATTAAAGAAAATGAAGACAAGCAGGGAGCCTTAATGCCAGTGTTACAAAAAGCTCAGGGGCTATTTGGTTACTTACCTGTAGAAGTTCTAGAGATCATATCTAAGGGATTAGATATTCCTTTATCAGAAATATATGGTGTAGTTACTTTTTATTCTCAATTCTCATTAATTCCTAAAGGAGAATATAGAATAGGGGTATGTTTAGGAACAGCTTGTTATGTAAAGGGTTCCCAGGAGTTACTTAATAAAGTTATGGAAGAATTGGGTATTGAATCAGGTCAAACTACACCAGATATGAAATTCTCCCTAACAGCAACTAGATGTATAGGAGCATGTGGATTGGCACCAGTTTTATCAATAAATGATGATGTATATGGTAGATTAAAACCTGAAGATGTAAAAGGTATTTTAGATAAGTATAGATAATATGGAGGTGTAAACATGACCACAATTAATGAACTAAAAAAAATTAAAGAAGAAGCTTTAAATAGAATAAAACTTCGTCAATCAGAGTTAGGCAAGGAGTTTATTGAAGAAATAGCAGGACTTAAAAAACATCATATATTAGTTTGCGGAGGAACAGGCTGCCATTCAGGTGGTGGAGATAAGATAAAGAATTTAATAGAAGAGAAGATAAATGAAAAGGGATTAGGTGAAGAAATCCAAGTAGTACTTACAGGCTGCTTTGGACTTTGTGAATCAGGGCCAAATATAGTTGTATATCCTGAGGGAGTATTTTACAGCCATGTTACATTAGAGGATGTTGAAGAAATTGTTGAGGAACATATAATAAAGGGTCATATAGTAAAGAGAAGATTGTTTAAAGAATCTTTAGTAGAAGATAAAATCAAACCAGTTGGTGAAGTAAATTTCTATAAAAAACAAACAAGAATTGCCCTTAGAAATTGTGGGGTCATAGCTCCAGAAGATATAGAAGAATACATAGCAATGGATGGCTACTCTGCATTAGCAAAGGTAATAACTGAAATGACACAAGAAGAAGTAATAAAAACTATGAAGGATTCTAATCTTCGTGGTAGAGGTGGTGCAGGATTCCCAGCAGGTAGAAAGTGGGAAGAGGCATATAAATATGATGCAGATCAAAAATATATAATCTGTAATGCTGATGAGGGAGACCCAGGTGCATTTATGGATAGATCAATACTGGAAGGAGATCCTCATTCTGTTTTAGAAGCTATGGCTATAGCAGGTTATGCTGTAGGATCGGATCAAGGATTTATCTATGTTAGAGCAGAATATCCAATAGCAGTTCAAAGATTAGAAGTAGCTATAAAACAAGCTAGGGAGTATGGACTATTAGGTAAAGGGATATTAGGTACAGATTTTGACTTTGATATTGAGCTTAGGCTTGGAGCAGGAGCTTTTGTATGTGGAGAAGGTACAGCTCTTATGGAGTCCATAGAGGGAAGAAGAGGTATGCCAAGAACTAAAATCCATAGAACGGCTCATAAGGGTTTATGGCAAAAACCAACTATTATAAACAATGTTGAAACTCTTGCAAATGTACCAATAATATTCCAAAAAGGAGTAGAATGGTTTAGAAGTATTGGGACTGAAAAATCTCCAGGAACTAAGGTTTTTGCATTAGGTGGAAAGATTGAAAATACGGGATTAGTTGAAATACCAATGGGTATGACCCTTAGGGAAATTGTATATGATATAGGTGGAGGAATACCTAATGGTAAGAAGTTTAAGGCTGTACAAACAGGAGGACCTTCAGGTGGTTGTATACCTGCCGAATATCTAGATACATCAGTGGATTTTGAGTCCCTGGGGAAATTAGGTTCCATCATGGGTTCAGGTGGAATGGTTGTAATGGATGAAAGCAATTGTATGGTAGATATTGCCAGATTTTTCCTTGACTTTACTGTTGAAGAATCTTGTGGAAAATGTGTGCCATGTAGAGAAGGAACAAAGAGAATGCTTGAAATATTAGAGAGAATTACTGAAGGTAAGGGAGAAGAAGGGGATATAGAAAGACTAGAAAGTTTATCTGAAACTATTAGCTCTGCATCATTATGTGGACTTGGTCAAACAGCTGCTAACCCGGTAATTACTACATTGAAATACTTTAGAGATGAATATGAAGCTCATATAAGAGATAAGAAATGTCCAGCTGGTGCATGTCAAGCACTTTTAGAATATTATATTTCAGATAAATGTATTGGTTGTACTAAATGTGCTAGGAACTGTCCAGTTTCTTGTATTGATGGTAAAGTAAAGGAAAGGCATGTAATAGATACTAGTAAATGTATTAAATGTGGAAATTGTATGTCAGTATGTCCTGTAGGAGCGGTAATCAAAAGATAGAAAGGAGGTAAGATTGTGAAAAATGTTAATCTTACAATAGATGGGCAAAGTGTAACAGTACCTGAAGGCTATTCTATAATTCAGGCTGCAAAAGAACTTGGTATAGAGATTCCAGCTCTTTGCTATGACCCAAATCTAGAAGTAGTATCTGCTTGTAGATTGTGTTTAGTTGAAATAGAAGGAAGCAGAAAACTTGAAACCTCCTGTTCTGTTAAAGTTAGAGAAGGGATGGTTGTAAATACTGAAACTGAAAAGGTAGTAAATGCTAGAAAAAATATCTTACAGCTTTTATTAGATAGTCATCCAAATGATTGTTTGACCTGTGAAAAAGCAGGAGAATGTTTATTACAAAAATATGCATATAGATATAATGTTAAGTTTAGAAAACATGATGGTGCAGTAAGACCAAAACTTATGGATACATCAAGCCCATATATATTAAAAGATAATAGTAAATGTATCTTATGTGGAAAATGTGTTAGAACTTGTAACCAAATAGATGATAGAAAAGTTTTATCCTTTGCGGAAAGAGGATATGAAACTAAAATAGTTTTAGATGCAGATCAAACCTTTGAAACATCAAAATGTATATCCTGTAACAGATGTGTAACTGTATGTCCTGTAGGTGCTTTGGTAGATAAAAGACTAATGGGAAAAGTAAGAACTTGGGATGCAGAGATTAAGACTGTAAATTGTAAAGTATGTCAATATGGCTGTGAGTTTGAAGTATTGTCTAAAAACAAAAAGAAAGTTGCTGTAAGGGCTAAGTCACCTGCTAATGGCAGACCACTGTGTTTGAAGGGTAGATTGACGACTGAACTGACTCAGTTAGAAAATCCAGATAAACCTTATAGAAAGATAGGAAATAAATTTGTAGAGTCTAGTTGGTCAAAGACTCTAGGATTATCTGATATAATAGAAAAGATTGAAAAGATTGAAGAAACTAAGAAAGATAAGGACTAGGGAGGGATAAGATGAAAACTGATGATATTAAAGCCATTATAAAATTTGCTGTTGAAAATGAAGTAGAAGCATATGAATTTTATATAGGTGCTACAAATAAAGTTAAGGATGATTATCTTAAGGAAACCTTCCAAGAGTTGGCTGAAGAAGAGTTAAAGCATAAGAAATTTTTAGAGGAATTTTTAGTTAGTAATATAGATGAGATAAAGTTACATCAAACAAATGATTATAAAATAGCTGAAACTATAGATAAACCAAAACTAACTGTAGAAATGAAATTTGCTGATGCTATTGGTCTAGCAATAAAAAATGAGGAAGAGGCTATGGAAATGTATAAAAACCTAGCTGATATCTGTATAGATGAGGAACAGAAAAAACTATTTCTTGGACTTATGGAAATGGAAAAGATGCATAAGGCTAAATTAGAAGAAATCTATGTTAATGTAGCCTATGCAGAAGTTTGGTAGTTAGCTGGTTAACTTTTAATCAAGTATGGAGGTGAAAAAATGGTTACACTTACTATGAATGGAAAAAAAATTATAGTAGAAGATGGAGTTTCAATATTAGAAGCTGCTAGAGAAAATGGTGTGGATATCCCTACCTTATGCTATGATAAGGAGCTTTCACCCTTTGGAGGATGTAGATTATGTGTAGTAGAAGTGGAAGGTTCTAAAAATCTTGTAGCATCATGCTCAGCTAAAGTAAAAGAAGGAATGGTAGTATATACGGAATCTGAGAGAGTAGTTAAAACACGTAGGGAGATTTTAGATTTACTATATTCAAATCACCCGCAGGATTGCTTGACATGTGAAAAATCAGGAGAATGTCAACTTCAAGATTTATGCTATAGATATGGAATAAAAGAAGGTTCCTATAAGGGAGAAGTAAAAAAATATGCAATAGACAGTTTGAATCCCGTTATGGAAAGAGATCAAAGCAAATGTATTTTATGTGGAAAATGTGTAAGAGTATGTAAAGAAATTCAAGTTACATCGGCCATTGATTTTTCAGGAAGAGGTTTTAAATCTAAGATTACAACAGGATTTGATAATCCTATTGATTATAAAAACTGCAGATTATGTGGTCAATGTATAACTGCATGTCCCACAGGAGCACTTATAAACAAACAATTAAAAGGGACAAGACCTTGGGAAGTTGAGAAGGTTCGTACTACATGTCCATTCTGTGGAACTGGATGTAACTTTGATCTAAATGTTAAAGACGGAAAAGTAGTAGGAGTAACTCCGAATCCTGATTCCCCAGTAAATGGAAACTCCCTTTGTGTAAAGGGAAGATATCATATAGATTTTATAAATAGTCCAGATAGACTAACTAAGCCTTTAATAAAGAAAAATGGAGAATTTGTAGAGTCCAGCTGGGAAGAGGCAATGACTTTAGTAGTAAGTAATCTTAAAAAGGCAAAAGAAGAATATGGCCCAGATTCAGTGGCTGGATTGAGTTCTGCACGTTGTGTAAATGAAGATAATTTTGTATTCCAAAAGATGATGAGAGTTGCCATAGGAACTAATAATGTGGATCACTGTGCTAGAACCTGACATGCTCCTACAGTTGCAGGTCTTGCAACAACATTAGGAAGTGGAGCTATGACCAATGCTATATCGGAAATAGAAGGCAATGAGGTATTATTTATAATAGGTTCAAATGCTACAGAGGCTCATCCGATAATTGGAAATAAAATGAAAAAGGCAGTTAAAAATGGTTCGGAACTTATAGTAATAGATCCTCGTCGTACTGAACTTGCAGAAATGGCTACTATATGGCTGCCTTTAAAATCAGGTACAGATGCGGCTTTAGTAAACGGATTAATGAATATTATAGTAAAAGAAAACTGGCATGATAAGGAATTTATAAAGAGTCGTTGTACAGGATTTGATCAAGTATTAGAAGTGATAGAAAAATATCCTCCAGAGGTAGTATCTAGGATAACTGGAATATCTGAGGAAATGTTGTATGAAACTGCTAAATTATATACAAGCACTAAAAAGGCAGGTATATTCTATACATTAGGAATAACTGAACATACTACAGGAACAGCAAATGTTATGAATCTTGCAAATTTGGCTATGCTGACTGGACACCTTGGTGTAGAAAATTCAGGAATAAACCCATTGCGTGGACAAAATAATGTTCAAGGTGCCTGTGATATGGGAGCACTTCCTAATACTTATCCAGGATATCAAAATGTAATGGATGAGAAAAGTAGAAAATTCTTTGAAGAAATTTGGAACGTAGAATTAAGTCCTAATAATGGACTTAGAATACCTGAGATGTTAGATGAGGCTTTTGCAGGAAATGTTAAGGCTATGTATATTATGGGAGAAGACCCAGTTTTAACAGATCCAGATGCAAACCATGTTAAGAAATCTTTATCTAGTTTAGATTTTCTTGTGGTTCAGGATATATTCCTAACTGAAACAGCTAAGTTTGCTGATGTTGTACTTCCAGCTACTTCTTATGCAGAAAAGGATGGTACATTTACAAATACTGAAAGAAGAGTACAAAGAGTTAGGAAGGCTGTAGAGGCACCAGGAGAATGTAGACTGGATTGGGAAATACTTTCTGATGTAGCAAAAGGATTAGGTGCTGCTGGATTTGATTATAAAAATTCAGAAGAAATATTTAATGAAATAAGACAAACAACACCTAGTTATAGAGGTATAACTTATGACAGAATAGATAAAGCAGGTTTACAATGGCCATGTCCAACAGAGGAACATCCAGGAACACCATATCTTCATAAAGGAGTATTTCCAAGAGGAAAAGGATGGATGATTCCAGTTGAATATGAAGAACCAGCAGAACTTGTATGTGAAGATTATCCAATACTTCTTTCAACAGGAAGAATGTTATATCATTATAATATAATGACAAGACATTCTAAGAAACTAGATGATATAAGACCTCATGAACTTGCAGAAATAAACCCTGTAGATGCAGAAAAATTGGGAGTAAAAGAAGAGGAATTTGTAAGAGTTACCTCAAGACGAGGTTCTATATTAACAAGGGTAACTATAACGGACAAGGTAAAACCAGGAATGATGTTTATGACATTCCATTATAAAGAATCACCAGTAAATGAATTAACGAATTCAGCCTTTGACCCCATTACAAAAACAGCTGAATATAAGATTTCTGCTGTAAGAGTAGAAAAAGCTGAGAATATATAATTATACTTGGAGTGATAAATATGTTCAATGTTGGGATAATAACTGCAAGTGATAAAGGCTCTGTAGGAGCAAGAGAAGATAAGTCTGGGGAAATAATATCTGAAATTGTAGAAAATAAAGGTTATATTGTAGCAAAAAAAGTTATAGTTCCAGATGAAGAACAAACCATATATAATGAAATAGTTAGTATGACAGATAATTTAAAGGTAGATCTAATATTAACTACTGGAGGAACGGGATTTAGTCAAAGAGATGTGACTCCTGAAGCTACAGTAAGGGCTTGTGATAGAATGGCAAATGGAATAGCTGAGGCTATAAGATATTATAGTCTTAGTATTACACCAAGGGCTATGTTATCTAGGGGAGTTTCTGGAATAAGAAATAAAACCTTGATAATCAACTTACCAGGCAGTCCAAAGGCAGTTAAAGAATCTTTAGATTATATATTAGATAGTGTTCATCATGGACTGGAAATTTTAATAGGTAAGGCCCATGATTGTGCTAGACAATAGGATGATTTTATGAATAAATTTAATACAGCAGTAGTACTAGCAGGTGGTAAAAGTTCAAGAATGGGTTTTGATAAGCAGTTCTTAGAATTTAATAATCATAGACTTATGGATATATTAATAAAATCATTAAGAAAAGAGTTTGGTGAAATAATTATTGTAACAAATAGGCCAGATGAATATAAAGGATTTGACTCTAAAATAATTACAGATATTATACAGGGAAAAGGACCTTTATCAGGGATACATGCTGGATTAAAAGAATCTTCATCAAAATATATCTTTGTAATTGCTTGTGATATGCCTAATATAAATTTAGATTATATAAAATATATGAAAAGGATTCTTGAGGATACTAATGTGGACATTTGTGTAACACAAAAGGACAATAGAATAGAGCCTTTTAATGGATTTTATTCTAAGGAAATAATAGAAAAAATTGAAAAGCATTTATCATTGCATAAGAGGTCAGTAAATGAATTGATTTTTAATTCAAAGACTTATTTTATTGAAGAAAAAGAAGCAAGAGTTTTTAGTCCAGATTGGGATATGTTTTCTAATCTAAATACAAAAGAAGATTTAGAAGATTTTCTTTCATATCATAGTAAATAAAAATGTTGGGATGATTTCCAACATTTTTATTTTAGTATAGTAATAAAAGTTTTTCTATATTAAAATTTACATAAATTGGTTTATGAATATAGAGATTATTTTTATGTAAATCTCCTTCCAAGACTTTCATGTATATTGGAGATTTAAAAGTTCCATTATTATCTAATACTATGGTAGAAGAGTGTAAATTAGGGATGATATCTGCTATATTTAATTTAAAAGTATTTATAAACTCATCATCAGGATAAAGATTTATATGCTGAGTATGTATACCAATATATTTGATATTATCTTTAACTGTTCTATTGCATATTAATTCCAAGTCCCAATCCAATGCGTAGACCATATTTTCAGAGAGTTTTTTTGCTCTTGAAATATTCCTACAACCTATTAACATTGCAGTATTAATTGTACTAGGATTATCAAACAACTCTTCTTTATAATTAATTTCTTCTATTTTTCCATTATTTAGCACTGCTATTCTATCACATATTCTATAAACTTCATCTTTATTGTGGGAAACATATAAGGTACTGCCATCATGTTTTTTTAATATATCAATAAGTTCCTTTTCCATTTGCCATCTTAAATGCTCATCTAAAGCTGAGAATGGTTCATCTAACATTAAAATTTTAGGCTCATTAACCAACATTCTTGCTAGAGCTACTCTTTGTTGCTGACCTCCAGATAGTTGATGAGGATAATTATTTTCCAATCCTTCTAATGAGAAGGATTTAACTATATCTTTTATAATTTCTGATTTGTTATGATGATTTTTAGGAACGGCAATAGCTATGTTTTTTTCTAAAGTCATATTAGGAAAAAGGGCATAGTTTTGAAACAATAAACCGACTTTTCTATCTTGAGGTAACAAATTTATCTTTTTCTTACTATCAAAAAATATTTTATCATTTAATATAATCTGTCCTTCATCTGGTGTTTCAATTCCAGCAATACATTTTAATGTCATACTTTTGCCACAACCAGAAGCTCCTAAGAGAGCTAAGGTCTCTTTTTTTGTTTCAAATTCTACATCTAGTATAAAATCTCCAAATTTCTTTTTAATATTTGCATAAAGAATGGCTAATTACCCCCTCTCCTTGCTTTACTGAATTGTAAATTTTCAAATTTATTCATTATTACTATGGTTATAAATGATATTGTAACCATAACAGCAACCCATCTATAAGCAAGTCCTCTGTTTCCAGCTTGAACAGCACTGTAAACTGCAACAGCCATGGTTTGAGTTTTTCCAGGAATATTTCCTGCCAGCATAATAGTAGCACCAAATTCACCTAAGGCTCTTGCAAATGCTAAGATAGTCCCTGCAATTATACTAGGTAAACTATTAGGCAACATTATTCTTAAAAATATCTTATGCTCAGATAATCCTAATGTTTTAGCTACATAAATCATATTTTTATCTAATTGCTCAAATGCACCTCTTGCAGTTCTATACATTAATGGAAAAGATACTACAGTAGAAGCTATAATAGTTGCAGTGCTAGAGAATACAATTGAAATATCATATATGGATAATAATTTACCGATAAAGCTATTTTTTCCTAGAAGTATAAGCAAGAAGAAACCTACAACAGTGGGGGGTAAGACTAGTGGAAGGGTTAAAAACCCATCCACTAGTCCTTTAAATTTTTTTAACTTTGTAGTTAAATATGCAATATAGACTCCTAAGATAAAGGTTATAATTGTTGCAATAATTGCTGCTTTTAATGATATTAATAAAGGAGAATAACTCATATATCCTCAGTCCATTTCTATTTCATTGAGAAACCATATTTTTCAAATAATTCTGTAGCTTTATCTGTTGATAAGAAGTCTAAAAATGCCTTAGCTCTATCAGGATTTTTACTATCTTTAACAACAGCAACAGGATAGCTAACTTCTTTGTGACTTCCTTCAGGTGCCTCAGTGACGATATTTATACTATCTGATGTAAAGGCATCTGTTGCATAAACTATACCACAATCAACTTCTCCGCTTTCTACCCAAGTAAGCACTGTTCTAACATCACTACCTAGTACAAACTTTGGATTAACCTTGTCCATTATATTTAGATTGTTAAATATTTCCTCACTATATTGACCTACAGGGACATTTGCAGGGTCACCTATTGCAATTTTCTTAACTTCATCCTTAGTTAAGTCTTCAAATGATTTCAATTCAACTTCTCCATCCTTTGGAGTAATAAGTACTACTTTATTTACTAACAAAGTCTTAATTGTTTCATCTAATATATGTCCACCTTCGTCTAGGGCCTTCATTTGTTTTTGTGCCGCTGACATAAATATATCAACAGGAGCCCCCTCTTCTATTTGAGCTTGCAAAGCTCCAGAACTTCCAAATGTGAAATTAAGAGTAGTTTCTGGTTCTATAGCCTTATATACTTCTGATAATTCATTTAATACATCGGTTAAGCTTGCAGCAGCTGAAATAAGCAACTCCACTTCTTCTTTTGGATCTTCTTGTCCATTTTCCTTACCTACATCTACAGCAGTATTGTTCTCTGGTGTATCAACCTTGTCTTTACTACACCCAATCATTGGTGTAATAGATAAAATACATACAAGTAATAAAACTAAAAATTTTCTTGTTTTCATTTAAAATTCCTCCTTGATTATATTTATAATAACAGGAAAGATTCCTGCATTGAACTATAATTATATTATAAAGCTAATATCTCTATCGAGAGTAACGAAAGGCTTTTAAAATCGTCCAAAAGGACGATTAATTTAAGATATTAAAATATATTTAAGAAGAAAAGTATTTATGAAAAAGCTTTTCTGCTTCTATATTCAATTCATTAACAAAGGATTGATATTTAGATAATAACTCTTCTCCCTCTGCTGTAAGTTCAGATTTACCCCCGCCTTTACCTCCAACTACAGTAATGAACAATGGGAAGCCCAGCTCTTCCTCGGCTCTTTTAATAATTTTCCATCCTTTACTGGGAGAAAGCCCCATAACCTTATAAGCTTCTGATAGTTTGTTTGTTTCTTTTACAAGACTCATAATTTTAGCAACTCCAGGACCAAATGCGGAGTTATTAAAGACTATTTTAATTTTAGCATTGTAATTTAAATCTTCATAGGAGTTAAGGTTCATAAAATCAACTTCCAATCCTTTAATTTATAATTAAACTAATTACAATGTATTATAATACAGATATATTATGATTGCAACTATATAATTCATTGTTAACTACATGACAACTTTTGTGCCAAAATGTCATAATGATTGCCATTATGACATGAAAAATTTCAAAATAACTACTATATAAAATCATAATATAAAAAGATATTATAGACCCCTCATAAATTCAAAACTTTATATTTCATTGCAGATATTTAATATGATATATTTTTGGCATAGATATTGCAATATATATTTAATTAAATATAATATAAATAATTTTGTGAGGTGAAGGAAATTGAAAAGACGTACATTTTTAAAAATGTTAGGGGGCATAGGAGCATTAAGCTTTACTGGATTAACTATAGGATGCAGCAAGAAAGAACCTGTAGACAGTAATGTTCCAGATGAATTCCCGGAACTTTCTCAATTCCCAGGACAAAAGCCAGAAGCTAAAATTGATTTAGAAACAGGCACTGTTGAGGTAGAACCATCAATATTGATGAGACATAGTGCATGTTTGGGTTGCTATAGTTCTTGTGGAAATCGTGTAAAAATTGATAAAAATACTGGAAAGATATTAAGAGTATATGGTAATCCATATAATCCCAATAATGCAGAACCGCATCTTTCATTTGAAGAACCTTTGACAGAATCTTATTTAGCTTTCAGTGGCTATAAAGATAAAGGCAGTATTCATCGTGGGGCATTATGTGCTAGAGGAAATGCTACATTGGAATCTCACAATGATCCTATGAGGATATTAGTTCCATTAAAAAGGACAGGGTCAAGAGGAGAAGGAAAATGGAAACCAATTACTTGGGATGAGGCAGTTGAAGAAACAGTAGAGGGTGGAAAGATATTTAAGGATATAGGTGAAGATATTGTAATTGATGGATTTAAAACTGTAAGAGATTTAGATAGTCCAATAGATCCAAAAGCACCAGAATTTGGGTCAAAGGCAAATCAATTGGTATTCTTCGGAGGACGTGGAGATGGAAGGACTTCTTTTGCTGGTAGATTCACAAATTCTTTTGGGACTGTAAATAACTTTGGACATGGTTATTCTTGAGGTGGCTCAAAAACACCTGCGGCGCAGGTAATAGCAAGTGGACAAAACTTAAGACCAGATATAAATAATGCAGAATATATATTATATGCTGGGGCATTTCCAGGACATAGCGGAAAGCCTATGCAAACTATAGCTAGACAGATAAAGTTTAGGGTGAAAGAAGGAAGTCTTAAGTATTCAGTAGTAGATCCGGTTCTTGCTGGGGGAGCTGTTACACCTTTATATGAAAATAGTGAGTGGGTACCAATAAAACCAACAACAGATAATGCCTTTGGTATGGCGTTGCTTAGATGGATTATAGAAAATGATAAATATAATAAGGAATTCTTAAGTTCACCGAATTTTGAGTCCGCTGTCTCTAAAGGATTTAACGGCTGGACAAATGCTAGCCATTTGGTAATAGACGATCCTAAACATCCAAATTATAAAAAAATGCTTAGAGCTGAAGATTTAGGATTAGAAGTAGAAGAGGAAGAGGAAGACATATTTATAGTGATAGATGATTCTACTAAAGAGTTTGCTCGATATGATAAGGTAAGTACAGCAGATTTATCATATGAAGGAAAAGTAAAAGGAACTAATGGAAAGGAAATACAAGTAAGGACATCCTTTGTCATTTTAAAAGAAAGTGCATTTAAACATGAAATAGATGAATATTCAGAAGCATGTGGAATTCCAAAGGATAAAATAGTGGAAATAGCAAATGAATTTACTTCTCATGGAACTAAGGTTTCAGCAGATGGAATGGGTAGTACGGCTACTGCAAATGGTTCTGATATAACTATGATTCATTATATTTTAATGGCTATGGTAGGCAGTATAAATAAAAAAGGTGGAGCAATTACAAGAAGAAACTCATATAAAACTGTTGCCCCTGGACCAAGATATCAGTTAAATATTATACCAGATGGGCCAAAAGCAACAGGTATGAGAATTAGCCGTACTGGTATTAGATATGAGGATACATCTGAGTACAAAGAAAAAGTTGCTAAGGGAAAGAATCCTTATCCATCTAAAATGCCATGGCATCCAGTAGGTAGTGGTTCTGATAATCAAGGAATATTTTCTATTATAAATAAATATCCATATCAGGCAAAGATAGTTTTAAATTGGATGGCTAACCCTTTATTAGCAGTACCAGCTGCAGCAAGAAAAGAGGTAATAGAATCATTAAAGAGTGTTGAAAATGTTCCTTTATTTATTTCTTGTGATGCATATATGGGAGAAATGACAGCCCTAGCAGATTATATTATACCAGACACAACTCCTTATGAGAGTTGGGGACTAGCTAATGTGGAAGGAAACTTTTCAGGAAAAAGTATAACTGTTAGATGGCCAGTAGTAGAACCAGCAACTCCAAAATTAGAAGATGGAAGACATATATCATTTGAAACATATGTAATAGATGTTGCTAAAAAAATTGGATTACCAGGATTTGGAGATAAGGCAATATTAGATATGAATGATAATTTATTGCCGCTAAATAGTAGAGAAGATTATTTCCTTAGAGGTGTTGCAAATATTGCATATGATGATGAACCTGTAAATGATATTAAACAGGAAGAAATAGAAATGCAAGACTTAGAAAATGCTATCAAGGATTGGACTAATATATTAACAAAAGAAGAATTGCCTAAAGCATTAAATGTAATTGCAAGAGGCGGTCGCTTTGAAGATCATGGCTCAGGATTTGATGGAGATAATCATAAATATGCTTATAAAGGAGCAGTTAATTTATATATTGAGAAACTTGCAACAAGTAAAAATTCATTAACAGGTGAATATTATAGTGGTGTAGCTACTTGGAATCCAGAATCTTTCTCTGATGGCAGCTTAGTAAGAGATGTATTTCCAGAAACAGAATGGCCATTTAAGGCTGCAAATTATAAGCCAAAATTTAGAAGCGTAAGTATGCTTGCTAATAGCTCTAGTTTAAGGGATTTAAATAAATATAATTATGTTGAGTTAAATACTGAGGATGCTAAGGCATTAGGAATAGGTACCATGGACAAGGTTAAGGTAATACCAGCTACAGGCGGTGAATTTATTGGTCATGCATTAGTTAGACCTGGTATAGCAAAAGGTACAATAGGTATAGCATTCGGATATGGGCATTGGGAATATGGTGCAAAGGGATATAGTGTTGAAGGAAATGCTCAAGATGGTAACGAAGCTATGGGTACAGGTGTACATTTAATGAATCTAATAGATCCAAAAGTAAAAGGGATTTTTGGAATTTCTGAATCTTCAACAGGAGGTCCAGGTAGAAATGGTGGAGCTTATAAGGTGGAGAAGGCATAGATAGGAGTGAAATAATGATACAGGAATTTGTTTTTATAGCAAAAAAACGATTGGAGATATATGAATTTCTATCATTTTCATTTTTAAATACTCCTTCACAAGAATTAATAAACTTAATAAGAAATAATTCAGAATACTTTAAGGAACTAACTATAGATAAAATAGATTTTCTTGAGGGGAAAAGTTTAGATTACCTTACTCAAGAATATTATGATAGATTTTTTGTACCTACTTCAAAACTGTTTGTACCTCCTTATGAGGCGGCAATAAGGAATAAAAAGGTGAAAAACAGAAAGGCTTACTATGGGAAGTTAGATAGTCAAGAGACTTTTCATGTAAAGGCATGCTATGAAATGGTAGATTTCAAAGTAGAGGAGCTTAATGGTTTTCAACCCCTTATAGAAAATCATTATCCTGATCATATTGCTTTTGAATTAGCCTTTTTAACATCCTTGGTTAATTTTGAGATTTTGGCATTGGAAAAAGGGCAAATTGAAAAGGCTAATAAGTGGAAAAAATTAGAGAAGGATTTTCTTATGGAGCATCTAGCTAAGTGGATAAGGGATTATGCCATATTGACAAAAGAGAAAGGAGAAGGCTTATATTCCTATCTAACTGGAGTTACTGCTAGATGGATAGATTTGGACTTAGAATATTTAATGGAAGAAAACCAATAAATTTAAAGAGGTGATTTAGGATGAAAAGATATGGAATGGTTATAGATTTGGAACGTTGTGTTGGATGCCATGCTTGCACTGTTAGTTGTAAAATGGAAAATGATGTTCCAGAGGGATGTTTTAATACTTGGGTTGAAGAATGGGATACTGGAGAATATCCTCAAGTATCTAGAGTAAAGCTTCCGAAACTATGCAATCATTGTATAGATGCACCTTGTATTAAAGCGTGTCCTGTAAAAGCAACTTACCATGTTAAAGGTGGTATAGTTGTAGTAGATGAAGAAAAATGTATAGGGTGTGGAGCTTGCGTTTCAGCATGTCCTTATGATGCCAGATATATGAATAATGAAACAAAGAAAGTTGGGAAATGTACATTTTGTATACAGAGGGCAGAAGCAGGGTTATTACCTGCTTGTGTAAGCACTTGTATATCTCATGCAAGATTTTTTGGTGATTTATATGACCCGGAATCTCAGGTTAGTAAAATGATTGAGGAGAATAAGGCGAAGGGTTTGAAAGAGGAATTAAATTTAGATCTTGCTGTTACTTATATTGGATTAGATAAGGCTCTAAAGGATGGAGAACCAGAAGAACGTTATCAAGGTGGTAAATAAAATATTCAATCTGCTATGAAGGAGGGGTAATAATGTTTGGTAAACTAGGTACAGGAGAATTGATACTTATACTAGGTATTGCATTGGTTATATTCGGGCCTGGAAAACTTCCAGAAATAGGAAAAGCATTTGGAAAGGCAATAGGAGAGTTTAAAAACCATGCAAATAAAATATCTGAGGATATGGAAATTAATTTAGAAGATAAAAAGGCATAACTATAAGAACAAGGTACTAATTTTAGTACCTTGTTCTTATAGCCATTAATTAGTTTATTGACAAAGTAAAAAACATACAATAGTATCATAGATAAAGGTAGTTTGTAAATTATTATAGGATTACTTAGCTAATATGGAGAGATGAATATGTTAAAATTTGAAAGCATAATAGATGCTGTCACTTCTAGAATGGGGGCAATATTTGTAAGTCAACAACGCTGCTCAAGGATACGTTCTCCTTTGAGTAAATGTAGTAAATGTATAGATATTTGCCCAACAAATGGAATAGATATTAAAAATACGCAAGTTAATCTTAATGATAACTGTGTTGAATGTGGACTTTGTGCATCAGTATGTCCCAATGGTGCTATATCCATTCAAGAACCAACGGAATTAAATCTATATAACTATATAGTAGAGAGGGGAAAAGCAAATAACAAAGTAGCTTTAACTTGTAGGAAAAATGGTAATATATCAAATGATATTTTTAGGGTGCCTTGTTTAGGAAGTCTGACTTTAGAATTTCTATTAGGTATAGACATTTTACCCTTTGAAGTGAATAGTGTTTTTTCTGAAGAAATATGTAAGAAATGCGATGTGGACAATGGAATTAATTGTTATTTGAGTAATATGGAAAAGGTAAGAAAAATTGAGAGAACTCTAAATCTAGAAGGGAACTCTATAAAATATGTAAAAACTATTCCTAAAATCAAGAAAAACAAGATATTAAATGATAAGGAATTTGATGATGAGAGAAGGGAATTTTTATTTTCAGCTTTTAAATCACTTAAGAAACTGCCTAGTTTTGCAATAAAATACATATTAGGCTCCAATGGGGAAGAAAAAAAGTCTAGAGAAATAGCTCCAAATCCAACCATTTCAAAATATCCAATATTAACTAAGGTTCTCAATGAGGAAAAAAATAAATTAGCATCTAATGTTGAAATGATGGATTATTTAAAGCCCTCATTAAAAGGAGTATGTAATTTTTGCAGGGCTTGTGTCATACTTTGTCCTATGGGGGCATTAAAATATAAAGAGGAAGGGGACAAGCTAGATATATTGTTAATAAATGAAGCTTGTACTGGTTGCGGATTATGTGCTGAGGTTTGCTATTATAAATCATTAGAATTGAAACCTAAAAAGGTAGATGATTTTATATTAATGGAGCCAAAGATACTTGCTAGTGGAACTAAACAAAAATGTAGTATATGTAAGCAAATAATCACAGCTAGTGAAACTACAGAGTTTTGCTTATCTTGTATAAAATCTGGAAAAGGGCATGGGAGGCAAATATGAAAAAATCCATAATAGGAATAATACTATTAATAGTATTATTGGTAATATCTATTCCCCATATAGAAAAGGCATTAGATAAGTATCTTAATAAAGGTACAAATGTGAAATATAGAATTGGAGTTATTACTGCTACAGATATTAGAATGGGAAAAGTTGAAGCAATGATAGATGGATTATATCATTATGGATACAAGGAAGACGAGTTGGAAATTATTATAAAAAATGCTAAGGGTGATAGGAGTAAGCTTGACTCCTTTGCAGAAGAATTAGTCGAAGAAAATGTAGATATTATTATAACTACTGGAACCTTTGAAACATCTGCTGCTAAAAAATATGCAGATAATAAGGAAATACCCATAATATTTATAGGTGTAAGCTGTACTGTAGAACTTGGCTTTATAGAGGATATAATTTCACCAGGATGTAATATAACAGGAGTTGATAGTCATTATGTTAGGCTATCTGGTAAAAGATTGGAGTTTTTAAAGAGAATAGTACCAGATACTAAAAATGTATTGATATTATATAATCCATTAACCACACCTTTTGGTCCAAGTTCAAAGTTCTTGTATGAGGCGGCTGATAAACTTAAAATAGAATTAGAACTGATTTCAGTTACAAATAGGGATGAAATTATTGAAACTATATCTGAAAATCATAATAAGTTTGACGGTATAATGTTAATGTGTAGTTTACTATTTGAATCAACAATTGAAGATATAGTAGCTGCATCACTAGAATATAAGATTCCTGTTATGGGTGTTAATGATACTCAAGTTGAGAAGGGGATACTGGCATTTTATGGCAGTACCAATTATAATGAAGGTTTTCAATCTGCTAGATTGGTAGCGAATATTCTTGAAGGCCAAAATCCAAAAATAATCCCAATAGAGTCTCCGGAAAATTTGGAGCTTCATATAAATGTAGATACAGCTAAAGCATTAGGGATAGAAATTGATTATTCTAAGATGACCTTTGTAGATAAATTTGTAAAAACTGAAAGGTAGAATTATATGGGAGGAAATAGGGAAGGAAAAATAAAAAAACATTTTTTAGTTAGCATAAAATCTAAATTGATTTTTATGATGCTTGGTGTATCTATTATCCCATTAATATTATTGGCTTTGATTAATATTAAGACATTAAAAAATGAAGTAGAAGAGTCTATACATAAAGAACATGAACTAACTGCATCAAAAATATCACAGACAGTAGTTGAAATGGTAAAGACAACACAGGAGTCATTGGAAACTATGGGCATGACAAATTTAGGATTATTTGATGGTGATAATAAATATAATAGAGAAGATATAATATATAGGATGTTAAAAAGATATCATCATTTAGAGGAGATATCTATGATAGCTCCCAATGGTATGGAATTAGTAAAAATATCAAAAAGATATGCCATTTCTCCCAAAGAGTTGAGAAATATTTCTGAAGAGAAAAAATTTCAAATCCTAAAGCAGGGAAACTTGTATATTGGAAAACCAGAAATAGATTTAGATAATCAAATTGTTTTTGAACTGGGAATTCCAGTTGGTGGAAATCAAGAATATTTAACGGGGGCTATTATAGCAAAGATGAGTCTTAGACAAATAATGAAAAAGATAAACTCCACAAAGACAAAAGAAGGAAGTTATATTATTTTAATAGATGATGCAGGCTCTTTAATTGGTCACTCTGACTATAGCCAAGTGACTAGAGGACAAGATGTAACTAAAAGTAGAGGAGTTAAAAATCTACTCAAGATTAAAACAGAAAAAGATAAGGATTCAAAATATGAAAAGTTTGAAACTATGATTTATGAATCTTATTTAGGAGAGAATGTTTTAGGAGTATATGGTTTAATTCCAATAGTTGATTGGGGAGTAGTAGTTGAGCAGCCTTTGGATAGTGCTTATGCTAACATTAGATTGGTCATAGCTAAGATTGGAATTACTTTTGTATTGACCATATTAATGATTGCTTTATTTGGCTCTTTTCTAATATATCTTTTTATGAAGCCAGTGGAGGAACTAGAGAAGGGTGTTGATTCTGTAAAAAGTGGAAATTTTGACTATAAAATATCAAGACGAAATAATGATGAAATTGGGAAAGTAATAGAAGCATTTAATGATATGACAGAAGAAATTAAGAAAAGAAGAGAAAATGAAAGTTTAATAATGATAGCAGAAAAAAGGGCAGCAATAGGTACCTTAGCAGCTGGAGTAGCACATGAAATTAATAATCCTATGAATAATTTGGGATTTTATGCAACTGATTTATTGGAAAGATTGGAAACAGAGGATATAAACTTTTTATATAGTAACAAGATTATACAAAATTATTTAGAAATAATAAAGGAACAAATTAGCAGATGTTCAGCAATTACTCAGAATTTATTAAAATTTTCCAGGGAATCAAAGGTTAATATTAAATTAGTTAATATATCTAAGATAATTGAAGATATTTTAAAATTAATGGAACATAGATTAAAGAAGCAGAATATAGATATTGTATTTAAAATAGATTCAATAGAACCTATAATATTAGCAGATGAATCTCAAATGCAGCAAATGTTGTTAAATATAATAACTAATGCAGTAGATGCTATGGAAGATAAAGGGACATTAACAATAGATATTAAGGAAATAGATGATAATTTACTATTATTATCAATATCTGACACCGGATATGGTATAAAGGAACAAGATAAAGGAAGAATATTTGACCCTTTTTATACAACAAAACCAATTGGCAAGGGAACTGGGTTAGGTTTATCAATTAGCCAAGCTATAGTTGAAAGGATGAGAGGCTCTATTGAAATACATAGTAAAGAAAATATAGGGACTAAAGTATTGATAAAACTTCCAATTTCTAAGGAGGTGGAGGGAAATGGAGAATTTTAAATTATTAATAGTAGATGATGAAGAAACATTTATTGAAGTATTAAGGGACAGATTGACTAGAAAAGGGCTCAATGTCAAAGCTGTTAATTCAGGATTAGATGCAATAAAATTAGTTGAAGAAGAAGAGTTTGATGTAGCTTTATTTGATATAATGATGGATAAAATAAATGGATTAGAATTATTAGATAAGGTAAAGAAAATACAGCCAAATATGGAGATAATTATGTTGACTGGATATGGAACAATAGAATCTGCAATAGAGGCAATGAGAAAAGGTGCTTATGATTATTTGTCTAAGCCTGTAAATCCTATTGAATTAGAGTTAGTTTTAAAGAGAGCTGCGGAGAAAAAAAGACTTCAAGGATATAATGAAAGCCTTGTTGAAAATATTAAACTTATAAATGATAAAAAAGAGATTATTGGGGAATCTCCAGTAATGATGAATTTAAAGTATATAATAGAAAAAGCCTGTGATAGTCATTTGCCAGTTTTAATATTAGGGGAAAGTGGGACAGGGAAAGATTTAGTAGCTAATGCATTACATTATAAAAGTTGCAGAAGAGATAAGCCATTTATTCCAATAAATGCAGGTGCTATCCCTGGAGAACTGTTAGAAAGTGAATTATTTGGTCATGTAAAGGGAGCTTTTACTGGCGCTCATACTAATAAAAAGGGATTAGTAGAAATAGCCAATGGGGGAACTCTATTTCTAGATGAAATTGGAGATATGGATCCTTCCTTACAGGTAAAATTATTACGTTTCTTGGATACAGGAGAATTTAGACCTGTAGGAGGGACTATGACAAAAAAGACTACTGTAAGAGTGGTTACGGCAACAAATAAGAATTTAGAAGAAGCAATTTATAATGGAAGTTTTAGGGAAGATTTATTTTATAGATTAAGTGTAGTTACTATTTCAGTACCTCCTTTGAGAAAACGTGGGAATGATATACTTATTCTTGCTAATTATTTTTTAAATAAAAACTTAAATAATAAAAAGGAGTTAAGAGAAGAAACAAAAAGATTTTTATTAGATTATGATTTTCCAGGGAATGTAAGGGAATTAGCAAATTTCATTGATAGAGGAGTATTATTATCTAAAGGAAATGAGATTTTTCCTAGGGATTTACTTCCAAATTTAAACAATGCTGAAACTCCTCAGCAAAAATACATCTCTCTAGACGATGTGGAAAAAGAGCATATTAGCAATATATTAAAACTAGTTGATTGGGATAAGCCAGAAGCCGCAAAAATGTTAAATATTGGGTTAAGAACACTATATAGAAAAATAGAAAAGTATAAATTAGAACCATAGTAATATTAATGTTAAAATAATATATGGGGAAAAATAAATGAATTCTAAAATAGATACAATTGCAATCTAGTATGATATAATTGAAATATTTAAAATAGTTAAGGATTATATAAATTTATCCATGAGGTGATTGAGATGAAAGTAGTAAAAGTAGAAGAGGCTGTTGGCATGGTATTAGGTCATGATATAACAGAAATAGTACCTGGAGAGTTTAAAGGAGTGGCATTTAAAAAAGGCCATATTATACAGGAGACGGACATCGAAAGACTTCTTAGAATAGGGAAGGAACATATATATATATTTGAAATAGATGAAAATACATTACATGAAGATGATGCAGCTATAGCTATAGGAAACTTAATTTGTGGTGAAGGAATTTATTTTACTGAGCCTAAAGAAGGCAAGATTAATATAATGCCAAAGTATAAGGGATTGTTAAAGATAAATAGAGAAGTATTGGACGAAATAAATGATTTGGGAGATATGATTTTAGCCACTATACATGGAAATAGATTAATAGAGGAAGGTCATTTAATAGGAGGTTTTAGAGTTATTCCTTTAATTATTGAGAAGGAAAAAATAGCTGCAGCAGAAAAAATACTTAAGGAAAAGGGTCCAATATTTGAAGTCAAACCTTTTAAAAAATTAAGAACAGCTTTAATTATTACTGGCTCTGAAGTGTATAAAGGTAGAATCGAGGATAAATTTGGTCCGGTTATAGAAAGAAAGGTTAAAACTTTTGATTCGGAAATCTTCTATAAAACCATAGTACCAGATGAACTAGATATTATTAAAGATGAAATTATTAAATCAAAGAATATGGAAGCAGAGCTTATAATAGTTACTGGAGGAATGTCAGTAGATCCAGACGATAAAACTCCTGGTGCAATTAAAGCAACTGGATCCAATATAGTATCCTATGGTACTCCAGTATTACCTGGTGCCATGCTGCTTGTTGCTTACCTAGATAATATTCCAGTAATGGGGCTTCCAGGATGTGTAATGTTTGCACATACTACAGCCTTTGATTTATTGCTGCCAAGGGTTTGTGCAGGTGAAAAAATTTTTCGTAAGGATATTACAAGTCTTGGTTATGGAGGGCAATGTTTAAGTTGTAAAATTTGTACCTTCCCAGATTGTCATTTTGGGAAAAATTAAGGAGGAAAAAATGTTAACTAATATATCCATAGAAAAGGCAAATGAAATACTTTTAAGTCAGGATATTAAAATAAATACAATAAATATACCTATTTTAGAAAGCTTAGGATATGTTTTAGGAGAGAATATTATATCTGATATGAATATGCCCCCATTTGATAGATCTCCCCTTGATGGATATGCCTTAAAGTCTGAAGACATAAAAGAGGCTACAGAAGAAAGTCCTGTGGACTTAGAAGTGATAGATTATATTCCAGCGGGATATGTGAGTTCCAAGAAAATAGAAAATGGGCAAGCTATAAGAATTATGACAGGAGCTAAAATACCTGAAGGTGCAGATATTATAATTAAATATGAGGATACGGAGTTTACAGAGAAGAATGTTAAAATATTTAACTATCTTAAACCTAATTCAAATATAGTTAAAATGGGAGAAGATATAGAAATAGGAGATATTGTCCTTAAGAAAGGTCATATTATTGGTCCAGCTGATATAGGAATATTGGCAACATTAGGAAGAACTATGGTGGAAGTTTATTCAAAACCCAAAGTAGCTATTTTGGCTACTGGTGATGAACTCATAGATATTGATGAGATACCTAAGGAAGGAAAAATAAGGAATAGTAATTCCTATACTATAGCAGCACAAGTAATGAAATTAGGTGGAGAACCTATAGTCCTTGGAATATGTAATGATAAACTAGAGGATATAAAATGTGAATTAAAATCTAGCTTAGAATGGGCAGATATAATTATAACAACTGGCGGAGTTTCTGTAGGAGATGCAGATTTAGTTAAAGAGGCATTTCAGGAAATAGGAGGAGAGGTTTTATTTTGGAAGGTAAGAGTGAAGCCAGGTACACCTATTGCAGTGGCAAAATATGATAATAAATTAATATTTGGACTATCTGGCAATCCTGCGGCAGCAAGTATAACATTTGAAAAATTTGTGAGACCAACCATACTTAGGCTTATGGGAAAAACAAAATATGATTTGATGAAGATAGAATCTACATTGGAAAGTGAGTTTGCCAAAGTAAGTAATCAGAATAGATATGTTAGGGCAATAACTTATTACAGAGATGGACAGTTTTTCACTAAACTTCCTAGTAAGCATAGTTCAGGAGTTTTATCATCCTTATCAGGCACCAACTCATTATTTTATATAAAGGCTGGTACTGGTCCTTATAAAAATGGAGATAAAATAGAGGTTGAAATATTGGATTGTTCGGAGGTACTGTAATGATACCTGTATTTTCAATTGTTGGAAGTAAGTCCAATACTGGAAAAACTACTATCCTTTGTAAGATAATAGAGGAACTAAAAAATAGAGGATATAAAGTGGCAACAATAAAACATCATACGGGAGATTTTGAAATAGATCAACCAGAGAAAGACACATGGCAACATGGACAAGCAGGAGCTGATACTGTTATTATATCCTCGCCAGTTAAGATGGCAAAGATTGAAAAGGTACAGCAAGAATATAAGTTAGATGAGATAATTAACCGAATTCAGAATGTTGATATTATCATAACTGAAGGATATAAAAAGGAAAACAAGCCTAAATTAGAAGTAATTAGAAAAGAAATTTCAGAAAATCTTATTACCAAAGAGGAAGAATTATTTGGAATAGTTACAGATTTTCCATTAAAGAATGAAATACCACAGTTTGATTTTGAGCAGGTAGAAGATATAGTAAATCTTATAGAAGAAAAATTTTTTAAGAAATAATCTTAAATAAAAGAGGAGGCATTTATATGTTTGGTAAAATAGGTGCTACAGAATTAGTATTAATACTTGGAATTGCTTTAGTGGTTTTTGGACCCGGAAAACTTCCAGAAGTAGGAAAGGCTTTTGGAAAGGCAATAGGAGAGTTTAAGAATCATGCTAATAAAATATCTGAAGATGGGGTTGATTTAGATAGTAATAAGGAGGACAAGGAATAAACGAAAACCATAGACTTTAGGAGGATATTTTATGGAAGATAAACAGCTTACTCTTGTAGAGCATCTGAGTGAGTTAAGAAAAAGAATTATTATAATTTTCATAGCTATAATATTAGGGTCTTTTTTAGGCTATAAATATATTAATATAATTATTCAATATATGGTTAAGCCGGCAAAAAATTTGGAGTTTATTTATTTAAGCCCGCCTGAGCTTTTTATAGCCTATATTAAGATTGCTATAATATTTGGAATAGTAATTTCTTCTCCAATAAGTTTAATGCAAATATGGTTATTTGTAAAACCAGGACTTAAAAAAAATGAACGGAGATATTTATTATTTTCCTTATATATGGGTATAATCTTTTTCTTAATAGGTGTAATATTTGCATATTTAGTAATAATTCCAATAACTATAGATTTTTTTACCCAAGTTTCTGTAAAGCAGATAAGTCCATTATTTTCTTTTGATAGATATTTGAGTTTTATTTCTTCAATGGTCTTTTCATTTGGAGTAGTATTTGAATTACCATTGTTGATAATATTATTAACACAAGTAAATCTTGTTACAGCGAAGACACTAAAAAAATATAGAAAGATAGTAATTTTACTAATATTTATTTTAGCCGCCGTATTGACTCCGCCAGACGTAGTATCACAAATGTTATTGGCTTTACCAATGGTATTTTTATATGAATTTAGTATATGGATTTCAGCAGCAATAGGAAAACGAAAAAACAAAAAAGGTGATTAGATGAAGGATTCTTTTGGAAGAGAAATAAATTATCTTAGGATTTCCCTAACGGATAGATGTAATTTAAGATGTATATATTGTATGCCAGAGAAGGGAGTCTCTAAGTTTTCTCATGAGGAAATATTGACATTAGAAGAGGTATATGAAATAACAAAGGTTTTTGTAGAATTAGGTGTAAATAAAATAAGATTTACTGGAGGAGAACCCCTCATAAGAAAAGGTATAATAGATTTAATATATAAAGTATCAAAGCTTGATGGAGTGAAAGATTTGGCTATGACCACCAATGGCATACTTCTTAAAGAATATGCTAAGGAACTAAAGAAGGCAGGTTTAAACAGAGTAAATATTAGCTTAGATACTTTAGATGAAGAAAAATATAGTCTTATTACTAGGGGCGGAAAACTTGAGAATGTTTTAGAAGGTATAGAAGAAGCGAAGAAAGTAGGTTTAACTCCTATAAAGATAAATACTGTTCTAATAGGTGGCTTTAATGATGATGAAATAGAGTCTTTCATAGGATTAACAGAGAAAGAAGATATAAATATTAGGTTTATCGAACTAATGCCAATAGGAGAAGCGGCAGGATGGGCTAAAGAAAAATTTATTTCTAACGATATTATATTAGAGAAGGTTAAAGAGTTAATACCTATCCCAAGGGAAGATAAATCTTCACCAGCAGTATATTATAAACTGCCCAATGGAAAAGGTAAAGTAGGTATAATAAATCCAATATCCTGTAAATTCTGTGCTAATTGTAATAGGGTAAGATTAACATCTAAAGGGCAGCTTAAATTATGTCTTCATTCTAATAGAGAGATAGATATAAAAGAAGCATTAAAAAGTGGACAGGATATGAGGAAATTAATAATTGACTCTATAAACCAAAAAGAAGAATCTCATCATCTAGAAAACGGAAAGTATATAAGTAGAAATATGAATCAAATAGGGGGATAAACAATGGAATTTACACATTTTAATAAATATGGAAGAGCTCATATGGTAGAAGTTGGAGAAAAAGAAGATACTAAAAGGAAGGCTATAGCAAGAGGAAAAATCAGAATGAAAAAAGATACCATCCAAAAAATCAAGGATGGACTTATGAAAAAAGGAGATGTATTGTCTGTAGCTCAAATAGGTGGAATAATGGGAGCTAAGAAAACCAGTGATTTGATTCCAATGTGTCATAATATATTTTTAACAGGTGCAGATATTAGATTTAATGTATTAGACGATGCTATTGAGGTTGAATCGGAAGTAAAAACTGTAGGTAAAACAGGAGTCGAGATGGAGGCTTTAACGGCTGTATCTCTAGCTTGTCTAACCATATATGATATGAGTAAAGCAGTTGATAAGGATATGGTAATTGAAGATATAAGACTTATTAAGAAGACAGGTGGAAAGACAGGTGATTATGTGAGAAAAGAAGTAAAAGGTAGAGTGCTATCCATAAATATTTCAGAGGAAAAAGGGGTAGTTAAAGAGCCTATAAAAGAAGGGTTATTCATTGAAAACTCTGGGCTGGAAAATGATGCTCATTCGGGCAATTGGCATAGGCAAGTAAGTTTACTAGGCATAGAAAGTTTTGAAAAAATGGAAAATCAGGGTGTAGAAGGCTTAGTACCAGGAATATTTGCAGAGAATATAACGACAGAAGGAATAATCCTTTATGAGTTACCAATAGGTACAAAGTTAATTATAGGAGAAACAATACAAGAAGTTACTCAGATAGGCAAGGAATGTCATACGGGATGTGCAATAGCTAAAAAAGTTGGTAAATGTGTTATGCCGAAGGAAGGAATTTTTACTAAGGTTTTAAAGGGTGGACTTATTAAAGAAGGAGATATTATAGAAATAATATAGTAAAAGATAAGTATCAAAAATTCTAAGATTTTTGATACTTATCTTTTAAAGATTTAAATAGAGATGTTTTTTATCTAATGGCTCTATTGATTCTATGATACAAGAGCCAAGACATACTTCATTTTCATATAATACTGCAGCTTGGCCCGGTGTTACAGCTTTTACAGGATTATCATATTTTATATGGAGTTTTCCATTGTCCAATATATTCACAGTTACAGGTATATCCGATTGTCGATATCTAAATTTGGCAGTACATTTTAATGGCATACTTGGTGTTTTTTCTAATATCCAAGAAGGTAATTCTCCAATTAATGAGGTGGAATAAAGTGCCGGATTCTTTTCTCCTTGTGCTACATATAGTATGTTTTCTTTTATGTTTTTTCCCACAACAAACCAAGGTTCTCCAGTTCCAACTCCTCCGATTCCTATTCCTTTTCGTTGTCCTAAGGTATAGTGAATAAGTCCGCTATGTCTTCCTATTTTATTTCCATCTACATCTATAATATCTCCTTCTTTTGCCAAGAGATATCTATCTAAGAACTCATCAAAATCTCTTTCACCTATAAAGCAAATACCTGTAGAATCCTTCTTTCTAGCTGTATATAAATTATGCTTCTCTGCTAACTCTCTAACTTCCTTTTTTTCCAAATGACCTATAGGAAATATTGTTTTAGAAAGAGCATTCTGTCCTATTCTTGATAAGAAATAGGATTGATCTTTATTATTATCTTTTCCTCTAATAAGGTAATAAACATCTTCCCTTTTTTCTACTTGCGCGTAATGTCCCATTGCTATATAATCTCCCTCTAGATTTAAAGCATAATCTAAAAAGGCATTGAATTTTATTTCTTGGTTACACATAACATCTGGATTGGGAGTTCTCCCTTTCTTATATTCATCTAGAAAATAAGTAAATACTCTATCCCAGTATTCTTTTTCAAAGTTTATAGTATAAAATGGAATATCCAATTGGTCAGCCACTGCTCTAGCATCATCTGCATCTGCTGTTGCTGTACATATACCATCTTCGTCTTTTTCATTCCAATTTTTCATAAATAGTCCAATAACATCATAACCTGCTTCTTTTAAGAGTAAAGCAGAAACTGATGAATCAACTCCGCCACTCATGCCTAATATTACCCTTTTTCCCATAATTTTCTCCTTTTTAAATACTTATTTTTTCATATAAATATTATATCATAGTATTTTCTGTTTTTATTATATTTATTAAGGATGCTTTGGAAGAAATAAATTCAAGCTATAATTTTACTATGGTATTGAAAATTCGTACAATTATTGACAAATAGATACTATTATAATATTATATAGTCCACTGGTTTTTTCAAGATGTCTAGTGGGTTATTTTATTATAAAGCAGGTGTAAAAATTGACAATGAAGAAAGATTTTTTGTATATACAGTTATATAATAAATTTAAGAAAAATATTGAAAATAATATATGGGCAGAGGGGATTAAGTTGCCATCAGAGTATGAACTTATGGAGGAGTATAACGTAAGTAGAGATACTATACGAAAATCATTACAACGATTAGCCCAAGAAGGATATGTTTATAGACAAGCCGGGAAAGGTACTTTTGTGAATAATCTTAAATCTAGATATAAACTTACCTCTTTAGAAAGTTTTTCAGAGCAGATGCTATATATGGGTTTAATGCCATCTAGTAAGATATTGAGTCTTAGCCTTGAGATACCTGACAATAGAGTTAAGGGTTATCTTGAAATACTAGATGACGAAAAGGTTTATAAAGTTGAACGATTAAGATTAGCTAATAATGAGCCAATGTGTTATGAAATAGCTTATGTATCTGAGAGATTATGCCCTGATTTAGATAAACAGGTTTATAATAATTCATCTTTATATAAAATTTATGAGGAACATTATAATTTGAAGCTGGATTATGGAAATCTATATTTGGAAGCTGAAGGATGCCCTAAAGAGTATAGTCACCATTTAAAAATAAATAAAGGTTCACCAATATTGAAAATGAAATGCGTTGTATATACAGATAATAAGAAACCTTTATATTTTGTTGAGAGTTATTATATAGGAACAAAATATGTATTTTTTGCAAGTATGCCAAGAATATAAAAGTTTAATGAAAGTATTGTAAAACAGTGCTTTTGAATTCATATAAAAAATTTTACATTAACAAGAATAATGAATTAGGGACTTATTTATGGACTATAAAAAAGAATTTTATTGAATTGCTAATAAATTAAGTAATGTTTTTATGAAAGTAAATTAATATGGAATTTATATTAATGGGGATTAGAGGTTTTCCATAGGCAATAAAAAAGGGGCTTGTTTCATAACTGATTTACAATTATGAAACAGCACCTTTTTTATTTATAAACTATCTTTTTGAAACAGCCCCATTTTGGTTACCATTAGATAAATTTTCTAACTACATTTTGTACAGCTATTTTTGCGGCATCATCAATTGCAGTACCTACTACTAGGATATTAACTCCTGTATCTGAAAAGGCTTTAAAATTACTTAGATTTATGCCGCCCTCTGCAAGTGTGGGTACTTTTACTGATTCTACTAAAGCATAGAGTCTTTCTTTAACAATTGGATGAATTTCTCCAGCATCTGCCCCTTCATAACTCATGCCAGTCATAAGACCTATAAAATCAATTCCTATACTTTCCATATCCTTAGCAACTTTAGCTACTTCTTCAGGAGTTCGAGCAGGTAATCCAAAGGTATGAAGATCATCAGGGTGTCCAATATAGGCATCTACAAGCAGACCGTATTTGTGGGCTTTATTCACTACTTCTTCTAAATCCTTTAAACTAGACTTATGGATGTGAAGTCCGTCAGCACCTGCTTTAGATAAGCTTATGAAAACTTCGTCAGATATTTCTACTGGTACTAACTCATGAAAGCCGCCAGGTATTCCTACAGTTATGAATATATCTTGGCCTACTACATTTCTTATACCTTCAGTAACCTTTATCATTTCAATAACTGGTAATTCATGACGTATTTGTTCTGCATCATGCATATTTGTAACACCTTTAAATCCTCTTGCTAAAGCTACTGCTGGATGATTTGGTTCTATTAATTTCACCCCTGCATTAACTACTGCTTTTGCAAGTCTTGCATCATCTCCAGTTATTCCTGTGCTTAATATTGTAGTCCCTCCATGCAATTTTATTGCATCTAAGACTTTATTTAAACCTCTTCTTCTCTTGCTTTCCATATCTGATGTAAACATATTATGCCTCCTTATTGATTTTTGATTTATTAACCCTATTAGCTATTACTGTAATTATAAAAGCAGAAGATAGTCCTACTAACATACTAACCAAGAATCCAAATGGATTATTTGATAGTGCCGGTGCAGTAATGGAAGGGACATAAGCAGTACCATGAACATTAAATAGACCTACTGATATACCTGATAATGCAGCTGATATCATTGCTCCTATAAATACTAATTTATCTGAAAACATAAAAGGATATGCAGCTTCAACAAATGTACCAAATGCTATATTAATGAAAAATCCTGGTGCTGCAATAGCTGCTTCAGATTTTTGTTTTGGAAATAGAATATTGGCTAAGGTAATACCTGCTGAAACCATTACTAATCCTGTCATATCAACAGCTCCTAAAAAGCTTGCTCCAGTTGTTTCCATTTCTAGTAAAACAATTGGCAGTATTGCTGCATGATATACTCCTCCTATTATTGCAGGCCAAATTAATAATCCAGCTACGGCTCCAGCTAAAATTGGGCTAAAGTTTACTGCAGTTTCGATTATTGATCTTATTCCATTACCTAACATTAAAGTAATTGGTGATATTAAGAAATAAACTATTAATCCAGCAATTAGACCAGATAATCCTCCTGAAATAATATTAGCCGTTGTCCCTGGGAAATTCCAATTTAAAGCAAGTCTAATTAAATAGATAGCGAGAATACCTGCTAAGATACCTCCTATTAGCCCACCGATTAATCCGCCTTTTGATGAGAGCATGCCCGCAATTACACCAGCAACGATTCCAACTTCATCAAGCCCAGATACTTGTTTTGCTGCAATTGCAGCCACTATAACAGGCAAACCTTGAATTAAAATATTAAATATCTCTCCTAGACTACTAAATGCCGGAATCTTGCTCAGTGCAAGAACTAATGCCATTGCAATAAATCCAGGTAGTGCAGACATCATTATTCCCCTAAAGCTAATTCTTTGGAATACATTATCATCTGTAGAACTGGTACTGCTTGATGAGCCTCCTATGGTTGGCTTATACTTAATTCCCCAATATTTACTTAAGGCCTGTACAGAAGCTACAGCTCTAGTTCTATTGGTTGTACCGGTAGTACCAGAAGTTGAAATCACATTACCGCCTAGAGATTGTATAGTAGCCATAGATGTGCCTCCAGTACCTACTATAGGAATTTTTTTGTTTATTGCTGCTTTAATTGAATGTTTATTTGTATTTTTGGGATCAGAACTCATTAAAATTAAACCATCCACTTCCCCATTATTAATCTTGTCAGCTATAGCTATATCTTTTTCTTCTGATATAATGTTAATTTCTGAAAGAGGTTTTTCATCAGAGAAAGCTATTTTATTTTGGATAAGATCCCAAGTGTATAGCCTAGTAGGAGAATCCTTATTTATATTATCCATTGAAGCCTTAGCTCCTATAAATTGAATATCTTCTACTTCAATACCTGCTGATTTACATTGTGTTTCAATTTCTCCAAGTAGTTTAAGAGGTTCTTTTCCCCCTAAGTTATAAAGGTTCCCCCCACTACTACCTAGAATGGCAATTTTTTTCATAATATTACCTCCTCTATAATTGTACGTACATTTATATTAATACAAATGTACGTACAATTCAATAGTTTTTTCTAATAATTATAGAATATAATGATTATTATCTAAGGCTAAATCCCATTAAAAATGGAGAAATATATGATGCTAAGGTACTGAGTTTATGGGGTAGACATTCTGAATTCGTAGTGCCTATAAAACAAAATAAGATGGTTAAAAAGAAATATAAAATACGGAAGAAATGATTGAATAAGTAAAATAATGGACTGGTATTTTAAAATACCAGTCCATTATTTTACAAATTTTTAAGCATTTATAAGTATATTATTAAGAGTTTCTACATTTTTATTTATAATTTTAAGTAATTCTATTTGTTGGTCTTGAAGTAATAATATTCTTTCAAAGGACTTTATTGCACCTTTAAAGTTCTTATTTTTTACTAAAACTATATAGTTTTTAGTTTCTTTGGCTATTTCCCCTACAATATAATCACTTTCTTTAATTTCTTTTTTCAAGGTATCGGTGGTTTGTCGTATTTCCCCATAGGTTTCCACATCAATTTTCCTATCTTTATCTTTAATAATATCTGTCATTTCTAATCTGACATCTGTTAAATTTTTCTGTAACTTATTAGATAACTCATATACTTCTTTTGTATTCAAGACAAACTGTTTCTTACCATTATATTGTTTTTCTACGATGTCAGCTATGGTTTTTACTACTTTAGAACCTTTTTCGTAAATTTCTTCTACTTTTTCAAAAGCTGAAGGATTGTCATCTTGAAGTTCTAATATTTCTTCAATAGCGTCTTCTAGTTCTGGATTATTAATATCTCCGTAGACTTTAATATTAGAGAAATTATCTGGTATTTTCTCCAATTCTGTGAGAACATCATTAACCTCCTGGGGAATAATTTCAGTTTCAGCATAGACAAACCCACTGCTAAAACTTATTAATAATAAAGATAATGTTAATGCAGTAAAGATTTTTTTCATAATACCCACCATCCTTTTGTAATGTTATTTGTAAATATAGGTTGTCTTGCTTCTTATATACCCATTAATTAGCAACTTAATAATATTTATGCAATTATTTTATTATTAAATAGTTTATACGTTAACCATTAAGGAATTAACTACTTCTTCCATTGCTAATGCCCTTGAGGCCTTTGTTAATATTAAGGAATTAGGTATCATTACTTCTTTAATTTTTTTAATTAACTCAGGCTTGTTATCAAAAGATGCTACTCTATCTTTACCAAGATTTATTTTTGCAGACTCTGCAATATGACGGGATAATGGACCAAAGGTAAAGACATAGTCTATTTTATTCTTATTAATCTTTAATCCGATTTCCTTGTGCATATTGATTTCTTCATCTCCTAAACCTTGCATATCACCAAGAACAACAATTTTTTGGCTATATCCTAACATAGAATACATAGTATCTAAGGTTGCTAAAACAGAAGAAGGATTTGACTTATAAGAATCATTTAAAATGGTAAATCCCTTTCCATGGATTAATTCATTTCTCATTCCTGTTTTCTCTACACTTAGCAAACCTTTTTCAATATTTTCAAAGGAAATTCCAAAATACCTAGCAACAGCTATTGCTGCAGTGGCATTAAGTACCTGATGTTCTCCTAACATGGGTAAAAAGAAAGTTGGTGAAGAAGGTTCCTTTAAAAAAAATGAATCTCCAGTTTCATTTATAAAAACAATTTCAGGCTGATAATCATTAAATGGCTTATTACCAAAGGTTTTAACTTCATAATCCATAGGGATATTTTCTATTTCCTTCTTCAACATATCATCATCCCCATAATAAAGAAAAAGATTGTGAGGTTTTAATCCTTTTAGTATTTCTAGTTTTGCTTTTGCAATATTTTCTCTAGTTTTTAAGCCTTCCAGATGTGCTTCTCCTATATTAGTAATCACAGCAGCATCAGGTCTAGCAATGGAGGTTAATAATTCTATTTGTCCAAAATTATCCATGCCCATTTCAAGAACTGCCATTTCTGTATCTTCTTCCATGGACAAGATAGTCAAAGGTAATCCAATGTAATTATTGAAATTAGCTAAAGTTTTATGGGTTTTATATTGAGTTTTTAAAAGACTTGCTAAGATATCCTTAGTGGAAGTTTTGCCGTTACTTCCTGTTATTCCTATTACCTTTGTATTTAGTTGATTACGATAGGATTTAGCTAATTCTTGTAAGGCTAATGTTGTATCATCTACAAGAATAAAAGGGAAATCAATATCAGGCATAGTCTCATTTTTATTCCATAGGCTAGCCGCTGCACCTTTTCCTATTGCCATAGTAATGAAATCATGTCCATTAAAGTTCTCTCCTATTAAGGGTATAAATAATTGTCCATGATTTATATTTCTTGAATCTGTAGAAACTCCTGTAATTACAGTATCCTTATATTTCTCTTTTAATCCCGTTCCGCCACACATTTGTTGAATTTCTTTTAAATTTCTTGTTATCAAAACCTTCACCTCGTATTTACTATAGATTTCTTTTCATTATATCTCTCTAAAGCTAAATTAATTAGTTTTTCTATTAATTCTTCATAAGTAGTACCATCGGTAGCCCCCCATAAAACGGGAGTCATACTTACAGCTGTAAAACCAGGCATTGTATTTACCTCATTAACAAATATCTCATTTTCATCTGTAACAAATATGTCTACACGAGCTAATCCATAGCAATTTAACACCTTAAAAGCTTTTACGGCAGTTTCACGAACCTTATCACTAACTTCTGGTTCTAATCTTGCTGGTATTACAGGTATTAGTTTACCATCTATATATTTAGCATTATAGTCAAAAAATGGTCTTTCCATAATAAACTCTCCTGGTACGGAAGCCTTGGGGTTATTATTACCTACTACAGAGATTTGCATTTCTCGAGCTACTAATTCTTTTTCAATAATTATTTTGGAATCATAACGGAAAGCATCTTTGAAAGATGCTATGAGTTCTTCTCGATTTTCAGCTCTGCTAATACCAACACTGGAACCTCCATTGGAAGGTTTTATATAGCATGGATAACCAATTTGATCTTCAACTGTTTCATAAGACTTTTCCTCATTCTCTTTCCAATTATGTAAATTAATTGGAACATATTTTACTTGGGGAATATTGTGTCTTGAAAGTAAATCCTTTGTCATCACTTTGTCCATTGCCAAAGCAGAAGATAAGACTTCATTTCCCACATAAGGAATATCCAATAGTTCAAGAAGTCCCTGTATAGTACCATCCTCTCCATTAGGGCCATGAAGGGCTGGAAAAACTAGATTTTTCTCATCATCTTTAAGAACTTTAGTCAGAAATTCACCTATTGAAAAAGCTATACTGGAAGAACTGGTACGCCTCAATTCATCAGGATTATTAATTCTTCCTTCCAATAGACCTAAATTGCACCAAGAACCTTCATTAGTGATATAAATTGGATAAACATTATATTTCTCTCTATCTATAGCATTAATTATAGCTGAAGCACTTCTAAGGGATATATCATGTTCAACAGATTTTCCACCACATAATACATAAATATTAGTTTTCATATCTAACCTCCTATTTTAAACATTAGTTTATTAATAGATTATATCATAATATACTTTTAAATAATTTAATTTTATCTTACAATTCTATTACAATAGATGTTAAGCTATTATTAATAAAGCAGCTGAGTTTACTATTTTCATAAATGGGGGGAGATGAATAAACTAAAATAGCTTTTCTTACAAATAAAGTGATGGAATAAAATCAAAAGATATTTGGAAAATATAAATGCTCAATAGATTGTAAATGAAATTAGTAAAGAAGGTTATCCCATAATTGATATTAACTTCATAGTCATAGGATAGAATGAACTAATACTATAGCTGATATAAGGAGGGTAAAGATTGTATGAAGAATGCTATTTCAATTTATGAATAAAATAAAATTATTATTTGTTCCTTTGTCACTTTATCTTCTTTAGGACTTGGTTCATATTTCTATTTTCCATAGTTATCAGATTTAATACTACTGAGCCTATTGGAAATACTTGATTAAATGTTATCTTATACTTGATTTCATGTGTTTTTATTCTCACTTTCTATATTTTGAGTTCAAAATAACACAAATCTTACTATTTTGATATATTTTCATTAATTATTTATCTGTATCCAAATTAATATAGATAAGTTTTTTATTTAAATAAATATACTTTTTCTAAGAACGATTGCATTGTTTTTTCATTAAGAACAAGTAGTATTTTTTAAGAAAATTACCCCATCTTAAAATCGGGAAGACCACTACAGGCATTCTATTTGCTTGCTGACAATAAGGAATTTTATTTTTTGTCGCCAGAGGAAGTTAGGATTTTGAGTTTGAAACCTATTTAATTGACCATAGTTGAAAAGTCACAAGCCTAGATTTCAAAATTTCCTAATGCTTGATTATTCAGATAATATACTATACAATCTGAATTGTAGGATACTAATAATATTTATTAAAAGGAGATGATAAAATATTTTTAAAGAGAAAAGTTTTATTGTTAACGATTGTAATGGTACTATTGGTTTCCAGCATTAGTGTATTTGCAGAAGATAATAATATTAAAGATTTACCAAGTGATGTTAAATTTGATTTAAGAGCTATCGTTAGTTAAAATGCTTCCAAAGAAAAAGAAATATTTGGAGATTTAAGCCAAAAGGAAATGGATGCTATACTAGATAATATCGCAAGAGAAATGGCTAAATCTGGCATTAATAATTATAGTAATATTTCTAGAAAGTATGGTGTAATAGATACTTCTAAATTATTTATAAAAGTTTTAGATGGATCTGCTGAAGGAACTTTTATAAATAATGATAAATATTCCATTCAACCGTTTTATGATTTTGGTACTTATCCGAAAAAAGCTACATTTAAGTATACAGTTTATTTAACAAATATAAATGGGGATGAGGTATCAAGTAAATATCAAACAACATTAACTAGAACAGATATAGATCCACCATATAAATATGGTTTTTCTAATATGGTAACAAAACAACAGCCAGGTGCTATATTTACATTTAAATATAAAAATGTATATAGTTCAACAGAAACTGATGCATATGTTAGATTCACTCATCTTAATTTAGAGTATTGGAGTGGATGGAGACTTGATTTTCATGTTTCAGGAGAAGGAGAAATAACAGTTAAATAAAGCTTCCAAAATTAAAAGTTTTATTTATGCAATTTTATGATGAAATAATCCGAGATAGGAGTTGCAGATATGAAGAAAAAAGCTATTTTGATTGTATTGTTGATATTGGCAATATCTTTGATAACAGGATGTAATAGGATACAAGAGGATAGACAATTAGATGAAGAAGAAGTAGTAGTTAAAGAAATAGAAGATGGTAAAGGTGTAAAAATTGAATATGCTATAGAATATGAGGAAGATATTTTTGGTGACTTATCTAAAGAAGAGATAAATGAAATTATAGATGGAATTTTTGAGAAAGTATCTAAAAATGATAGGTATAAAGAAAATACAGATTTAGCAATTGAAGAAGCATTTAAAGAATATGGAATAACAGATGAAAATAAATTAGAAGCTGCCAAAAATAGAATTGCAATATCTTTAAAATGATTATAAAGGCTATTTAAATATTAGTAAAATAGCACTTTTTATATCGATATAAAAAGTGCTATTTTTTAATTTTTTGTGGTTTTGGAGAATTCCTCAATAAGCTATCCGATTAATTTGCATTAATCTGAAAATTTTAATATAATTAAATCATAGGATATAGGACTTAGGCGATTATAGTTTATTCACACAATATATTATAATAAATGGTAGGTGAAAACATGGGGGATATATTTAATAGGGAAAAATTTATAGATTTTTATCATAAAAGGATTAAATTATTTCATATAATATTTACAATTTTATTTATCCTCAACCTTTCTTTTAAAGGGTTATACTCAAATTTAGTTACAATTTCTTTTGTTGCTATACTTTTAATAAATCTTATATATTTTGTTTTTCAGAAAAGGTTAATAGAGAGTATTTTATTTGGTGGTTTATTAGCTTTTCTATTAATGCTTTATATTAAATCTATTGTAACGAGATTAATATTTTTTATTGAAGCCATAATAAGGTAAACAGTATTTTATAATAATGTAAATATCTTATTTATATTAGATACATATATATAAATTCAAATATATTATAGATTGTTATATGATAAATAAGAGATTGTCTCAAGATTTAATTTTGAGACAGTTTTTTCTGCAAATAAAAAGAGAGCAAAATTGAAAAACGCCTTTTCTCATTTTGCTATACTAAATTTAATTGAAATTACTAATATCTATATTAAAAAAAACAATATAGAAAATTCTTATTTGATTACCTTTCCCTAAATTTTATATAATAATGTGAACGATTGTTAAGGGAGTGAAAAGGATATGTTAAAGTTACCGGAGAATTTTGAGAACTATGAAGAAGCTAGGAGAGAAGGTTTTTTAAAAGTAAAGGCATTAAAGGAGAAAGGGACTCCAGTTGTGGGAATATTTTGTACATATACACCTATTGAGCTTATACATGCAGCAGGGGCAGTTGCAGTTGGTTTATGTGGTACATCTGATGCGCCAATACCAGATGCTGAAAAACATCTGCCTAAAAATCTTTGTCCACTTATAAAGTCTAGCTATGGTTTTGCAGTATCGGAAACATGCCCCTATTTTTATTTTGCCGATTTATTAGTAGGAGAAACTACTTGTGATGGTAAAAAGAAAATGTATGAGTTATTAAATGAAATAAAGCCAACTCATGTTATGCATTTACCACAAGGACAAGATAAAGACCATGCATTTAAATACTGGAGAGAGGAATTAGTTAGGTTAAAAGAAGTATTGGAAGAAAAATTCAATATAGAAATTTCAGAAGAAATACTAAGAGAAGAGATAAAGGAAAGAAATAGAGAAAGAAAAATTCTTCTGGATTTCTATGAACTTGGGAAATTAAATCCTTCCCCAATATCAGGTCGTGAAGTAAATGAAACAATGGAAGCATTGGGTTTCCAATTTGATAGAAAAACTCAATGCGATTTCATAGCTGAGAGAACTAGGGAACTGAAAGATAAATATGAAAAAGAACTAAAGGGAACTAAGTCAAATAGACCTAGGATACTTATCACTGGTTGTCCTGTAGGGGGAGTTAGAGACAAGGTATTAAAAACTATAGAAGATTCGGGAGCAGATATAGTGGCTTTCGAAAATTGTAGCGGAGTAAGAGAAAAAGCTACTTTTGTTGATGAAACAATAGATCCAATAGATGCATTAACAGAAAAGTATTTAAATGTTAGTTGCTCTGTTATGACACCAAATCCAAGAAGATTTCAAGCTCTAGATGAGATGATAGATGAATATGAAATAGACGGAGTAATAGAAGTAGTTCTTCAAGCTTGTCATACATTTAATGTAGAAGCCTATAATGTTAAAAAATTTGTAGCGGAGAAAAAGGGAAAGCCATATTTATATATTGAAACAGATTATTCAAAATTAGATATAGGTCAAATAAATACTAGGATAAATGCATTTTTAGAGATGCTTTAATAATTAAACTTATGATAAGATACCCTATATATTATTTAATCTCACTTTATTAAATAATATAATAGGGTATCTTGATTTAGATATATTTTCAGTATCAGTATTGGTTTTGCAGAAAAAAATATGCTTAAACTTAGTCTTGGAATACTTATATTTTTATAGTATTATTTTTTTATTTTAAAAGATTTCTCTTGTCCATGTGTTACGGCTCTGAATATTGACTAAATTATCTTATATTGGTATTATGAATACATTACTTTAGAATTCCATATAAAAATTGAGGTGTTCAAATGAAAAAGAAGTTTATATTATCATTTATATTATCACTAATATGTTTTATTTTAGTATTTAAACTATTTGGTGATAAGATTTTTTTAGGAAAGAATTCAATACCAGTTACAGAGGATGTTCCTCAAAAAGAACTTGATTTAGGAGAAGATAATAAAATAGAGCAAAGAGTTGAAAATGAAATTCTTTTTTTAATGATGGGTGTAGATGCTAATGGGACAAGTGAATATAAAAATATTCGTACAGATACTATGATGTTATTTAAAGTTAATTTTCAGAGTGGAGAAATAAACTTACTTTCTATACCTAGGGATACAAGGGTTCTTGTAAAGGGAAAGAAAGACAAAATAAATCATGCCCATTCCTATGGAGGGCCAGAACTTACAATGAGAACTGTAAGGGATTTTCTTAATTTAGATGTAGACTATTATGTAAAAGTAGACTATAATGCAGTAATGAAAATAGTAGATGCCATAGGTGGAGTAGAGATAGATGTACCTTTTGATATGAAATATAAAGATAATACTCCAGGTTATCCACCACTTAATATAAATATAAAAGAGGGATTACGAGTACTAGATGGAAAGAATGCCCATGATTTTTTAAGATGGAGAAAAAATAATTCCAGAACAGTACAATATCCAGAGGGTGATGTAGGCAGGATTAAGGCTCAGCAAATGTTTATGAGAGAATTAATAAAGCAGACTTTGAAGCCTAAAAATATAATAAAGATACCATTTCTTATAGAAACATATATTAACAATGTGGAAACCAATATATCTACAAAGGAAATTCTTAAGGGAGCAAAACTTGCAAGCAAAATAGATATAGATAGTATTAAAACAGATATAATTCCAGGAGAAGGAAAGACGGTTGGGGGAACATCATATTATATATATGATGAAGCTCAAACTGAAGAATTAGTAAGGAATATATTTAAGGATTATTTACTTAATGAATAATTAAATATTATGTAAAAGAAAATAACTGACAAAATTGGTCACCAATTTTGTCAGTTATTTTCTTTATCTTAAAATATCTTCGTTGTCCAGTTTTCACAATTCCAAATATCAGTTGCTACATCTCTATAAAAATCGGGTTCGTGAGAAATAAGGAGGATACTTCCTTTATAAGCCTTTAATGCTCTTTTTAGTTCTTCCTTAGCATCAACATCTAAATGGTTAGTAGGCTCATCTAGTATAAGTATATTGGTTTCTTTGTTGATAAGCTTACAAAGTCTTACCTTTGCCTGTTCTCCACCAGATAAAACCATTACCTTAGATTCAATATGTTTAGTGGTCAATCCACATTTTGCTAGAGCCGCTCTAACTTCATATTGTGTATAACCTGGGAATTCCTGCCATATCTCATCTATACAAGAATTGTTGTTTTGAGTCTTGATTTCCTGCTCGAAATATCCTATTTGAAGATTATCTCCCAGTTCTACATTACCTGATACGGATTTAATTTCACCAAGGATACTCTTTAATAAAGTAGTTTTACCTAAGCCATTAGCTCCAATCAGGGCTATTTTTTGACCACGCTCCATTATTAGATTAAGAGGCTTTGATAGAGGCTCATCATAACCTATAACTAAATCTTTAGTTTTAAATATAAGTCTACCTGCTGTTCTGCCCTCTTTAAAATTGAACTCTGGTTTTGGCTTTTCACGGGCCAATTCTATTATTTCCATTTTATCTAGTTTTTTCTGTCTAGACATTGCCATATTTCTGGTTGAAACTCTGGCCTTGTTTCTAGCTACAAAATCCTCAAGTTCTGCTATTTCTTGTTGTTGTTTTTTATAGGCTGCTTCTAATTGAGCTTTTTTAGCTTCATATACTTTTTGGAAATTATCATAATCCCCTACATACCTGGTTAATTCCTTATCTTCCATATGATATATCAAATTGATAACAGAATTTAAGAAAGGAATATCATGGGATATAAGGATAAAAGCGTTTTCATATTCTTGGAGATATCTTTTAAGCCATATGATATGTGGCTCATCTAAATAGTTAGTAGGCTCATCAAGTAGTAGTATATCTGGTTTTTCTAACAGTAATTTAGCAAGAAGTATTTTGGTTCGTTGTCCTCCTGATAAGTCGTTTACATCTCTATCAAGACCAATATCATCAAGACCAAGCCCCCTCGCTATATCTTCTACCTTTGCATCTATTATATAAAAATCATTATGATCTAGTATATCTTGTATAGTACCTACCTCTTCTAATAAAACTGAAAGCTCATCTTCTGATACATCACCCATTTTTAAATACATATCCTGCATTTCTTGTTCTAAATCAAATAAATATTTGAAGGCACCCTTTAGTACATCCCTAATGGTTTGACCTTTTTCTAATGTTGTATGCTGATCTAAATACCCAACTCTAACTCTTTTAGCCCATTCTATTTGACCTTCATCAGGTTCTAGCTTTCCAGTTATTATATTCATAAAAGAAGATTTTCCTTCTCCGTTAGCACCTATTAGACCCACATGCTCACCTTTTAATAGTCTAAAGGATACATTTTTTAATATTTCTCTATCTCCAAAACCGTGACTTAAATTTGTTACAGTTAAAATACTCATTTATATCTCCCTTCATTGATAAAATCATCTTTAAAGATTATATAAAAAAAATACTAGCAAGTCTAGTTTTTTATAAAGAAATAGGAAAGTTCTATTTTAATATCTTATAAAAAAGAACTTTCCATCAATGAGTTTAAAAAAACCTACCTTAATATGCTTTGATAGAAATTTTTTTATAATTATGGGTATAATATTGATAATAAGACAATGTTTTTCTTGCAATTAGTTAATATTATATGTATACTTAATAGGTTATAGATTAAGGAGGACGATTTTAAATACATGGAAAAATTAAGATTTGAAGAGATGAATTTATCAATAGAGATACAAAAGGGAATTAGCGATATGGGATTCGAGGAAATGTCCCCTATTCAGTCTCAAGCAATACCAGTAATATTAGAAGGTAGAGATATTATTGGGCAAGCACAGACCGGAACAGGTAAAACTGCCGCATTTGGTATCCCGATTATTGAAAAATGCAATTCAGATGGAAAGTATGTTCAGGCATTGGTTCTATGTCCAACTAGGGAGCTTTCAATACAAGTAGCTGAAGAGATCGGAAAACTTGCTAAATATAAAAAAGGTATATCAGTAATCCCTATATATGGAGGACAGCCAATAGATAGACAGATCAAAGCTTTGAAAAAAGGTGTTAATATTGTAATTGGTACACCTGGAAGAGTGTTAGACCATATAAGAAGAAAAACATTAAAGATTGACAATATTAGAATGATGGTGTTAGATGAAGCAGATGAAATGTTTGATATGGGCTTTAGAGATGATATTGCACTTGTAATGAATGGTTTAAGTGAAGAAAGACAAACCATATTTTTCTCGGCAACTATGCCATCTGAAATTATGAAATTTGCTGCAAGCTATCAAGTAAACCCTGAGATTATTAAGGTTGTTCACAAGGAACTTACAGTGCCAAAGGTAGAGCAAGTTTATTTTGAACTAAAACAGCATATGAAAACTGAAATCTTATCTAGGCTTATAGATATGTACAATCCAAAATTGACTGTAGTATTTTGTAATACGAAGAAAAAGGTTGATGAATTAACAGAAGAATTACAAGGAAGAGGATATTTTGCAGATGGATTGCATGGAGATTTAAAACAAAATCAAAGAGATAATGTAATGAGTAAGTTTAGAAAGGGTACTATAGATATTTTAATAGCCACTGACGTGGCAGCAAGAGGTATAGATGTAGATGACGTAGATTTAGTTATTAACTATGATATGCCTCAAGATGAGGAGTACTATGTTCACAGAATAGGTAGAACTGCTAGAGCAGGTAGAGAAGGAAAAGCATTTAGTTTTGTAGCTGGAAGAGATATCTATAAGTTAAGGGATATACAAAGATATACTAAAACAAAAATTACGAGAATGGATTTACCAACTCTTAGAGATATAGAGACAAATTATACTACAATAATGCTTCAGAAAATAAAAGAAGAAATTGATAAAGAGGATTTAAGTAAGTATGAAAAGATTATAGAAACTTTACTTGAGGAAGATTATACCTCTTTTGATATAGCAGCTGCATTATTGAAATTCTATATGGCTGATAATAGATTAGAAGGACATGAAGAATTAGATATGGTAGATTTTGGAGGGAAATCTAAATCAGGTGGAAAATCCAAATCATTTAAACCTTCAGGCTCTTCAGCAAGAATTCATATAAACATAGGTAAGAAAAAAGGTATAAGCCCAAGACATATACTAGCTGCTATAATACAAGAAACAGGAATAAGTAAAGGCTTGGTTGGAAATATAGATGTATATGATAAATTTACATTTGTAGAGGTATCAGGAGACTATGCCGAAGATATTTTAGAAAAATTAAATGGTGTAAGGATAAAAGGAACAAAGGTTAAAGTTGAAATAGCAAATCCTAAAAGGAAATAATATAGAATAAGTTTAAAAAAACTACTCTTTTTTAGTCTGAATTTTATTCAGTTACTAAGAAAGAGTAGTTTTTTTTAAGATAAATTAAAATTAGAAATACAAAAGTTGTTCAGATATTCTATTAATTATCTTCTTTAAAGATTTTAATGCATTTAGTAATCTTATTAATATTTTCTAAGGACATATTATCAAGTTCAAAAAAAAGTTTTTCCATGGCCTCCTTTTTTTCAAAAAAATTATCTGAAGTATGTTCTCTAGCCTGGGAGGGATTTTTTAAATGTTCATTTACAAATAAAAACCGAATATTAGAAGTACCTATAAGATAATCTATAGAAACAGAAAAAAGTTGGGAGATTTTGATAAGAAGTTGAACATCATTGGGAAATCGCGTGCCGTTTTCATAATTACTAACAGATTGTCTACTAATATTTAACTTCTTAGCCAATTCACCTTGGGTTAGA
>NZ_DAMCHJ010000005.1:133964-180286 GCF_032104385.1 Tissierella sp.
AAAGTTTTCTTCCCTAAGAAGCCTTAACCTCTCGGAAAAAGTCATAAAATCACCTCATAAATATGGTAACATAAAAACATTCCTGCTAATAGTACGACACAAAAAGAGTGATAATGCACGCAAATGTCAAATACTGTTGCAAAGTGGAATTAATTATGCTAAAATTCAAATAAATAACATAAAAACCCAAAATATAATTATAAGAAATCGGAAATTTTTTAAATTTTAATAATAATGCTATTTAACATTATTATTGACTTACTTTAAAGAAATTATTTTAAAGAATTACTAGATCTATACTTAGTAGTTATAATAATTTTTAGTAATAGGATTTTAGCACTAATGTGCCAATATACCTATTTAGTTTAATTGTCAGTTATAGTATAATAAAGTATATAATTGACAAAATTAAAGGGTTTATAGATAGTTAAATTTAGGGGGGAATATGAAAATGTTTATGAGTGATAACAACTCCGGAGTTCACCCAAAGATAATTGAAGCAATAATAACTGTTAATAATGGTCATGATTATTCCTATGGCAATGATAGTACAACAAAAGAAGCCATTGAAAAGATTAGAGAATTATTGGGAGTGGAAGCAGATGTATACTTTGTAACTACTGGTACAGCTGCGAATGTCATTGGACTTAGTGGATTATTAAAGCCTTATGAAGCAGTGGTGTGTGCTAATACTGCTCATATAAATGTAGATGAATGTGGTGCCTTAGAGAAATTTAGTGGCTCAAAGATATTACAGATATCAACTGAAAATGGGAAGATATCCAAGGAAGGAGTAAGGAGTTTTCTTCACTCTTTAGGAGATGAGCATCAATCTCAGCCTAGGATAATTTCCATATCTCAAACTACTGAGACTGGTACCTTATATTCAATAAAAGAAATTAAAGAGCTGGCTAAATTTGCTCATGAAAACAATATGTTATTGCATATAGATGGAGCAAGAATAGCTAATGCAGTTGTAGCACTGAATACTACTTTTAAAGAGATGATTACGGATACAGGGGTAGATTTATTGTCATTTGGGGGAACAAAAAATGGCATGATGATAGGAGAAGCCATAGTTTCATTAAATAAGGATGTAAGTAAAGGGCTTAGATTTTATAGAAAGCAAGGAATGCAGCTATTGTCGAAAATGAGGTTTGTATCTGCACAATTTGTCACTTATTTAAGCAATGATTTATGGAGAGAAAATGCATCCAATGCAAATAATATGGGTAAATATTTTACAAATAGATTATCAGAAATTCCTGGAATTACTTTAAAATCAGAACCAGAAACTAATATGATATTCGCATATATGGAAAAGGATTTGATAAATTCATTACAAAAAAAATTTGATTTTTACTTGATAGATGACGAAACAAATTTAATTAGGCTGGTTACATCATTTGATACTAGTAAGGATGATATAGATAATTTTATTGGATTTATAAAGAATATACAAGAAATTGAATAGACAGGTCAGCATGAACCAATGAATAAGGGGGGTGATGATTATTAAATTCAGGGCTAAGAAAAATATAATGATTTTATTAATGATATTAGCGTTGGTTTTCACTCATGTTTTATTTATAAATAGCAGAAGTAGTTACTCTATAGATAATTTAAAAACTATTAAATTTGCAGGAGATTATAATCATCCACCCTATGAATATATTGATGAGAATGGAACTTACAAGGGATATAATATTGATATAATAAAAGCAATCGCTAATGAAATGGGATTAAATATTGAAATTATACCAATGGAATGGAATGATGCAGTATTAGCCTTAGATAATAAAGAGGTTGAAGGTATTATAGGAATATCCCAGAACCAAGAAAGATTATCAAAATATAAATTCACTTCACCAACAATTATCAATGAGCAGGTAATTTTTGTAGGTAAAGACACTGTACATATAAATGAATTAGATGATTTAAATGGACTAAAGGTAGCATATCAAAAAAATGACTATAATGAATCTCTGATCTTTAAAATACCTAATGTTTTACAATTTCCTAAAAGTACTCAGGAGGAAGCACTGATTAGTTTGAAAAATGGGGAAGTAAGTGCAGTACTGGGAAACAAATTAGTTGGAACATATCATCTACAGAAAAACAAGATGACAGAAGTAGTTAAAATAGTAGGAGAGCCTATTTCTACAGTAAAATATGGACCAGCTGTTAGAAGAGATGATGAAGAACTCTTTAGAGCATTAGAAAAGGGTTTGGAGATTATTAAAAAAAATAAAAGATATGATAGGATTTATAGGAAATGGTTTGGTGAGGATATATCTTCCATAAGGATATTGTATAATATTTATGGGAAACAAACTATATTTATAGGAGTAGTTGTAGGTTTAATATTTTTATTTTTATATTTTTACAATAAAAAGCTTCAAAAAGAAGTGCTAAAAAGAACTTGCGAATTAGAAATGGCAAATGAAGAGCTTATAATACATCAGAAAGAGATATATAATTTGGCTTATTATGATTCAGTTACATCCCTTCCTAATAGGATATTCTTTATAGAAGAATTAAATAATTTATTTGAAACAATCGATGAAAAAAAGAATTTATTTGCAGTATTGCTTTTAGATCTAGATAAATTTAAACATATAAATGACACACTAGGACATAATATTGGCGATCATGTATTAAAACTTTTGGGAACAAGACTTTGCAACTTAGTAAAAGAAGAGGATATTGTAGCTAGAATAGGCGGAGATGAGTATTTCATACTTATGAAGAATCTTGATAAGGATGATGATGTAATAAATATGGTTAATGCTATAATAAAGGATTTTAAAAAACCATATAAGATTAAAGACTATGAACTATATTTAACTACAAGTATTGGGATAGCGTTATATCCTGATGGAGGATTAAACTCTGAATATATGATTAAAAATGCTGATCTTGCATTGTATAAGGCCAAAGAACTAGGAGGAAACTCTTATTATTTTTATGGAAAGGAAATTCAATCTAGGGGTCTTGAAAGAATGATGCTCTTAAATCAGCTAAGGCAGGCTGTAGAAAATAACCAATTGGTATTACATTATCAACCTCAAATAGACATCGCAACAGGTGAAATTAGAGGATTAGAAGCTTTAGTAAGGTGGAAACATCCAGATAAGGGATTATTATATCCAGATAAATTTATTCCATTAGCAGAAGAAACGGGATTGATAATTCAAATAGGCGGATGGATCTTAAAGGAGGCTTTAAATCAAGGAAAGGAATGGATTGATTTAGGTCATGATATAATGGTATCTGTAAATATTTCAGCTAAGCAGTTCCAACGTAAGGAATTTATTGATGAATTAATAAAAACATTAAAGGAAACTGGGTTAAATCCTAAAAATCTAACGTTAGAGATTACAGAAACTACGGCTATATCAGATATTTCTTATACATCGAAAGTGTTAGATACTTTAAAGACTCTTGGTATAGCAGTTGCTATAGACGATTTTGGGACAGGTTATTCTAGTCTTAATTATTTAAACCAAATGAGTGTATCAGAGCTTAAAATAGATAGGTCATTTATTTGGGATATTGAAAAAAATGAAAAAAACAAGATGATTTCAAATACTATAATAGTCTTAGCAAAACAATTAGGATTAAAGGTAACTGCTGAAGGAGTAGAGAATACGGAGCAACTTTATATATTAAAAGAAATGAAATGTGATATAGCACAGGGGTATTATTTTAGTAAGCCAGTATCAAAGGAAAAAATAGATGAAATGATAAATGAAAAAAGCCCTATATAGGGCTTTTACTTGTATCCTAAAGGTGCTTGATGGAACATATTCACATCACCATGGGTAGTAAAACTTATTCTACTAATAAAGCTCTTTGAGTCCTTATCAAATCTATATTCTGTAAGCTTTAGATTAGCCGTACCTGATTGAATTGTAGTTATTACAAAGTCTTTATCTTCAAAATATGCATAAAAACTAATTCCTCCTAATTGTACATAATCCTCAAAGAGTACATAGTCCTTATCTGTATCTTTCACCACTAAAATCCAATTTTGACCATCATCCCATGCAATTTCACCATTATATCTTTCAGCAACTGTATATAATTCGATAGATTCTTCTTTTCCATCTTCATCAAAATCAACATTCATTGAATCAAGTAAAGTTAAATCACTATAATCAACTTTATCAGTAGGTTTAATGGTAATATTCTTTTGTTCCATATAATTTGAAACAACATGACCTATAAATGGTTTAACATCTATTGATTTCACTATATTATCTTGATTAAATGCTACCATATAATATTCATTTATGGTTAAGCTAGCTACAAGGTTTTTATCAACTACTTCTAATTTTAGACTTTCTTCATTTGTTGCAATAGTAATATAGTTTTTTCCGTTTTCAGTATTTATCTCACTTAAGTAACCTGAATCTATAGACAGTTTATCTTCTACTGAAGGCTTTTCCTTGGGAGTACAGCCAAAGGAAATACCTAGGACTATTATAAATACTGAGATTAATAGGGATTTTTTAATGAGATTTCTCATATTATCACCATCCTTTTCTACTAATAAGGTAACATAATTCTAATTTCTTTACAAGGAATATAGAATTACAAATTGATTACAATAATAAATAATAATTCCACATAACCTAATTAATAATATTAAAATAGGGTATTTATGAAAACAAACCTGACTCTCCCTAAAAATTAAAATATATTATTAAATTTTGACTTGGGTCAAAGTAAATAATATAAATTTTACTTATAATAAAATTACAAACAATAAAAACAGGAGGTAATGAAATGACAACAAAAATTTATCAATTAGAAACATTAACTTGCCCAAACTGCGTAGCTAAAATTGAAGGAATGATGAAGAAAACCAAGGGTATATCTGAAGGAGAAGTATTATTTAATACTTCTAGAGTAAAGGTAAATTTTGACGAAAATATATTGAGTTCAGAGGAGATAGTAGCGAAGATTGAAAAATTAGGTTTTGATGTTCTAGGTGAAAAATAACAAATAAATTGGAGAGGAAGAGTATTACTGTGAAATTAAGGAAGGCTCAGAGAGTTTGGCTCTCAGGTATATTGGTAGCGATAGCATTTGTACTAAAAAATACTATAGGACAACAAACTATAACATCAGCAGTCATGATTATTGCAGCCATAATTGCAGGTGCTCCCATAATTAAAAACGCCATATCTGCTGCAAGATACTGGATAATAGGCATAGATGCCTTAGTATCCATAGCAGTTATAGGTGCGATGTTTATAGGAGAATATTGGGAAGCGGCAGCCGTTACATTTTTATTTATGCTAGGGGATTATTTAGAATCTAGAACTATAGAAAAAACTAGGTCTTCAATTAAAGCTTTACTGGACTTAGCTCCAGACACAGCTAGGATAATAAGAGATGGAGTAGAAAAATTAGTATCACCTGATGAAGTAATTAAAGGAGAAAAGATAATTGTAAAACCTGGAGAGAAAATTTCAGTAGATGGTATTGTTATAGAAGGCTCTGCCTATGTAAATCAATCAGCTATAACAGGAGAGTCAATACCTATCAATAGAAATATTAATGATGATGTTTTTTCAGGAACAATAATAGAATCAGGTTATTTGATAATAGAAGCAACTAGAGTAGGTAACGATACGACCTTTGCCAGAATACTTCAAATGGTAGAAGAAGCACAGGATAAAAAAGCAAAGACTCAAAAATTTCTTGAGAGATTTTCAAGATACTATACTCCAGCAATAATTGTATTAGCCATAGGATTCTATTTATTTACAAAAGATTTAGTATTAGCTCTTACTTTACTAGTCATTGCCTGTCCAGGAGCCTTAGTTATTTCAACTCCTGTATCTATTGTAGCAGGAATAGGAAATGGGGCTAAGCATGGAGTGCTTATTAAAGGTGGAGAAATAATGGAGAACTTGGGGAAGATTAAGGTCTTAGCCTTTGATAAAACAGGAACATTGACTATTGGAAAACCAATGGTAACATATATAAAAGCTTATGATATAAATGAAAAAGATCTTCTAAGAACAGCTGCTATTGGTGAAGCATATTCGGAGCATCCATTAGCAAAAGCAATTGCTGCTAGAGCAGAAAAAGATTTAGGAAAGATTAATGAAGTTCCTGAAGAATCAGAGATAATAACTGGACAAGGAATTAAGACTAAAATAGAAGGTAAAATAATTTTAATAGGAAATAGAAAACTATTTTTAGAAAACAAGGTGAACATTGGCGAAGATATAGAAAAACATTTACAATCAGAAGAAGATAAAGGACAGACAGCTATAATAATCGGAGATACAGAAAGAATATTAGGGATTATATCCATTGCTGATATCGTAAGAGAAGATGCTAAAAACCTGGTATTTAATTTAAAAAAATTAGGCGTAGAAAAAATAGTAATGCTTACTGGAGATAATAAGAGGGCAGCTAAGGCAATTGCTACAGAAATAGGATTAGATGATTTCTATGCAGAACTTCTTCCTGAAGACAAAGTTAGAGTGTTAAAGGAATTGCAAGGAGAATATGGAGTAACAGCTATGGTAGGAGATGGAGTAAATGACGCACCAGCTTTGGCTTCTGCAGATTTGGGAATTGCCATAGGTGGAGCAGGGACAGATGTAGCTATGGAAACAGCAGATGTAGTGTTAATGTCTGATGAGATAAAGAAATTATCCCATGCCATAGGCTTAAGTCGTGCCACAGTAAATAATATGAAACAAAATATTTATTTTGCTATAGCCGTAGCAGTATTGTTATTGGCAGGAGTATTGATTAAAACAGTTAATTTATCTTTTGGAATGTTAATACATGAATTATCTGTTCTGCTGGTTGTAATTAATGCAGTTAGACTTCTAGGTTATGGAGATAGGGGTAAATCAAAGAAAATGGTGGCTTAAGGAGATGTTTAAATGGATTGTAGCTGTTTTAATAGAGAAGGAAAAAATTGTATAGAGATAGTTCCAATCTTTAGTAACCTAAGTTATGAAGAAATGATGGAAGTAGCTAGAATAACAAGAGAGAAAACTTTTGAAAAAGGTGAAATGCTTTATATGGCTGGTGAAAAAAGTGAAAAGCTCTATGTAATCCATTCTGGAAAAGTAAAGATAACTAGATTTACGGATACTGGTAAAGAACAAGTAATCAGAGTATTAGGGTCTGGAGATTTTATGGGAGAACTATCCCTTTTTAGTCCATTGCCATTGACTGATAATGGAGAGGCATTATCTAGAACAATAGCGTGTATGATAGATGGGAAAAAGTTAAAAGACTTAATGAAAAAATATCCGGTTATAGCATTTAAGATAATGGAAGAGCTAAGTCAAAGACTTGAAAAGGCAGAGGATTTGATTGAGAATATAAGTTTATATGGGGTAGAAAGAAGGCTTGCTCTTACATTGATTAATATGGCAAATGAAAAGGGAGAGGTAAGTTTGAGAATGAGTAAAAAAGACTTTGCATCTCATCTAGGAATGAGCCAAGAAACTTTAAGTAGAAAGCTAACATTTTTTCAAAATATGGGCATTATAAAATTAATAGGTCATAGAAGAATAATTTTATTGGATATAGAAGCCTTAAGACAGATAGAATAAGATAAGATCCTTCGCCAACCTTAATTATTCCCAGGAAAGAAACTTGGAGGGATGGCTTTAATCGAGATGAAAAACAGGTTGATATCTTAAATACGGTGAAGGATCTTAATTTAAAATTGACTACAGTTATAAATATTTTTTTTCTAATATTTCTAACAAATTAATATATTTTTCTTGAATACCAGCATCCGTAGCTAATTCTTCTGCTTTTTTACATTTATCCTCAACGAAGGATTTACTATTGTCACTTAACATGTTTTCAGCAAATTTATATAGGGCAGTATTTTCTTTTTCTATATGCCTGTTCAATAAATCACTATAGGAAATGGCATTAGCTATAATATCTAGTCTTGCTTCATCATCTTTATTCTTAAAACATTCTAATGCCTTTTCAAGATTAGACATATAAAGTCTTCCCATATCATGCTCTATATACATTCCAGTTATAGCTCCTGATTTTGCCAATCTTTCAATTTCCTTGATCATAGTTTCAAATAAGATATTTTCTTCTTTACCATGATGATGTTTATCAGCATAATTTCTTACGAAATCAATGACTATATGAAAATCAGTTATATCATATTTGGGATTAGTCATAAGATTATAGCAAAGTATTCTAATTATCCTTAGCATTCTTCTAATATTTGAGTGTTCTTCAATCATTATTTTTATAGATTCCAAGATTTTCACCTCACAAAGTATTTTCTTTATAATTTTACCCTTACTTCCATAAAAAATAACAAGTTAATAATAGTTTATAATGGAAAGGGGTAAGTATAATTTAAGATTAAATAAAAAGCTAATTAAAAGGAGGTTATATAATGGGTTTTAAGATGACTGATAAAGTAACATGGGTAGGAAAGATAGATTGGGAATTAAGAAGATTTCATGGAGATGAATACTCCACACATAGGGGCTCTTCCTATAATTCATACTTAATTAGAGACAAGAAAACAGTACTTATTGATACGGTGTGGGAGCCATTTGCAGAAGAATATATTGAAAAATTAAAGAAGGAAATTGACTTAAAAGAAATTGACTATATAATTGCACAACATTCAGAGATAGATCATAGTGGAGCATTACCATTACTAATGAAGGAAATACCAAATACACCAATATATTGTACAGCAAATGGTGCAAAAATATTAAAGGGGCATTTCCATGAAGATTGGAACTTTGTGGAGGTAAAGACAGGTGATACACTAGATATAGGAGATACCACATTAACTTTTGTAGAAGCAAGAATGCTTCACTGGCCAGATAGTATGATGACCTATATGAGTGGAGAAAACATATTGTTTAGTAACGATGCCTTTGGACAACATTTTTCATCGGATTTAATGTATAATGATTTGGTAGACCAAGCAGAACTATATCAAGAAGCAATTAAATACTATGCTAATATATTAACACCATTTAGTGGATTAGTAACTAAGAAAATAGAAGAAGTTCTAAGCTTAAATCTACCTCTTAACATGATAGCTACATCCCATGGAATTATTTGGAGAAATAATCCAGCACAGATAGTAGAAAAATATTTGGAATGGGCAAATGAATATCAGGAAAATCAAATTACAATAGTATACGATACTATGTGGAATGGCACAAGAAGAATGGCAGAAGCAATAGCAGAAGGCATTAAATCTGTAGATAAGGATGTAACTGTGAAATTATATAATGCAGCAAATTCAGATAAGAATGATGTAATAACTGAATTATTTAGATCAAAGGCTATATTATTTGGTTCATCTACAGTGAATAAGAGTATAATGCATGCAACTGCGGGGATTTTAGAGATGATAAAAGGAATTGGATTTAAGAATAAAAAGGCAGCAGCATTTGGTTCTTATGGATGGTCTGGAGAATCAGTAGCTGTAATTGAACAAAAATTAAAGGATGCAAAACTTGAATTAACTCAAGATGGAATAAAAGAACTTTGGAATCCAGATGAAGAAGCTATAACAAGATGTATAGAATTTGGAAAAAACTTTGCAGAAAAACTATAGTATATAATTAGGTAATAACAGTTTTTGCAAGTGCATTCCGAAAAAACGGAAAAAAGGATAGAAAACAGGAAAAAGGATTAATGAATTTAAAATATGTCAAGCTAAATAGTAGCAATAAGCTATTTATTTACTTGGCATATTTTTTGCTTATAAATAAGTAATTATATATATTATTTGTAGAGGAGCTGTTATTAAATGAGTAATTTTATATTTGCAGGATGTGATACGGTCAAATTAGCCGAAAAATATAAAACACCTCTTTATGTAATGTCGGAGGATTATATTAAAGAGAGGTTAAAAGAAATAAAAAAAGATTTTCTAGAAAAACATGAAAAAACCATGGCAGTATATGCCAGCAAGGCATTCCTAACTAAGGAAATGGCTAGAATAGTGAAGGAATCAGGTATAGGCATGGATGTAGTGTCTGGAGGAGAGCTTTATACTGCAATTCAAGTTGATTTCCCTATGGAAAAGATAATCTTTCATGGGAATAATAAGACTATAGATGAATTAGAGTTAGCAATAGAAAATAATGTAGGACGAATAGTCGTGGATCATTTAGAAGAAATTGATATGATTGAAGAAATAGGAAAAAAATACAATAGAAGAGTTCATATATTATTTAGAATAAGCCCTGGCATAGATAGCCATACACATAAATATATTCAAACGGGGCAAGTAGATTCTAAATTTGGAATTCCCTTAGAAGAGAAGAGTATAAAGTCTGCAATGGAAAAGGTTCTGAAATTGAAATTCACTGAGTTAGTAGGATTTCATTTCCATATAGGTTCTCAAATTTCAGATAATGAAAACCATATTGAGGCTATTAGAATAATGGCTCAATTGATTAAAAAGGTTAAAGATGACTATGGATTCATAGTTAAGGAATTAAATACTGGAGGAGGATATGGTATTCATTACTCTGAAAATGAAGAAAGAAAACCTTTAGCATATTTTACAGATTCCATTATTAAAGAAATTGAAGAAAGATGTAAAGAATATAATTTAGAAAGACCATTAGTAATAATAGAGCCTGGCAGATGGGTAGTAGGAGAAGCTGGTATTACAATTTATACAATAGGAGCTATTAAGGAAATTCCAGGGGTAAGAACTTATGTTTCTGTTGATGGAGGGATGCCTGACAATCCAAGACCTAGTCTATATGAGGCGAAATATGAGGCTATTGTTATAAATAAATTAGATAAAGAACCAACAGATTTAGTTACTATAGCAGGAAAATGCTGTGAATCTGGTGATATTCTAATTTGGGATTTAAAGGTGCCAACTTTAGAAACAGGAGATAAGTTGGCAGTTCTTTCAACAGGGGCGTATAATTACTCAATGTCCAGCAACTATAATAGAATACCAAGACCTGCTGTAGTTATGGTATCTGAAGGAAAAGATAGATTAATAGTTAAAAGAGAAACTTATGATGATATATTAAGAAATGATATATAATAGATATAAATAATATTTAAATATAAAAGGAGTTGATAAGATGAAAATTTATATTAGTGTAGATATTGAAGGGATAACAGGGGTGACTAGCTGGGGTGAAACTGAATTAGGCAATAGTGAACATATATGGGCTGCCAATCAGATGACAAAAGAAACCATAGCTGCATGTGAAGCAGCTATAGAAATGGGAGCAAGGGAAATAGTTGTAAAGGATGCCCATGATTCTGCAAGAAATATAGACATATCAAAACTTCCAATGGGAACTTCTGTTATAAGAGGTTGGACTTCTTCTCCAGAATCAATGATGGCAGGTATAGATGAGAGTTTTGATGCTGCAATTTTTATTGGATATCATTCTGCAGCAGGGTATAATGGTAATCCATTAGCTCATACAATGGATTCTCAAAAAGTAGTATATTTTAAAATCAACGGGGAGATAGTATCAGAATTCACAATAAATTCATTTATATCTGCATATTATGGAGTACCGGTAGTATTTTTATCTGGAGATAAGATGCTTTGTGAGAAATCTAAGGAATTAGTTCCAAATATGGAAACAGTAGCAGTAAAGGATGGAGAAGGTGGTGCTACATTTAATATGCATCCAAATAAGGCGTGTGAATGTATAAAAAATGGAGTAAAAGAAGGTTTGAAAAAGATTAATGAATGTAAGATACAATCTCCAGAAGAATTTAAGCTAGAAATAAGATTTAGAGAACATAAGGATGCTAATAGGGCAAGATATTATCCAGGAGCAAAACTTATAGATGATCATACAGTGGAATATATTGCAAGGGATATTCAGGATATGATAACTGCTAAGATGTTCATGCTATAAAAGACTATTAGAATAATCCCCATCATGATATAATTTAAGTATCAATATATCTAAAGGGTGATTAAATGTCTTCTAATGCAAAATCTTATGTAAAAACCTTTACTAATATGATGTCAGAAGGTTTTATAGTAATAGATAATGAAGGTAAGATACAAATTTATAATGATAAGGCAAAAGAAATATTTGGAATAAAATATGATGGGCAAAGTAACCATGATAGGGGAAAACTTAATATAGGAGATATAGTTATTATTGCTGATAATTCAGTTGGTCAAGATGATGGAAAATTAGATTCTGATTCATTAAAGTTATTGGGAGTGAAAGATACTGTAAAAAATGGTGATTCAATAATTGCTATAGGAATCTTTAAAAAGACTGGAATAGCAAGCCCAATATTTAAGAACTTGAAAAAGGGACATAAAGAAGATATACTATTGATAAGAACTAATTTTCTGGAAATTGACATAGAAGTTGAAATAAACTTCATAAATAAGATGACCTCTATTAAGGTAAGAGATGAAAAGTTTATAATGAGCTATATAAATGCAATAGGAAATATGGTGATTTTAGATGGTAATACAAAGAAAATGAAATTTTATCAATCCCATGGATATACAGCTAGGGGAGAAAGTATAAATGATCTATTAAATGGAAAAGAATATAGAGCCAAAGGTCAAGGAACTGAAGCCTTAGATGTAATTGGGAAAAATATATTTGAAATCCATAAATCAGATTCCATAATTCAGCAATTTTTTAATGTAGCTAGAGGAGAAAACATTAGCTATAAGGATAAATTTGAGGAAATAAACGGTTACCCCACAATGTGTACGCTTTTGCCTGTAGAAGACCAAAACAAGAGAATAGGTGCTGCATTAAAAGTAGAAGATATTTCAGAAATAAAAAGAATTATAATGGAAAGAGATAATGCAATTAGCCAATTGGAAAAAGCCCAATCACAGCTTATAGAAGAAAAAACATTAAGCAAAGCTTTTCCAAATTTTGTAGGGGATAGTGAAGAAATTCAGCATGTAAAGAGAATGGCTTTAAAAGCTTCTAAGACTAATTCAAATGTATTGATATTGGGAGAAAGTGGAACTGGTAAGACCATTTTAGCCAAAGCAATTCATCAAAATAGTAAGTTAAAGGATAAACCTTTCATTCATGTGAATTGTGGAGCAATATCTGAAAGCTTATTGGAGTCTGAACTTTTCGGCTATGAGAAAGGTGCTTTTACAGGAGCTAGAGTTGAAGGGAAAAAAGGGTTCTTCGAGATTGCTAACAATGGAACTATATTTTTAGATGAAATTGGAGATATATCTACAAATTTACAAGTTAAATTATTGCAGGTTATTCAGGAGAAATGTTTTTATAGGGTAGGTGGAACTAAAAGTATTACTGTAAATACAAGAATTATTGCGGCTACCAATAAAAACTTAGAAGATGAAATGCTCAAAGGAAATTTTAGGGAAGATTTATATTATAGAATAAATGTATTTCCTATATGGATACCACCATTAAGGGAAAGGAAGCAGGATATAACCGCATTAATAGAACTTGTACTTCCTAAAATATTTGATGAAATAGGCTGTAAACATAAGAGAATTTCCTCAGAGGCAATTAATCTAATATTGAAACATGATTGGCCAGGAAATGTAAGGGAATTGGAGAATATCTTAGAAAGGGCTGTTAATTTAGCAGAAGGAAAGAATATATTTTCAAAACACATAACTTTAAAGCTTAGTAAGCAGGAGAGTAAGGATATTCAGATAAGTTCATTGAAAGACCATTTAGAAGAATATGAGAAATCTGTTATAAAGAGAACATTGTTAGCATTTAAAGGAGATAAGAAAAAGGCAATGGAGGCTTTAAACATTAGTAAGACTACATTTTATGAGAAGATAAAAAAATATAATATAGAATAAAATGACCAAGGGAGATAGCCCCTTGGTATTATTTTACATTTATAGATTTTTTATTGTTTGGAATAGATTTAATGAATTATAATAGAGATTATTCAGTTATTCCATATTTCCGGAATAATGTTCTATTTATGGTACAATCTAACGAAAATTTTATATATTAATAAAGTCAATAAGTTATATAAAGTGGGACAAGTTATCTTACTAAAGAGAACTACATTATTATCAAGGTAACAAATTAAAGTTATAAATTATGGCATGTTAATTGCAATAAATTTTATTGCAATTAAATATAGAAAATTATAAGGAGGTATTTTTAATGATTAATTTTATTTGGGCAGGTTTGCTTATCATTGGATTTGTAGTTGGAGCTATAACAGGGAACATTGAAGCAGTTACAAATGCAGCCATAGATAGTGCAAAGACAGGAGTAGACTTGGCTTTAGGACTTATTGGGATAATGACATTATGGTTAGGACTTATGAAAATTGCAGAGGATTCAGGTTTAGTTGAAAAACTTGCTAAAGCATTAAAACCATTGATGGTATGGTTGTTTCCAGATGTTCCAGCAGATCATCCTGCAATGGGGGCAATGATAATGAACATTGCTGCAAATATGCTAGGATTAGGTAATGCGGCTACTCCATTAGGGTTAAAAGCAATGAAAGAACTACAAGAGTTAAGTGATGACAAAGAAACAGCAACAGATGCAATGGTTACATTCTTAGCTATTAATACTTCCTCAGTAACTCTTATTCCTGCAACAACTATTGGAATATTAGTTTTATCAGGAGCAAAAAATCCTACAGAAATAATAGGACCAACATTAGTAGCTACAACAGTATCAACAATTGTTGCGATTATAGCATCCAAGGTATTTCAAAAATTGCCTAAATATCAAATGAAAAAGGTTAACAGCTAATAGGAATAGGGGGAATATAAGTGTTTATTAAAGTAATTGAAGCTATATCAAATTATGCAATTCCATTAATAATTGTAGGTTTTTTAGTTTTTGGAATGTCAAAAAAGGTTAAAGTATATGAATCCTTTACAGAAGGGGCTAAGGAAGGATTTACTACAGCAGTAAGAATTATTCCCTTTTTAGTGGCTATGTTAGTTGCCATTGGTGTTTTTAGGGCATCTGGGGCTATGGGTTTATTAACTAAAGCTTTAAGCCCTATTACTAATTTAATTGGTATGCCAGGAGAGATTTTACCAATGGCATTTATGAGACCATTATCTGGTGGTGGAGCTGAAGGAATTATGACGGATTTAATAACTACTCATGGACCAGAATCTTTAATAGGACGTATGGCAGCAGTTATGATGGGTTCAACAGAAACTACATTTTATGTACTAGCAGTATATTTTGGTTCAGTAGCAGTCAAAAAACAAAGGCATGCCCTTCCAGTAGGGTTATTAGCTGACTTGGCAGGATTGATTACAGCTGTTTTAGTAACAAGATTATTCTTTGGAATGTAATATTTCGTATAGGGGGATGTAAAAGTGATTAAACCAAAGGCGTTGAAACTAGGTGATACTCTAGGGATTATAGCTCCCGCTAGTCCTGCGGCAGAAGAAAAAGTCAAAAAAGCTCATGATAAACTTATTGATATGGGATTTAAGGTAAAGATGGGAAAAAGCCTCTATGAAAGATATGGATATTTATCAGGAAAAGATAGCATAAGGGCAGAGGATATAAATGAAATGTTTAAGGATAAAGAAGTAAATGGAATTATATGTATTAGAGGAGGATATGGGACTCCACGTATTCTTGATTTATTAGATTATGAAATTATAAGAAATAATCCAAAGGTGTTTGTTGGATATAGTGATATCACTGCTCTACACATATCTTTTGCTCAATTGGCTAATTTAGTTACTTATCATGGTCCTATGGCAGCTTCAGATATGATAGATAATTTTTCCGATTTTTCTAAGAGTAACCTTTTCAGAGTTATTATGAATACGGAACCAATAGGTAAAATATCCAATCCAGAAAAAGAAGAAATTATCACTATAAACGGTGGTGTAGCTGAAGGCTTTATAATTGGTGGAAATCTATCCTTAATTGTTGATACAATAGGTACACCCTACGAGATAGATGTAAAGGGAAAACTTCTATTTATTGAAGAGGTGGGAGAAGAACCTTACAATATAGATAGAATGTTAAACCAATTAAGATTGTCAGGTAAATTGCAAGAAGCCAGTGGCATTATACTAGGGGATTTTAATGACTGTGAATCCAAAAATCCTGATGAAAATTTAACTCTAAAAGAAGTAATTAATGATCAAATTAAATTAATTCATAAGCCAACAATATATAATTTGCAGGCAGGACATTGTAATCCAATGGTTACATTGCCATTTGGAGTAAGAGCCAGATTAGATGCGGATAAAAAAGAACTTATAATACTAGAAAGTTGTACAGAATAAAAAGGTATTGCCTTGTGGACGTTGATCCACTTTGGCAATATTGTTTTATAAAGATAAATAAAAACTCTATTATTTCTAGGAGTTAATTCATAAACTTCTATAAGGATATAAGGAATGAGTTATTAAATTTATAATAAGGAGGCTTTTAAAATGAAAATAAAAGAGATACAAGTAGGACAGATATCTGTACCGCTTAAAAAATCATTTAAAACTGCACTTAGAACCGTTGACAAAATTGAAGATATAGTAGTTAAAATAATTACTGATACAGGACATATTGGATATGGGGAAGCAGCACCTACTGCAGTAATTACTGGTGATACTAAGGGTTCTATAAAATGTGCAGTAGAAAATTACATAGCACCACAAATAATAGGATTAGAAATTGAAAATATAGAAGAAATAATGAATAGGATAGACAAATCATTAATTAAAAATACATCTGCTAAGGCTGCTGTGGATATAGCAATATATGATCTTTTTGGGCAATTTCATAAATCACCTATATATAAACTTTTAGGAGGATATAGAAAAGAAATCATCTCTGATTTAACCATAAGTGTAAATTCTCCTGAAGAAATGGCAGAGGATAGTATTGAAGCTGTGAAAAGAGGATATAAAACCCTAAAGATAAAAGTTGGATTAGATTCTCAAATGGATATTAAGAGAATACAGGCAATAAGAGATGCTATAGGGTATGATATAGATTTAAGATTAGATGCAAACCAAGGATGGAAACCAAAGGAAGCAGTTGTATTACTTAGAAAAATGGAAGATAAAGGCTTTAATATAGAATTAGTTGAGCAGCCGGTTATTGCTAATGATTTAGAAGGATTAAAATATGTTACTCAAAATGTAAATATACCTATATTAGCTGATGAATCTGTATTTTCTCCAGTTGATGCATTAAAGATAATTCAAAATAGGGCGGCAGATTTAATAAATATTAAATTAATGAAAACAGGTGGTATACATAATGCACTAAAAATATGCTCCATTGCAGAAGTCTATGGTGTTGAATGTATGCTAGGTTGCATGCTTGAAAGTAAATTAAGTGTTAGTGCAGCAGTTCATTTGGCAGCTTCTAAAAAGATTATAACAAAAATAGATTTAGATGGACCAGGACTATGTAAGGAAGATCCTGTTGAAGGAGGACCTGAATTTAAAGATTATAAAATTACTTTAAATGATGAACCAGGATTAGGATTTAAAAATATTGGAAATTTAAGCATATGATAATTACGGGAATACGGAATTATTCCGTATTCCCGTAAAAAGAATTTATTTTATTTTTAAAAGTCAAATAATTTTATAGCCTAGATTGTATAATTTATGATAAAATGCTAGATAACTTGGATTTTTCTTGCTTACAAAATTACTAGAATTGCTGGCACAATATTTGCAATATTTTAATTAATGCAAGTATAGATGGGTATTTATAGCAATGTTATTTAGGAAGGGGGAAAAAGTAAAATTTAGAAGTAGGAAATCATAAGGATTTTGAAATTAAAGGGGGAGTAAAAATGAAAAAGCTCATGGCTTTAATGTTGGCAATAATGATGATTATGGCAGGTTGTTCTACATCTAAGACTTCATCAGATGGAAAAGAGTTAAGGGAATATTCTGTTGTATACTCTGGAGAAATTACTACGCTAGATTATTTAGTGACTGCAAGTACAAATGAATTTTCATTGGCTGCAAATATGGTAGATAGTTTAATTGACTATGATAAATATGGAGTACCAGTACCAGGATTAGCAACTGAGTGGGAATCTTCTTCAGATGGATTAGTTTGGACTTTAAAAATTCGGGAAGGAGTAAAATGGGTTACTTATGAAGGAAAAGAGTATGCAGAGGTTAAGGCAAAGGATTTTGTAGATGCAGCAAAATACTTATTAGACCCAAATAACGAATCTAAAACGGCAAATATATTTTATAGTGTAATTAAAAACGCAGAAGAATATTATAATGGTGAAATAGAGGATTTTCATCAAGTAGGTGTAAAAGCAGTAAATGATTATACATTAGAATATACTTTAAAACAGCCTACACCATATTTTCTATCTATGCTAAACTATGTTTGCTTCTTACCGGTTAATGGAGATTTTTTAGAAGAAGTAGGAGATAGATTTGGAACAGACAACACTAATTTGTTATATAATGGTGCTTTTATAATGGAAACCTTTGAACCTCAGACTAAAAGAATTCTTGTAGCAAATAAGGATTACTGGGATAAGGATAATATATTTATAGATAAGATAAAGATGACGTACAATAAAGAAGCAGCGACCTTAGGCCCAGAGCTATTTTTACGTGAAGAAATAGATCATACTGAAATATCGGCTTCTTTAGTTGAGGAATGGATAAAGGACCCAGCTAAAAAGCATATGTTTAGACCACAGAGAACAAACTTCTATAGCTATTTTTATGCTTTAAATTTTGACCCTAAATTTGATGCTGAATATGAGCCTGAAAATTGGAAGATGGCTTTAAACAATCTTAATTTCCGTAAATCTCTATTCCATGCATTAGACAGAAAATCTGCAATGATAACAGCAGAACCTTATAATCCAGAACAAAGATTATCAAGTACTATTACACCAAAGAGCTTTGTTGATTTAGATGGAGTAGATTATACTGAATTAGGAGGATTAAAAGAATTTTCAAATAGGGATTCTTTTAATGAAAATTTAGCAAAGGAATATAGAGATAAGGCTATGGAAGAGTTAAAAGGAAAAGTAAAATTTCCAGTAATAGTATATATGCCATATAATTCAAGTATGCCTGAGTTGGCAAATAGAGTACAGATTATAGAACAACAAATGGAGAATTTATTAGGTAAGGATTATATTGATATTCAAATAGATCCAAAACCACCTACAAATTTTTTATCGGAGGTAAGACGTTCAGGAAAATATGCATTTTTAGAATGTAACTGGGGTCCTGATTATGCAGATCCTGAAACCTATACAGATCCTTTCGTGCCTGGCGGAGATTATAACTTTCCAGAATATGTAGAAGGATATAATGATTCTAATGGAGAAAAAATATATACTAATTTAGTAAATAAAGCTAAGGGAGAAGTAATAGATGTAAATAAACGATATGAACTATTTGCTGAGGCAGAAGCATTTTTAATAAAAGAGGCCTTTGTTATACCTTATGCATTAGGTGGAGGAGGATATGCAGCTTCTAGATTAAATCCATTTGAATCTCAATATTCACCATTTGGAGTATCGTCAGAGAGATATAAGGGACAGGAAATCTTAGAAAAACCTATGAATACAGAAGAATATAAAGCTGCCCTTGAAATATGGGAAAAAGAAAGAGAAGAAGCACTTAAAAATAGTAAATAATTATAAGGACCTAAGAATTGTTAATTAACAATTCTTAGGTCTAAAAATAAGATACTATAAATTAGATGGAAGATATTTATTAAAATACATATCTATGGAAAAGAAAAATTTTGTCAGTACTTAATATATATGACATAAAAAGAGGGGGAAGAAAATGTTTAAATATTCTATTAAGAGATTATTACAATCTTTATTTACCCTGTTTATTATAGTTACCATAGTATTTCTTCTAATGAGACTATTGCCTGAAGAAGGATATTTTGGGGATTCCTATGAGAAATTAGATGAACAGCAAAGGGAATCAATACTCACCAGTATGGGGCTTAGAGATCCAATATACAAACAATTAGCTAATTTTTATAAAAATATATTAAAAGGTAATTTGGGACAGTCTATTACATTTAGACCCAAGGTTCCAGTTATGGATATAATAAAAGCCAAGGTACCCTATTCTTTATATTTTGGATTGGCAGCCATAGGTATATCTTTGTTGGTAGGAATAACATTAGGTATAGCCATGGCTAGGAGTAAAAATAAATTTTGGGATAAATTAGGTACAGGGTATGTTGTATTTATAAGGGCAGTTCCTGCTGCTGTATATTTTCTTTTTTTACAATTATATCTAACTAATTTATTTAAATTGCCAATATTATTTGATATAGATAAACCTCTAAGTTGGATTTTACCAGCCATATCTATGTCCTTAGGTGGAATAGCTAGTTATGCCATGTGGATGCGAAGGTATATGGTAGATGAGCTTAATAAGGATTATGTTAAATTGGCTAGGGCAAAAGGATTAAATAATAGAGCTGTAATGGTAAAACATATATTTCGTAATGCTTTTGTTCCTATGGCACAATATTTGCCTGCTTCCATACTTTTTACCATAGCAGGTTCAATTTATATAGAGTCCCTATATTCAATTCCTGGCATGGGTGGACTTTTGGTAGAAGTTGTTAGAAGACAAGATAACACTTTAGTCCAGGCCTTAGTACTTATATATTCATCAATAGGAATAGTAGGATTATTTTTAGGAGATATACTTATGGCTATATTTGATCCTCGTATAAATTTGCAGAAAAAAGGAGGCGCTAGATAATGGGCAAAGGTACAGTAAATAAATTGACTAATTCTATAAATGAAGAGCTATTTACGTTTGCAGAATATGACGAAGAAGAAGCAAAACGTGGAGGATATTCTAATTACTCATATTGGCGCTCTACTTGGAAAGTTTTTATTCAAAATAAATTAGCAGTTTTTCTTTTAACTTTGATGTGTGCTTTATTGGTATTTACAATAATTCAACCATATTTACCAAATCAGAAAATACCAACGGAAATTCATATAAATCCAGATACAAAATTACCACTTTCAAATAAACCGCCTGATTCAGAATTTTGGTTTGGAACCAATTCAATCGGTCAGGATCTTTGGTCTCGTATATGGAGTGGGTCTAGGACATCTTTATTAATAGGTATAACAGTAGGAATTTGGGAAGCTGTAATAGGAATTACAATAGGTGCTATGTGGGGCTATATAAGGTGGCTAGATCGTCCTATCACAGAAATATATAATATACTTAGCAATATTCCTCAAACAATAATATTAGTGTTGATGACCTATATAATGAAACCAGGTTTGTCTACTATGATTATAGCCATGGGATTAACATCTTGGATAGAAATGGCTCGTTTTGTAAGAAATTTGACAGTGATTATTAGGGATAGGGAATATAATCTGGCATCAAAGTGTTTAGGAACTCCTACGAGAAGGATAATAACTAAGAATTTACTTCCATATTTGGTTTCGGTTATCATGTTAAGTGTAGCATTATCTATTCCTCAAACCATAGGATATGAAGTGTTTTTAACATATATAGGACTTGGACTGCCAGTTAGCATGCCATCATTAGGCAATCTTATAAATGAAGGAAGACTTCTTATGATGGTTCCATCTCAAAGATATCAATTGATTTTTCCATCAATAATTATATCAATAATAACTATTTCATTTTATATGATGGGAAATGTTTTTTCTGATGCAGCAGACCCTAAGAATCATGTATAGGAGGTATATTATGGAGGACAAAAAAATTATATTATCTGTAAAGGATTTAGTTATTAAGTTTAGATTAAGAGGAGATGTTTTAACAGCTATAAGAGGAGCATCATTAGATATATATGAAGGAGAAAGCTTAACCATAGTAGGAGAGTCTGGTTCTGGTAAATCCGTTTTTACAAAGAGCTTTATGGGATTGATAGATGGAAATGGCTGGATTGATTCAGGAAGTATAACTTTCGAAGGCGAAGAAATATCAAAATATAAGACGGAGAAGGATTGGCTCAAAATTAGAGGGAAAAAAATTGCTATGGTCTTTCAAGACCCTATGGCCTCATTAAATCCTTTAAAGACAGTTGGAAAACAAGTACAAGAAACAGTTGAATTACATCAAGGACTAAAAAATGAAGAAGCAAGAAAAAAAGTAATAGAGATATTGGAAGATGTAGGTATAAATGAGCCTAAAAGAAGATACAAACAATATCCCCATGAGTTTTCAGGGGGTATGAGGCAAAGAGTTGTCATTGCCATAGCTATAGCTTGCAATCCAAGGATTTTAATATGTGATGAGCCAACTACAGCATTGGATGTAACAATACAAGCTCAGATTTTAAATTTATTGAAAAAGCTTAAAGAGAAATATCAGTTGACCACTGTATATATTACCCATGATTTAGGAGTTGTAGCTAATGTTGCAGATAGAATAGCAGTGATGTATGCTGGAGATATAATTGAAATAGGACAATGCGAGGAAGTGTTTTATAATGCACAACATCCATATACATGGGCATTATTATCCTCACTGCCACAGTTAGGGGTAAAGGGAGAACCTTTATTTTCCATTAAGGGGACTCCGCCAAATTTGTTCTATGAAATAAAAGGAGATGCCTTTGCGCCGAGAAATCCTAAGGCGTTAAAAATAGATTTTATAGAAAAACCGCCATATTTTGATGTAAGTTCTACTCATAAAGCAAAGACATGGCTTCTAGACCCTAGAGCACCAAAGGTTAATCCGCCTGAATCAATAAAAATATTAAGGCAACAGTGGGAGGGTACGAGCAATGCATGATAAACAAAAAGAAGTTTTATTAGAAGTAAAAAATCTAAGGGTAGAGTTTGGGAGAAAGAAAAATAAATTTGTAGCAGTAAAAGATGTAAACTTTAATATATATAAGGGAGAAACCTTTGGACTTGTTGGAGAATCTGGGTCAGGGAAAACTACAATAGGAAGGGCTATCGTTCGTTTAAATGAAACAGCTGGTGGAGAAATTATATTTAATGGTAAAAAGATAAATGGTAAGATAAGTAAGGAATTAGATAGGGAAATAACCAAAAAGATTCAAATGATATTTCAAGATCCTATGGCATCATTAAATGAAAGAGCAAAGGTAGACTATATTATATCAGAAGGGTTGTATAACATAAGAAATTATAAAAATGAAGAAGAAAGAAAAATAAAGGTAGAAAATGCGCTTCTTGATGTTGGGTTGTTGCCAGAGTTCTTGAGTCGTTTTCCTCATGAGTTTTCAGGGGGGCAAAGACAGAGGATAGGAGTAGCAAGAGCTGTTGTAATGGAGCCTGAGTTAATAATTGCAGATGAGCCAATATCAGCCTTAGATGTTTCCATTCGTGCACAAGTATTGAACTTAATGTCAGAGTTACAGAAAAGTAAAGGATTAACATATTTATTTATTGCCCATGATTTATCTGTAGTGAGGTTTATAACTGATAGAGTAGCTGTAATTCATAAAGGGAAAATAGTGGAAATGGCTGAAACTGAAAAACTTTATAGAAATCCTCTTCATCCTTATACTAAATCCTTATTTTCCGCAATTCCATTGCCTGATCCAAGGAAGGAAAGAGCTAAAACATTAGAAGTCTATGATCCTAATTGTCATGATTATGAAAATGACCCACCAAGTTGGGTAGAAATAGAACCTGAACATTTTGTTCTAGCAAACCATAAGGAAGTAGAAGAATATATGAAAGTACTAAATAGATGAAAGTCTAAAAGTTTTACTTAGAGAAAATGTTTCTTAGAGCCTATAAATAGAGATAAAAGCAAGGTGTTAGATTTTAAAAAGTTATGGAACAAGATGAAGATATTATATATAAAAGGTGATAAAAAATGATAAAAGATATTGTTATAAAAGAAATAAATTCTGTAGATGAAGAGGTTTCAGTTATAATAAAAGATTTAACCAATGACCAATGGCTTTTAAAATATAATGAAAATAGAGTTTTTCCATCTGCCAGCTTAATAAAAATTCCTATAATGATAAAGGCATTGGAATGTGTAGAAAAAGGGGAATATAGTTTAGATGAAAAGATAAAGATTGGAGAAATTGATAGAGTAGAATATAGTATTATATCTGAACTTACATTAGAAGAATATACCTTAATAGATTTAATTACTTTAATGATAATCCTCAGTGATAATACTGCTACTAATGTTTTAATAGATTTACTAGGGTGTGAAAAAATTAATCAAATGGTAAAAAAACTAAATTGTAATGATACTATATTAAAAAGAAAAATGATGGATTTTACAGCTGCAAGAGGAGGCAGAGAAAATCTGACAAGTCCTATGGATATGGCTCTACTCATGGAAAAAATCTATAATAAGTCCATTGTTAGTCCTAAAATCTGTGAAATTATGATAGATATTTTAACTAGACAAAAACATAGGGATATGTTGCCTAGATATATTTTAGATAAAGTGAAGATAGCAAATAAGACAGGCGAGTTAAGTGGATTAAATCATGATATAGGAATATTTTATCTAGAAAATATAAATTATTTAATAGGTATATTTACAACAAATGGAAAAGATGATTTAACCGGCAAAAGAACTATAGGAAGGATTTCAAAACTTGTATATGATAATTTTTCAAGATATTAAATAATATTATATGAGGTGATAAAATTGAATAGATATAAACTAGGAATTTTAAATAAAACCGTAGTTCCTATTAACTTAAATCCAAGATCTGATAGTGAAATGGCTGATGAAGGTTTATATGGTATGGTTGTAAAGATTTTAGAAGATGCTAAAGATGGATGGTATTATGTTGAAACCCATTATAGTTACCATGGATATATTCATGAATCAAATATGATTATAGATACTATGGAAGCAAATGCATGGATGAGTAAAGCAAAAAATATAATTATCCATTCAGTAGTTGATGTAATGCCTAATGCAAGTTATAAAGGTTATATAAAAGAAGTTCTAACGAGGGGTGCTGTAGTAATAGTAACTGGAAGGGAAGAAGAAGGCTGGGCAGAAATTCAATTGGCTGACCGCAGTACAGGGTGGGTTAGAAAAGATTTTATAGGGAGGATAATAAACTCTTATAATAAAAATGATGAAAAAGAATTGAGGGATAAATTAGTAAAGACTGCTATGTTATATTTGGGAACACAATATAGATGGGGAGGTAAGAGTCCTTTAGGTTTAGATTGCTCAGGATTATGCTCCATATCCTATATGCTAAATGGAATTACAATATATAGAGATGCCATAAGAAAAGATGAGTATATGAGAAAAATAGAATTAGAAGAAATAAAATTAGGAGATCTTTTATTCTTTCCAGGTCATGTAGCTATGTATATAGGTGAGGACAAATACATACATTCAAGTGCAAGTATTAATGGTGTTGGCATAAATAGTTTGGATCCTAGGGATATAGACTATAGGGAGGATTTAGCAAATGCTATAACAGATATAGGTACTATATTCTAAAAATAATTAGATATGAAATATGAGATACTCCCCTTGAAGGGAGTATTATTATGTTTTTGTATTAGTATTTAAAATATAAAATTAGACAATAATGGGATAATTTAGTAAAATTATATATATACATATGGTATGAAATCAAACAATAAAGAATGGTGGTATAGTATGGACTATAAAAAGATTATTGAGTTGATGATTAACAATTTAGAAGAAGGAATAATAGTTGTAGACTCAAATCTAGATATTAGATATTTTAACGAACCATCCATAAACATCACAGGATTTAATCCCAAAGAAGCTATAGGGAAAAATATTCTTCAAGTCTTTCCCAATATTCCTAAAGAAAATAGTACATTTTACAAGGTTATCAATACTAAAAAACCTATAATCGAACATGTCCAAAATTATATAAATTATGTGGGAAAGAATGTATCAATAGTTACATCAACAATTCCTATAATTAGCAATGATAAAATTGAGGGTGCAATTGAAATCTTCAAAGATTTGAGTAATGTAATGGAGTTATCTGAAAAGATAATTATGTTACAAAGTACATTATATAGTAAAGATACTGGTTCTAATGGTTTTTTACAAAATGGAACTCAATATAATCTATCTGATATAATTGGACAAAGTGAATCTATAATTCAATTAAAAGGAAAAGCAAAGAAAATATCAAACAGCAATTCACCAGTATTTGTCTTTGGAGAAACGGGTACTGGGAAGGAACTAGTAGTACAAGGATTACATAATTTAAGTTATAGAAGGAATAAGCCTTTTATAGCACAGAACTGTGGTGCATTACCTGAGAATCTACTTGAAAGTATACTTTTTGGGACGGTGCAAGGAAGTTTTACTGGTGCCAAAGATAAACAAGGATTATTTGAATTAGCCCATGGTGGTACTTTGTTTTTAGACGAATTAAATTCTATGGAGTTAGGTTTGCAGTCAAAGTTATTGCGTGTCATAGAGGATGGGGTCATAAGGAGGATAGGAAGCGCTAAAACTACTGTTGTAGATGTGAGGTTGATTGTAACATCTAATGAAGAACCTAAGAAACTTATACAAGAAAATAGACTTAGGGAGGATTTATATTATAGATTAAATGTACTAAATCTGAATATGCCGCCCCTTAGAGATAGGAAAGAGGATATCCCGATTTTGGTTGAATATTTTATCAAAAATTGTAATGATAAAATGAATAAATCAGTAAAGGGTGTTGATAAACAAGTCATGGAATATTTTTTAAATAATGATTGGCCAGGTAATGTAAGGGAGTTACAAAATACCATTGAAAGTGCTATGAATTTTGTTGAATATGACTATATTAAACTGGAAGATTTGCAGACATATAATGGTCCGTATAACATAGAATTAGAAGACTTTGAGCTTAGAATATCAAAAGATATAAGTCTTAGAACGGCAGTAGAAGAATATGAGAAAAACATCATTAGATTAGCCCTTGCTGAGGCAGGGAATAACTGTGCACAAGCAGCAAGAAACCTCAAAGTACCGAAACAAACTCTTCATAGTAAATTAAGAAAGTACAATATAGATTTAAAGAATTAAAATTTACTATAGTCTGAAATTTCATACTAATTTTAAAACAATTAAGAAAAAGTACTAAATTTAATACTTTTCTTAATTGTTTTTTTATTTCAGTGTATGAATGCATTGATAATGCTGGAATTGATTAAGGTGGGGATTTGGCATGAAGATTGCTTTATAACTATTATGAAAGGAGGTATATAACGAATATTATAGTAAGTAACATAAAATTCACTATTAAAAATCATAAGAAAGGTAGATCTATTTATGTTTAAATTTGTTATGAAAAGAATAATTTATTCATTGATTACTTTGTTTCTAATAATTACTGCAACATTTTTTTTAATAGCAGGTGCACCTGGAGATCCAATTGCAGCTAAAGTTGGACAAATGCCTGAAAAGGCGCAGGGGGTAATTCGTGCTAGATATGGTTTAGATAAGCCAGTTACTGAAAGGTATGTAATTTACATAAAACATCTTTTAACTACTGGAGATTTTGGAGAGTCCATTATCTATACAGGAAAATCTGCAAACGATGTTATTAAAGATAATGCTCCCATTTCGGCTAAAATAGGGATTATAGCTATAACATTACAAATTACCATAGGGGTGTTATTGGGTCTTATTTCAGCTCTTAATAGGGAAAAATTAGGGGATCATATAATACGGGTGTGTGTTGTTCTGGCTATATGTGTTCCTAGTTTTGTAGTTGCGGCATTGCTTCAATATTTTGTAGCTTTTAAGTGGAAATTAGCTCCAGTCTTTGGTTGGGGGCAGTTAAAGCATTATATTTTACCAGTAATAGCATATGCAGCTGGAGGTATTGCAAGTTATACAAAGTTTATGAGGAGTAGTACGATTTCTGTAATCAGCGAAGATTATATTATTACTGCAAAGGCAAAGGGATGTAAGAAAAGAAGAATTATTAAAAAACATATTTTAAGAAATTCTATGATTCCTATTGTGACCATGATAGGTCCTGCAGTTGCAGGAATATTTGGAGGATCTTTTATACTGGAAAAGATGTTTTCAATACCTGGACTTGGCAATTATTATATAAAGGCTGTTTCTGATAGTGATTATACCATGATAATAGGGCTTACCATATTCTTTGCAATACTATATACTATAGCATTGATTTTAGTGGATATCTTATATGGTATTGTTGACCCGAGAATTAGAGTTGCAAGGTCTTAGACAAAAATAATAGCGAGGTAATGATAATATGAATAGTTTAGAGAGTAATATAGGAATTGATATGGTTATTACAGAAGGTATGTTTAAAAGAGTTGGTACAGAAGGGTTATCTGGCGAGCAACTATCTAAACCTTCCCTAACTTATTGGGCAGATGTTTGGAGAAGATTTAAGTCAAATAGATTAGCAATTATAGGATTAGTATTATTGATATTGGTGGTTTTAACCATATATGTTGGACCGCTGCTTTCAGGCAAAGATTATCAATATATGGATTCATCGGTAAAAAGTTTACGACCAAATAGCGAATATTGGTTTGGTACTGATGATATGGGGAGGGATATTTTTACGAGAGTATGTGTTGGAGGAAGAATTTCCATATTAATAGGAATTAGTTGTACACTTGTAATGTTTGTCATAGGTTCCTTATTAGGTGCTATTGCAGGGCTGAAAGGTGGTTTGGTTGATAATATTATTATGAGATTTGCTGAGTTTATTGGAAATTTACCTTATTTAATTATTGTATTAATACTTTCTGTAGTGTTGGGAAGAAGTATATTTTCCTTAGTATTGGCAATGAGTCTTACATCTTGGGTGGGAACTACTAGAATGGTAAGAGGCCAAATATTACAGATTAAAGAACAGGATTATGTTGAGGCTGCTAGGGCGTTAGGTTCCAATACTGGAAGAATTATTATGAAGCACCTTTTGCCAAATACATTGGGAATTATAATGGTTGATATTACTATGTCAGTACCAGGATTTATTTTTGGTGAGGCATTTCTTAGCTATATAGGTTTGGGAGTAAGAGCGCCTAAAACTAGTTGGGGAGCTTTAGCATCAGCAGGGCAGCAAAGATTAATGTTTTATCCTCATGAATTGTTTTTTCCTTGCATGATGATTGTTTTGACAATGTTAGCATTTCATCTAATTGGTGACGGTCTTTCAGATGCATTAGACCCAAAGTTAAGAAAGTAGGTGTACTAAATGAATGATAAAAGGATATTAGAGGTAAAGAATTTAAATGTTTCATTTAATACATATGCAGGTACAGCATATGCAGTTAGGGGTATCGATTTTCATTTGGATAAAGGAGAAAATCTGGCTATAGTTGGAGAATCTGGATGCGGTAAGACTGTAACATCTAAAGCAATTATGGGACTACTCCCTAGTCCTCAATCAGTAATTCAAACAGAGGGTTCTGCCATTAATTTTTGTGGTAAAAATCTTCTTTATTTTAATGAAGCTGAGATGGCGGGGATTAGGGGAAAAGAAATTTCTATGATATTTCAAGATCCCATGACATCCTTGAATCCTACTATGAAAATTGGAGAACAAATAGCGGAAAGTGTTTTTTTGCATAATAATGTATCTCATAGTGAAGCTAGGACTGTTGCTCTTAAAATGCTTGAATTAGTTAGAATACCTAATGCAAAGATGAGATTGAAGCAATATCCATTTGAATTTTCTGGAGGAATGAGGCAAAGAGCCATGATAGCAATTGCCCTTGCTTGTAATCCAAAGATACTAATAGCCGATGAGCCTACAACGGCATTAGATGTAACTATCCAAGCACAAATTATGGAGCTGATAGCTGATTTACAGAGAGAATTAAATACTGGTGTTATCTTAGTTACTCATGATTTGGGAGTTGTAGCAAGTGTTGCAGATAGGATACAAGTCATGTATGCAGGTAAGATTGTTGAAAGAGGCACTGTAGATGAAATTTTCTATAATCCAAAACATCCTTATACCTTTGCACTTTTAAAGTCTGTACCAAAATTGAGTTCCAATAACAAAGAAAAATTATATTCTTTGACAGGTACACCACCTGATTTAATAAATCCACCTATAGGTTGTCCATTTGCACCAAGATGTGAGTTTGGAATGACGATTTGCAGAGCAAAGTATCCTGAGAAAACATCTTTTGGAGAAACACAAGAATGTTCTTGTTGGCTCCATGATAAAAGAGCTGATGTTAGTGGAGTACCAAAGGAATTATTACAAAGAGGTGAGGCATATGGAAAATAAAGAGGTACTAATCCAAGTGAAAAATTTAAAAAAATATTTCAAGGTTGGAAGGAACAATATATTAAAAGCTGTTGATGATGTGAGTTTTAATATCTATAAGGGCGAAACCTTAGGACTTGTTGGAGAATCTGGTTGTGGAAAAACTACTTGTGGAAAAACTGTAATGGGCTTGTATGATGCTACTGGAGGAGAAATAATTTATGATGAAGTAAATATACATAGTTTTAACCGTAGGGAGAAAAAAGAATTTACTAAAAGAGCTCAAATTATATTTCAAGACCCCTACTCTTCTTTAAATCCGAGAATGACAGTGGGAGATATTATCGGTGAAGGTATAGATATCCATGGTCTATACAAAGGTAAAGTTAGAGAAGCAAAAATTTTTGAAATGCTTGAAACTGTAGGATTAAATAAAGAGCATGCTTCTAGATTTCCCCATGAATTTTCTGGAGGACAAAGACAAAGAATTGGAATAGCGAGAGCATTGGCTGTTGAGCCTGATTTCATTGTTTGTGATGAGCCTATTTCAGCACTTGATGTTTCAATTCAAGCACAAGTTGTAAACCTTTTAATTGAACTGCAAAAGACAAGAGGGCTTACATATTTGTTTATAGCACATGATTTGTCAATGATTAAACATATTTCGGATAGAGTCGGTGTAATGTATCTTGGCAGTTTAGTAGAATTTACAACTAGCGATGCGCTTTATAATAATCCATTACATCCATATACAAAGGCTTTATTATCTGCAATTCCAATACCTGATCCTAATGAAGAGAGGGAGAAAAAACGAATACCAATAGATGGAGAAATACCAAGCCCCATTAATCCTCTTCCTGGATGCAAATTTTCCTCAAGATGTAAATTTGCTATGGAAATATGTAAAGAAAAGATGCCATCACTTATGGAAGTAGGCAAGGAACATTTTGTTGCTTGCCATATGATAAAAAATATTAGTCTTTAATAGCATCAGCTTTTAAAGTATAAAATCAATGTTAATAAGGAGGAGAAAATGAAAAATTTTAAGAAGGTAATAGTTTTAATCATTGTTTTTACTTTATGTTTCGGTACATTAACTGGATGTGGAAAGAAAGGAGATGCACCAACAAATACAGGAAATGAAATAGGTACGGATTCTAATGATAAAGATACAACCCAAATGGATAAAGAACAAGTATATAGGTTTAGTCATAAGAGTGATATAACAGGTCTTAATCCAATGCTCAATACTACAGGTCCTGATAATGGCACTCATGATTTTATTTTTGAAACTTTAGTTGCAGATGTTGCAGATGAAAATGGCAATTCAATAATAAAGCCAGCAGCAGCAAAGGACTGGACAATTAGTGAAGATGGAATGGTTTATACTTTTAATATTAGAGAAAATGCCCTATGGAATGATGGTGTTCCTGTAACAGCAAATGACTTCTTATTTACATTTAGAACAATGGCTACACCAGAAATAGGTTCTACTAATGCTTGGTTATTTGATGGGATTATTTTAAACTTTGCAGAAGCACTTTATAATGATGGTACAAACCCAAAATATGATAAGAAACCAGAAGATATTGGTATAAAAGTAATTGATGAGAAAACCATTGAATTTACATTGACTAAACCCTATGGATATTTTCTTGATTTGCTTTCTGGGGCAAAACCAATTAGACAGGATAAATATGAAGAGTATGGAAGCTCATATGGCTCATCTATAGATAAGATTGTAATGAATGGACCATTTATAATGGAAAGTTGGGATCCAAATGTTCAAATTACCTTTGTTAGAAATGAGAAATATTGGAACGCAGAAAATATAAAACTTCAAAAAGTTGAGAGAAAAGTTATTCAGGATACTGCTACAGCTGCACAGGCATTAATTAGTGGGGATATCGATGTTATTGAGGACACAAATGATCCCGATTGGAAAAAGCTTATTAGTGAAGATGGAAGATTTGAAACTATAGTTGTACCTGATAATGCACCTGAATTTTTAGGATTTAATTGTAAAAATAAATATTTTAAAAATCCAAAGATAAGATTGGCTTTTTCATTGGCATTTGACAGAGAAAAATATCTTGATGATTTAAGAGAAGGACAGGGAGAGCCACTTTATTCATTGATGCCAGGGATTACTAATGTTGGAGATGAATTATACAGCGAAAGAACTAATGGCAAAAATCAAGTTCTAAAGGAACTTATGAAACAATATCCAGACCCTAAGGCACTTTTAATAGAAGGACTTACAGAGGAAGGATTTGATCCGGATCCAGGGAAGATGGATATTAGTTATGCTACAAGGGGTACAACTGAATATTCTAAGAAATCAGCAGAGTGGTTATTGCAGCAATGGAAGGAAAAATTAGGTGTTGAAATAAAAATTGATATGATAGAATGGAATGTTATGTGGGATAAAGTTGATGTGGGAGATTACGATATTTGTACTGCTGGTTGGGGACCTTATTATAATGACCCTAATGCTTTATTAGAATTATATGATCCTGTAAATGGATATTTCAACACTGCTAAATCTGGTTGGAATGGACCAGATGCTGATAGATTTGTTGAGATATTAGAGAAGGCATCTAATACTCCTGACAACCAAGAAAGGGCAGAATTATTTGTAGAAGCAGAAAAAATTCTTGTAGGGACAGGTGTAATAGCTCCAACTTATTCCAAATCATTAACAACATTTTTAGCCAAGTATGTAAAAGGATACTATGTTAATCCACATTCTAGTTTGGATTATAGTTTAATTTATATATCAGGAAGGTAAAGATTTATTTCATAGATTGTAGGAAATTTTAAATACTCCCTTAATCTATTTATTTTAGGCAAGATATATTTTATTTTTACATTATATCTTGCCTAAATATAGATTATAGTATATATTATTGTTCGATGTATAATATTAAGTTTGAGGTGCAAAGTGATTTACATAATGATAATTTTTTCAATTATAGCAGGAATAGATAAAATATTAAATAATAGATTTGGATTAGGAGAAAAATTTGATGAAGGATTTAAAGCTCTAGGGGAATTAGCTCTAACTATAATCGGTATCTATAGTTTATCCCCAATTATAGGGAAGAAACTTGTATTACTATTGGATCCTTTAGCTAAATTAATTAAAGTAGACCCTTCTGTTTTTTTAAGTAGTATATTAGCTGTAGATCTAGGTGGATATGCAACCAGTATTGAAATAGCACATTCAGAAATAATAGGAAGATTTAACGGACTTATATTAGCTTCTATTTTAGGTGCTACAATTTCTTTTACAATTCCAGTAGCAGTTGGATTTATATCTAAGGAAGATTTTAAATTCTTTGCTAAAGGAACCTTAGCAGGTATTATTACTATACCTCTTGGAATGGTTGTAGGCGGAGTTATGATGGGGATTGAATTCATAGATATCATTTTAAATTTAATACCGGTTATAATCTTTTCCGTTATAATAATTTGGGGACTATTTAAATCTCCAAACAATATGATTAAGGTTTTCAGCATAATTGGTAGGATAATTATAATCATCAGTACAATAGGACTAATTGCAAATATTATTAGTTTTATGTTTGGATATAATTTAATCAAAGGCATATTGCCTATAGAAGAAGGTGCTATGCTTGTGGTGAAAATTGGTATTATATTATCTGGTGCCTACCCAATGTTTCATTTTTTATCAAAGATATTAAACAAACATTTGTCTAAAATAGGTAAAGAGTTTGGATTAGATGATTATTCCATACTTGGAATACTTAGTTCTTTGGCTAATTGTATTCCTATGTTGGGAATTTATCATAAGATGAACGAAAAGGGTAAGATCATAAATGCTTCCTTTGTTGTATCTGGTGCATTTACTTTTGGTGGACAACTTGGATATATATCATCAGTATCAGAAGAAACAGTTGCTCCATTTATAGCTAGTAAATTAGTAGCAGGAGTTAGTGCTATATTTTTAGCTATGTTATTAATAAGACTAGAGAATGCTAAGGGTGATAAAAATAATTAAAGTTAAATTTGTATTTAGATTAAAAAATGCTCATTTCTGATAAAAATCAAAATAAGATTGAAATCAGAAGTGAGCATTTTTTACAGCAATAGAAAAAGAAGAAAAAATAAGTTGAAACAATTTATCAAAAATTATGTTATTATTAAAGAAAATATTATATAAAATTTATAATGGGGGAAGCAAATGAAAAAGGAGTTTAAATACAAAAAGCTTATATTAGGTCTTATACCGATTTTTATATTAAATGGATTTATTACACCAATACCAAAAGAAACTTCCTTTGAAGGCATAGATAGAAATGCTCAAAATATTGAGTTTTTATATGACTTAACTTATAGAAAAGATGGGAATTCAGTTAAGGAACAAAGTATATTCAAGGAACAATTAAAGTTAATTGAAGAGGCAGAAAATTTTATAATTGCGGATATGTTTTTATTTAATGATGATTACAATAGAAAATTTAAAGTAGAATATCCGAATATATCAGAACAATTAACTAATGCCTTGATTAAAAAGAAAAATAATAATCCAAAGATAAGGATTATATTCATCACAGATGAAATAAATAATTTTTATGGTGTATATGAGTCCCATTATATAAAAAGATTAAAGGATAATGATATTGATGTAATTATTACTAATTTAGAAAAATTGAGGGATTCGAATCCTATATATTCAGGAATTTGGCGAAGTTTAATTAAATGGTTTGGAACATCAGGAAAAGGCTGGTTACCAAATTCTTTCAGACCTGATTCATCGAAGGTTACATTAAGAGGATATTTAAAACTATTAAATTTTAAAGCCAATCATAGGAAGGTTATTATTTCAGAAAAAAATGCAATTGTATCATCTATGAACCCTCATGATGCTAGTGGATATCATTCAAATATAGGATTTAAAATGAATGGAGATATTATTTTGGATTTAATTTCATCTGAATTGGAAATCGCTAAATTATCTGGCTATAAAGGAGAATATGAATTTAAAATTTCTCCCAACTTAAATGTAGAAGAAATCAATTCAACGACAATAACTCTTATAACTGAAAGTAAAATACGAGATAATCTTATAAAAGAAATTAAAGATACTAAAAAAGGCAATAAAATTATGATAGGTATGTTTTATTTATCCCATAGGGATATAATAAAGGAATTAATTAATGCAGATGAACGGGGAGTAGATGTAAAAATAATATTAGATCCTAACAAAGATGCTTTCGGGATTGAGAAAAATGGTATTCCTAATAGACAGGTTGCATACGAAATGAAGAAAAAAAGCAATAATTCCATAGATATAAAGTGGTACGATACTTATGGAGAGCAATATCATAGTAAGATGGTCATAATAGAAAAAGAAAATCAAGCCATTATAATAGGAGGTTCTGCTAATTTGACTAGGAGAAATTTAGATGATTATAATTTAGAAACCAATGTAATGGTTAAGACTTTAAAGGATACTAAATTATATGAAGATATAAAAGGTTATTTCAATAGGATATGGACAAATGAAGATGGGAATTATACCATTGAATATGAAAATTATAGAGAGGATTCCTTTATGAAGACATTGATTTATCGTTTCCAAGAATGGAGTGGACTATCTACTTTTTAAGTATAAAATAGAGATTAGGGTTTTGCTATTAGTCAGTTCATTTATATTGAAAGATATTATAATATCTTTCAATATAAATGAACTTTTTTAGTGTTACAATACTCTTATATAGAGATAGGGGTGAGAAGGTGGAGGAAAAACTATTAATCAAACAAGCAAAAGGTGGGGATAAAGGAGCCTTGTTACAACTAGTTATGGTCAAAAAATCAGAATACTATAAATTAGCCTATGTTTATATGAAAAATGAAGATGATGCCTTAGATGCAATGCAAGACATGATAATAACTCTATATGAAAATATACACAAGCTTAAGAAAGAAGATGCATTTTACAGTTGGAGTAAGACTATATTAGTTAATTCTTGTAAGACTATATTAAAAAAGAAAAAGAAGATTGTTTTCTTGGAAGATATAAAAGAAGAGGCTGTTTATGAAACCCATGAAAATTCAGAAGATAAAATAGTCTTAGAAAAATACTTATCTAAGCTAAGTTCCAATCATCAGGAAGTAATTAGATTAAGATATTTTCTAGACCTTGACTATGAAACCATAGGACAAATACTTAAAATTCCTCTTGGTACAGTAAAATCGAGGATAAATGTAGCTATGAAGAATTTAAGAGAATCCGTGGAAAGGATGATATAAATGGATAATATTGAAAAACTATTAACTGAAAGTAGAGATGAATTAAATAGTTTGAAAATACCAGAAGATATAGAACATAGATTGAGAGATGTTCTAGACAATATACCTAATAAAAAAAGAAGATTTAATATTAAAGGAAAAGTGGCAGCATTAATTATTGCAGTGCTAATTATAGGCTATAATGCAGATACTTTAGCTTATTATGCAAAGAAATTAACTGGATATGATAATGTAATGGAGGGAACTTTACAAGAGTTAAATGAATTAGGGAAAGGTCAAAGTATAAATAAATCATATACATTTAAAAATGGGGTTAAAGTTACATTAGATGGTATAATGTTAGATGATAATAATTTAATAGCATTTTATGCCATAAAAGATCCTTCAGGGAAGGTGCAGGAAACTTCTCGGGATTTTGGGTTTATGAGATTACAAGGGTTATTCGGAGTTAATTATAGCAAGAGCGGGTATGGTGAAGCAAATGAAGATGGTACAGAAATGAAATGGGTAATGACTTGTGACAAGCCCATGTTTTTTGAGAGAAAAATGGAAATGACAATGAATTCAATGAGTATGAAAGAAACAGGCACAATTCCATTTACCTTAGATAGAAATCAAGCTATGGGTCATAGTTTAAAAATAGGAATTAACAAAGAAATTGAATTAGATCAAAGAAAAATAAAAGTTAAGTCTTTAATAGCATCTCCAACATCTACTGTTATAAAGGGAAAAATTCAAAATATAGTTGAAATAGGAATAGAGCAAATTAAAGGTGAAAGATTTATACCCCAAGATATAGAACTAATTCTAATAGCCGATGGCAAGGAAGTTGAGCAAAAAGGTTCAAGCATGAGCACAAGTGCTAAAGGGGGAAGATTTAATATATCTTATGATGCCTTACCTCATGATACAAAAGATATAGATATAAAATTAATATCATTTACAGGAAATCATGATATTAAAGAAACTATAGAACTTGGAAAAGGAAAGTTAAATAAAGATGTTAAAATCTTTGATAAGAATATGAAGATTAATGAGGTTTATGAGTCAGAAGGAAATACCTATATAAATATAACTACAGATGAAAACTTAACATTGAGTAAGGTGTTTTTAGATATAGATGGAGAAAAAATAGAGGCAGAGAGAACTTTTTCTGGGGACTATGAAAAAATAGTAGAAGGAGATAGTGCAAAAATAAATTATATTAGAACCATTGAATTTAGTGGAACTGGAGAAAGATTGACATTAGATATCCAAAGAATTAGATATAAGAAAACATATGATGAAATAATATATGAATACAGTGTAAAATAATCTATAAGTTAGGGTCTATCCCTAACTTATAGATATATAACCATTTCTTCAGGTAAAGATTTGATTTCATATTATAAAATATCTCTAAAATCCATAATAGATTCTCATTTATATCTTTAGAAACAGAAAGGGGAGGTTTTACTGAAGTTTTTATAAAAAGATATTATGTTATAATTTGAAATAAAGATTATGTATTTTTTATTCATGGTTAAGATTTTTTTAAAACTATGTTTCTAGAGTTATAATCTATTATTCCATCATCTTTCATTTTTTTTAATTCTCTTTGTAATGAAGGTCTTTCAACGCCAAACTTCTCAGCTAAGTCTTTTTTTGAAAGAGGAAGTTTTATTCTATTGCTATTTTGTCTTTTAGATTCAAAAGTCAAAAAATCCAGAATCTTTTCTCTAATAGTCTTCATTGCTAAAGAGTGAATTTTAGTAGTTAAAACTAATGCCTTATCTGAAAGAATTTCTAGAAAACTTATTAAAAACCTTTTATTTTCTTGACATAATTCTAAAACCAAATCCTTTTGGATATGAAATAATTTGGTATTGTTTTTAGCAATTACAGTCATGGGGTATTCATTCTTGGCAGAAAAGATAAGGTTTTCTCCTAGGGTATCTCCTTCTGAAAGGGATATAATGGATAGAACGTTTCCATTTTCATCTATATTATGTACTACTATTTCTCCTTCCAGTATTATATCCATGGTTATTGCCTTTTCATTTCGCAAGTATATGATTTCATTTTTTCCATAATCTTTTATAAAAAATCTATCTTTAATAATAGAATATAATTTATCTTTTTCAAATTCACTAAATAAATAGATATTTAGTAAAAAATCAATATAATCCAAATCCTTCATAAAAATCTCCTATAAGTAACTTTAGTTACTTTTATTATATCAAAATAGTATATATTTTAGAAGTAGGAAATAGAAAGGAGAGATTTTATGGATGTTTTTACAAAAGGACTTTGGATTATAACTCTAATTTGGTTTATTGTTTCTATGATTAAAGACAAAGAAAGAACAATTAATTCTATGAATAAATCAAGGAAGATGATGGATAGTATATTGGGGCAAACATCATGCCAACTGTAGCATTCTTGAAAACTCTTACAATGGTTGGATTAGTTACATTCAATCTAGAAAAAAAGGAATTCGGAACTAAATTCACTAAATTGGTTAGGGATACTATTGCAGGAATAGAAACTACTGAAAAAAAGCAGATGAAATTTATGACAAATTATTGAAGGGAAAAAGAGAATTAGAAGTAAGCAAGAAATCAAAAAGAATCCCTGAAAGATTAAAAAAATTACTTCCGCTAGTAGCAGTTTTTACGATAATAATTTCTACCACGAAATTGGCTTATATGGGAGTGGATTTTAATTTCTTAAAGTATTTAAATGAAAGGAATATAGCAAGTGAAAGCTTGATTGGAGATATTGAAATAGATGACTATATTTATAATATAGATAAGAAAATAGCAAATGAAAACGGAGTCTTACGTGTTAAACAAGCCATAATGGATAAAGATACAATAGAATGGGAAGATTACACAGGCAGTAACAAATATAATTTTATCCTATTCAGAAGATGGAAAAATAACAGTAGAGAGAAGTTTTGATAGCCCAATTAATTTGGAAGAATTAAGATCCATAATTATTTGGGGAGAAGAGATAGAACTTGAATAGGTGACTAGTTTAGGACTGTAAATAGAAATACTTATAACCCTATTATTGTGAATTGTTTTTCATGTATTGATATCTTCTTTTAAGATATGAAGCTGGGGATATAGATACAAAGGCTAAGATAGCCTTATATAATAACTTAGGAAATAATAGAGAATTAGCAATAAAATTAGATAAGGCTATTAGACAAGATTGCACAGAAGGATGGAAAGGAAGTAAGACTGAGAAAAGAGTTGCATTAGCGTTAATAAGAGAGTATATAACGGAACAAAATTTAGGGGATGAAATATTAGCGCTTGTTGAATCTCAAAAGGAGAATATTAAAGTGACTTTACTAACTATAAATGATATAGAAATTGAAGTAACAAAAAAGAATATAAAAAACATTCATCTATCAGTTCATCCACCAAATGGTGAAGTAAGAATTTCAGTACCGAGAAGGATGACTGATGATGCGGTCAGATTATTTGCCATTGCCAAAACACCTTGGATTAAAAAGCAGCAAGCTAAGTTTGAAAATCAGGAAAGGATTCCAGACTTGGAATATGTTTCTGGTGAAAGTCATTATTATTTTGGACAAAGGTATTTACTAAATGTAATATACCAAAGCAGTAATAAATCTAGGGTTGAGATTAGAAATAAGAAATATATAGATTTATATGTAAAAGAAGGAAGCAATAAAGAAAAAAGAGAAAAGATAATGAAAGAATGGTATCGAAAAGAGTTAAAGGCTGTTATTCCATCTACGATCAATAAATGGGAAAAAATCATGAATTTAACAGTTGGGGAATGGGGAGTTAAACAGATGAAAACTAGATGGGGTACTTGTAATCCTAATGCAAAAAGGATTTGGTTAAATCTTGAATTGGCAAAAAAACCTCTTCATTGTCTTGAATATATAATAGTTCATGAAATGGCCCATCTTATAGAAAAAGGGCACGGAGAGAGGTTTAAAGCTATTATGGATAAATATTATTCAAACTGGAGAAATGTAAAGAAAGAATTAAATGGATTAGTGGTTTAATAGATTTTCATTTTTTTCATAATCTCGTATAAAGAACTAATATACTCTAAATCACCTAAAAAATTATTAATTTAATTGTTTTAATGCAAAAAATCTTGATTATGTGCAAATACAAATACCTATATATATTCTATAATGATGATAGATATTTAACAAACAGTACATATATAGGGAGGAATTAAAATGAAAAAAAGCTTTAAAATCATATCACTACTGTTAATTTTTACAATGACATTTGGAATACTAACAGGTTGTGGTAAAAATGGCAAGAGTGAAGGAAGTATGTCTTATAAAGATGGTGTGTATGAAGGGATTGGAATTGGAAATGGTGGTCAAATTAGATTGAGTGTAGCCATAGAGGATGGGAAAGTTGCCTCAATAGATGTATTGGAACATAAGGAAACAGAAGTCCTAAGTGATGCTGCCTTTGAAAAAATACCACGGGCAGTAGTAGATAATCAAAGTGTAAATATTGATGGTGTAACTGGTGCAACCTATACCAGTGCAGGGTTAATACTAGCCATAAAAGATGCATTAAAAAAGGCTGGAGGAAATGAGGAAATATTTAATAAAGGTGAGAAAATTAATTTAGCTGAAAAAGAGGAAGAATTAGAACAGACTTATGATGTTGTAGTAATTGGCGGAGGTGGAGCTGGATTATCTGCTGCAGTAGAGGCTCAATCTTCTGGGGCTAAGGTAGTATTATTGGAAAAGATGAGCAGTTTAGGTGGCAATACATTAGTATCTGGTGGTGGACTCAACGTCCCAGGAACAAAACAACAAAAAGCTTTAGGAATAGAGGATAGTGTAGAATTATTTATAGAGGATACTATGAATGGCGGAGATAATATAAATAAAAAGGAATTAGTTACAGTTATAGCCAAAAATGCTCTGCCAACTACAGAGTGGTTAGTTAATGAAATAAATGTAGAATTTATGCCAGATCGTCTTCAACAATTTGGTGGACATTCAGTACCGAGGGCTTTAATATCTAAAAATAATCATGGAACTGAATTGATTAGAAAGCTTAAGGAATATGGTGATAAATTAGGTGTGGAATTTAAGATGGAAACAAGAGCAGAAGAGTTAATTATGGATAATAACAGAGTGGTTGGAGTAAAGGCAAGAAATGCCGCTGGACAAGAGATTATATTTAATGCTAATAAGGGAGTTATTATAGCAACTGGAGGCTTTGGAGCAAATAAGGAAATGCGTGTAAAATATGATCCAGATAAAGATGATAAATATAAAACTACTGATGTAGCAGGAACTACAGGTGATGGAATTATAATGGCAGAAAAACTAGGTGCTGACCTTGTGCATATGGAATATATTCAAACATATCCAACTTGTAACCCTAAAACAGGAATTATATCCTATGTAGCAAATTCTAGATTTGATGGTGCTGTATTATTAAATCAGGATGGCAACCGTTTTGTAGAGGAAATGGATAGAAGAGACGTTATATCTAAGGCTATTCTAGAACAAACAAATAATGAAGCCTATTTAATATGGGGACAAGAGGTTGAAGAAGTTGGAAATATGACAAAAGTACATGAAGATGAATATAAGGTATTTGAAAAGATGGATTTAATTTATAAAGCAGATACATTAGAAGAATTAGCAAAACATTTTGAAGTGAATAAGGACAATCTTTTAGCAAGTATAGAAAAATATAATGAATTTGTAAAAAGTGGAAAGGATGAAGATTTCAATAGAAGGGGAACATTAAGAACTATTGAAAAAGGGCCGTTCTATATTCAAAAGGTAGCACCAGCTATACATCATACTATGGGTGGAATAGTTATAAATGAAGATGCAAAGGTATTGGATAATAATGGTAAGGTTATAGAAGGCCTATTTGCAGCGGGAGAAGTTACAGGTGGAATCCACGGTACAAATCGCTTAGGAGGAAATGCCGTTACAGATGTAATTGTTTTTGGTAGAATAGCTGGACAAAAAGTAGTAGAATAGAATTTATTATAAGAAAAAACTGTATGATATCATACAGTTTTTTCTTATAATAAATTCAGAGCTATTTCATGGTATTAGGAGGATAGTATGGGAAGAATTCAAAATAAAATAACTTTGTATGTAGTTGTTAGTTTATTTATATTGTTTATATTTTTATTATGGAATATAGATATGGAGATGGATAAATCAGTAATACCACTTAGTAAGAACTTGACTCAACAAATGGTAGATGCTAGGTCTGAGCAAATTTCCAATTGGATTGAAGAAAGAATTATAGAAATTAAATTAATTGGAGAACAAATTGGCTATCTAAATATGAATTTAGATGAAAGTTTAGAATATATGAGATTTTCACTTGGAAATAATAATATATATGAATCTTTAGGGATTATAGATGAGGCTGGAATGGCATGGATAACAGATAATTCAAACTTTTCAATAGTTAACAGGGATTATTATAAAAAGATAAATGAAGAAGGACTTCCTTTTGTTATTAGTAATCCGTTGAAATCCAAGTCCAATAAAGTAGATATAATAATTATACTATATAGATTACCAATGGATATGGATCAGGGATTTTCATATATATCTGCAGCAGTTCCTATTGAAACTATTAAAGATATAGCTTCAAAAATTCAACTCTATGATGGAGGAAGTAAGATTTATGATATATCTGGAAACCCAATTGGGGGAGAAGATACTGTGATTGATAATAAAGTCAATATTATAGAATTTTCATCCCTAATAGAAAAGTCCCCAGGATGGACCATAGCTTTTAAAGTTCCAGAATATAGATTATATGAGGGGGCTAAAAGGTTAAAGGGGTCAGCTATAAAAATTGGACTATTAATAGGAGTAGTATTGATAGTGTTATTAACCTTATTTAGTTCATCCATAGTAAAACCAATTTGCAGGATGCAGGGATTAATGAAGAAGGTGGAAAATGGGGATTTAACAATACGATTTAAAGATTATAGGAATGATGAAATAGGAGATTTACAAAAAAGTTTTGATCAAATGTTAGATAGATTATATACGGTGAAATATGAGAAAAAAGAAATAGAGTTAAGATTATTACAAGAGCAAGTAAATCCACATTTTCTTTATAATACATTAGATACAATTAGATGGTCTGCAATAGAATATGATGCTATAGAGGTTGTAGACCTTATAGAGGCTTTAAGTAATTATTTTAGAATAGGGCTAAGTAAGGGTGAAAAATTTATAAGGGTATCGGATGAAATAAGCCATATTAAAAGTTATATTCAAATATATCAAGCAAGATTTGAAGAAGAATTAGATTATAAAATCATATGTAATGAATCACTATTGGAGTATAGGGTTATTAGGGTATTATTACAACCTTTGGTAGAAAATGCAATTTATCATGGAAATAAATATAATAAAAATCCGAGGTTTAAAATAATTGTAAATATATTTAAAGAAGGAAATGAATTGATAATGGAAGTAAGAAACAATGGTGAAAATATAGAGAGGGATAGACTTAAAACAATTAAAAATATTTTGAGCGGTAAAGAGAAGAATGGTGACAAGATAGGATTTGGATTATATAGTGTAAATCAAAGAATAAAATTAGCCTTTGGAGAAAACTATGGTCTGGATATTAAAAATGAAAGAGATTGGGTTATATCAAGAATTAATTGTCCAATCATTATGGAGGATAAATATGTGGAAGATATTGATTGTTGATGATGAGCCTAAAATAAGACGGGGTTTAAGAAGGTGGATAGAGGAGTTTGATTTAAAATTTGAAGTAGTAGGTGAAGCGGGTGACTATAAGGAAGCATTAGATATGGCTGAGAAATATAATCCAGATGTGTTTTTAATGGATATCAATATGCCAATGATAAATGGATTAGATTTAACTAATCAATTAAAATGTAAATATCCTAATTCATATACAGTAATAATAAGTGGATATGATGATTTCGAATATGCTCGTCGAGCTTTAAAGCTAAAGGTTTTTGATTATTTGTTAAAACCTATTCCTAAAACTGATTTATATAATGTTTTAAAGGCATTAAATAGTGAGCTGTCATCTTTGGGAGAAGATGATCAGAAAGATAATGAAAATATATATAATATGGAAGGTGGTAATTTATCTGCTATAGTTTTACGAGTAAAAAAATATATAGAGGAAAATTATTCAGATATAGATTTATCTCCCCCTAAGGTTGCTAGCTTGTTTAATATAAACAAGACTTATCTAAGTACCTTGATGAAGGAACAATTAGGTTATTCGTTTATAGAATATATGACAAATGTAAGAATCTTAAAGGCAAAGGAATTATTAACAGATGATATATTATATCCAAATATATCTGAAATTGCAAAAAAGGTAGGCTTTAAAAGTCAGCATTATTTTAGCAGGGTATTTAAGAAGAAAGAAGGGATATCTCCTATTGAATATAGAAATAAATTTACCTAGATATGAAAAGGAAATTAAATATATGATATATTGAGTTGGAATTATAAAAATCAGGATAGGAGTAAATTATAATGTCAAAAAGATATAATACGTTAAATGAAGAATTAAAAAGGGAATTTGGTGGGAAAGTAATGAAATTATCCTTAGATGGAGGATTTACATGTCCTAATAGAGATGGGACAGTTGGCACCAATGGTTGTATATTTTGTGGTGAAGAAGGTTCAGGAGAATTTGCAGGCTCTAGGTTTATTTCCTTAGAGGAGCAAGTAAAACAACAAAAAAACCTTTTATCAAAAAAATGGGATACTGATAAATATATAATTTATTTTCAAAACTTTACTAATACCTATGGAACTATAGAAAAACTTAAGAGACTTTATTATGAAGCAATAAATATTGAAGGCGTAGTAGGGCTTGCAATAGCTACAAGACCTGATTGTTTAGAAGAAGAGATATTAGATCTATTATTCGAACTAAATAAAGAAACTTATTTATGGGTAGAATTAGGTCTTCAAACTATCCATGAAAAATCAGCTAGATTTATAAGAAGAGGATATTCACTTTCCATATATGATGAAGCTATAAAGAATTTAAAAAGTAGAAATATTAAGGTGGTTACTCATATAATATTAGGGCTACCAGGTGAAAGTAAAGAAGAAATGTTGGATACGGTAGAATATGTTGGAAATACAAATAATTGGGGTATAAAACTTCATTCCCTTTATATTCAAAGAGATACAAACTTATTTGATTATTATATGAGAAATCCTTTTCCCATAATGAGCAGAGAAGAATATGTATCTTTAGTAGCAGATGCTATTGAACTCCTTCCCCAAGATATGGTAATCCATAGGGTAACGGGGGATGGTAAGAAGGAACTATTACATGAACCTAAGTGGAGCTTGGATAAATTGAGAGTACTATCTATGCTGGATAAGGAACTTAAATTGCGTAATTCTCATCAAGGAAAAAATAAAATAGAAAATTTTTAGAATTAGACATAGTAACCCTTAATCATATTTTTGCATAGTATATTAATGCATAGAATAATGAAAGAAGGGTGGTAAGCATGAGTAATAACAGAACATGTCCAACAGGAAGCTTTTCCTATACAATTAAATCGGGTGACACACTTTATAAATTAGCAATCACATACAATACAACGGTGGAAGTTATAATGTCAATAAACCCAGGAATTAATCCAAATAATTTACAAATAGGTCAAAGAATCTGTATACCAGGATCAGTAACGCCTCCTCCACAAAGATGTCCATCGGGAACGTTTGCCTATACAATTAAATCAGGTGATACACTTTATAAATTAGCAATCACATATAATACAACAGTGGAGGCAATAATGGCAGTAAACCCAGGCATTAATCCAAACAATCTGCAAATAGGTCAGGTAATTTGTATACCAAGA
>NZ_DAMCHJ010000006.1:0-130736 GCF_032104385.1 Tissierella sp.
AAAAATACGGTGCAGAAAATATGCTAGTATTAATCGGTGGTGCAGAAGCTGAATCAGCAGGATTAGCAGCTGAAACAGTTACAGCAGGAGACCCAACTTTCGCAGGTCCATTAGCAGGAGTTCCGTTGGGACTTAAAGTATATCACTCAGTAGAACCAGAATTCAAAGAATCAGTAGATGCTGATGTATATGATGAGCAAATTGGTATGATGGAAATGGTTCTAGATGTTGATGCAATTATTGAAGAAGTTAAAGCAATGAGAGATGAATTTACAAAATTTTAATAAATAATAAAAAATCCCGATACGAAATATACGAGAGGAGGGAAACAAATGGGGAAAATTAAAGTTGTTCATTATATCAACCAATTCTTCGCTGGTATAGGTGGGGAAGAAAAAGCTGACCATAGACCAGAGGTGAGAGAAGAAGTATTAGGGCCAGGTCTAGCTCTTCAAGCAGGATTCAAAGGTGAAGCTGAAATCGTAGCTACAATTATTTGTGGGGACAGTTATTTTGGTGAAAACTTAGAAGAAGCTAAAAAAGAAGTATTAGAAATGGTTAAAAAATATAATCCAGATCTATTTATTGCTGGACCAGCATTTAATGCAGGTAGATATGGTGTTGCAGCAGGTACTATAACAGAAGCAGTTCAAAATGAATTAGGTATACCAGCTTTAACTGGTATGTATATAGAAAACCCAGGTGCTGATATGTTCAAGAAATCAGTTTATGTTATTTCTACAAAGAACTCAGCTGCTGGAATGAGAGATGCAGTTAAGAAAATGGTTCCTCTAGCACTTAAATTAGTTAGAGGTGAAGAAATAGGTTCTCCAGAAGAAGAAGGCTATTTACCAAGAGGTATTAGAAAGAATTACTTTACTGATAAAAGAGGTTCTGAAAGAGCTGTTGATATGCTTATAAAGAAACTTGCAGGTGAAGAATTCGTTACTGAATTCCCAATGCCAAACTTTGATAGAGTAGATCCTAATCCAGCTGTAAAAGACTTATCTAAGGCTACAATAGCTATAGTAACATCTGGCGGTATTGTTCCACATGGCAACCCTGATCATATAGAGTCATCATCAGCTCAAAAATATGGTAAATATGATATTGAAGGCGTTGATGATCTAAAAGAAGGCGAATGGGAAACAGCACATGGTGGTCATGACCCAGTGTATGCTAATATAGACGCAGATAGAGTTATTCCAGTTGACGTTTTACGTGACATGGAAAAAGAAGGTAAGATTGGAAAACTACACAGATATTATTATTCAACTGTAGGTAATGGTACAGCTGTAGCAAGTTCTAAAAAATTCTCAGAAGAATTTAGTGCAGAAATGAAAAGAGATGGAGTAGACGCAGTTATCTTAACTTCTACCTGAGGCACTTGTACACGTTGCGGTGCAACAATGGTAAAAGAAGTTGAGCGTGCTGGCATTCCAGTAGTTCATATATGTACAGTAGTTCCAATATCACTAACAGTAGGAGCTAATAGAATAGTTCCAGCTATAGCTATTCCTCACCCATTAGGAGATCCAAAATTAGAACCTAAGGAAGAGAAAGCTCTTAGAAGAAAATTAGTTGAAAGAGCATTAGAAGCTTTATCAACTGAAGTAACAGAACAAACTGTATTTGATGTTAAAAAATAATTAATTAATAAAACTTATAAAAGGGTGATTTTTCTTATCACCCTTTTATAAGCAAAGCTTTTAAAAAAGAAATTTACAATTACATACCAAAATTTATGGAGGTGGACATATGAATTATTCAGTAGTAAAAGGAGCATCTTATGTATTGATACAAGCACCAGATATGATCATTCACAATGGTACAACTCAAACAACAGAAAGAATATTACATCCAGAGTCAGAGTATTTGAAGGAGTTACCAAATCATATACGTAGTTTTGAAGAAGCAGTTAACTATTTACCAAATCAAGTATATATTGGAAATCATAAGCCAGAGGAGCTTAAGAAAGTTGAACAACCATGGTATGATAAAGATGTTAAAGATGCAAAGAGAGATGGTAAATATGGTGAAATAATGCCACAAGATGAATTTATAGGTCTAATCAAAATAGTAGACGCATTTGATCTTGTGTTATTATCTAAAGAATTTACAGCAGAAATCAAACCAAAATTAGAAGCTCATCCATTAATTAAAGATGAACTTGTTGCAAAGCTAAAAGAAGGTGCAGAATTAGCAGATATTGAAAAGTTCATTAATGAGCAACATGCAGAACCACTATATAATGATAAAAAAGTAGTAGGTTGTGTAAAGAGAGCTCATGACGTAGATGTTAACTTAACAGCTCATGTTATGTTTGAAAATCTAGTTACAAAAGCATCAGGAGTATTAGCAGCATTACATGCATTAGCTAAAAATGATATAAATCCAGAAGACATTGAATATGTAATAGAATGCTCAGAAGAAGCTTGTGGAGATATGAACCAAAGAGGCGGCGGTAACTTTGCTAAAGCAGTTGCTGAAATGGCAGGACTTGTAAATGCTACAGGTTCAGACTTAAGAGGGTTCTGTGCTGCTCCTGCTCACTCTATGGTATCAGCAGCTTCTTTAGTTCAGGCAGGAACTTACAAAAATGTTATGGTTGTTGCAGGTGGTTGTACAGCTAAATTAGGTATGAATGGTAAAGACCATGTTAAGAAAGGTATGCCTATTTTAGAAGACGTTATAGGTGGATTTGCAGTTGTGGTATCAGAAAATGATGGAATAAATCCAGTTCTTAGAACTGATTTAGTTGGTAGACATACTGTAGGTACTGGTTCATCACCACAGGCAGTAATTACTTCATTAGTTACAGCACCACTTGACAAGGCTGGATTAAAAATAACTGACATTGATAAATACTCAGTAGAAATGCAAAATCCAGATGTTACAAAGCCAGCAGGAGCAGGAGATGTTCCAGTAGCTAACTATAAGATGATAGCAGCTTTAGGAGTTAAAAGAGGCGAAGTAGAAAGAGCTGGTATAGATGCATTTATTGAAAAGCATGGTATGGAAGGATGGGCACCAACTCAAGGACATATTCCTTCAGGAGCGCCATATATAGGATTTGCTAGAGAGGCTATGTTAGCAGGTGAAATAAATAGAGCAATGGTAGTAGGAAAGGGAAGCTTATTCTTAGGTAGAATGACTAACCTATTCGATGGTACCTCAATAGTTATGGAAAAAAATACTGGAAAGTTAGATGACGGTAAAGGTGTATCACAAGAGGAAGTTAGAACACTTGTAGCAGAAGCTATGAGAGATTTTGCTTCTCATCTACTTCAAGATTAGAGGTGATAATATGTCAGATAATAATATAAAAAGCATGATCGGTAAGGTATTTAACGATATCGCTGATGCCATGGAGACTGGACAATTTGGTGAAAAGGTAAGAGTAGGTATTACAGTAGCAGGTTCAGAACTAGGCATTGATAATATAGTTAAAGGTGCCGAGATGGCTCAAGCTAGAGATAATAGTATTGAAGTAGTATTAATTGGACCAAAGGTTGAATCAAATCTTACTCAATATAATGTTGAAGGTGAAGATGCTCAACATAAAAAAATGGAAGAATTACTTGACAGTGGTGAAATAGGAGCATGTGTTACTATGCACTATAATTTCCCAATAGGAGTTTCCACTGTCGGTAGAGTAGTAACTCCAGGTAGAGGCCGAGAAATGTTCTTAGCTACAACTACTGGAACATCATCACCACATAGAGTTGAAGCTATGGTTAAGAATGGTATCTATGGTATTATAGCTGCAAAGGCTATGGGAATTAAAAATCCAACAGTAGGTATTTTAAACGTAGATGGTGCAAGACAAGTAGAGAGAGCATTTAAAGAGTTAAATAGTAAAGGATATCCAGTTAATTTTACAGAGTCAGGAAGAGCAGACGGTGGATCAGTAATGAGAGGTAATGACCTTTTAACAGGTACACCTGATATAATGATAACTGATACTTTAACAGGGAATCTTTTAATGAAAGTCTTTTCATCATTTGTAACAGGTGGATCTTACGAAGCACAAGGTTTCGGATATGGACCTGGTATTGGGGAAGACTATGATAGAACAATTCTTATTCTTTCAAGAGCATCAGGTACTCCAGTGGTAGCTAATGCAATAGGTTATGCTGCATCATTAGTAAGAGGAAATGCAAGTAAAATAGCTAAGGAAGAATTTGAGAAGGCTAATAAGGCTGGACTTAAAGATATTTTAAAAGGACTTACAAAGGATACTAAAAAAGCTGAAGCTAAGGAAGAAGAAGTTGTAGAAGCACCACCAGCTGAAACAGTAACTGGTACTATTAGTGGTATAGATATTATGGAACTAGAAGATGCTGTTCAAGCTTTATGGAAAGCAGGTATCTATGCTGAGTCAGGAATGGGTTGTACAGGACCAATAGTAATGGTTAATGAAGCTAAGTTAAACGAAGCTCTTAAAGCATTAGCAAAAGCTGGTTATAATGTAGGCGAATCTGATCCATGCTAATACAGAAGCTCCAAGGAAACTTGGAGCTTTTTAATTGTAGGTTTTTAACAAAGGCTTTATTGACATAATAGTTGTAATTTTGGCTGGAAAAGGTTATAATTATCTCAATAGTAGTAATTAAATGAATTAATTAGGGGGGTAAAAAATGAAAAAAATACTAACCATTGCTTTGGCAATAATGTTGGTAATGATGAGTGTAGTTGGATGTGGTAAACAAGATGCTACTACTCCAGATGCAGTTGATTCAAACAATTCAAGTAATGAAGGAAAATCAAGTAAAGGCCATGAAATTGCGCTTATTACAGATAAGGGTAATATTGATGACAAGTCATTTAATCAAGGATCTTGGGAAGGTGTAATTGCTTTTGCAAAAGCAGAAGGAATTTCACATACTTATATTAAACCAGAAGAAGCTTCAGATGCTGGTTATTTAGCAGCTATTGATTTAGCAGTTACAGGTGGAGCTAAGGTAATTGTAACACCTGGATTTTTATTCGAGGTTCCAGTTTACGAAGCACAAACAAAATATCCAGATGTTAAGTTTATTCTTCTTGATGGAACACCTCATACAGCAGATTATAAGACATTTGAAACTAAAGAAAATGTTGCAAGTATATTGTATTCAGAGGAACAATCAGGCTATCTAGCAGGTTACGCTGCAGTTATGGATGGAATGACTAATCTTGGATTCATGGGCGGTATGGCAGTTCCTGCTGTTCAAGCTTTTGGATATGGATATCTTCAAGGTGCTGAAGATGCTGCAAAAGAATTGGGTATTGATGATGGTGCAATAAAATCTATGTATCATTATACTGGAAATTTTGAAGAAAATGATACTAATAAAGCAACTGCAAAAACAATGTATCAAGAAGGTACACAAGTAATATTTGCATGTGGTGGTGCAGTAGGTAAATCTGTTATGTCAGCAGCTAATGAGGCTGGTGCAAAGGTTATAGGTGTTGACGTTGATCAAAGATATGATAGTGAAACTGTAATAACATCAGCTACAAAAGGTCTTGCAGCTTCAGTAATATCTGTTCTTGAGTCTATTTATAAGACAAATGATTGGGAAAAATTTGGCGGTCAAACAGTATATTTCAATGCTGCTAATGATGGAGTTGGACTTCCAACTACAGTAATTGGTGATGCAAATGCAGATGCATTTGATAGATTTGAATCCTTTAGCAAGGAAGAGTATGAAAAAGTATTTGCAAAATTAGTAGATGGAAGTGTTACAGTAAAACGTGAAATTCCAGTTGCAGCTGAAACAGGATATGCAACTGCTGATGAACTTACTTCTGCTCTAAATCTAAAGAAAGTTACAGTTACTACAAGATAGTAATAGGAATATTAGCCATATGGGCTATTGCAAGTAAAAACATATAAAAATGGGGGAAGACTAAAAATTTCCCTCATTTTCTATCTCATTTTATAGACAGTATTTATGAATGTTTCAGGAAGTAAAAAATATAATTGATAGGAAGAAGTTAAAGTGGAAAATTATATTGTTGAAATGCTTAATATTACAAAAGAATTCCCGGGTATTATTGCTAACGACAATATTACCCTAAGATTAAGAAAAGGAGAAATACATGCACTTTTAGGAGAAAATGGGGCAGGAAAATCTACTCTTATGAGTGTACTCTTCGGTCTTTATCAACCTGAAAAGGGTGAGATAAGAAAAAATGGTAAGGTTGTTAAAATTAACAATCCTAATGATGCTAATGCATTAGGGATTGGAATGGTTCATCAACATTTTAAATTAGTTGAAATTTTTACAGTCCTTGAAAATATTATTCTTGGTGTTGAACCTAATAAGATGGGCTTTCTTGAAAAAAAAGAAGCTAGAAAAAAAGTTATGGAACTTAGTAAGAAGTATGGGTTAATGGTTGATCCAGATGCGTTTATTGAAGATATTACAGTAGGTATGCAGCAGAGGGTTGAAATCTTAAAGATGCTATATAGGGATAATGAGATTTTAATTTTTGACGAACCTACAGCTGTTTTAACTCCACAGGAAATTAAAGAACTTTTACAAATAATGAAGGGATTTGCTGAGGAAGGGAAATCAATTCTATTTATAACTCATAAACTTAATGAGATAATGGAGGTTGCAGATAGATGTACAGTTCTTCGAAAAGGAAAATACATTGGAACTGTTGATATTAAAGATACTAATAAGGAAGAGCTTTCTAGAATGATGGTAGGACGTGACATTAGTTTTAAGGTAGATAAGAAAAAGATGGATGCTGGAGAAATAGTTCTATCAGTTAAGAATATTACTGTACCATCAAAAACTCATAAAAATAATGCAGTAAAAAATATATCCTTTAATATTAAGGCAGGAGAAATAGTATGTATTGCTGGAATTGATGGAAATGGACAAACGGAATTTGTAAATGCACTTACAGGACTTGATAGACCTAGTTCAGGAACTATTACTTTAAAGGGGAAAGATATAACTAAGACATCTGTTAGACAGCGTTCCATATCTGGTATGAGTCATATTCCGGAGGATAGGCATAAACATGGTCTTGTATTAGATTATAAATTAGAGGAAAATCTTGTACTTCAAAGATACTGGCAGCCTGAATTTCAAAAAAGAGGATTTATCAAATTTGATGCAGTAAGGAAGTATTCTAAAAAACTTATAGAAAAATATGATATCAGATCTGGCCAAGGACCAATAACTGTAGTGAGGAGTATGTCTGGTGGGAATCAGCAGAAGGCAATTATAGCAAGAGAAATCGACAAGGAACATGAACTTTTAGTAGCGGTGCAGCCAACAAGAGGTTTAGATGTAGGTGCTATAGAATATGTACACAAACAGCTTGTTGCAAGGCGTGACGCAGGTAAAGCTGTATTACTTGTATCATTAGAGCTAGAAGAAGTTATGAATGTACCTGATAGAATTTTAGTAATGTATGAAGGAGAAATAGTTGGAGAACTTAACCCCAAGACAACAACTGTTCAGGAGCTTGGACTTTACATGTCAGGCGCAAAACGTGATATCGTAAAGGAGATTAACGATGCAGGATAATAAAAGGACTAATTTAAAAAATATAATACACAATATTGGGTTTGCCTCATTTTCATCAGCATTGATGGCTATTATCCTTGGACTATTTTTTGGATTCTTAGTAATGCTTGTTGCATCACCAGAAAATGCATCAGCAGGATTTAGATATGTTGTCTTAGGAGGATTTAGCCGTATTGGAGATGTATTTTATTTTGCAACTCCAATACTTATGACAGGCTTGGCTGTAGGGTTTGCATTTAAAATGGGATTATTTAACATAGGAGCTTCTGGTCAATATACAATGGGAATGTTCTTTGCACTATATGTAGGATTTATGTGGGAATTACCAAGCAGTATACATTGGATTGTAGCTGTTCTGGCTGGAATGGTCGGAGGTATGATTTGGGGGTTTATACCTGGTGTTTTTAAAGCATTTATGAATGTTAATGAAGTTATTACCTCTATAATGTTTAATTATATAGGTATGTATCTTGTTGATATGTTAATTCAAGGCAGTTCAGTAATGTATGTATCCAATATGACTAGAACCAACTATTTACCAGCGGAAGTACAGCTTCCATCTCTGGGGATTACTGGCTCAAATGTAAATGTTGGAATTATTCTAGCAATAATTATTGGAATAGTTATATATATTGTGCTTCAAAAGACTACCTTTGGTTATGAATTAAAGGCTACAGGATTTAATAAATATGCTAGTGAATATGCTGGAATGAGAGGTAAAACAAATATAGTTATTACTATGATAATAGCTGGAGGACTTTCAGGATTAGGCGGAGCTTTTGCAATACTTGCACCATCAGCTATTGCAGGAAGTAGCATGACCTATGAACCTATTAATATTATTGCTGCCAATGGTTTTAATGGTATAGCTGTTGCACTTCTAGGAAGTTCCCATCCAATAGGGATAATTTTCTCATCAATCTTTATTTCTCATATACAGCGTGGTGGTACACTGGCAAGTCTTGTAGGATTTAAACCGGAAATAATAGATGTGGTTATAGCTGTTATTATTTATTTCTCAGCTTTTGCAATGATAATGAACTCTGCAATAGCTAAGTTTATTAAGAGAAGATTTAAAAACATTCATATAAATCATGGGAAAGATCTAAAACAAGTGAATATAGATAAGGTCTCTGATGATAGAGGGGAGGGGGCAGAATAATGGCTACTGTATATTATTTAATTCAAAATATGCTACCTGTAGCAATGCCACTACTTCTTGTAGCCCTAGGTGGAATGTTTAGTGAAATAGGTGGAGTAGTAAATATTGCACTTGAAGGGATTATGCTCTTTGGAGCATTTTTCGGGGCATTATTTGTTTACTTTGTCCAGAATTCAGGTATGAATCCACAAACTGTTTTACTTCTAGGAATGTTAGTCGCTGCAGTTGCAGGTTTAATTTATTCACTGTTATTATCCTTTGCAGCAGTTACTATGAAGGCAGACCAAGTTATAACAGGTACTTCACTTAATATGCTTATTCCGGCTGTAATATTATTATTTGCAAAGATGTTTTTCATCAGTGATGGTATTACTACAAATATGAACTTTTATATTAAAGAAATACCTGTTTTAGGAAAGATTCCAGTGTTAGGAGATATGTTCTTCCAGAAAACTTATCTGACAGTTATGATTAGCTTTGTATTTCTTATAATAGCAATTATTATATTCTATAAGACAAAATTTGGTCTACGACTTAGAGCTTGTGGTGAACATCCCCATGCTGCTGATTCTGTAGGTATAAATGTTCATAGAATGAGATATGCAGGTACTAGTATTTCTGGCATATTAGGTGGAATCGGAGGATTTTTTTACTCTGTAGGAGTTATGGATGGAAATGTAAATGGACATACTGGAGTAGCGGGATTTGGATTTTTAGCTTTAGCAGTAATGATTTTTGGACAATGGAAACCAATTAAGATTTTTTTTGCAGCTATGTTCTTTGCATTTTTAAGGACTTTGGCATATTCAGTTTCATTAATACCTTTCCTAGCCAATTTAGGAATTAATCAAACATATTATAAAATGTTACCTTATATAGCTACAATGGTAGTTCTTGCATTTACATCAAAAAAATCAAGAGCACCAAAGGCAGAAGGTATACCATATGATAAATCCCAAAGATAGGAAATTTTAATTTAAAATATAGAATTGAGAATTAAAATATTAGAAAAGACAAGGTTTATAAAAATTCCTTGTCTTTTTTGTTTTTGTACTTTGTTAATTTTCTGATATAATATAATTATACAAATAATATCTGGAGGATTGAGCTGGATGAGACTTAGTTATGACTTAACCCTTGAACAATCACAAAAATTGATAATGACACCAGAATTAAGACAAGCAATAGAACTGCTTCAATTCAATAGTCTAGAATTAAAAGAATATATAGCTAATGAGATGGAAGAAAATCCAATGCTTGAATCATTAAGTTCCTCAGAGGAATTTGATAACTTGGATAAATATGCAAATGATAACGATATAGACTGGAAAGAATATTTTGAAAAATATGACGATATTAGTTATAGACCTCAAGTAGATAAAAATATAAAGGAATATAATTATGAAGCGTTTGTATCCTATGAACCTACATTAAAAGAGCATCTAATGTCACAACTAAGATTTATTCCATTGGAAAACAAAGAATATAAAATTGGAGAAAATATTATACAAAATATTGATGAAAATGGATATTTGAGTACTTCCACAGAAGAAATTTCAAAGTTTATGAAATGTGGAAAAGAAGAAGTAGAAATAATATTGGATATTATACAAACATTTGAACCAATAGGAGTGGGAGCTAGGAATTTGAAAGAATGTCTATCAATTCAAGTAAAAAATAAAATGGATGCTAATCACTATATTATTACAATAATTGAAGATTATCTAGAAGATCTTGGATATAATAGAATACAAAAAATTTCCAAAGAATTAAATCTTGATTTAAAAGAAGTCCAAGAAGCCTGTGACTATATAAAAAGATTGGAGCCTAAGCCAGGCAGCTCCTTTAGAAGTGATTCAGAAGATATAAGATATATTATTCCTGATGCTGAAATTCAATTAATAGATGGAGAATTTGTTGTTATATTAAATGATGTTACTGGACCTAGGCTTAATATAAACAATTATTACAAAGGATTAATGAAATCAGGTGGAGATAAAAAAACTATTGATTTCTTAAATGAAAAGTTTAACTCTGCAATGTGGATTATTAGAAGTATAGAACAAAGAAGAAATACGATTAAAAGAGTAATAGAATCTATATTAAAATTTCAAAAGAATTTCTTTATTGAAGGTGAAATAGCTTTAAAACCTTTAACTTTAAAGGATATAGCAGATGACATAGATATGCATGAATCAACTATATCTAGAGCAACAAATGGTAAATATGTACAGACTCCTAGAGGATTATTTGAACTAAAGTATTTCTTTTCATCAGGAATACTAGGGGATGAAGGTGATGTATCTTCAACAAGTATTAAGGTAAAATTAAAAGATATTATAGATAATGAAGACCCTAAGAAGCCATATAGTGATCAAAAAATATCAGAATTATTGAAAATGCAAGGTATAAATATTTCAAGAAGAACTGTTGCAAAATATAGAGATGAGCTTTGTATACCTTCATCTTCAATGAGAAGAAGATATTAATATGGAAATTTATTTTAATATTGCATAAAAAATTAAGATAATGTATACTATAAGTGGTAGAATTTGTATTCTGCCATTTCTTTAAAAATAGCGGGACAAATAATACGTATCCGGGACATAAAACGTCCAATCACGAGGTGATATTTCCTATTAAGAGGTGATTTGATGGAAGTACTAGAATTATTGAAAAAAATAACTCCAGAAATAATTGAGATAATTGAAAAGAGATATCTTATTCTAAGATCTATTTCCTATAATCAACCAATAGGCAGAAGAGCTTTATCAGGAGAACTAGGTTTTAAAGAAAGGACTATAAGGGATGAAGTAGGAATCCTAAAAAATCAAGGGTTATTAAATGTAGATTTAATGGGTATGTATATTACCGAAGATGGAAAGAAAGCTTTAATAAACCTTCATTCAATTTATAGTAATTTAAAGGGTATTCCGAAACTGGAGGAAAAATTACAAAAATTATTAGGAATAAAGAAAATGATTATAGTTCCTGGAGATTCTGCACAAAATAATATGGTACTAAAGGATATGGGGAAGATTACATCTAAGGCATTAAAAGATAATATTAATCCTAAAGATATAATAGGGATAACTGGTGGAAGTACAATGGCAGTTGTAGCTGATGAAATCACACCTGATAATAAAACTAGAGATATAGTAGTTATACCTGCAAGAGGTGGTCTAGGACGTGAGGTAGAAACTCAGTCTAATTCCATAGCAGCAAAACTTGGACAACAATTGGGAGGCTCTTATAGACTATTATATGTACCAGATGGATTGGAAGAAAAGGCTTTAGAACTTATGTTAAAGAATGAAGAGATCAGAGAGTCAGTAGAACTGCTCAATAATATGAATACTCTTATATTTGGAATTGGCAGAGCAGATACTATGGCAAAAAGAAGAAATTTATCGGAGGAAAGAATAGAGGAGTTAATCAATTATGGGGCAGTGTCAGAAGCATTAGGACATTACTTTGATATTGAAGGTAAAGAGATTTGGGAGTTTAAAACTATTGGATTATCCCTTGAGAAATTCAAATCATTAAATAGTGTTATTGGAGTTGCCGGAGGAGAAGAAAAAGCAGAGGCCATACTTTCAGTATCTACTTTAAATAAGAATATGACTTTAATAACGGATGAATCTGCAGCAAGAAAAATACTTGAGATTGTAAATAAAGCTACAAAGTAGCTAATATATAAAAGAATAAAAATATAAATAAATAGGAGGAGTTTTTTATGGTAATGAAGGTTGGATTAAGTGGATTTGGTAGAATTGGTAGAGATGTATTAAGAGCTTATGCAGAAAATGGTGTAGATGAATTTGAAATAGTAGCATTAAATGCATCAGGTAATTTAGAAGATTTAGCTCATTTATTTAAATATGATACTATGTATGGAAAATTCAATGGCACAATAGAAGTAGCAGAAGATGGATTTGTTATAAATGGCAAAAAAATTAAGGTAGTGGCTCATAGGGACCCAGCTGAAATCCCTTGGAAAGAACTAGGTGCTGAGTTGGTAATTGACTCTACAGGAGCATTTAAAGATAGAGCAGGCTTATCTAAACATATTGAAGCAGGAGCTAAGAAAGTAATCATAACTGCACCTGCTAAGGATGAAGACATTACAATAGTATTAGGAGTAAATGAAGAAAAATATGATCCAGCTAATCATCATATTATTTCAAATGCTTCGTGTACAACTAACTGCTTAGCACCAGTGGCTAAGGTAATATTAGATAAGTTCGGTATTAAGAAAGGTTTAATGACTACAATCCATGCTTATACAAACGATCAACAAATTCTAGATAAAAGACATAAAGACCTTAGACGTGCAAGAACAGCAGGACAAAATATTGTTCCTACAACAACAGGAGCAGCAAAGGCTGTAGCATTAGTACTTCCAGAATTAAAAGGAAAGTTAAATGGTTTCTCAGTAAGAGTTCCAGTACCTACAGTTTCTATGGTAGACGTAGTATTTGAAGTAGAAAAACAAGCTACAGCAGAAGAGATTAATCAAGCATTAAAAGAAGCTAGCGAAGGTGAATTAAAAGGAATATTAGGTTACTCTGAAGAACCATTAGTATCCTCAGATTATATTGCAGATCCTCATTCATCAATAGTAGATGGATTGTCAACTATGGTTATTGACAATATGGTTAAAGTGGTTTCATGGTATGACAATGAGTGGGGATATTCTGAAAGAGTAGTAGATCTTGCAAAATTAGTAGCTAACAAATAAATTAAGATTATTTAAATAACTTCACTTTTTGGTGCCAGGCACCAAAAAGTGAAGTTATTATACAAATATTGGTGATGGGGGAGTTAGAATGCTAAATAAAAAATCATTAAAAGATTTAGATTTTGCAGGTAAAAAGGTACTGGTTAGATGTGACTTTAATGTACCTATGGATGAAGAGGGTAGAATTACAGATGATATAAGGATAAAATCGTCACTGCCAACTATAAATTATTTAGTTGAAAAAGGTGCAAAGGTAATACTTATGTCACATTTAGGCAGACCAAAGGGAGAACCAAATAAAAAACATACATTAGAACCAGTAGCAAAGAGACTAAGGGAATTGTTAAATAAAAAAGTTATATTTGCACAAGATGATTTTGTTGTATCTGATATGGTAAAAAAACAAGTAGATGCTATGAAAGATGGAGATATTCTACTACTTGAAAACACAAGATTTAGAAAAGAAGAAGAAAAGAATGAGGAAAATTTTGCAAAGGACTTAGCATCCTTAGGAGAGCTGTATGTAAATGATGCTTTTGGTACTTCTCATAGAGCACATGCATCTAATGTAGGTGTATCTACTTATCTACCATCTGCCGTAGGATTTTTAGTAGAGAAAGAGATATCTATTATGGGCAAGGCTTTAGAATCGCCTGAAAGACCTTTTATAGCCATATTAGGCGGTGCGAAGGTATCTGATAAAATAGGTGTAATAGAAAACCTTATAAATAAAGTAGATACCATAATAGTAGGTGGCGGTATGGCTTATACTTTCCTAAAGGCACAAGGATATGAAATAGGAAAATCCTTATTAGAAGAAGATAAGATTGATTTAGCAAAGGAACTATTACAAAAGGCAAAAGATAATAATGTGAGGTTATTATTACCAGTAGATGTAGTAGTTGCAAGAGAATTTAAAAATGATACGGAATTTAAGGCTGTTAAGATAGAGGATATACCAAATGATATGATGGGACTAGATATAGGCGAAGAATCTATAAAACTATTTTCAAATATAATTAAAGAAGCAAAAACTATAGTATGGAATGGACCTATGGGAGTATTTGAGATGGAAAACTTTGCAAAGGGAACATATGCCATTGCAAAGGCTATGGCAGAATCAGATGGTATAACTATAGTAGGTGGCGGGGATTCCGCTTCAGCAGTTGAAAAATCAGGTTATGCAGATAAAATGATTCATATTTCTACAGGTGGTGGAGCTTCCTTAGAACTACTAGAAGGAAAAATCCTGCCAGGAATTGAGTCAATATCAGAAAGATAAGGGGGATGGATATGCGAACTCCTATAATCGCAGGTAATTGGAAAATGAATAATACAATAAATGAAGGGTTACAATTAGTAGAGGAAATTAAATCTTGTAAATTAAGTGAAGATGTTGAAGCTGTAATTTGTGTACCTTTTATTTGTCTTTCAGAAATAAAAAAAGCTATAGAGAATACTAATATAAAGCTAGGTGCTCAAAACATGCATTGGGAAGAAAATGGAGCTTTTACAGGTGAAGTTTCTCCTAAGATGTTAAAGGACATAGGTATTGACTATGTAATAATTGGGCATTCTGAAAGGCGTCAATATTTTAATGAAACAGATATTACTGTAAATAAAAAAATAAAAGCTGCTATTTTTCATGATATTAAACCAATAGTTTGTGTAGGGGAAACTTTAGAAGAAAGAGAAGCAAATATTGAAAAAGATATAGTGAAAAACCAAGTTCTAAAAGCTTTTGAAGGAATAGAAGAAAAAGACCTGGATCATATAGTAATTGCCTATGAGCCAATTTGGGCTATAGGTACAGGTAAAACTGCTTCATCAGATGATGCTAATGATATGCTAGGATTCATACGAGAAACAATAGGAAATAAATATGGTGAAAAGAAAAATATAATTAGAATACAATATGGCGGTTCTGTAAAGCCAAGTAATATAAAGGAATTAATGGATAAATCTGAAATAGACGGTGCATTAGTAGGAGGAGCTAGTCTAAAGGCTCAAGATTTTGTTGATTTAATAAATTTTTAATTTGGAGGATTAATATGGTTAAAACACCAGTTATGCTAATAATATTAGATGGATTTGGTATAGGGAAGGAATATAACGGAAATGCTGTGAAATTAGCCAATACACCTAATTTAGATAGATTGTTTATAGAGTATCCAAATACTACATTAGAAGCATCTGGACTAGCAGTAGGTCTTCCAGAGGGACAAATGGGTAATTCTGAGGTTGGACATCTGAATATTGGCTCAGGACGTATAATATATCAGGACTTAACTAAGATATCTAAGTCTATAAAAGACGGTGATTTTTTTGAGAAAATGGAATTTTTAGATGCAGTAGAAAATGCTAAAAAGAATAATTCTAAAGTTCATTTAATGGGCTTAGTATCATCAGGTGGAGTCCATAGCCACAATACCCATCTCTATGCATTATTGGAATTAATGGAAAAACAAAATTTCCATAATGTATATATTCATGCTATATTAGATGGAAGGGATGTATCTCCAGCTGCTGGTAAGGAAGATGTAGAAGAATTAATGAGAAAAATAGATGAAATAGGTGTTGGAAAAATAGCAACAATTTCAGGCAGGTATTATGCTATGGATAGGGATAAGAGATGGGATAGAATAAAATTAGCCTACGATGTTTTTACTTTAGGGAAGGGAAATGAAAGTAATGACCCTGTACTAGCAATAGAAAAATCCTATAGTGAAAATATTACAGACGAGTTCATTGTTCCTACTGTTATAAAAGAAAATAATCAACCTGTGGCAACTGTTGATAACAATGATTCAATTATATTCTTTAATTTTAGACCAGATAGGGCTAGACAAATTACTAGGGCTTTTGTAGATGAAGATTTTGATGGATTTGAGAGAGAAAAAAAAGTAAATACTTTTTATGTAACTATGACAGAGTATGATAAAACTATAGAGAATGTAAAAGTGGCTTATAGTGATGAAGCTCCTAAAAATACTTTAGGAGAGTATATTAGCAATAAAGGATTATCACAACTTAGAATTGCTGAAACTGAAAAATATGCTCATGTAACATTTTTCTTCAATGGTGGTATAGAAGAGCCTTATGTTAATGAAGATAGGGCATTGATCCCATCTCCAAAGGTAGCCACCTATGATTTACAGCCAGAGATGAGTGCTGTAGAAGTAAAGAATGAAGTATTAAATAGATTAAAAATGAATAAATATGATTTAATTATATTAAATTTTGCAAATCCAGATATGGTAGGTCATACTGGAATAGTACCAGCCACAGTAAAGGCAATAGAAACTGTAGATAGTTGTTTAGGGGAAATAATAGATCTCCTAATAGAAAAGGGTGGTAAAGCTTTAATTACAGCAGACCATGGAAATGCAGAAATGTTAATAAATGAGGATGGTAGTCCTATAACATCTCATACAACTAATAGAGTACCATTGATATTAGTAGGGGAAAAGAATGCAAAATTACAAGAAGGAATATTAGCAGACTTAGCACCAACCATATTGGAACTTATGAGTTTAGAAAAACCAGAGGAAATGACTGGTCACAGTCTTATAAGACTATGATAATGGACAATAATTAAAATATTAGAAATGTAAAAGATAGATTTTAATTTTATTTAGGATGATAGTCATGTAGTCTGGAATATAAGGAATCATCTTTAATTATAAAGGAGGAGTCAATTTGAGTATAATAGTAGATATCTATGCAAGAGAAGTATTGGATTCAAGGGGCAATCCTACTGTAGAGGTAGAAGTATGGACAGAAGATGGTGCATTCGGTAGAGCATTAGTTCCGTCAGGAGCTAGCACAGGAGCCTTTGAAGCTGTAGAATTGAGAGATGGAGATAAGGAAAGATTTTTAGGTAAAGGTGTTATGAATGCAGTAAACAATGTTAACGATATAATAGCAGAAGAAGTAATAGGTATGGATGTGTTTGAACAAGGGGCAATAGATAAATTAATGATTAGATTAGATGGTACTTCTAATAAAGGCAAATTAGGTGCCAATGCAATCCTTGGAGTATCTTTAGCAGTAGCAAGGGCTGCAGCAGATGAACTAGGTATGCCTTTATACCAATATGTTGGTGGAGTTAATTCCAAAACATTACCAGTACCTATGATGAATATTCTAAATGGTGGAGAGCATGCTGATAACAATGTAGATATTCAAGAATTCATGGTAATGCCTATAGGGGCTAAGAATTTTAAAGAAGCTCTTAGAATGGGAGCAGAAATATTCCATAGTCTAAAATCAGTTCTTAAATCCAATGGATTGAATACAGCAGTAGGAGATGAAGGTGGATTTGCACCAAATTTATCTAGCAATGAAGAAGCATTAAAGACTATAGTAGAAGCTATAGAAAAAGCAGGATATAAACCAGGAGAAGAAATAATGCTAGCATTAGACGTAGCAGCATCAGAGATGTATGATGATGATAAAAAGGTTTATAATTTAGCAGGAGAAGGCAGAATTCTTACTGTAGAAGAAATGATAGACTATTATGAGGAATTAGTGAATAAATATCCTATTATATCCATTGAAGATGGTTTGGCAGAAGATGATTGGGATGGATGGAAACTATTAACAGATAGATTAGGCAAAAAAGTTCAATTAGTAGGTGACGATTTATTTGTTACAAATACTGAAAGATTAAATAAAGGTATAGAATTAGGAATTTCAAATTCAGTATTAGTAAAGTTAAATCAAATAGGTACCTTAACTGAAACTTTAGATACAATAGAAATGGCAAAAACCAATGGATATACAGCAGTTATATCCCATAGGTCAGGAGAAACTGAGGATACTACTATAGCAGATTTGGCAGTAGCAACAAATGCAGGACAAATAAAAACAGGAGCTCCTTCAAGAACTGATAGAGTAGCAAAATACAATCAATTACTTAGAATAGAAGATATGCTAGGTGAAGAAGCAGTTTATAAAGGAAAGAAGACATTTTATAATATAAAAAAATAGTATAGACATTAAAGGTTCCATAACATGTTATGGAGCCTTTAAACATATATGGATAAATTTGTATCAAAAGATATTGATTAAAGGAAAAATATGGTATATAATGAAATTAATTCTGAAAATTGAATATAAACTATTTAGGTTCTTTGTATAACAAGGATTAAAAGGGAATCGTGTGCAAATCACGAACGGTCCGGCCACTGTAAATGGAGAGCAATCTTTTAAAATGCCACTGGAAATATCTCTGGGAAGGTAAAAGAAAGCAATGACCCATAAGTCAGGAGAACTGCCTAAGTAATATTTTCATTAGCCTTCCAGGATTGAGGCGAGATGTATCGACTGTATATTGGCATATAATTATACTTATATAAAATGTCTTAACCTCTGGAGGTTAAGACATTTTTTTATTTATATAATCTATATAGTTAAGAATAGAGGGATAATATGAAACTAAAAATCAAAAATATTTTTCTCTTATTATTACTGTCCGTAGCAATCATTTCAGTTAGTTTTCAAATCGTTGGAATCGTCAAAGATTATTTTTCTAGTAATAAGGCATTTGCAAAATCAAATAGTTTGGATATTGAATATTGGATTGACCATAATTCAGAGGAAAATCTTGAAGAACAAGAAGCAGATTCTCTTTTAGCACAGTTAAGAAATCAAAAAAAACAAGATAAGGATTTATCTCAAAAGGATTCTGAAGATACAGAATCAGATATAGATACTAAAGAAAGAGAAGAATCTACATGGAAAAAATTACTAGAGTCCAAGGGGAAAGATAAAAGAGTTACCCAAAATCCCATTATAGAGGAAACAAAAAAAGATAACCATAATAGTCAGAAGGAACGTGAAAAAGAGGAGTTAATAAATGGGTTCCAAGAAGAGATAAATAAATCACGAGAAAATGCAAAAAAGAAATCTGAAGAAACAGAAAATAAAAAAGAAAAAGAAAATGAAGCTAATAAATCTGCTGAAGAAGAAAAAGTAAAAGCCATAGCAGAAGCTAAGAAAGCAAAGGAGAAAAAAGAAAGGGAAGAAAAAGAAAAGGATAAAAAGGATAATATAGTAACTATGCATATTCGATGTGATACAGCAGTTGCAAAGGGCATGGCAGATGATCCCAAATGGCAGGGGATAGTTCCCCCTAGTGGAGTCATATTATCAACTACTAAGTTTAAGATAAAGGAAGGAGATACGGTTTTAGATGTACTTATAGCGGCAAAAGATCAATACAAGTTTCATATGAAATATAAAGGTAGCGGAGCCTCTGCCTATATAGAAGGTATAAATAATCTTTATGAATTTGATGGGGGTCGTTGGAGTGGGTGGATGTATTGTGTAAATAATTGGTATCCGAATTATGGAGCAGGAGTATATACACTTAAAGGCGGAGATGTTATTGAGTGGAATTACACATGTGATTTAGGAAAAGATTTAGGGCAAGATTGGCTAGGAAATTGAGACTAGAGGGTGAAATTAATTGGGTGCATACATGGAATTAATAGATGTTCATAAGGAATTTATACTTGGGAATAACAAAATAAAAGCAGTAGATGGAGTAAGTTTATCAGTACATAAAGGTGAGAGATTAAGGATTTCAGGCAGATCTGGTTCTGGAAAATCTACACTTTTAAATTTAATGGCAGGACTTGAAAAAATCACTTTGGGAAAGATAATAATTGATGGGAGTCATTTAGAACAGTTAAATGAAAGAGATAGAATTAGGTATAGGAGAAAAAACATAGGATTTATATTTCAATCCTATAATCTTTTGCCACAATATACAGCATTGGAAAATGTTGCACTTCCTCTAATATTAAGGGGGATGGAACCAAAGGAAAGACTGGAAAAGGCAAGGGAAATTATGGAACGTGTAGGTATATATTCTCATGCAAAGCATAAGCCAAATGAAATGTCAGGGGGACAGCAGCAAAGAGTAGGAATTGCACGAGCATTAGTTACTAATCCTAATATAGTATTTGCAGATGAGCCTACAGGAAACTTAGATACAAGGACAAGTAAAGAAGTAATGGATTTGTTGATAAAATTTTTTATAAAAGAGGGAACAACTTTTATATTAGTATCACATGATGAAATAGCAGCAGAATATACTACAAGAACCATATATTTAGAGGATGGTAAACTAATTAATTCATAGGTAGATGAGGGGGAAAATAATTGAATCATAAAACAACTATGTTCTTAAGATTGACAATATCTCTAATAATCATATCATTCCTACTGATAGGAAGACTATCTGCCATTTATGCAACAGATACATCTAATACGCCAAATACAAATACAAAATCAAATATAGGACAAGATAAAATTGAAGTTAGTGATAAAAAGGCAATTGTATTGGCAGATACTGGGGCAAAAACAGTTAGTGGCAATCCAGGAGATAAAATACAAATAGAACTTCCATTAGCCATAAATAGAGAGTATATACCAAGTCTAAATTACATAATAAGAAATATAACTATAGAACCAGTAATACCAACAGAGAGATCAGAAATAGAGGATTGGCCCTTTGAAATTAAAAATGCAAGCTATATAAAACAAATAAAGGATATGACTTACAACAGCAGAGCAGATGTTTTTTATGATTTTGAAATTTCTAAAACAGCACAGAAAGGAACTTATCCAATACCATTTTTAATAAATGCAACAATATGGAGAAAAGATGATATAAATGGAACTCAAATAAAAGAGGATGTGGAATTTAAACTTATTACATATATAAAGGTAACTGATGATGGAAGCGAATCTAAAGTAACAAATCAGTTAGGAGCTTTGAGTATAGCTACTATTGATAAGGATGGTTCAATTATTCCAGCACCGGCAGGAGATGCAGGACAGAGGATAAAATTGAAACTTCCATTAATTAATAATGGAGGAACATTAACAGATATAAATATTACCCCTGTAATATCCAATTCACTGGAAGAATGGCCTTTTATAGTGGAGGTAATTAACTATGGTAAAAAGCTTCCTAATATGGCTCATGGAGATGTAGTAAGTCTAGAATATGAATTTAAGATATCAGAGGAGGCTTCATCAGGAGCAAAACCAATAAATTTTAGGGCAACATATAAAGAAAATGGAACACCAGAGGAAAGTCTTTTTTCTGCATATATTAATGTAGTTAAAGGAAAGCCAAAGGAGGATCCAAAGGAGTTGCCAGATTCTATTCCAAAATTAATGGTAATAGGGTATACTACGGAACCAGATATAATTTATTCAGGGGAATCCTTTGATTTAACTTTGGAATTTAAAAATGCTTCAAAGAATAAAAGTATAGAAAATTGTCTTATATCTCTAACTTTAATTCAGGATGAATTAATGCCAGATTCAGGGAAAAGTGACAGTGCTTATATTGATTATCTGGGAGCTGGAAAAGTGGCAAGACGAACATTTAATTTAAAAGCATTGCCAACAGCTACAAATCCAACATCAACAATTGTAGTAAATATGGATTATGAAACATCTAAAGTAAGTCCGGGTTCACAGGTTCAAGGCATAGTTTTAGAGATAAAACAAGAAGTAGATATATCTATAGAATCACCTACAATATATGGAAACGAAAATAGAATAAATGAACCAATAGCTGTTACTATTCCAATAGTCAATAAAGGGAAAAGCAAGGTGTATAATCTCCAAATAGATATTGAAGGAGAAGAAATATCAATGATAGAAAAATTCTATGGTGGAGATTTGCTGCCTGGAGCTAAAAGCAGTGCTGATTTTCAGATTTTATGTCATAAAGCAGGTAAAATAGAAGGAAATTTTATTATCACATATGATGATATAGATGGAGTAGAAAATATACAAGAATTGCCTTTTAACATAGATATCAAAGATGAAGATTATTTGGGGAACAAGGTCATTGAAGAAGAAATAAAACCAGAAAATGGACAGGCTAGTATTGTAGTAGTTAGTGGGGGAGTAGGATTATTGACAGCGATGGCAGGTGGAGCCTACTATTTTATGAAAAAGGGTAGGTGGTAATCCATGAGGATAGCAGATTTTTTCTATATGGGATTTATAAATCTATGGAGAAGAAAGGTAAGGACTATTTTAACTGCCTTAGCTATGACAGTAGGGGTAGCATGTATAGTTGTATTGATATCTGTAGGAATAGGATATGATAAAACCTACAAAGAATCTATAGAAAAAATGGGAAGTCTGACCAAGATAGATGTCATGCCTCCACGTGAATCTAAGGGAAAAGTAGCCTTATTAAATGAAAAAGCAGTACAGTCATTTAATAAATTAGATGGAGTGGAGGCGGCAACACCAGTATTACAAGTAGTACCTTATTTAAAAAGTGGCAAATATATAGCACCTATTAAATTATATGGAATAGATATGGATACTGCTTCTAGTTTTCAACTTATACCATTGGAGGGTGAACTTCCCTTAAAGGGTACAAGGGTGAGACCTGAAATAATGGTAACTGATGATGTGCAAGATTCCTTTGCAGACCCAGAAACTTGGGAAGTAATAGAGAATGAAAATATTAAAGAATTAGTAAATCCTATGAAATCCAATATCAGAATGGCATTTGATTATGATACATTAATGGGTCAATATGAAGAAGGTAAAGATGGCAGAGCTATTCCTACAGGAATAAATTATCAAGCAATAGTAACAGGGATATGCACCAATCAAAATCACAACTATACTACATCAGGTTTCATAGAATATAAAAGATTAGAGGAGATAATGAAAGATAATAAAGAATATCTTCCTTCACCACCAGATGATGATGAAAATGAATTATCTAAACTTCAAACATATCAAATGGTATGGGTGAAGGCAAAGGATACTGATTCAGCACAGGATGTAATAAATATAATTAGGGCAGCAGGATTTGAAACATATTCTCTAAACGACATGTTAGAGTCAGTAAAAAAACAATCAAGACAAATTCAAGGTATGCTTGCAGCAATAGGGGCAGTTGCCCTCTTAGTAGCAGGCATTGGTACAGCAAATACAATGATGATGGCAATAAATGAAAGAACTAAGGAAATAGGTATATTGAAAGTATTGGGAAGTGAATTGACTGATATATTGAAAATGTTTCTTGTGGAATCAGCAATTATTGGTGTAATAGGGGGGATAGCAGGTTTGTTAATGAGTTTTGGATTGAAAAATCTATTACCAGTGTTGCTTAGTGAAATGGAAGTACGCTCTATAATTCCTTTATGGCTGGCAGTAGGGGGAGTAGCCTTTGCAGGAATAGTTGCCGTACTTAGTGCATTAATTCCAGCTATAAAAGCAATGAGAATAAGTCCACAAGTAGCTATTAGGGCAGAATAAATATATATTTATTATATTTATATTTCATATTAAAGGGGATGGTTGCTATGGTAAATTGATATAGTCATTTGATTAAATATGACTATAAATAAGATTTAATCATGGTAGCTAATAGCTATTGTTAGGAGAAGTTATCCTAACGGCAAGAGAAAAGTAAATAGAATAGGCTATTTACTAAAAAAACAAATTCTAAAAGGGGGCAAAAATATGTTTAAGAGATTTGGGAAAAGCAGTAAGATTTTAAGTTTGATGTTAGCATTAATTATGGTATTTGGTTTGACAAGCACTGTACTTGCCACAGGGGAAGATCAAATAATTGTTGATACAAGTACACCAAGGGATTTTAGGATAACTGCAGATGGTGCAGATACTAGTTACAAGGCAGTGACTATAAAACATGCAGAAGGTTCAGAGTGGCCAGATGATACTAAATATACAGCTTATTTAAACTTTACTAATTCTTCAATAAATTTAGCTAATGTTAGTGTAAAGGTTAGATATGATTCAAAAACATATAGTCTAAAGGTTAATGATGCATTAGTAAATGGTTCAAATATAGAAAATGTAGATTTTAGTAAAGGGTATGTAAATTTTACATTAGTTAATATTTCAAATGGGAAAGAATATAAAAATTATCAAATTAATGCTGGTATAAAGGGAACAGATGTTAATTTAATGGTAATTTTCAATGTTAAAAATGCTACTAATTGGTTAAAAACTGCTTCAAAAGACCATAAAGATTATAAAAAGGTAGAAAATGCCTTAGAAGGATTTAGCAAGTCTCAAGCAATTACAATATCTGTAAAAGTAGGAGACACTGCAATGAATGCACTAATGAAAGCAGCTGACCAGTTAGATTTAGAGCTTGATGGTGCAAGTCAAGGATATATTCGAGAAATAAATAGAAGAGGTTATTCAGGATTAAGGGAATTTGATATGACAAGTCAATCAGGTTGGATGTATAAAATGAATGGAATAATGCCAAATGTTGGAGCTTCTCAGTATACAATCAGTAATAATGATGAATCAATGGAATGGGGATTTACATTAAATTGGGGACAAGACTTAGGTGGAGCACCTTGGTAAAATAAAGTATTAGAATAAGGGGAATGAAGATTCATTCCCCTTATATACAGTAAGAAGGGAGATAAGGAAGTATGAGGGGGAAAAATCAAAGGTTTTTTATTTTAATTTTAGTATTAATAACATTGTTTACTACAACTATACCTTCTTTTGCAGAATGGCAAGGTGTGATTCCAGATTGGTGGGTATATAGATTTAATACTATTCTTTCAAAGGAATATAATCAAGTTTCTGGGGGAATGATGTCCTATAATTTAACATATGGAACAAATGATAAACATTCAACTTTAGTTCCCATGAGATTGGCAAATAATCTTAACTATGTGGGAATAGAAGATTCATCTAAATTAAATGATTATAATTTGACCATAAAGAAAGTAGAAAGCAGAAGATATTGGACAGAAGGTATGGGCAATGTAAATGATTTTAAAGATCCGGGGGAATTAATACTTGATAATAAAAAACATGATTATTTCTTGCCTTATAAACATTTTTATAAATTTACATATGATAGTGGAAGAAAAATAGATAAAATACCTGTTTGGATGATGTTGATAATAGAAAGAAATTCTGAGGATAAAACTCCAAAGGAAGAGGTTCAGGATTTATGGGATGAGTTTATATCAGTCTATGAGGAGTTAGATGATTTTTCCAGAGAAATAAAGGAACAGGGACAGCCTAGAAAATCAGGGGATTATCATCCAATGCATGCTGGATTTATAGATAATATAAAAAGAGAGCTTAATGCCATAATAAATCCAGGATGGAATGCAGACCCTAGACTGGAATATGTATATGTTTGGATAGAAAAAATGTACAATCCAAAAACCATTGATCCAAATTTAAAAAGAGAACAAATAGAAGCTCTACTTGAAACATGTTATGAGGCTATGGAATATGTTAAGGCTCATAGGGTAAATGAAGCTGAAATATTAGAAGTAAAATATGAAAATTATACTGGAATTATAGATAAAAATAATAATAATGTAAAATTATATATTACAAGTGATACCGAAATTGATAAAGATAAATTAGAGATATTAACACCAGATTGGGTTAAAGCAAAGTTCAAATCAGGAGATTTTGAAATAGGTAAGTCAGTAGTTTATACAATTAAAGCGTTGGATGCACTTCATGAAAAATTTGAAGATGTAAAGGACTATGATGTAAAGCAGGATTGGACTATAGAATTCATAGAAGGGGAATCCGAGCAGCTAATAAATTCTGCAAGATATACCAGCCCAGATGGAAATAAGATAGAAGCTAGTATTTCAGATGATGAGATAAATCTTAATATTCCTTTTGAAGTTGATTTAATTTCATTTCCAATAGAAATATATCATACAGCAGAAAAACTATTTTACATAGATGAAAATAAAGAGGATATTGAATTCAAAGATGGAGATTTAATAGATGTATCTAAACCATTAGATATAAAATTAAAAACTGGAGATAAAGAAAAAACATACAAATTGAATGTAGTATCAAATAAGTCTGATGAAAATCAGATAACATCCTTTAAGATTAATGGTTCATTGGGAAAAATAGATCATGATAATGGGGAAATTATAGTAACAGTACCCTTTGAAACTGATATATCTAATTTAAAGCCAAATATTAAAACAAGTTATAAATCCACCGTTTTACCACGGTCAAATGAAGTTCAAGATTTTTCTAAGGGTTCTGTAATATATACAGTGAAATCAGAGTCTGGAAAGGAAAAAACATATAGAGTCAAGGTGGAAAAAGCAGGAGCTTCTCAAGAAAAAGAAATTTTGAGTTTCAAAATAGGGACAATAGAGGGTAAGATAAAGGATAATATAATAGAAATAGAACTACCTTCTAGTATAAAACTAGATAATATTAAGCCAACTATTGAGGTATCTAAGTTTGCAGAGATATCTCCTAAAAGTGGGGAAGAAGTTGACTTTTCATCTAAGAAATTTATATATACAGTTACTGCACAGGACGGGAGTAAAAAAGAATATATAGTAAATATACAACAAGAAGGTAGTGGAGGGGAAATAGAATTTCCAGATAAGGAATTTTATAAGAAATTAATAACCCTTAGAGATAATATTTACAAAAGATATAAAGAAGATGCATCAGATGACTGGGAATGGATGAACATAGGATTTTATGAAGGTAGAGATAATGGGAAAGATATCACAAATGGAGTTGTAGACAAGTATGAAGATATTCCTAAAAGGTTTGATATATATGGAAAGATTTCCAGCTTAAATCCCAATAAGCAAACAGACCCAGACAGATTTGTAATGACTTTAACTGCCATGGGGATCGATGCTACTGATCTTAAAAAACTTCAAAAAGATGGCAAACCATTTATGATTAAGGGAGAAGAAGTTACAGATTTAGTTGAAAGGATATATAATTTTCCTACACCTATTAAGGACACAACAGTAAATGATCAAATATTTGGTTTAATAGCACTGGATATGGGGAATTATTCAGTTCCAGCAGATACAAGGTATTCTAGAGAGTTTATGATTGAATATATTTTAAATCATAAATATGGAACAGATGGTTTTGGTATAGATATGGTAGGTATGTTAATGCAATCATTATACCCTTATAGGGATGATCCTGTTTATGGAATAAGAGTGAAGGAAAAACTAGATGAAGGATTAGATATAATACTTGGACATAAAGTAGTGGAAAAAGTGAATTCTATGAGAGATGATTTCCTTTTTGATGCTTGGGGTGCTGTGAATAATGAGTCTACAGCTCAAGTTATAATAGCACTTTGCTCCATGGGAATAGACCCTTATTCAGATTATAGATTTTCTAAAGGATCAAATAACAATATGATAGTTAATTGGATTAATAAATTTGCTACTAATGACTTAGATGGTTTTGGTCATGCAAATAAACAATATAATCCTATGGGTACCTATCAAGGAATGTATGCATTACAATGGTATATTAATTTTATAGAAAATGGTAAGAAACCCTATTCTCTATATAAAGATGGAGTACCATTTGAATTTGGTAAAGAGTTTAGTAAAGAGGCTAAAATAGATAAATTTGTACTTTTAGGAAAAGAGGCTATTATAAATCATGAAACAGGTAGTATAGTAATAGAGCTTTCCAATGAAGTATCAGATGAAGAGTTAAAAGAACAAGTTCCTATTATTAATATATCTAAAGGGGCAACTATATCTCCTGAAATAGGAGAAAAACAAGATTTTACTAAAGATATAGAATATATAGTAACTGCAGAAGATGGTAAAACAGTGAAAAAATATATGGTAAAAGTTCAAAGGAAAGAAGGAGTAGAAAGCAGCAAAAAGGATATTATAGATGGAAAAGTAGAGGGACTTTCAAATGCTAAGATTGAAATAGATAATCAAAATCAAAATATAAAAATAGAACTTCCAGCAGGTACTAATGAAAGTGAATTGAAAAATATCAGAATATATTTTAATCATCAAGGTGTAAATATATCTCCAGATGAAACTGAACCTCAGGATTTTACTAATGGTACAGTTGTATATACAGTAACAGCAGAAGATGGAACTACCAGAGAATATAAAGTTCAAGTTACTATTAAGGAGGAAGATTTATTTTGGTTTACTAAATTTGTATTAAGGGGAGTAAATGGAAATATAGATAAAAATAATAGAAAAATTCATTTAAAACTTCCCTTTGGGACTTATGTAGAAGAAATATATATAAATGAATCCAAATTTGAACCAAGTGACTCTAATACGTCAGTAAGACCGGGATTAGGACAGCCCCAGAATTATTCTTATGAACCTAATGAAGATAAAGAAAAACCTAAGGTGTCTATAGTTCCATATCCTTTACCATCAAGTGGAACAATAGATTATGAAGTTGATATAGAATATATATCCCCCACAGGAAATAGTAAAATTGAAGAATTTTCAGTACCAGGTGTAGAGACCAATATAAAGGGAAATACTATAGAGCTTAGATTACCAAAGGGTATAGATAAACATGATATTGAAGATTTAGTTCCTAAAATTAAGTGGACTGGAAAGACCATAGATCCAGAACCTAATAAAGAAAATAACTCCTTAAAAGGTTATTATAAGGATTATGTACTAACAGATGAAGAAGGAAATATAAATCTATACACTATAAAGATTGTGGAATCAGGTGGAGATTCCAATGGTGGCAATGATGGGGACACAGATAAAGAGAAGGAAGAAATGAAAATTGAATCATTTAAAATAAATGGCATAGAAGGAGAAATAGATAATGTAAATGGAAAGATATATATAGAACTTCCCTATGAACTTGATTTAAGGAATTTATCTCCGACTATAAAGACATCTAAGGGAAGCAATATATATCCTGCATCAGGACAGCCATTAAACCTTAGACGTTCTGCCAGATTTACATTAAACAATGGAAAAGATATCAAAGAGTATAAATTGATTATTACAATATCTGAGCCGAAGCCAGCTACAAAACTATGGGAGTATATAGATGACTATAATGATACAGAAGATTATCAAGTTGTATATTAAAGGGGGAAGTATTTTGAAAAAAAGAACATTGAATAAAATTCTAGGTTTTATACTATTGTTTATAAGTATATTAACTGTAGGCAATGATATGGCATTTTCTGAAGGTGCTCTTAATACGGATGGTGGAAATAATCATTCCATTGAAATGGAAGAAGGACAGAATCTTACAAAACCAATAGGATTAGCAGAAACATTTGAATTATTAGATGTTAGATTGTATGATATGTTTGAAGAAGAAGAGTGGCTTTTAGAATATAAGATTAAAGATAAAGTAATTGAAATGTTTTTGTTGGAAGACAACCTACGAAATATAGAAGAGAATCTTTTTTTTCTTGAAGAGGTTAAGTTAAAAATAAAAACTCAAGGTGTAAAGAATATAACATTAATAAATAAGAATGAGAAACATAATATAGATAAGACCATTACAAAATCCTATACAGAATGGGAAGAAGGGATATTATTTCCAGAATTTGGAGTCGAATATGGAGAAGTAGATATAGAAAATCCACCTATACTTATTTTTCACACTGAAATTGGAGAGGATATTTCATACAAATTGAATTTTAGAGAAGGAGAATTGCCATTTAAACTTGAGATATCCCTAACTGCAGGGAATCCCTATGATAAAACTGCAACAGGAGGAATTGTCAAATATGACGAAGACGGAGAAGAAAAATTTATTTCCTTTGGACATTATGAAATAGGGGATACAGTTACAATCAAAGCCATAGACGGAGAGAAAAGTGAATTTAAAAAATGGTGGTCAGGAAATTGGTATCAAAACCCTCCTGAAGGACATGATCCATCAAAATATATAATGCTTGAGGATTTTATAGGAGATATAACTAAGAATGAATTGACATTTACAATAAATGAAAAGTTTAAAAACTTAAAAGATGCTGGTGGTAAAGACCGATTATCTATAATTGCAAATTTTGATACATTTAGCAAAATATATATAAATACTAGTGAGCCTACAAATAATAAGTTAATCGCAACTGTAGATAGAGATGTGGTTCCAACTGGAGAACAATTTACAATAGAAGCAAAATCTGAAGATGAAAACTTGGTATTTGACAGGTGGGAAATGGATCCTATAATAACTGGATATCAGACTGACAATCCTAATGTGAATTTAGAGATGAATAAATTAACACTGAATATGCCAAATTTAGCAAATTCTTATGAACTTGAAAATAGCCATAGGTTAAATGTAACAGCCCATTTTAAGGAGAGAGATAAAGAACCAGAAATTGAAAAGATAGAGCCAATAAAAATAGAAATCAGTGAAGAACTACCAAATAAAATAAGTATTGTAACAACTAACAATGAAACTGTAGAAGTAGGTGTAAAACAATGGAGGACAGAAAATATAGATCTATCACAGCCAGGAAAATATACTGTAAAAGCCCTTATAGATTGGAATTCAAAAGAGAGAGAAGTAGAGGTAAATATAACAGTAGAAGATAAAACAGAAGAAAAACGAAAGTACACCATAAACTTCAATACCAATGGTGGAAATGCTATGCCATCTATAGAAGTAGAAGAAGGACAAAAACTTATAAAACCAACAGACCCAACCAAAGAAGGACATAAATTCATAGGCTGGTATGAAGATTCAAATTTAACTAAGGAGTTTAGCTTTGCTACACCAATTACTAAAGATATAACCCTATATGCAAAATGGGAAGAAGAACAATTACAAGAAATTCTAGAAATAAAATCTGTAGAATTAATAAAAGATGGGAAAATTATTTCCAAGGGAATTATAAAAGGTAAAACAATTACCCTAGAACTTCCAGAGGGCTTTGATGAATCTATTATTGGAGGTAAACATATTCTTAAAATAACTGGTACAGAAGGAACAAACATTTCTCAAGATAGAGGATACGATGGCTCTATAGAAGAATGGGCTACTGGTAAGGTAACCAATAGTATTATGCCAGGACAATCAGCAAAATTTACTATATATAAAGATGATAACTCAGTGGAATATATTATAGAAATAGTAGAATCTACAGTAAAAAAATATACAGTAACCTTCAACACTAATGGTGGCAACAATATATCATCAATAGAAGTAGAAGAAGGAGAGAAACTTATAAAACCAACAGACCCAATAAGAGAAGGATATAAATTTATATCTTGGTATGAAGATTTAAATTTAACTAAGGAATTCAACTTTAATATAGAGATAACCAAGGATTTAACTTTATACGCAAAATGGGAAGAAGAACCAACAAAAGAATATACAGTAAATTTCAATACCAATGGTGGAAGTATTATAAACTCAAAGAAAGTCAAAGAAGGAGAAAAGCTTTCTAGACCATCGGATCCTACTAAAGTAAATTATAGGTTTATGGGGTGGTATGAAGATTCAAATTTAACCAAGGTATTTAACTTTGATACACCTATTACCAAGGAAATAACTCTATATGTAAAATGGGAAAAGGTTGAAAAACCAGAACCAGAAAAACCAGCTGAAAAGAAGGATGCTAAAATCCTTAGCTTTAAATTATTAGGTATAGAGGGTTCAATTAATCATTCCACTGGGAAAATATATGTAGACCTTCCGTATAGGACAAGTTTAAAAGATTTAATACCTGTAATTATCTATTCGGAAGGGGCAACTATTTCTCCAGATATAGGAATGGCAAAGGATTTTGAACGTACAGTAAGATATACACTATCTGGTGAGAATTTTAATTCAAAGACTTATGAAGTAGATGTTTCTATGCCAAGGGAAAAGGAATATGAGGAGATAATCAATAGAGATTCAAATTGGTATAGAGATAGGCACAGGGATAGCCGAAGATCAAGAAGGGATGAAAAAGACTGGTATGAAATAACTCAAGAGATTAAGAAGGAAAGATTGAGAGAAGAAGAAAGAAAAACTAGAGCAGAAATTAGGAGAGATGCACTGGATGAGGTTAGTAAGATTACAGCTCAAAGTGAAAATATAAGGAGAGATTTATCTTTTACTCAATTCAGTGATTATATGGATATAAGATTAAATACAATTGGAATGAATGATTTATATAAAAATAAAATTAATATTCCAGCAGGCGTATTGAAAAATCTAAAAGAATTGGAATTCGATTATTTAAAATATAGTACAGGTCTATTGGGAATAAAAATATATCCATCTATGGATAGTCCCGATGGAGTATATATAAATATAAAGCCTGCACCAAATGAGCCATATAATAATGTTCAAGCCCAGTGGTCAAAGATTAAGGGGGCTGGAAGAATATTTGAAATTGAGACAAATTCAACAAAGGCTGGACTTTCTATAGAAATAAAATTGGAAAAACTTTTACCAGCAGAATATATAAGGGTTGTAAAATATAATTATATGAAGAGGCAATTTGAAGATTTAGCACCTGAAAAATGGTCAATAATAGATGGATATATTCATATGCAGCAAGTATCAGGGGGAATATATGGAGTTATTTATAAGAGATAATTGATTAAACAGTTTATAAAATAATTAAATAAAGAAGGGGTTGTCTATGTGTAAATATAAAAAGATAATTTCTATATTTATATTATTGATTTTGTCTCTTAATCTTATTGCTTGTAATGCAACTACAGTAGTAAAGAGAGATAATAGTATAGATAGAGTTATTAAAGAAACAGCAAAGATTATGCAAGAAACAGTACCTAATCCAATAGTATCTTCTCTAGGAGGAGATTGGACTGTAATGTCTTTAGCTAGGGCAGACTTAGATATTGATAGGGATTATTTTGAAAAATATTATAATAATGTTGTAGATACTCTCAAAGAAAACCAAGGTGTTTTACATGAAAGAAAATATACGGAATACTCTAGGGTTATCCTTGGATTAACTGCAATTGGAAAGGATCCAAGAAATGTGGCAGGATATAATTTGCTTGAAAAACTGGCAGATTATGAAAAGGTCATATTCCAAGGAATAAATGGACCTACCTTCGCTTTAATAGCCTTAGATTCTAAGAATTATGAAATTCCTATAGTGGAAGATGTGGAAGTTCAAGCTACTAGGGAGATGTATCTAAACAATATTTTAGAGAGACAATTACCAGACGGAGGATTTACCATAGCTGGTGATGATTCCCCAGCTGATGCGGATATGACAGGAATGGTATTGCAAGCTTTATCTAAATACCAAGATAGACCTGAGATAAAAGAGGCCATAGATAAAGCAATTGAATGCCTATCCAAACTTCAATTAGATGATGGTGGGTATAAAAGCTGGGGAGCTGCTAATTCTGAATCCGTTGTACAGGTTATCATGGCTTTAATAGAGTTAGGCATTGACCCAAATGATAGCAGATTTATAAAGAATGATAAAACTTTATTAAATAATTTGATGACTTTTTATGTAGATGGTGGTGGGTTTATGCATATAAGAGAAGGGGAAGAGGAGAATGGAGGAGCACAAGCAGGAGTTGTAGATCCAATGGCAACTGACCAAGGAATGTATGGAATAGTAGCATATAAACGATTCATAAATAATAAAAATAGTTTCTATAATATGACTGATGTTAATTAATACAGGAATATAGGGTGGTAGGGAAATGAAAAATAAAAAACTTAGGTTGGGTTTATTCATAGTATTTATATTGGTTCTTGCTTTCTTTTGGGGAGGGAACAAAGAAGTTATACCATTGGAATCCGATGAAATAAATATACAAGATAGTAAAAATGAAAAGGAAAGAATTATAGTTAAAGATAATGAAAATAAGGATAAAAAGGATAAATATTTAACTGACCCAATTCCTGAAGGTAAGCCAAAACCAGTAGAATGGCAAGATATAACAAAGAATACAGATAAAGAACTAAAGGCTACTTTATCTGTAACTTGTAAGTCTATATTAAATAATATGCATCTATTTAATATGGATAAACTTGAAGTATTGCCAGAAGACGGAATCATTTATGGAACTAAAACTGTGGTGTTTTATGAAGGGGAATCCGTCTTCGACCTTCTCCTAAGAGAAATGCAGGAAAATAAAATTCATATGGAATTTGTAATGACACCTATATATAACAGTCATTATATTGAGGGGATAAACAATATATATGAATTTGATTGTGGAGAGCTTAGTGGTTGGATGTATAAAGTAAATGATTGGTTTCCTAATTATGGGGCCAGTAGATATTTGCTGAAGGATGGAGATATAGTAGAATGGATATATACTTGTGACCTAGGGAGAGATATAGGCGGCAGTTTTAGTATTACAGGAGGTGAGGAATAATGTGTGATAGTTTTTCAACATTTCATCCTATAATCAACTTCATTTACTTTACATTTATGTTAGTATTTAGTATGTTTTTCGTGCACCCAATATTTCAAGCAATAGCACTTTTTAGTTCATTTATATATTCAATAATATTGAAAGGTAAGAATGGTTTTAAGTTTAATCTTTTATATATATTACCTATGCTGTTATTTATGGCAGTTCTCAATCCTGTTTTTAACCACGAAGGGGTTACTATATTATTTTATCTTAAAAATGGAAATCCCATTACCTTAGAATCTATAATATATGGAATTTCTGCAGCTTGTATGTTTGTAACTACAATATTATGGTTTTCCTGCTATAATGCCATAATGACATCAGACAAGTTCATTTATTTATTTGGAAGGATAATGCCTAAATTATCTTTAATATTTTCTATGGCATTACGTTTTATTCCTAGATATTCAGAGCAAATAAAGGTAATTTCAGATGCTCAAAAATGTATAGGAAGGGATATGTCTCAAGGAAACATATTAAAAAGGGCTAGAAATGGCATCAAAATATTATCTATTATGACTACATGGGCATTGGAAAATGCCATTGAAACCTCAGATTCTATGAGGGCTAGAGGATATGGATTACCAAATCGCACTAGCTTTTCAATATTTCGTTTTGATAATAGGGATAAAATAGTATTTTCCATTATATTTTGTCTATCAACAATTGTATTAGTAGGGGCTTTTAAGGGAGAAAATACAATTCGTTTTTTTCCTTCAATTAAAATTATGGAAATTACAAGTTTTAGCATTATAGTCTATATAGCTTATTTTATTTTATGTATGATGCCTATTATTATAAATGTTCAGGAGGCAAGGAAATGGAAATATATAGAATCAAGAATTTAAGCTTTACATATCCTGAAAGAACCAAAAAGGCTTTATCAAATATAAATCTTATTGTAAATGATGGAGAATTTATAACCATATGTGGTGAATCTGGTTCTGGAAAAAGTACATTAATAAGGCAATTAAAAACCTTACTGACCCCTTATGGTAAAAAAGAAGGGGAAATTTATTTTCTAGGGGACAAATTGGAAAAAGTTGAAAATTTTAGACAGGTTTCTCAAATTGGTTATGTACTTCAAAGTCCAGACAATCAAATAGTTACAGATAAGGTTTGGCATGAACTTGCTTTTGGACTTGAAAGTCTAGGGTATGATAATAATACTATCAGATTACGGGTAGCGGAAATGGCAAGCTTTTTTGGTATTCAGACATGGTTCAATAAAAAGGTAACAGAACTTTCAGGGGGACAAAAGCAAATTTTAAACTTGGCTAGTATTATGGCTATGCAACCTGCTGTATTAATCCTTGATGAGCCTACATCTCAATTAGATCCTATTGCTGCTTCGGACTTTATAGAAACAATAAAAAAGATAAATAGAGAATTGGGAACTACTATTATTATGACTGAGCATCGATTGGAGGAAGTAATCCCAATGTCAGACCGTATTATTGTAATGGATAAAGGAAATATTATAGTTGATGGTTCGCCAAGGGAAGTAGGTAGAGAATTAAATAAAATAGAGCATCCAATGTTTTATGCAATGACTTCTGCTATGCAGATCTATACAGAAATAGATAATAATTTAAAAACTCCCATTACTGTAAATGAAGGGAGAAGATGGATTAGTAGCTTTATGAAAGATAAAGCAGTCAAAAAAGATATTTTTGTGGAAAAAGATATTGAAGGTGAAAGAGATATTGCTATAAGGCTTAAAGATGTTTGGTTTAAATATGATAAAAATCTTCCAGATACTATAAAGGATTTATCTTTAGAAGTAAGGAAAGGAGAATTTTATTGTATAGTAGGAGGTAATGGTACTGGAAAAACAACTATATTAGCTATTATAGGTGGTATAAAAACTCCTTATAGGGGGAAGGTTCTTATAAGAGACAAGGATTTGGGAATTTTACCTCAAAACCCCCAAAGTTTATTTGTTAAAAAGACGGTAGAATTGGACTTATATGAGATTTTATCGGATATTAAATTAACTGACGAAGAGAGAAAAAAGAGAATAAATAAGGTAGTAGAGATTACAGAAATTCAGGAATTGCTATCCATACATCCATATGATTTAAGTGGGGGAGAACAACAAAGAGCTGCCCTTGCTAAGGTGCTTTTATTGGAACCGAAGATATTATTATTAGATGAGCCGACTAAAGGATTAGATAACTTTTTTAAGGAAAAATTTGCAAGAATTATTAAATCTTTAACCAGCAAAGGTATAACTGTTGTTATGGTATCCCATGATATTGAATTTTGTGCAAGACACGCTGATAAATGTGCTATGGTTTTTGATGGCAGTATTATAAGCTCTAATACTCCAAAGAAGTTTTTTTCTGGAAATAGTTTTTATACTACTGCAGCAAATCGTATGGCTAGACATATTTGTGAAGAGGCAGTAACTATAGAGGATGTGGTTAAATTATGTCAGGGAAGTCTTTAGAAAAAAAACACTTAAATCGAAGAACTATAGTTTCGGCAATAATGATTTTAATAGTCATTCCAGCTACTATTTTTTTGGGAATATACTTTTTAAATGATAGAAGATATTATTTTATCAGCCTTTTAATTATTATATATACTATGGTTCCCTTCATTATGATATTTGAAAAGCGGGAACCACAGGCTAGAGAATTAGTTATTATTGCTGTACTAACAGCTATAGCAGTTGCTGGTAGGGGAGCTTTTTATATGATTCCTCAATTTAAGCCTGTTGTGGCTATTGTAATTATTACGGGAGTATCACTTGGAGCAGAATCTGGATTTCTTGTAGGTGCCTTAACAGGGTTTGTATCTAATTTTTTCTTTGGTCAAGGCCCATGGACACCTTGGCAGATGTTTTGTTTTGGAATAATAGGTTTTTTAGCAGGAATATTATTTCAAAAGGGGATTATCAAAAAAACAAGATTATCCTTATGCATTTACGGTGGATTATCTACATTTTTCATATATGGGGGAATTATAGATCTTGGAAGTCTTTTAATATTTACTTCTAATTTTTCATGGAAGGCTTTATTGGCAACCTATATCTCAGGGTTTTGGTTTAATATAGTTCATGCTATTGCTACGGTTTTTTTCTTATTCTTTATTTCTCAGCCTATGATTGAAAAATTAGATAGAGTCAAAATTAAATATGGTCTCATTGAAATAGAGTAGTATGGGAGATAAATTTTTATTAGTTTAAGACTCTATGTATTTGATAATAATACGGAATATACACATTATTATTTCATAGGTACGGTTGGATATGCTATTGATTTTATGTTTCCGCTATGTTAAAATAGTAATGTTTTAGGGGATATATAACTAGCTACTATATTTGTAGGAGGTGTAAATATGACAACGTTTTTTTCAGTATTGGTTCTTGTATCAAGTTTAGCTTTAATAGTTTCTGTAATAATGCAGGAAGGCAGCGAAGCAGGACTAGGAGCCTTATCAGGTGGTTCAGCGGATTCATTATGGGGTAAGTCAAGGGGACAGAGCCGCGAAGACATGCTTAAAAGAATAACAGTGGTATCAGCTGTTGTTTTTATGATATCTACTTTAGTTTTAGCAGCTAAATAACAAAGGAGGAATATAAGATGAATTTGGCATTAATTGCTGCGCCAGTAGTTGGGGTATTGGCGTTGTTATTTGCCTTATATAAGGCAAGCAGTATTGATAAAGTAAGCCCTGGAAATGACAGGATGAAGGAAATATCAAAATATATTCAAGATGGGGCCATGGCTTTCTTAAGTAGACAGTATAAATCTTTAGCAATTTTCGTAGTTGCGCTTTTTATTATTTTAACATTTGCAATTAATTTACAAACAGCTATTTGTTTCTTACTTGGTGCATTATTCTCAATATGTGCAGGATATTTTGGAATGAAGGTAGCTACAAAAGCAAATGTAAGAACTGCAAATGCTGCTATGGAATCAGGTATGACAAAGGCTTTAAATGTTGCATTCTCAGGTGGGGCAGTAATGGGAATGTGTGTTGTAGGTTTAGGAATTTTAGGGGTAGGTGTACTGTACATAGTATTTGGTGATGCAGATATTATAACAGGATTTGGACTTGGTGCTTCATCTATAGCATTATTTGCTAGAGTAGGTGGGGGTATATATACTAAGGCAGCAGACGTAGGTGCAGACCTAGTAGGTAAGGTAGAAGCGGGAATCCCAGAAGATGATCCAAGAAACCCAGCAGTTATTGCAGATAACGTAGGTGATAATGTTGGTGACGTAGCAGGAATGGGTGCGGATTTATTTGAATCTTATGTTGGAGCCATTATATCAGCTATTACTTTAGGACTTGCGTCATATGGAGAATCAGGAGTTTATTTTGCTCTTGCACTTTCCTCAATAGGAATTATTGCTTCAATCATTGGTGTTTATTTTGTAAGAGGAGATAAGGATCCTCAAAAAGCATTAAACAATGGTACATTAGTTAGCTCATTAATTACAGTGGTTGCAGGTTTCTTTTTAAGCAATTATATATTAGGATCATCTAAACCATTTATAGCAATATTATCTGGTCTTGCAGTTGGACTTATCATAGCTAGAATAACAGAATATTATACATCTGGAGACCATAAACCAGTACAAAGAATAGCAACTGAATCAGAAACTGGAGCTTCAACAAATATTATTGGTGGGCTTTCAGTAGGTATGATGTCAACAGCTGGACCTATTATTGTAATAGCTATTGGTATATTAGTAGCTTATTATGTATCAGGTGGCTCAAGTAATACAGCTGAAGGATTATATGGAATTGCTTTAGCAGCAGTAGGCATGTTGTCAACAGCAGGTATGACTATAGCAGTAGATGCTTATGGTCCAATAGCTGATAATGCTGGTGGTATTGCAGAAATGTGTGAGCTTCCAGAAAATGTTAGAAATATTACAGATAAACTTGACTCAGTAGGTAATACTACAGCAGCAGTAGGTAAAGGATTTGCAATAGGCTCAGCAGCTTTAACTGCATTAGCACTATTTTCTTCCTATACTCAAGCAGTAGGACTTTCAACTATAGATTTAACAAAGCCAACTGTTATAGCAGGTGCATTTATAGGTGGTATGTTACCGTTCTTATTTGCTGCAATGACTATGGATGCAGTAGGTAAAGCAGCTTTCTCTATGATTGAAGAAGTAAGAAGACAGTTTAGAGAGATACCAGGTATTATGGAAGGGAAAACAACTCCAGAATATGCTACTTGTGTAGATATTAGTACAAAAGCAGCACTTAGAGAAATGGTAATTCCTGGACTATTAGCAGTAGTAGTTCCTGTTGCTATAGGTCTATTATTAGGCTCAGAAGCACTAGGAGGATTATTAGCAGGTTCTTTAGTTACAGGTGTACTAATGGCTATATTTATGTCAAATGCTGGTGGAGCATGGGATAATGCTAAGAAATATATAGAAGAAGGACATCATGGCGGTAAGGGTAGCGAAGCTCATAAAGCGGCTGTTACTGGAGACACTGTAGGAGATCCATTCAAGGATACTTCAGGGCCATCACTAAATATATTAATCAAACTTATGACAATAGTGGCATTAGTATTTGCACAAATATTTGGAAATGGAATATTATTCTAGAAAAATCCCTCTTTAAGAGGGATTTTTTAATGCTGTAATAATATGGATAAATATGATATAATTATATAGTTAAGGGCATAATAATATATAAAAGAGTTGAGGTATATAAAATGGACATAAAGGGTTTAAATATAAACTACATAGTAGAAGGAGAGGGAAAGGATGTATTAGTGCTCCATGGATGGGGGGCTAATATAAATACAGTTTTTCCAATAGTTAATATACTAAAGGATAAGTTTAGAGTACATGCACTGGATTTGCCGGGGTTTGGTAAGTCTGAGGAACCAAAGAAGCCTATAGACTCTTTTAAATATGCAGAAATAGTGAAAAACTATATGGATAATATGGAAATAAAGAAAGTTATATTAATAGGTCATTCCTTTGGTGGGAAACTATCAATTCTTTTAGGTAGCAAATATCCTGAGATAGTAGATAAGATTGTACTTATAAATAGTGCAGGATTAATACCTAAGAGGGGTCCTAAGTATTATATAAAAGTTTATAGTTTTAAAACCGTGAGACTCTTATATAAAGTTTTTTTCTTTTGGTTAAAAAATGAAGAAAAGATGGAAAAATTTTATAAGAAGTTTGGTTCAACAGATTATAAGGATTCTTCAGGTGTTATGAGAAAGATACTGGTTATAGTAGTGAACGAGAACTTATTACCTTTACTAAATAAAATAGAGGCACCTACTTTATTAATATGGGGAGATAAAGATACAGCTACACCTTTATATATGGGGAAAATAATGGAAAAAGAAATAAAAGATTCAGGTTTAGTAGTATTAGATGGAACAGGACATTATTCATACCTAGATGACTATCAAAGATTTGCAGTAATACTAAGAAATTTTTTGCAATATGATGAAGAGTAGATGCAGTGAATAGTGAATAGTGAATAGTTATAAAACCAGTTATTAGTTATTCACTATATTTGTGGGGGGATTATTTTGTTAATTATAATTATTATAATGAGTATTATAGCACTAACTTTCATAGGGAATAAATCAAAATATTTTTTACATATGATTCAACTTGAGGGTTATAATTCAGAACAATTCCAGAAATGGATAAATAATAATAAAGAGAAAGCATTTTCTTTTAAAAACGATATAAATGAATCTAAGAAACCCTTAGTATTTACTAATAGGGCAAAGAGGTTATATTTTGCTAATATGATATTGAATACAGCCATAGTAGTTTTGTTTGTTTTAAAAGCTTGTAATTTTCTTAGTGCTCCTTTGGCATATATCATTGTAGCATTGACTATTTTAACCATTTTATTAGCAACATTATATTATCTTCAACCATTCTTTATGTTAATTTCAAATAATTTATTGGAGCCAATAGAAAAAAGAATAAATATGAGTTTTTATGAGCTGGCTCAAGAGAAGATAAAATCTATGAAAGAATTAAATGTAGTAGGGATAACTGGAAGTTTTGGAAAGACTAGTACAAAGTTTATAGTAGGAACTATATTAGGTGAAAAGTTTAATGTACTTAATACTCCAGAGTCATATAATACTCCTATGGGATTATCAAAGGTTGTAAATAATCAATTAACTAATAGGCATGATGTATTTATTGCAGAATTAGGTGCAAGAAATATTGGAGATATAAAAGAGGTGTCAGAATTAGTGAGTCCTAAAATAGGTGTTATCACATCTATTGGACCTACTCATATAGAAACCTTTAAAAACATAGATAATATAATGAAGACTAAATACGAACTTATAGAAGAATTACCTACAGATGGAATAGCTATATTTAATTATGATAATGAATATATTAAGAAATTAGCAGATAAAACATTTAAAGAGAAGATTCTTTATGGGATAGAGGATAAAGAAAAGTTGGATTTATATGCAGAAAATATAGAAGTATCAGAATTTGGTTCTACTTTTACAGTTAGAGATAAGGAAGGAAATTCCATAAGATGTACAACCAAACTGCTTGGTAAACATAATATTTATAATGTTTTGGCAGGTGTTGCAGTAGCTAAATCTTTGGGTTTATCATTTGATGAAATAAAAAATGGAATAGAAAAAATAGAACCAATACCTCATAGATTAAATATAATAAATCCAGGTACAGGTATTATAATAATAGATGATGCATTTAATTCAAACCCTATAGGTGCCAAGGCGGCTTTAGAAGTATTATCCCAGTTCAAAGAAGGGAGAAAGATAATTGTAACACCTGGCATGGTAGAACTAGGTTCAATGGAAGAAGAGGCTAATAAAGAGTTGGGTATAAGCATAGGTAAGGTTTGTGATTATGTTATACTCATTGGGGAAAAAAGGACTGAACCAATATGGAAGTAAATTATAATAAAGATAATATATTTATTGTGAATACTTTAAATGAGGCAACAACTGAAATTCAAAAGCTAGCAAAACCAAAAGATATAGTTTTATTTGAAAATGATTTACCTGATAACTATAGTGAATAATTGTGAAGGAGGCTCTTCATTATGAAAAAAATTGGAGTAATATTTGGAGGACGAAGTGTAGAACATGAAGTATCTGTAATTACAGGAATGCAGATAATGGAAAATATTGATAAAAGTGAGTATGAAGTAGTACCTATTTATGTTAATAAAGATGGAAAGTGGTTGACAGGAAGTAGTTTAATGGATTTTAAAAACTATAAAGATAATAACTTCAAAGATGCTAAAGAAATAATACTATCTTCTAATCACGGAGATACTAATATATATATGCATCCACAAAGTGTAGGAATATTTGGCAAAAAAATTCTTGGAGAAATAGATATAGTATTTCCTGCATTTCATGGAATGAATGGAGAAGATGGAACAGTACAAGGGATATTTGAGCTTATGGATATACCATATGTAGGTTGCGGGGTATTAGGTTCATCAGTAGGTATGGATAAAATATTGATGAAGGATGTATATAAGGCTAATGGATTGCCTGTAGTGGATTACACTTGGTTTTATAGGTCCAAATGGCTTAAAGATAAAGATGAAATTATAAAAGATATAGAAAAAAAACTGTCTTACCCATTATTTGTAAAACCAGCTAATTTAGGTTCAAGTATAGGTATTTCAAAGGCAAAGGATGAAGAAGGGCTTATTGATGCTATAGAAGTAGCTATTAGATACGATAGAAAAATAATTATAGAGAAAGCAGTAGAAAATCTTAGAGAAATTAATTGTGCAGTTCTGGGATTTGACGATGAAGTAATAACTTCTTTATGTGAAGAGCCAATTGGTTGGGAGGAAATTCTAAGCTTTGATGATAAATACGTAAAGTCTAATGAAAAAGGCGGAAAGGTAAGTGGTGAAAGAAGAATAGTACCAGCTGATATTGAAGATAACATTAGAGAAGAAATAGAAGATTTAGCAAAAAAAGCATTTATAACTATTGATGGTAGGGGAGTTTCAAGAATAGATTTCTTGGTAGATTCAAATAATAAGGTATATATAAATGAAATAAACACTTTACCGGGTTCAATCTCATTTTATCTATGGGAAGGGAAAGGATATTCTTTCAAAGATTTAATAGATGAATTGATATCTATTGCAATAAAAGTACATGAAGAAAAGAAAGAAAATATGTACTCTTATGAAGCAAATTTATTTAATAGAACACAGTATGGTTCAAAAATTAAGTAGGGTGAGCAAAGCTTACCCTAAATTTATATATTTTGGGATGATTAATAAATAATGGGTAAATACTAACAATAAAGAAAAGTATATAAAATAATAAACCCCAAATAGGGAGGAATAAAGATGAGTATTAGAGAAATGATTATAGAATTTATGGAAGAAAAGAATTATAAGCCTATGCTTAAAGAGGAATTGGCAGTGCAATTTAATCTAGAACGCAAAGATTTAGAGAGTTTCTATAAGATACTAGAAGGGTTAGAAAAAGAAGGAGTCGTTATAAAGGCTAAAAACCATAAATATGGATTAATTGATAACGATTACTTAGTTGCTGGTATTCTAGAAGGGCATGAAAGAGGATTTGGATTTGTTATTCCTAATGATAGAATAAGGGAAGATATATTTATCCCAGCTGAAAATATGAATGGTGCAATGCATGGAGATAGAGTAATAGCAAATATTATTAGAAGGCAAGAAATAGATAGAAGAGAAGAAGGAGAAATAATTAGAATCCTAGAAAGAAATAATAAGACTATTGTAGGAACCTTTGAAGATAATAGAAATTTTGGATTTGTGGTTCCAGATGATCATAAGATAGGATACGATGTATTTATACCAAAAGCTCATACTAAGGGTGCAAAAACCAATCAAAAAGTAGTTGTAGAAATAACAACTTGGCCAGAACCTAGAAGAAATCCAGAAGGAAAGGTAGTAGAAATCCTTGGATATTTAGATGAAAAGGGAACAGATATATTGTCTATTATCAGACAATTTAACTTGCCAGAGGAATTTCCAAATAAAGTACAAGAAGTAGCAAAAAATATTGAGCAAGAATTAGATTTAGAGGAAACAAAAGATAGAGTTGATTTAAGACATCTAAACACTTTTACAATAGATGGAGCTGATGCCAAAGATATAGATGATGCTGTAACTATTGAACTTAAGGAGAATGGGAACTATTATCTTGGAGTCCATATAGCAGATGTTTCTCATTATGTAAGAGAAAAGTCGGCTCTAGATAAAGAAGCATTAGAAAGAGGTAACTCTGTATATCTAATAGATAGGGTAATTCCAATGTTACCAAAGGAATTGTCTAATGGAATATGCTCACTAAATCCTAATGTAGATAGGCTTACATTATCTGTATTTATGGAGATAGATAAAAAAGGAAAAGTAGTAGACCATGAAATAGTTGAAGGTATAATTAACAGTAAACAAAGGTTAGTATATGATGATGTTTCTGATTTCTTAGAAAATGATGATGGAGAAGCTAAAGAAAAGTTATCTAAAGTAGCAGATGATTTAAAGTTAATGGAAGAGTTATGCTATATACTGTATGAAAAAAGAGAAAGAAGAGGAAGTATAGATTTTGATTTCCCAGAAGCAAAGATTATTTTAGATGAAAAAGGAATACCTGTAGAAATAAGAAAAGAAGATAGAAGAATAGCTAATAGGCTAATAGAAGAATTTATGCTAGTGTGTAATGAAACAGTGGCTGAAAGGTTTTTTTGGTCTCAAATTCCATTTTTATATAGAACACATGAGGAACCTTCGGCTGAAAAAATAGCTGCTTTTAGTAAGTTGATTTATAATTTTGGATATACATTAAAAGGACAACAAGAAATACATCCAAAAGAATTACAATTATTGACTAAAGAAATAAAAGGGAAGAAAGAAGAAACTTTGATTAGTACATTAATGTTAAGATCTCTGAAAAAAGCTATCTATAGTAGTGAACCAGGAATGCACTTTGGACTTGCAGCACAGTATTATTCTCATTTTACAGCACCTATTAGGAGATATCCAGATTTAGTTATACACAGAATAATAAAGGCATATTTAAATGGGAAGATAAATAGTCAAATGCAAGAAAGCCTTGAAGCAAGATTACCTGAAATAGCAGAACATACTTCTATGACTGAGCGAAGGGCAGAAGAAGCGGAGAGAGAAGTTGAAGATATGAAGAAGGCTCAATATATGACTAGGCATATTGGAGAAGAGTTTGAGGGAATTATATCATCACTAACTAGCTTTGGTATATTTGTGCAGCTAGAAAATACTATAGAGGGATTAGTTCACTTTAACAATATGTTAGATGATTACTATTATTTTGATGAAGAGAAATACTATATAATTGGAGAGAGAACTAATAAAATATATAGACTAGGTGATATAGTTAAAATAAGAGTAACAGATGCGGATGTCATTAGAAGAAACATTGATTTTGAATTATTGTAAGATTGACATCATCATATATATTTGTTAAACTAAATTAAAAGAAAGCTACAAGTCATCCTGAGCGACAGCGAAGGATCTTGATTTTATGTTTTCTATAATAATAATGTGGTGATAAAATGAAAAAGATAGGAACTAAAGTAGTTGCAACTAATAGAAAAGCAAGGTTTGAATATTTTGTAGAAGATACTATAGAGTCAGGATTGGTACTAACAGGTACAGAGGTAAAATCTATTAGACAAGGGAAATTAAATATTAAGGATAGTTATGCTTCTGTAGAAAATGGAGAAGTATTTATAAATAATTTGCATATTAGCCCATATGAGCAGGGAAATATATATAATGTAGATCCTGTTAGAAAGAGAAAATTACTTTTGCATAAAAGAGAAATAAGGAAATTAATGGCTGCAATAACACAAAAAGGTTATACTTTAGTCCCTTTGTCTGTATATATAAAAGATGGGCTAGTTAAAGTAGAGTTAGCTACTGCAAAGGGTAAAAAACTTTACGATAAGAGGGATGATATAGCTAAGAAAGATGCAGAAAGAAGGATGCAACAACATGCTTCTGAAAAATATAGGTAGATGCAATTGAATTGCGGTTGACATAACTCTATACATTTGCTATAATTAATTGCCAAAGGAATATAATATATGGGGGCGAATTTGGTTTCGACGGGGATGTGGAATCAGGAGTAGCGAGTCGTTGTCGCCAAGCAACGTTAAAAGTGGCAAACTAAATTAAACGCAAACGATAATTACGCATTTGCAGCTTAATTAAGCTGCTCGTTCTACCTAAGTAACCCACGGCTCGGGATAGAACGTCAATCTAGTGGGGCACCGCACTTAGCAAAGCTTTGAGCTAAGGACGGAATTTATGAAGCTACTGAAACTTGAACCTTGTCAGTAGGGGTCAGGTAGAGGGAATGTCAAATTACTGACTGCACTCGGAGAAGCTCTTGTGGAAATATTTTCGGACGTGGGTTCGATTCGGAGGAGTCGCCCTATAGAGTGATCTATAGGTGAAAATTTGGCTTTATCGGTGAAGGCTGTAAAATGCTAATACCGAGGGGTATGTGGAGAAATCCAACAGCCCTGTATCGACTTATAGACTGCTAAGTCATACGATATGCAGTACTAGGATGGAAGGAATAAACTAAACTTTACTTCCATAATACGCCAGAGGGGTTAAAGACCTCAAGATATAGTCAGTGCCTTTAGGAAACTATTGGATATCATGTCCCACCGCCTCCACCATACATAAAGAATTAAGCTCTAATGAGAAATCTCATTGGAGCTTTTATAATGCAAGAAAGTCAAGATAGAATTGTTCTTTAGCTAATTTTTGGGTTCCATTATATCTTCCATTTCTTATTGTTACTTCTTTATACTTAGAAATGATATGTTGTGCTCTAGATTTTTTCTTTTTTATAATTAAATAAGGTTCGATATCTTGTAAAAGTTGTATAGCTTCATCATATATTATTGTATATGTATAAGAGTTTTTATGTTTTTCTTCATTATAATTTTTTTTAGTAGTAATCTTATCAGATTTAACTGTATTTTTAACCCATTCCAATAATTCTAAATCTGTAGAAGCAATTGAAACATATGGAGAATGATATTGATTTTTATGGAATCTTGTAAGCATAATATTACCTTCTCCATCAATAATACCAGCTATATAAGCTTTTTCAGTATTAGTCATTGATACACCTTTAAAACTATTTAAAATAAATGTTGTTGACTGGAGCATAACAGAATATGATATTATCCAACTATCTATTGTTGGTACTGAATTTATGCTTAACCCCAACACTGGGAAAATAATTTTTAGTGATTTTCCAATTACATTTGATATTGATAATTTGTCTGAGTTTGAAATGTCTAAAGAAAAAATAACCTTATTTTATTATGATTTAGTAGAGAAAAAGCTTACATCAATAGATTCGTCGGTTGCAAAGATATTCAATCCTGAGTGGATAGACGATTTTACAATTGAATATGATAATCCAAAAGGTCAAGATAGAATAAGATATAAGTTAAAAGATTAATCTAAAAGATATAATAATCTTTTTTCCTTTTACCCTACTTAGTACATGGGAGATGGATTGAGTTTCTAGAGAAGGAATAGGTTGAAATAAGGTGAAAATAATTTAGTGTTAATGAAATATTGCTACAATAAAAACTCCTTGATTTCAAGGGGTTTTGTTTATCTTTAGGGATAAATTTAATAGAAATGTTAATATACTGGTAGAATAAAGGCAATCAAGGATATATAATTAAAATAATAGATATATTGCATAGTTGATATAATGGACAGATTTATAAAATTATATATAAATAGTATTGGGAGTGGTTAATGATGAATTATAGAAAAATTGACCTTGATTGCAGTAATATTGATAAAAAATTAGAACTGATTTTAATACAGATTGCAAGATGGCATAATCTCACGCCGAAGCTATGGATATCAGATTATAAAGTTTCCACCATAGACATAGAAGAGACAGTACAAAAAATTCAAAATACAAGAAATGAAGATTTGCTGCTTGTTATTGCAGAAGATGAAAAAGGGTATATACAGGGATTTATATGGGCTTGTAAACAAGAGAAATCTCAAGATAGTGTTATGATTTTATCTTTATATGTAACAGAGGATTATAGAGGTAAAGGTGTAGCTACAAATCTAAAAATATTATTAGAGGAATGGTGTCGGCTTGAAGGAATAAAAACAATAGAAACAACAGTACATTATAAAAATAATAGTATGATTGCATTAAATCGAAAACTTGGGTATACTCCTGGAATGGTACATATGATAAAAGAATTATAAGAAAAATATTTTATAAAAGACAAAACATAACAAAAAAAGTCGGGAACAATTACTTGAAAAGAGATAAGATATATTTACAGATAGGGGTGATGAATATGGGTTGGGTTGAAGGAATTGGTAAAGCTATTAACTATATTGAGAATAATATTACAGAGGAAATTTCAATAGAAGATATTGCAGAAAAAGCATTTATCTCTCCATTTTATTTTCAAAAAGGATTTACAATGCTTTGTGGTTTTACAGTTGGAGAATACATTAGACAGCGTAGGCTTGCTCTTGCTGGTAGTGAACTTATTTCCACTGATGAAAGGATTATTGACATTGCAGTGAAATATGGCTACACCTCACCAGATAGTTTTACAAAGGCTTTTATCCGATTTCATGGTGTTACACCTACTGCTGTTTGAAAAGATGAAGCAATGGTTAAATCATTTGCTCCACTAAAAATCAAATTCTCATTGGAAGGTGGTTATATTATGGATTACAAAATTGTTGAAAAAGATTCATTCACTATTATGGGTATATCAAGGATGTTTAAGTATGATAATGCAACTGTGAAAATTCCACAGTTTTGGACAGAGCATTATCAAACAGGAAAGGGTAAGTTTGTATGTGGAATGTATGGAATATGTATAGATGAGAGCATGATGGATTCAGATGAATTCCAGTACCTAATTGCAGATGATTATAATCCATCTTTGGAAATACCAGATGGTTTTATTACAAAGGTTATACCTAAACATACATGGGCTATTTTTGCTTGTAAGGGTGCAATGCCAAAATCTTTGCAAGATGTTAATAAAAAAATTTTCTCAGAATGGCTGCCTAATTGCAAGGATTATGAAATTGCAGCAGGTTATAATATTGAAATGTATACTAATATAGCTGATTATCCACAGGGGAATCAGGATGAAAACTATTATAGTGAAATTTGGATTCCTGTTAAAGAAAAATAATTAAGTAGGATAATGAATGGTTATAAAGAGTAAAACTCACTGGTTTTAAGGCGGTAATGCTTTAGATCGGTGGGTTGTTTTTTATTTCAAATATATTTTAAAATTAATAAAATTTTGATATGAAGATAAAATATGTTATACTCAAATCAAAAAGGGGGGATGATAGATGGAACTTAGAGAACTTATCTATATTATAACCGTTGCAGAGCATCAAAGTATTACAAAGGCTGCCAGTGAACTTTATATTTCGCAGCCATCCCTTAGCAATTTTATAATAAAGACTGAAGAAAGAATGGGAGTAAGGCTTTTTGATAGGTCCACTAACCCAATTTCACTTACATATGCAGGGGAAAGATATATTGAGATTGCAAGACAAATGATTAGACTTAATGAAAACTTGTTAAGAGAACTTAGAGATATTTCCAATGGCAGGAAAGGTAGAATTAAGATAGGTATTCCAAAGGAACGTGCAGCATATATGTTACCTTTAATGTTGCCAAAATTTCTAGAAAAATATCCTGGTATAGAAGTAAAAGTAACTGAAGCAAGAACTTCCGTTTTAATTGACAATGTGATCAAGGGACAAACTGATTTCGTTTTAATACCATCTCCTATGGACAAAACAAATTTAGAGACTGAATTCATATATGAAGAACAAATAGTATTAGTTGGCAAGGAAGATATAATAAGACGATCAGGATGCACTATAAATCCTAATAATGAAATAGATATCACTACCATAGGGAATTTACCATTATTAATACTTAAAAAAGGACATGGCATAAGGATGACTGTTGAGGGATTTTTTAGCAAATACAAAATAATACCTAATATTTCAATGGAGTTATCTAGTAATTTAACTGCATGCAGACTTGCAGCTGAAGGGTTAGGGGTTGCTATTGTACCTGAAATGACTGTTCATCTAGCTCAGAATATAAGTCAAAAAGATATATATACATTTTCCAAGAATCCCATTGGATGGGAGATTGTTGCCGCATATAGAAAGGATTCATATATAGGAACTGTAGAAAAAGCTTCTTTTGAAATTTTAAGAGTAGAACTTGCAAATAATAAGAACCTGGCTATTAAATAAGTATGATAGTCAAGTTCTTATTATTTTATAACGAATAGGAAAGTTCTGCTTTTTATATAATATACGGAATAAAAATATTAAAATAATTCAGACATATAACTTATAACCTATGACTTGCATATCTAAAATGGTATTTTACTTATACATGGCATTGGAATAGAATAAAGTTGATAAATAAAAATATAACAATCAAAGGAGGTTTCATTAGTATTACCACTTGATGGATTATAATTAGGCAAATAGGGAGGGTTATTAATGTCTGAATCTACTTTAGTAAATCAGCAGGAAAGCGTACTTAAAAGAAAACTTTATGGCATGCCAATTTGGATGCTAATACTTATTGTTGGAATTGTTTATATTGCAACTTTTACAGGGAAAATGCCCGATGATGACATGCTTAGTATTATAGGAATTATGTTTTCTTTGGGAATTGTACTTTATGAAGTTGGAGAACGTATTCCAATATGGAAAGATTACTTAGGTGGAGGTTCACTTTTAGCATTTTTAGGTGGGGCAGCCTTAGAGTATTACGAAATTCTACCTGTAAAGTATTCAGAAGGAATTACTTTTTTCTATGATGATTATGGTTTTCAAACTGTATTTATTTCATTACTTATAGTATCAGCTGTCTTGGCAGTAAACAGAAGGCAATTACTTAAGGCATTTAAAGGTTATGTACCTGCAATATTTGGTGGAATAATTGCGGCAGCTATTTTTGGATTAATTGGTGGATTATTGGTAGGAGTGGACGTTAAATCAATTTTAACTCTTTATGTACTTCCAACAATGGGTGGAGGAAATGGAGCAGGGGCTATTCCCCTAAGCGAAATGTGGGAAGCAACAACAGGTCAAAGTAAGGATGCATTTTATTCTCAGGCAATAGCAATTTTAACTTTAGCAAATAATTTTGCAATATTAGGTGCAGTAGCTTTAAACTCTATAGGAAAAAAATATCCGAATCTTACTGGAAATGGTGAACTTCTCAAGAATGCTGAAGTATATTTAATGGATGAAGATAAAATAAAAAAAGAGAAAAAAGAAATAACACAATTTGATATGGCAGGTGGACTTTTGTTAACATGTGCTATTTATGCTATGTCAAGACTGTTCTCAAAGAGTATCTTACCTGCTATAGGCCCTGTAACACTTCATATGTATGCTTACATGGTTATATTTAGTGCATTAGCAAATGTTTCAAATATAATACCGGATTCTATTAAACAAGGTACTAAGAAGTTATCTTCTTTCTTTACAGGTCCCCTTATGGGCATGTGTATGGTAGGTATAGGAATTGCTTTTACTGATTTAGGAGAATTAATTGGAGTACTTAATGTAAAAACTCTTGTAATATGTGCATTCGTAATTATTGGAGCAATAATCGGTGCGGGACTAGTTGGTATGTTATTTGGATTCTATTTTGTAGAATCAGCTATTACAGCAGGTCTTTGCATGGCAAATCGTGGAGGAAGTGGAGATCTTCAAGTATTAGGAGCGGCTAAACGTATGCAGTTAATGTCTTATGCACAAATTTCATCAAGAATTGGCGGGGCAATTATTTTATTAATCGGCAGCGTTGTATTTAGCTTCTATGGTTAATATCGTGTGTATAATTTAAAATCATTCTCATAGCTGGGGATTTTCCCCAGCTAAAATAAATATACTTTGGAGGTATTAATTTGGAAAATAAGATTGGTTATAGAATAAATCAAGAAATAAAAAGACCTAGTAAGGAATTACTAGATAGAATAAGAGAATTTAGTACATGTGAACTATGTGATGGTACAATTATTTATAACGCAATGGATTATCATATAAAACCAATGGTTACAAAGCAGAAGATTTGTGGACCAGCAATTACTGTAAAACTTCCTATGGGAGATAGTTTAATGGTAACAAAAGCAGTAGACCTAGCAAAATCAGGGGATGTTATTGTAGTTGATGGTAGAGGCAGTAAAAATAATGCTCTCTGGGGGGATCATAGAAGTCTTTCATGTAAGGTAAAAGGAATTGAAGGTGTTGTTATTGATGGTGCCTTTAGAGATTTAGAAGAAAATGAAGAAATTTGTTTTCCCATTTATGCAAAAGCAGTAACTTGTGGATCTAGTACGAAGAATTCTAATGGGGAGATAAATGTTCCTATTTCCTGTGGTGGTGTTACTGTAAACCCGGGTGATATTATTGTTGGAGATGTTAATGGTGTTTGTGTTATACCTGTAGAATACGCAGAACAGATTATGGAAAACGCACAAAAGAAAATAGATAGTATGGATATTGTTAAGAAAGAAATTCTTGAAAAGGGAAAAGTTTTGCCAGATAATTATGCAGCAAACCTTAAAAAGCTTGGATATTAGTTACTTGATAAAATAACTATGAAAATAATTTACTTTTTTATATAACAATGAAATAAGGAGGTTAAAACAATGGCATTAAACTTGGCACAAAAATTGATCAAAAGCCATTTAGTATCGGGTGAAATGATACCTGGTGAGGAAATATACATTAAAGTAGATCAAACTCTTACTCATGATATTACTGCAGTTATGGCATATCTTGCTTTTGAGGCACTTGATATTCCTAAGGTAAGGACAGAAGTATCAGTAAGCTATATTGATCACAATTTGCTTCAAGTTGATAGTAAAGGACCAGATGATCATTTGTTTCTACAAAGTATAGCAAAGAAATATGGGTTATATCTATCAAGACCTGGTAATGGAATCTGCCATATGATACATTATTCTAGATTTGGTAAACCTGGTAAAAGCTTATTAGGTACAGATAGTCATACAACAACAGGTGGTGCTCTAGGTATGTTAGCTATTGGAGCTGGTGGTATGGATGTTGCTACTGCTATGGCCGGTTTTCCTATGCGTTTAAAAATGCCAAGGATTGTAAGAGTTGAGTTAAAGGGCAAATTATCTCCTCAATGTTCTGCTAAGGACGTTATTTTAGAAATGTTAAGAAGATTAACTGTAAAAGGAGGAGTTGGAAAGATTTTTGAGTATGTGGGAGAGGGTATTAAAACATTAACAGTTGCTCAGCGTTCAACAATTGCAAATATGGGCGCAGAACTTGGAGCAACTACATCAGTGTTTCCAGCAGATGAAGAAGTTAAGAGATTTTTAAGAGGACAGGGCAGGGAAGTTGATTATGTGGAGTTATTACCAGATAAAGACTGTACCTATGACGAGTATATGGAAATAGATTTAAGTGAGTTACACCCAATGGTAGCATGTCCAGATATGCCTGACAATATCAGATTAGTTAAAGAGATGAAAAATGTTAAGGTAGACCAAGTATTTATTGGAAGCTGTACAAATGGATCTTATAGTGACATTAAAAAGGCAGCTGAAGTCTTAGATGGACATGTTGTAAATGAAAATGTATCATTAACCATTTCTGTAGGAACTAAACAAATTCTTCAAATGTTAATGGAAGATGGGATAATTCCCAAACTTTTATCTGCGGGAGCAAGGCTATTAGAATGTGCTTGTGGACCATGTACAGGGATTGGACAGGCAGCTCCTACAAATGGTATTTCTGTTAGAACTTCAAATAGAAACTTTAAGGGTAGAGGGGGTACTCAAGATGCGAAGCTGTATTTGGTAAGTCCTGAGGCAGCAGCAGCAACAGCCATAACTGGATATTTAACTGAACCATCTGAAGTATGTAATATTAGCAAACTAGCTGATATTACTGAACCTGAGGAATATTTAATTGATGATAAAATGCTTATTAAACCTATAGAAGGAGATACCACAGATGTAGAAATTATACGAGGACCAAATATTAAGCCGCTTCCCATTCCTGAGCCAATAGGTTTTACTTTAGAGGCACCAATATCATTGAAAACAGGTGATAATATAACTACAGATGATATTACACCAGCAAGTGCCAACTTCTCAGCTATGAGATCAAATATACCTTTGATTTCAGAATATGCTTTCTCACTATATGATAGAGATTTTGTACCAAGAGCAAAGGAGTTTGGCAAGAGTATAATTGTGGGTGGAGAAAATTATGGTCAAGGCTCAAGTAGAGAACATGCTGCAATTTGTCCTATGTATTTAGGTATAAAAGCAGTCATTGCTAAATCCATGGCAAGAATTCATAAAAATAATTTAATTAATCACGGAGTTTTACCATTAATCTTTAAAAATAAAGTAGATTATGATAGTCTTGAACTTGGAGATGTATTGGAAGTAAAGAACTGTGAAGAAGAAATCAGAAACAAAAAGGTCACTGTATATAATAAGACAAAGGGAACATCTTTTATATCTTTATTGGAACTTTCTGATGATGAAGTTGAAATTATTTTAGCTGGCGGACAGTTGAGGTTTATAAAACGGCAGATGGTAACCATATAATAATAAATAATATAGTATATCTCTAAAAAACCTTGATTAATTTAATCAAGGTTTTTTATGCTCCCCAAGTAATTACATAATAGCACAACAAAGTACAGTAAATACAAGATATCCAAATTTTGAGTAAGAAATATTTTATTAATGATTACAATAAATGGCAATATAGAAATATCCTTCTTGACAAAATAAGTATAATTTGTTAATTTAATTTAGTGAATACTTAATTAAATTAAAGGAGGAAGGATATGGATACAATAGAAATCATTCATGCAATTACAGAGCCCACAAGATTTCGATTGTTACAGCTTCTTTTTGAACATCATTACTGTGTTCGTGCGTTATCAAAGAAGTTGGAAATTACTGAATCGGCTGTATCACAACATATGCGTATTCTAAAAAAATATCAAGTTGTCTATGGAGTAAAAATAGGCTATCAAGTACATTATAGAGTAGATAGGCATCGTATTTCTTCTCTTTTAGAAGGAGCATTACATAGAATTTTACAATATCCATCTGAAACTGAAATAACAAGGGATTGCTCCTGTGAATTTATTTCAGAATGTATTAGAAAGGATTCTAAAATTTTGGAGGATCAGGAATATGGAAAATAATTATTTAGTAGAGAAAAAACCTCTAAATGCTTTGCTTATTTTTGCTTTGCCTATTATTATCGGGAATTTATTTCAACAAACATATACAATGGCAGATTCCGCCATTGTAGGACGATTCGTTAGTGAGCAGGCATTGGCTGCCGTTGGAGCTTCTTATTCTCTGACTAATATATTTATTTGTATTGCAATGGGTGGTGGAATTGGTGCATCTGTTACAGTAAGCAGATATTTTGGTTCAAAAGAGTACAATAAAATGAAGCTGGCTGTTTTTACGTCTTTTATATCCTTTTTATTGATTAGTATTTTACTAGGAGGATTTGGATTGTTGTTCAGTAAAGATATTATGATCCTTATGAATACGCCTAGGGATGTTCTTGATATGTCAGTAAAATATTTGAATATCTATTTTCTTGGTTTGCCATTTCTTTTTATGTATAATGTGTTGTCCTGTATGTTTAATGCCCTTGGAAAATCTAAGATACCATTGTATTTTTTGATATTTTCATCTATTTTCAATATTGTATTGGATTTTATACTTGTAACACAATTTCACATGGGGGTTACTGGTGTAGCATGGGCAACTTTAATTGCACAAGGGATTTCTTCTGTTTTATCATTTCTAGTTTTTATAAGGAAATTAAAAGAGTTGCAATGTGGCCATACAAAAGTTTTTGATAAGGCAGAACTGTGGAATATAACTAAAATTGCCTTGCCATCTATTTTCCAGCAATCTACGGTTTCCATTGGTATGATGTTAGTACAGTCAGTTGTAAATAGCTTTGGTTCAGAAACATTGGCTGGTTTTTCTGCCGCCATGCGGATTGAGTCAATTTGTGTAGTTCCTATGGCGGGGATTGGGAATGCATTATCCTCTTATACAGCACAGAATATAGGAGCAAATAAGCAAGAACGTGTAATAGAAGGGCATTACATAGCTAATAGAATGGTACTTATTTGCGGGGCAATTATTTGTTTTGTATTACAGTGTTTTAACTATCAGATTATTTCCCTTTTTCTCGGAGCTGATGGAACTAATATGGCTATTTCTACAGGACAATCTTATCTAGCTTTTATGGGCTGGTTCTTCTGTTTGCTTGGATTCAAAATGTCAGTAGATGGTTTGTTGCGTGGAGCTGGGGATATGAAGATGTTTACTATTGCAAATATAGTAAATCTCTTTATTCGTGTACTTCTTTCCGTTACCTTGGCTCCCAGATATGGAGTTGCAATGGTATGGTATGCTGTTCCCATCGGCTGGTTAGCAAATTGGATTATTTCTTCTGCACAGTACAGCAAGGGAAAATGGAGACAAATTTACTCATAGATTTCTTTTCCCTGGTGTTTTTATGAAAATACTATATGATTGTGATATTTATTTTGAATTTGAAAAACATTTTATGTGATTTATAACATAACCTTCTTTTGCTTTATAATGAGGTAAGCAAGCCTAATTACTTTAGCAAAAGGAGGTTTCTTGTATCTAAAGATTTATTAAAGGTAACTCTATATATTTATAATTTGTCATTAATATAGTCAATTCTTTTTTAGGGAAAGGATATAGAATAATATTTTTTAATGAAATATTTATTTTTCCATAAAAATCTTAGATTGTTTAGATGAGAATATTATATTATAATATCTGAATTGATTGCTTTAATTATTTTTTAAATCTTTCTTTAATAATAATTGGTTATTTAATCATCTTGGATTTTATATTTTGGTTATTTACATATTTAATGAAGATTTTTAAGATGTTATTTAATAATGTAAATAAGATAAATTTAAATTTTTATCGAAAATCCTAAACTTTTGTCTAAACTATTGACATGGTTTCTAAATTATAATATAATTTAGAAAATTTAAAATATTATATCAAGGAGGATGAAAAATTGAAAAAGGCAGCTCGTAAGCCATATTTATGGGAAGCATCCCTATCATTTGTATTCCTAATAATTGTCATGGGGACTAGTATTTACTTTTATGGAGCTAATCCACATATTCCAATGCTTATAGGAACTTTATTCGCATCACTTATAGCAATGAAAATTGGTTTTACTTGGAATGAAATTGAAAAGGCAATGTTTGATGGTATTTATCAAGCTTTGCAAGCGGTTATTATTTTAGCAATTATAGGTGTTCTTATTGGATTATGGTTGTTATCTGGTGTCGTTCCGAGTATGATTTATTATGGATTAGCAATTCTAAAGCCTGGAATTTTCTTAGTGGCAACTGTTCTTATTTGTTCAATTACATCCTTAGCTACAGGTACTAGTTGGGGTACTGCTGGAACTATTGGTATTGCTTTAATAGGAATTGCCAAAGGTTTAGGTATACCTGTACCAGTAGCAGCAGGTGCTATTATTTCTGGTGCATATTTTGGAGATAAGATGTCGCCTTTATCAGATACAACAAATCTAGCACCAGCAGTATCTGGAACAGATGTATTTACTCATGTAAAAAACATGGTTCCTAGTACATTAACTTCTTATGGTATTACTTTAGTAATATTTTTGATTATGGGATTCAAATATGGCGGTGAAGGTGTTGATATTTCAGGGATAAATGCCATTAGAGAGGGAATCTCTTCTTCATTTAATATATCCCCATTATTATTGATACCTCCTATAGCTGTAATAGTATCCATAGCATTTAAATTACCTGCAATACCTGGCATTACTATTGGTATAGTCTTGGGTGGAATCTTTGGTGTAGTTATGCAAGGTGCACATTTGGGAGATTTATTAACTGCAGCATATGAAGGATTTACATCGGAAACAGGAATTGAAATGATAGATGAGTTATTATCTGCTGGAGGATTAAATGGTATGATGTATTCCATCTCACTTACGATTATAGCCATGATGTTTGGTGGTATAATGGAAAAGACTGGACAGCTTGAGGTCATAGTAGGAGCTGTGCTAAAGAGGGTAAAACGTATAGGTTCATTGGTGACTATGACCATATTCACCTGTGTAGTTAGTAATGCAACAATGCCGGAGCAATATATTTCAATAGTAGTACCGGGAAGAATGTATGCTAAGTCATATAGGGAAAAAGGTTTACATCCTAAAGTTTTATCTAATACTTTAGAGAGTGCTGGGACGCTTACTTCTGCCCTTATACCTTGGAATACATGTGGTGCCTTCCTTTATAGTATTCTCGGAGTTACAGCATTTGAATATGGTAGATATGCATTTTTTAATTATTTAACGCCTATAATAGTTATTATATTTGCATATTTAGGACTAAATTTACCTAAAATAGAAGATGACCCAGATACTGTAGTAGGTTTAGAGAATGGAAAGAATATAAATATATAATTAAATTTTAATAAGTAAAGTAATAAAAGCTCTAAAGGGTTTGCCTATTAGAGTTTTTATTATTGTTGATAATATTTATAAAACCATGTAATATATTATTTATATCACGATACTATAGTATAAATGAAAAAATAGAATAAGTATTTAATAATAGAGAATATTAGAATAATAAGGATTGAATAGAGAGGGATATATGGAAAGATTTAAATTATTATTGAAGAAAAATGGAACAAAACTTTTAAAACTAGTTTTTATAATCTTTATAGTTGGGATTATAATCACTAGTGGAGTAGAGGAATTAAAATCTATAGACTATGCAAAAACAATTGCTATAATTAGAGAATTTCCTATAAATCGCATATTAATATTTACTATTTTAGGTATGATAGCAGTATCATCAATGAGTTTATATGACTTTGCAATAGTAAAATATTTAAATCTTAATATTAAAAGTATAACTATATTTAGTATTACTTTTGTTGCCAATACAATAAACAATATTTCAGGTTTAGGAGGGCTAACTGGCGCTTCTATTAGAACTATGTTATTCAAAAACAGTACAGATACTAAAGAAAAAATAATAGATTACAATTTATTGTTAATTCCTGCAACAGGTATAGGTCTTTCTTTTATGATGATTATTGCATTATTTAAATATCAATATATAGCTCCAATTATAGAAAAGTATAAACTTATTATTGTAGCCATTGTTATTTTTATAATATATTTTATAGTATACTTTTTTATAGATGAAATTTTTTACGGATTAAATAAAGGATTAATACATAGAAGAGATCATGGCAGGATGATATTAAAGGTAAAACTATTATTATTTTCCTTTATAGATTGGATAGTTGCCTTTAGTCTGTTTTTTACTATTGTAAGACAATTTAATAAAACTGTTAATTTAGATATTATATTTATTATATTTACTTTAGGATCCATAGCTGGAATTTTAAGTTTATTGCCAAGCGGAGTTGGTTCATTTGATTTGGTGGTATTATTAGGATTTCAGTATTATGGTATGATAACAGAAGATGTTTTGGCAATTCTAATATTATATAGAATTTTTTACTATGTAATACCTCTAATAATAGGTATAGTCTTTACTTTAATAGTACAATCCAAAAGTGAAAATAAGTTAATTCAATTTATTAAAATATCTAGGATAAAAGATTTTATAAATAAAGCATCTGTCATCACAAATCTGTTGTTATCTATATTGATATTATCAAGTGGAGTAATCTTATTATTATCGGCATTAATTCCAGGAATAATTGATAGAATTAAAATAGCCTCAAGACTTTTATCTTTTCCAATTTTGCAATTGTCACGTCAGTTATCTATATGTGTGGGTATATTACTTATAGCAATTTCTCGAGAAATAAGGATGAAAGTAAAACGAAGTTATAGAATTACCATGTGGTTATTATTTTTTGGCGCTATATTTACATTAATAAAAGGATTTGATTACGAAGAAACAATTTTTTTAGTTATAGTTCTAATAATACTGAAGATGTCTAAGGAAAGTTTTTATAGAAAAAGTCTACCAATTGATTGGTTTAAGTCTTTTCTAACTATGATATTAGCATTTATAGGAATCTTAGCATATATGAAAATGGGTCATAAAATACTACGAGATTTTATAAAGGTTGAGTATTTTAAGACTTTAATATTAAGAGGTACTTCATGGAATGTTCTTGGTGGCATTGTTGCTTATGGACTTTTGATTATCTTTGTTATTTATTATGAATTAACAAAAGATAGAATAACAAAAGATTCTAGGCATGAAGATGTTGATGAGGAAAAACTGTATAAATTTTTACATGAATATGAGGGTAATTTCTCTACTCATTTTATATTTTTGAAGGATAAGCATTTGTTTTGGTCTAAGAATAATAAAGTTTTAATTCAATATGAGATAAGTCATAATCTTGCAATAGTTTTAGGAGATCCAATTGGAGATCAACAGTACTTTGATGAAGCTTTAATAGAGTTTCAGGATTTTATAGATGAATATGGATATAAATCCATTTTTTACCAGTCTAGTGAGAAATTGTTACCATTTTATCATAATCATGGATATTATTTTTTTAAATTGGGAGAAACTGGATTAGTAGAGTTGGATAATTTTGATATAAATAGTCCTAAGAGCAGAGATTTTAGAAATACACTTAGACGATTTGAAAAAGATGGTTTTATTTTTGAGTTTTATAATGAGGGCGCCATGGATGAAAAATTATTTTTATCTATAAAAGAAGTCTCTGATGAATGGTTAGATGATAGAGAAGAAATGGGATTTTCTCTTGGATGGTTTAATAAAGAATATTTAAATAAGTCTAAAATAGGAATTGTGATGAATAAAGAAACTAAAGAAATAATAGCATTTGCATCTATAAGCCCTAGTTATGATAATAATTCGGCTTCAATTGATTTAATGCGATTTAAGAAAAATGTACCTAGCAATACTATGACATTTTTAATATTAAATTTACTCTTGAAATTTAAAGAAGACAATTATAAATTATTTAACTTAGGAATGGCACCACTTTCAAATGTTGGTATAACTCAAAATGCCCACATACAGGAAAGAATGGCACATCTAGTGTTTAAATATGGTAAGCATTTTTATAGTTTTGATGGATTAAGAAAATATAAAAATAAATTTGATCCAAGATGGGAAGGGAGATATTTAGTTTATGAGGATCTTACTTTACTTCCATCTTCATTGATAGAGGTTACATGGCTGATTCATTCAAAGAAGAAAAAGTCTTAAGGAAATGAGTGAATATTATGGGAAGAAAGATATTAAGAACTATCTCTACTATTGATAGTTTAAATATAGAAGAATTAAAAAGTCTAAATATGGGAGTTGAAATACAAGATTTTACAGAACCCAATTTATCCATACTTGAGGCTAACAAAATAGTATCTAAATATAAAGAAAAATTTCAAGAGTTTAATAATATTAAAGCTTTACATGGACCATTTTTAGACTTAAAACCTTCAAGTCCAGATAAATTAATTAGGGAAGTAAGCTATAATAGATATTTATATACTATAAAGGTAGCTAAAGAACTGGATATAGATTATCTAATATTTCATAGTCAGATAAATCCATATTTAAATCAGCCATTTCTAAGAAAGTTAAACAATACTCAAAATAAAGAATTTTGGGAAGAAATATTGAAAGAAGTACCAGATTATAAAGGGTTGATATTGTTAGAAAATATATTTGAAGAAACTCCAATGATGTTAAAGGAATTAATAGAAACTATAAATTTAACTAATATTAAAGTTAATTTAGATATAGGACATGCTAAATTGGGAAAAGTTTCAATAGAAGAATGGATAAGAGAGCTTAAAGAATATATAGTATATATTCATATACATTCTAATGATGGATTATATGATGAGCATCAGAGTCCAACCCAAGATGAGATAAGAAGTTTATATTCTATATTAGATAAATATGGTCTAGAACCAGTATTGTCTTTGGAATATAAGGTAGATAATTTAAAAAAAGAAATAGAAAGATATAGGTAGGAGGAAAAGATATGGCAAATATTATGGTACAAGGAACCACGTCTTCGGCAGGTAAGAGTCTTATGTGTACGGGACTTTGCAGGATATTTAAAGAAGATGGATATAAGGTTTATCCATTTAAATCCCAAAATATGTCGTCAAAATATTATACTACAAAAGAAGGATATAAAATAAGCACTGCTCAAACTTTACAAGCAATAGCTGGAGGGCTTGAGCCACATCCAAATATGAATCCAATCTTACTTATACCAAAATCAGATAAAGGGTCTATGGTTGTTATAAAAGGCGAGGATAAAGAAGATATGGAAGCAGTAGAATATTTTAAATATAAAAGTAGTCTTAGACCAATGATACTTAATATATATAAAGAGATAGAAAAAGAAAATGATATTGTAGTTATAGAAGGAGCAGGTAGTCCAGCAGAAATAAACCTAAAACAAAACGATATAGTAAATATGGGCATGGCGGAGATGGCAGATGCCCCAGTGCTTTTAGTTGCTGACATAGATAGAGGAGGAGTATTTGCCTCCCTTTATGGTACTGTAATGCTATTGGAAGAACATGAAAAGAAAAGAATAAAGGGACTTATAATAAATAAATTCAGGGGAGATAAGACTCTTTTAGATTCTGGTATAGAGATGATTGAAGAATTATTAAATATACCAGTAATAGGTACTATACCTTTTTCACATTTTGAATTAGTGGATGAAGATAGTCTAGTTGACTACGAAAAGCAATGTAATACAAGTCTACAAACGGAAGAGCAGATGGAAGAGGAGTTAAATAAATTAGCTGCTATATTACGAGAAAATATGGATATAGATTATATTTATAAAATAATGAGAATTAATAGGACAATTAACGGTTAACAAAGAGCAATTAACAATGTAAGTGCCACTTATGGTGGCTGTTAAGGAGAAATTAATATGTTAATTAGTATAATATTAGGAGTTATATTAGATTTCGTTATAGGAGATCCATATAGTTTTCCTCATCCTGTAAAACTTATGGGAAGAATCATTTCCTTTGAAGAAAAAATAGCTAGAAAAGTTACTCAATCAAAGAAAGGACTAAAACTTTCAGGATTTATTATAGTTATGGTTAATATTTCTATTGGCTTTTTTATCCCATATATATTATTAAAATCCATAAGACAATATAAAATCATTTATACTATAGTAAATACTTATCTAATCTATACATGTATAGCAGCAAGATGCTTACATAATGAGGCTATAAAAGTATCAAAGGCTTTAGATATAGGTATAGAAGAGGCTAGAACAAGACTTTCTTATATAGTTGGCAGAGAAACTAAAAACCTTTCGGAAGAAGAAATCATAAGGGCAACAGTTGAAACCGTAGCAGAGAATACATCTGATGGAGTCATTGCACCTTTATTTTATATAATATTTTTAGGAGCATCAGGAGGACTAGCATATAAGTTTGTTAATACTATGGATTCGATGTTAGGATATAAGAATGAAAAATATATAGATTTAGGCTTTTTCCCTGCAAAGGTAGATGATATGTTTAATTACATTCCTGCTAGGATTACTGGAGTATTTATGTGCATTGGTTCTATATTTAGATTTAATATAAGAAATGGCTTTAAAATCATGATTAGAGATAGAAAAAATCATAAAAGCCCTAATTGTGCATATCCAGAAGGAGCTGTTGCAGGGCTTTTAGATATTCAGTTGGGAGGAAATAATTATTATCATGGCAAGCTTTTTAAAAAGCCAAATATAGGAGATAAGATTAAAAAAATTAGTAGGGCAGATATAAGGAATACTATAGAAATTATGTATCGAAGTGAGATGGTATTATTACTTATTTATATTTTAATTTTTTGTCTATAAAAATATCTTGTATTAAATATAATTTTATGATAGCATTTAAAATGAAAAATTAATTGAATATATTAGGTTCTATACAAGAATAATAGGGAAATGGGTGTAAACCCCATACAGCCCCCGCTACTGTAAGTGATGATGAAATCAACTTATGCCACCGGAAAATAAAATCTGGGAAGGCGTTGACAGTAAAATGATTCACAAGTCAGGAGACCTGCCTAATATTATCAAAGTGACCTTCGGAGGGAAGGAAAAACTTAAACTATATAATTATAGTTAATTTATTATGATTTCCATCCCTAATCTATTTCAGGTTAGGGATTTTCTATTTTCCTCATAGGTCATCTACAAAGAAATAAAGGGTTTATCCTTTATAAATAAATGTGAGGTGATTTTATGAAAAAGAAATTATTAATGTGGGCTGCTTTATTTGTTTTAATTATAACCCCACAGATGGCACATGCAATGCATATTATGGAAGGATTTCTACCTCTTAAATGGGCAATTGTATGGGCAGTATTGACTTTACCATTTTTAGTGATTGGATTTAAAAGATTGGGAAGGAGTTTAAAACAAGGACAGGATCAAAAGATGCTTCTAGGATTAGTAGGAGGATTTGCATTTGTTTTATCTGCTCTTAAGATTCCTTCTGTTACTGGTTCTTGCTCCCATCCAACAGGTGTAGGACTAGGTGCAATATTATTTGGGCCAACAACTATGACTGTCATAGGAATCATTGTATTATTATTTCAAGCATTATTATTAGCCCACGGAGGAATTACCACATTAGGAGCAAATTCATTTTCAATGGCTGTAGTAGGACCCCTTGTTTCCTATGGTATTTACAAGGCATTAGGTAAGGAAGGAAAAAATAAGAGTTTAGCTGTTTTCTTAGCTGCAGCATTGGGAGATTTGGCTACTTATGTAATTACATCAATTCAACTTTCCTTCGCATTTCCAGATGCTACAGGAGGATTTGCTGCATCTCTTACTAAATTTATGTCTGTATTTGCTGTTACACAAATACCATTGGCAATTGTTGAAGGAATAATAACTTTAATGGTATTTAACCTTATTCAAGAATATAGAAAAGAAGGAGTGCTTAAAATTGAAGAGTCTATTTAAACAAAACATTATTTTATTACTTTTAATAATGATAATAATAATCACTCCCTTAATTCTCAAAGGAGATTCAGAGTTTGAAGGTGCAGATGGAGAGGCAGAAGGAGTAATACAAGAAATAAGTCCTGATTATGAGCCCTGGTTTGAATCGTTATGGGAGCCACCAAGTGGGGAGATAGAGAGTTTGCTTTTTTCTCTTCAAGTTGCCATAGGGGCAGGTCTTATGGGATATATTTTCGGTGTATTAAAGGAAAGACGCAAAGTTGCTGCTAATAGATAGATATGCATATACTAATAAACTAAAGGATTATCCTCCACAGGTAAAGATTATTTTTGCCTGTGGAGGAATAGTATTACCAAGATTAATTAATAACTATTATTTTGACTTGCTAACTATTACTATTATGGTGACTTTGGTTGTAGTCATAGCTAAAGTACCATTTAAAAACTATTTTAAGATGCTTCTTTTGCCTATTTCTTTTTTAATAATTAGTTTAATCACAATAATGGTTTCAATTAATGGTGATAATTATCTTCATTATCTTAGGATTGGGAATATGTATATTGGTATAACTAAAACTTCTCTATTTACTGTAACTAAATTGTTTACTACAGTATTATCATCTTTAACATCTGTATATTTTTTAATATTAACTACTCCAATAATTGACATTATCAAAGTTTTAAAAAGGACAAAGATACCTAGTTTGTTTATAGAATTGATGGTACTAATTTATAGAAGTATATTTATATTTATTGAGGAAGCAAGTAATATCTATCTGGCACAAACTATGAAATTTGGTTATGAAAATAATAAAAATACATTAAAATCTACATCTTTATTAATTAGAAATCTCTTTCTTAGGGTATTTTTAAAATATAGAGAAATGAATATATCTCTGGAATGTAAATTATATGATGGGGATTTTAAACTAGGTGATTAAATGATAAAAGTAGAAAATCTATATTATGAATATGAGGATGGTACAAAAGCACTAAATAACATAAATATGGATATGTCAAAGGGCAAAGTAATAGGAATTATTGGAGCTAATGGTTCAGGTAAATCTACTTTGTTTCTAAATATTATGGGTATTCTTAGACCTAGTAAAGGTTTTGTAAAATATAATGATATTCCTATAAAATATAGTAAATCCTATTTAAGAGAATATAGAAAACAAGTGAATATTGTATTTCAAAATCCAGAGCACCAAATATTTTATTCCAATGTATTTGATGATATAGCATTTTCTCTAAGAAATATTGGTATATCTGAGGATATAATAAAGGAAAAGGTAGTTCATGCACTTGATGAAGTTAATGGTCTTGATTTAGCCAATAAACCGGTACATTTTTTAAGTTATGGACAGAAGAAAAGAGTTGCTATTGCTGGTGTATTGGTTATGAATTCTAGGGTGCTGTTATTAGATGAGCCTACAGCTGGACTTGATCCTTATATGAGCAAACAGATGAAAGGTATAATCAATGAAATAAGTAAGGATAAAAATATTATAATATCAAGTCATGATATGGATTTAATTTATGATATATGTGACTATATATATATACTTAGAAAAGGTAGTATTATTGGAGAAGGAATACCACAAGAAATTTTTTTAAAAGATAATTTAGTAGATGAAGCATATTTAGTAAAGCCTTGGTTAATTAGAATACATGAGAAATTTGGTACACCTTTGTTTAAGAATGAAGAAGATTTTATAGCATATAATGGAAAGGAGAACCTATGAAAAAAGGAATAATAGTGGCAAGTTTTGGAACAACTCATGAAAACACTCGTAAACTTTGTATTGAAAGTATAGAAAATATAATAAAAGAAAAATATAAGGAGTATTTGGTTCTTAGAGCCTTTACTTCAGGGATGGTTATTAATATTTTAAAAAAAAGGGATGGAATTAATGTTTTTAATCCTAAGGAAGCTATAGAGGAAATGAAGGCTCAAGGTGTGGATGAAATATATATTCAACCACTTCATATAATTCCGGGTCATGAATATGAAAAACTCACTAAATATAATCTAAAGGTAGGACTACCCTTATTAAGTTTAAGAGATGATAATATAAAAATTGCCGAAGAAATAGGAAGTAATGAATTAAATGTAAATGAGGCAATGGTATTTATGGGACATGGTTCTGATCATAAGGCAGATATTGCCTATGAAAATTTAGAAAATATTTATCATGAAAAGGGTTTTACAAATGTGTTTATTGGTACAGTAGAAGGTAGAAAAACAATTGATGATATCATAATAGATTTAAAAGGAAAGAATATTAAAAAAGTTAAGCTTAGACCATTTATGTTAGTAGCAGGAGATCATGCAATAAACGATATGGCGTCTGAGGATGAAGATTCTTGGAAATCAATACTTGAAAAAGAAGGATATGAAGTTGAAGTAAGTCTTAAAGGTCTTGGAGAGTATAAAATTATCCAAGATATATTTCTAGAGCATCTTGAGGATATAATAGGAGAGAAATAATGAAAAAACTATATGGAATTGGCACAGGACCAGGAGATAAGGAGCTTTTAACCATTAAAGCTGTTAAAGCTATGGAAGATTCATCAGTTATATTTGCCCCAAATAATAGGGGGAAAAACATGGCTATAGATACTGCAAGAGATTTTATCCAAGATAAACCAATAATCTTTATTGATTTTCCCATGGGAAATGTTACTAGAGAGGACTATAAAAAAGCTTCTGAATTAATATTGGAAAAAATACCTGAAGGTGCTATAGGCTCATTTCTTACTATAGGTGATCCTATGATTTATAGTACATTTATATATATTATGGAAGAATTAGAAGGTAAGGATATAGATATAGAAATAATATCAGGAATTCCATCCTTTGTGGCAGCGGCAGGAAAGAGTAGGACTCCCATAACTTTAAAAGGAGAAAATTTTATATTATGTGATGAGTTTAAAGAGGAATTGCTAGAGAATATAGATTCAATAGCTATATTAAAAACCATAAAAGAAAAGGAGAATATACTAAATGCATTAGAAGGTAATGGCTTTAGTTATAAATATATTAAAAGAGCTACCTTGGAAGAACAGGAAATATTAAGTGATAAAGAAGATATATTAAATGATAAGGACTATATATCATTGATTATAGCTAGAAAAGACTAATATATTTAATTTGATATTTTAAATTATACAAAGAAGGTGATAAAATGGAGCATGGAGGAGACTTACTATCATATGAAGGATGCTATGATGGTGAGTTAATAGATTACAGTAGCAATATAAATCCATTGGGACCACCAAAAGGTTTAGAAAAGATAATTATAGATAGTTTTAAAAATTTAGAGGCATATCCGGATATTAAATATAGAAGGCTAAAAGATTCTGTAGCCAATTATTTGAATTGCAATGAAAACAATGTAATAGTTGGTAATGGTGCTGTAGAATTGATAGATAATTTTATAATTTTAGCTAATAGAGTAATAGTTTGCACGCCTTCTTTTTTAGAATATGAAAAAAGAAGTATTATACATGGAAAAGAGGTAATTAGAGTTCCATATAACTCTGATTTCACCATAGATATTTTAGATATAGGAAATAAAATAGAGAAAGATGATTTGTTAATACTAGGTAATCCAAATAATCCAACAGGTCTTAGAATAGATAAAATAGAACTTATAATGATATATAATATGGTTAAAAAGGCAGAAGCATATTTATTGTTAGATGAGGCTTTTTTTGAATTTTGCTCCATGGATTATGATAGTATAGAGTTATTTAGACAAACAAATTATGAAAACTTAGGTATCATAAGGGCTGCTACAAAATTTTTTGCATTACCTGGTATTCGTTTAGGTTATGGATGTACATCAAGGGAATTAGCTGATAAAATATATAATATACAGTTACCTTGGAGTGTAAATTCCTTCGCTGAAGCAGCAGGTAATTTTATATTTAATGATAAGCAATATATAGATGAGAGTAAAAGATATATAGAAAATGAAAGGAAAAATATGTATCAAGAGTTATCAAAACTTTCTAACATAATCGTATTTCCTACAGAAACAAACTATATATTAATTAAGCTATTAAAATGGAATGAGGAATATGTATTTAATTTCTTTTTACACAGGGGGATAGTTATCAGGAAATGTTCTAGTTTTGTAGACTTACCAGAAGGATATATTCGAGTGGCTATAAAGGATAGGGAAAACAACATAAAACTTATAAGAATTTTCAAGGAATTGGAGAGCGTTTAGATGAGGACTATAATGATAACAGCTCCATCGAGCAATACAGGAAAAACCACTATTACTCTTGGAATTATTAGGGCAATTAGAAATAGAGGATTAGATGTTTCTGCTTTTAAGACAGGACCTGATTTTATTGATACAAAATATTTAGAGCTTGCATCTGGAAAAAGAGCTGGAAATCTTGATATACATTTAATGGGAAGAAGTGGTATAAAAAAATCCTTGTCTATGAATAATGGAGAATATGGTGTTATAGAAGGTGTTATGGGATATTTTGATGGTATATATAATACTTATGAAAATTCAAGCTTTGATATATCTAAAGAATTAGATATTCCTGCAATATTAGTTTATAGACCTCAGGGAGAGATGTTTTCAGTTATTCCCAAGATTAAAGGAATGGTAGATTTCCCTGGCTCAAAGATAAAAGGTATTATATTAAACAAGGTTAATAAAGAGATGTTTTTATTATTAAAAGAAAAGATAGAGGAGTATATAGATATAGAAGTATTAGGATATCTTCCGAAGGATATTTCTTTAGAAGTTGAATCTAGATATCTAGGATTGATGCAAACCTATGAAAATACTGATTGTGAGGAGTTAATATCTAGGACAGCTGAATCTGTAGAAAAAACAATAGATATAGATAAAATATTGAAATTATCTAAAGAAATAGAAGTTTCTTCCTATAAATATGAAAGAAAAAGAAATATAGATGTTGCTATAGCCTATGACGAAGCATTTAACTTTTACTATAATGAAAACTTAAATTTGTTTGAGAATATATGCAATGTAAAATATTTCTCTCCTATTAGGGATAATATGGTTCCTAAATCAGATTTTATATATATTGGCGGAGGTTATCCAGAATTATATAAAGAGGAGTTATCTTCAAATATAGAGATGATTAGCTCTATAAGAGAAAATGCCATGACTGGAAAGCCTATTATAGCTGAGGCAGGGGGATTTATGTATTTAGTATCTTCTATAGAAGACTATTCAATGTGTAATCTATTCAATGGTAGTGCTACTATGACAGGCAGATTGCAAAGATTTGGATATGTAAATATTTTATTAAATAAAGATACTCTATTGGGGAAAAGAGAAAGTATGATTACAGGAAATGAATATCATCGCTCTATAATAGAACTAAGAGAAGAACCAGTATTTAATATTACTAAACCAATGAATATTAAGAAAAAATGGCAATGTGGATATATTTATAAAAATGTATTGGCCTATTATCAGCATATTAATTTCCTTGGAAATATGGAGGCTTTTAATTATTTACTGGATAATGTAGAAAACATAAGAAGAGAGGGATAATAGTGTATATTAAAAATCCTATGGAAATAGAAAATAAAAGTATGGACATTATAGATGAAGTTATGGGAGATACTAAATTTTCAGAGGAAGAAAAGATAGTAGCAAAGAGAATGATTCATACAACTGGGGATTTTGACTATAGAAATATAATTGTATTCAAGAATAATTTTATTAAAGAGGCTAAAAAAACTATTTCAGAAGGAAAGACTATATTTACTGATACTAAGATGGCATATACTGGTATTAATAAACCAGCACTAGCAAAGGCTGGTTGTGAATTGAAATGTTTTATAGATGATGATAGGGTATTTTCATTATCCAAAGAGCTTGGCACTACAAGATCAGCCTGTGCTGTGGATTTAGCTGTAGGGGAGGGAATTGATATATTCGTAATAGGAAATGCACCTACAGCATTATTTAGGATATTGGAATTAGTCAAAGAAGGTAAAGTTATTCCAAGATTTATAGTGGGAGTTCCCGTTGGTTTTGTTGGAGCCGCTGAGTCTAAGGAATATTTAAGGGAGTTTAATATGCCTTCCATATCTACAGTTGGAAATAAAGGAGGAAGCAATGTAGCAGCCTCAATAATCAATGCTCTATTATATATGGTGGTAGGTAGATGAGCTTAGATTTATATATAATAAAAGAAGGAAAAAGTTTGAGATGTGGATATACTACGGGTAGTTGTGCAGCAGGAGCAGCCAAGGCAGCAGCAATTATGATTGAAACAGGAGAGACAGTAAAATATGTGGAAATAGATACTCCGGCAAATATTAAATTAAAGCTAGAAGTAAATAATCCATCTATTGACGGTAAAAAGGCTACATGTTCAATTATAAAGGATGCAGGAGATGACCCAGACAATACAGATGGAATAGAAATATATGCAACATTATCAAAGAGAGATGACGGACAAGTTATTATAGAAGGTGGACAGGGAATAGGAAGAATAAGAAGAAAAGGGTTATTTGGCAAAGTAGGAGAGGCAGCAATAAATCCAGTACCAAGACAGATGATAGAAAAGGAAGTAAGAGAAGTTTCAAATAGTGGATATGATATTTTAATATTTGCACCTCAAGGAGAAGAAATTGGAAAGAAGACTTTTAATGAAAATATTGGCATTGAAGGTGGGATATCAATTATAGGTACTAAAGGAATAGTATATCCCATGTCGGAGGAAGCTCTTATAAAGACAATATATATGGAAATAGATATGTTGGAAGAAACTTATGGAAAATCTAATATTGTTTTAGTACCGGGAAACTATGGAGAGAAATTAGCAGAAGAATTAGGGATAAATGAGCCTAAAGTAAAGGTATCAAATTTTTTAGGGGATAGTTTATTATATATTTACAATAAAGGGTTTAAATCCATAACTTTGATAGGTCATGTAGGTAAATTCTCTAAATTATCCATAGGTGTATTTAATACCCATAGTAAGGTCTGTGATGGTCGAATGGAAGCCTTTATATATTATTTAGCACTTATGGGAGCACCAATGGAATTACTTAATAGAGTAAATAATGCCGTTACTGCAGAGGAAGGACTAAATATATGTATAGATGCTGGCTATGGTGAAGTCATAAGGCGTATGGAAAAGGGAGCTGAGGATAGGATAAGGAAGTATCTAAAGGATGAAAATTACAAAGTAAAGGTAATCATTTATTCTATGGAAAGAGGTGTAACCCTATGTTAACTGTAGCTGGAGTAGGCCCGGGGAATCCAAAATATTTAACTTGTGATGTAAGGATGAGAATAGAAAATGCAAGTCATATCTTAGCCTTTGGAAGGGTGGCAAATTCCCTTAAGTCCATTAGAGATGATATTATAGAGGTAAATAAAGTAGAAGAAATAATGAAATACATAGATATGGAAAAAGAACTACTATTACTGGCTTCAGGAGATCCGAATTTTTTTGGCATAGTGGATTATTTAAAGAAAAAAGGATTAAAAGTAAAGGAAGTACTGCCTGGATTATCATCCTTTCAATATATGATGGGAAAGCTTCAAAAATCATGGCAAGAGGCAAATTTTCTATCTCTTCATGGAAGAAATGAAAATCTAGATAGTGTTAAATCCAATAAAATTAGTATATTGTTAGTGGATAAAGACAATTCACCTAATAAAATATCAAAGGAATTATATAAATTAAATATTAAAGGAAAGATTTATGTAGGATTTAACCTATCTTATGATGATGAGAAAATAATTATAAAAAATATTGGAGAAGAAATAGAGAATATTTCATTTCTTGGAGTGGTGGTAGTTGAAAATGAAATGGATTAGAGATGAAGATTTTATAAGGGGAAATATTCCCATGACTAAATTTAATATTAGAATATTAATTATGGGATATCTGTCAATAGAAGAAGGAGATAGACTACTTGATATAGGAGCAGGAACAGGTTCTGTATCTATAGAAGCAGCTACTCATGGTGCTAAGGTTTGGTCAATTGAAAGAGAAGAAGAAGGAATAAGATTAATTAAATGTAATTCTAATAAATTCAATGTAGAAGTTAATATATTACATGGAGAAGCTCCCAAAAATCTTCCGAATCAAAAGTTTAATAAATGTTTTATAGGCGGCTCTGGTGGTAAATTAGAAGAGATATTTTTATATTTAGAAGAAAGTTTAGAAGATAAGGGAATATTATGTGGGAATTTTATAACCCTAAAAAATTTAAACCAGTTTATGGAACTATTAAATAAATATAATTATAGAGATATAGAAGTACAATTAGTACAAATATCTGTCATGGATAAAATAGGGCTTTTAAAAGGACAAAACCCAATATTTATAGTAAAAGGAGTGAAATATGATGATTAGTTTTGTAGGTGCAGGACCAGGGAATGTAGACTTAATTACAGTTAAGGGGAGAAAGCTTTTGGAGGAAGCTGATGTAGTTATATATGCAGGCTCTTTAGTATCTAAGGAACATTTGGAATTTTGCAAGGAAGGAGCTAGAATATATAATTCTGCCTCAATGACATTAGAAGAAGTAATTGAAGTAATGGATGTGGCAGTAAAAGATGATTTAAAGGTAGTTAGATTACATACAGGAGATCCTACAATATATGGAGCCATAAGAGAACAGATGGATTTATTAGATAATAAGGAAATTTCTTATGAAGTAGTTCCCGGAGTTAGTTCTTTTACTGGAGCCTGTGCATCTATAAAAAAGGAGTTTACACTTCCAGATGTTAGTCAAACAATTATATTAACTAGAATAGAGGGGCGTACTCCAGTACCGAAGGAAGAAGATTTAGAGTCTTTGGCTAAACATAAAGCATCCATGGCAATATTTTTATCAGTACAAGAAATAAGTAGAGTAGTAGAAAAATTAGTAAAGGGTTATGGAAGAGATGATGTGCCAGTAGCCATAATATATAAAGCTACTTGGGAAGATGAAAAGATAATATATGGAACACTTAAAGATATAGAGAAAAAGGTAAAGGAAGAAGGCATTAATAAAATGGCACAAATCTTAGTAGGGGATTTTATAGAAGGAGAATATGAAAGGTCAAAGTTATATGACCCAAGCTTTACCCATAAGTTTAGGAGTGCATCAAAATGAAAATAGCTTGTCTATCATTTACGGAAAAGGGGAAACTAATAGGTGATAGGCTAAAAAATCTAAATAAAGATGATGGAAAGTATGTATTAACTCACTATGCTAATGGAGAAGTAGAAGATAAGATAAAAGGGATAATGAATTATGTTTGGAATGAATATGATGGTTTAGTATTTATCTCATCAACTGGAATAGCAGTGAGAATGATAACTCCATATATAAAAGATAAAATAAAAGATCCAGCTGTTGTAGTTATAGATGATTGCGGAAGATTTTCCATATCTCTATTATCTGGACATCTAGGAGGGGCAAATGAACTATCAGAATGGTTGGGAGAAAAGATAAATGCAATTCCAGTTATTACAACAGCATCAGATAATAGAAAAATAGAAGCTGTAGATTTATTTGCCAAGAGGAATAAATATTATTTGGAAGACATGGAATCTATAAAAAAGATAACAGCTAAGATGGTAAATGGAAAAAACATAGGATTTTATTCAGAGGATAATAAAATAATAAATTATCCTAATCTTACAGTATTGGAAGATTTGGACTATATAAATCCTAATATAGATGGTATGATTATTGTCAGCTCTCAGGATATAAATTTACAAAATATTAATATACCAATTGCATATTTAAGACCAAGGAATATTAATATTGGATTGGGATGCAGGAAGGGCATAGAAGGTATGAGGATAATAGAAGCCATAGAAGAGGTTTTCTACAAGGCAAAATTATCTGTTAATAGTATAAAAGCTATTGGTACAGTTGAGGTGAAAAAAGATGAAAAAGGAATTATAGATGCATCAAAGTATTTTAATTGTCCAATGAAAATATTTACTATAGATGAAATAAAAGAGGTACAAGATAAATTTGATAAATCTCAATTTGTTAAGGATAATATAGGTGTTTATTCAGTATCAGAGCCTTCTGCATACTTGCTTGGTGGAAAATTAATTGTAAATAAATCTAAACATAATGGGATTACAATATCAATATCAAAGGAGATAAGAAATGGCTAAATTATACGTAGTAGGAATAGGTCCAGGTGGAAGAGAGCATATGACCTATAAAGCAGTAGAAGTAATAAGAACTAGTGATGTAATAGTAGGATATACACCATATATTGAATATCTTGGCGACCTAGTAGAAGGAAAAGAATTGTTTTCTACAGGAATGAAAGGAGAAATAGAGAGGTGTAAAGTTGCCATAGACATGGTGAGAAATGGAAAGGATACAGCAATAGTAAGTACAGGAGATGCAGGGCTTTATGGAATGGCAGGACCAATTCTTGAGTTAGCAGAAGATATAGAAGTAGAAGTAATACCAGGGGTAACTGCTTCATTTTCAGCAGCGGCAGAACTAGGATCCCCTATTATGCATGATTACGCTTCCATCAGTTTATCTGATTTATTGACTCCATGGGAAGTAATAGAAAATAGATTAGAAAAAGCAGCAGAGTCAGATTTTGTCATTACCATATATAATCCTAAATCAAAGGGAAGAAAAACTCATCTAGAAAAGGCAGTAAATATAATTTTAAACCATAGAAAGGGAAGTACTCCAGTAGGTATAGTTAAAAATTCAGGAAGAGCAGGCAGAGAAATAACAGTTACTACTTTAGATAATATAGATTATGAAAAGGTAGACATGCTATCTGTACTCCTTATAGGAAATTCAAATTCTTATATAAAGAATAATAGAATTATCACACCTAGGGGATATAATATAAAATGATTTGGATAATAGGTGGTACCAGTGAGGCTAGGGAAATAGTAGATAGAATAAAGGACTTAAATAACTATATTGTTACCATAGCTACAGATGGAGGAAAAGAGTTTATAAATAGTAATAGGGTATTAGTTGGAAGAATGAATTATCAGGAAATGGTAGAATTTTGTAAAGAAAATCAAATTTCTTTAATAGCAGATCTAACACATCCATATGCTGAAATAGTATCACAAAATGCTAAAAAGGTGGCAAAGGATTTGGGAATATACTATATTAGATATATGAGGGATAAAATATATCTAGGGGGAAATGCTGTTTATTTAAATAACTATGAGGAAGCCTATGACTATCTATCAACAATTTCTGGTACAGTATTTTTTACTACAGGATCTAAAAATATTGGAGATTTTGAGAAAATACGAGGAAATAATAGATTTATCTATAGAATACTTCCGGCTATTGAAAGCATAGAAGAATGTAGAAAATATAATATACAGATGAAAGATATAGTAGCAGTATTAGGTCCATTTTCTAAAGAATATAATAAAGCTATGCTTGAGGAATACAAGACAGAATATTGTGTTATGAAGGATAGTGGAGATAAAGGCGGAACCCTAGAAAAATTACAGGCCTGTAGTGAATTAGGTGTAGTACCAATAATAATAGGCAGGGAAGATGAAAAAGGAATTAATGATTTAGACTCAATAGAAAAAGTCATTAGGGAAAAAAGTAAAGGGGGAGAATAAATGGAGAATTCATATAGGTTTTATAGAAACACAGATTGTGATTATTTCCCATGTCACAAGGTAGAAAATGAAGAAGAATTCAACTGTATGTTTTGCTATTGTCCACTATATCTTATGGAAGAATGTGGTGGAAATCATATAGAAAATTATGGTGTTAAGGATTGCTCCAACTGTCTTATACCACATAGACCAAATGGATACGATTATATAAACAAAAAATTAATTGAGAGAAACAATATGAAAAGGAATAAATAATAAAAAGGGTGGAATACATATGAATCTATTAAAAGAAACTATAAGCTCAATAACGCCTTCAAATGAAGAGGCAAAGAAATTAGCTAGGGAAAAATGGGATGGTTTAGTTAAGCCAGTAGGCAGTTTAGGTACCTTAGAAGAAGCTACTATAAAAATAGCAGGTATGACTGGGAAAGTAATTAATAAAATTGAGAAAAGAGCCATAGTCGTAATGTGTAGTGACAACGGAGTAGTAGAAGAAGGAGTAAGCTCAGCACCTCAAATCTTTACTAAGGTGTTAACAGAAAGTATGCCTAAAGGATTAACAGGTGTTGCTACCTTAGGAAAATATGCAAATACTAATATTGTTACAGTAAATTTAGGGGTAATAGGAGAAATAAATGATCCTAGAATAATAAATAGAAAAATAGCAGATGGAACAAAGAATTTTGTAAAAGAACCTGCAATGACTTATGATGAAGCAATTAAAGCCATAGAGACAGGTATTGAAATTGGTGATAAATTATATGGGGAAGGATATGATATTTTAGGTACTGGAGAAGTAGGAATAGGAAATACTACTACTGCGGCAGCAGTTTTATCAGTCTTAGCAGATTTAGATGTAGATATAACTTGTGGTAAAGGTGCAGGGCTTACTGATGAGCAACATACTAATAAAAAGGCTGTAATAAGAAAAGGAATAGAATTGAACAAACCCAAGAAAGAAGATCCAATAGACACAATAGCAAAAGTAGGTGGTTTTGATATAGGCGGAATGTGTGGATTGTTTTTATCAGCTGCTAAAAACAAAAAACCTATAGTAGTAGATGGATTTATATCATCATCTGCAGCTCTTTGTGCTGTTAAATTAAATCCATTGGTTAGAGACTATATAATTCCTTCCCATCTATCAGGGGAACCAGGAGCAAAACATGTAGCAGAGGAATTACAGTTAAAACCAATGTTAAATCTAGGCATGAGATTAGGAGAGGGGACAGGTTGTCCATTAGCTTTTCAAATTATAGAGGCTGGGATGTATACATTGGAAAATATGGGGACATTTGAAGAGGTATCCTTAAGTAGCTCTGCACTAGTGGATATAAGAGAAGAATAAATGAAGGTGAGAAGATGATAGTTTTAGTTACAGGTGGGGCTCGTTCAGGTAAAAGTAGTTTTGCAGAAAGTCTATATAAAGATAAAACAGATGTAGTATATATAGCAACATCTAAAATAACAGATACTGAGATGGGAGAAAGAGTAAAACTTCATCAAAAATCTAGACCAAAAAAATGGCGAACCTATGAGGGGAATTATGGTATTAAAGATTCCATAGGTGAAGAGGAAAACTATCTCCTTGATTGTATAACTGTCCTTACATCTAATATAATGTTTGATATATCAAAGGATACCGATTATATAGACTATAATCTTCAAAAAGAAATAGAAAACAAAGTGGTTTTAGAGTTGGAAAATTTGGTTAAAGAAATCAGATTAAAAAACTATAATCTAATTTTGGTAACAAATGAAGTGGGAGATTCTATAGTTCCAGAACATCATATATCTAGGGTTTTTAGAGATATTCAAGGAAGGGTAAACCAAAGATTGGCATCCTTAGTAGATGAGGTTTATTTGGTATGTTGTGGCATACCAGTGAAAATTAAATGATAAAAGGGTTTATACTTTCCTTACAGTTCTTTTCTCATATACCTGTTAATATAAATGTAGATTTCGGTGGAAAAAATATTAATTATAGTATATTTTTTCTTCCATTAGTGGGAGCAATTATAGGAGCATTGGGAGGATTAGTATATTATTTAATTTATCCTTATAATAATTTAATTGCATCCTTCTTAGGATTATTAACTACAATAATAGCAACGGGTGGACTGCATTTAGATGGTCTTTCAGATACTTTTGACGGATTTTTATCCAATAGGGATAAGGAAAGAACCTTGGAGATAATGAAGGATAGTAGAATAGGAGCTTTTGGGGTACTTAGTTTAATTCTATTAATTCTATTTAAATTTATATTGATTTATAGTATTAAAAATCTACCCCTAGCTATAACCCTATCCTTCGCAAATAGCAGACTAGTAGTTGCAAGAATAATAGCATATAAGAAGAATGCAAGACCAGGGGGATTAGGAGATTTATTCCATCAGAGTAATCCTAAAAGCCTAATGATAGTAAGTGGAATTTTTTATATAACCATATTAATATTATTAGATATAAGATATATAATTCCATTATTAATTAATTTTTTAGTTGGAGAGTATATATCCTATGTAGCTTATAAAAAGATAGGAGGATTTACTGGTGATGTATATGGTGCTGTTATTGAAATAGGAGATACTATTTCTTTACTTGGTTTTTGGGGTGTGATGTTATGGATATAATTATGATACGGCATGGTGAATCAGAGGATAATATACAAAGAATATTCAGCAGAGATGATACCAATCTTACAGAAAATGGAACAATTCAGATAAAAAATACTAAAGAACTATTAAAAAAATTTAGCTATGATAAGGTATACTATAGTCCATTAAAACGAACAGTGGAAACTTTAGAGAATTTGGGGTTAACTGGAATAGAGGAATTAAGAATTAGAGAAATTAACTTTGGAATTTTTACTGGAAAAACCTTTGAAGAAATATCAAAGATTCATCCCAATGAAACTAAACTATGGTTAGATGATACACAAAATTATATTATACCTAAAGGTGAAAGCATATTAGGTGTATATAGTAGGATAAGTGAATTCTTAGAAGAAATATCAAAACAGGATGAAAATATTCTATTAATTACTCATGATTGTGTTATTCGATTAGCTCTATCATGGATATTCGATAATCCAGATTATTTCTTTAGGTTTAAAGTAGATAATGGAAGTATAAATATAATATCAATAGATGAAGGATATAAATATATAAAGAAGTTGAATTATAATTAATGACACAAGAGAGTTGCTCTCTTGTGTCATTAAATTTTATTCCCAGCCTTTACAAACATCTATCCATTTAGAACTTTTAGATATTCTTTCCAACTCATCTAAAGTAAGCTCAATTGCAGAATTGCTGCTGCCACAGGCAGGAAACATTGTAGTAAATCTTTTCATAGAATTATCTAGATATACCTTTATATTTTCTGGAAGAGCAAAGGGACATACACCTCCAATTTCATGTCCAGTAAAGCTTAGGGCATCTTTTGGAGTTAACATTCTAGGTTTAAAGTTAAATTCATTTTTAAACTTTTTATTATCAACCTTTGCATCCCCTGCAACTACTATAACCATGGCTCCATCTCCGTCATAGAAGGATAGAGATTTTGCTATCCTTGCTTCTTCAGTACCTAAAGCTATTGCAGCCAATTTAACTGTAGCTGTTGATTCTTTCAGTTCAAGAATATACTGAGCCTTATTGAATTGCTCTAAATAATCTTTTACTTTTTCTATAGCCATTTTCCTTTACTCCTTTAAATAATTAAGTATTTCAACTATAATACTGTAAATATTCAAAAAAATCAAGTTTAATTTAAAAGGAAAGATAAATATAGTTTACACAATCTAAGTTCTATTTGAATCTTAGTTTTACATTGTTATATATCAATTAAATTTTACTAAAAGAGTTTTATCTCTCTTAAGATATTATGACAATTCTATTTATTAAGAAAATGGAGTTTGTTTTAGAAAAGTAAGAACTATATAAAGGGTATAAAATATAAGGTGGAGTATTTTAATAAACTCCACCTTTGTAGTTCTAATATTTAAAATAATATATGCATAAATAATGCAGTTATCGGTATAGCTAAAATAGTTCTTTGAAAGAAACAAATAATTAATTCGCTTAATTTTACTGGTAATTTTGCTGCCATCATTACAACTATAGTTTCAGAAAAGAAAATAATTTGGACTATTGATATGGTTGTGACTACATATCTAGCACCTATATCTAGTAATTCTACTTTATCAGCAATCAATAATACTGGTAAAAACATTTCAGCAATTCCTACTGGGAGAGAAGGTGCTATTTCAACGGCATTAGGTACTTGGAACAATTTAAGTAGTGGAACAAATAAAGCACCAATCCAATTAAAAAATGGAGTATACTCAGCAACAATTAATCCTAAAATTCCCATAGAAGCTAATAAAGTCAATACTTTAGGAAATACAACATAACCATCAATTAAACTGGACTTTATTTCTCTAAAAATGTTATTAGCAGTATAAGATTTTTTTATAGCCCTATCAAAACCTGTTTTAATAATTCCCTTTCCTCTATTTCTTTGGGCTTTAATATCATCCTTCGTCTGGATTTTACCATTATAATAAATATCTTTCTTTTTACATAGAGGTGGTATTCTTGACATTATAGCACTAATCAATAAGGTAATGAATAATGCTATAAAATACACTTTTAAGAAATGATCAGCTAAGCCTGCCGTTTTAATTACCATGTAAGCAAACCCTACACTTACTGCGCTAAATCCTGTAGCAACTAGGACAGCTTCTTTTTCAGTATAAACTCCTGTATTATATAGTTTATTTGTAATTAAAACTCCTACAGATGAAGAACTAACAAAAGATGCTATAGCATTTACTGCTGCCCTTCCAGGTACTTTGAAGACAGGTCTCATTAGAGGTTCCATCAATGAACCTACAAAATCTATTACTCCATAATTCAATAGGAAAGGCATAAAGAAACAGCCTACAGGGATTATCCATGCAACACCCATTACTATTGCTGGGACAACAGTTCCTCCAGTGCTAGAGCCTACTATCCATTCTGGTCCTGTAAAGCCAGGGATTGTTGCATCAAGAGTATATACTAAGGTGAAGAAGCCGCCTAATAAATATAAAAAAGGATGAAATACAGAATCTTCACCAAAATAGTTATTTAGCATAGTATTTTTTTTAGCAAAAAATTTTCCATATACACTTAAAATTCCTGTAAATACTATAACTAAAGTTATTAACCATAGTCCAAAGTTTCCTAAAGCCTTTATAAAAAAATTGTATATAAAACCAAAAGGGACATCTGTTGTTCCTTTTATGGTTAAAGGTATAAAGAATATGAATATGGCAATTGCAGTAAAAAAGATAGATTTTATCAAACCTATTCGGCTGCTTTTTTTGTTTAAGGATAAAGAGTCTAGAACTGTCACATCATTTAAATCTAGATTTAATTTTTTTAGTTCTTCTAAATTATCTCCCTTAATCAAAGTATGGGACATATATAAATCCTCCAGTCTTTGGTCTATTTTTATCTTATTATCTACTATTCTTTTTCTTTAGGGCAAGAATTGATAAAAATTCGAAAGCAATATTAGCAGCCATATAGGATGTAATCTCTCCAAAATCATATGGTGGTGCGACTTCAACAATATCGAAACCTACAAAGTTTAATTCTTTAATTCCTCTTATTAAATTTAAAGTTTCAAGTGAAGTGAATCCTGCTACTTCTGGTGTTCCTGTACCAGGAGCATAGGCTGGGTCTACAAAGTCAATATCAAAAGTAAGGAAAGCTTTTTTATCTCCTACTCTTTCTTTAATCTGTTTTAATAGTTCGTCAAAGCCCATTTCTCTGATTTTATGAGCTGGGATTAGCTTTAGACCTAGTTCAGCAGCCATTTTATGTTCGTTAGGGTCATATAAGGAACCTCTCATACCAATTTGGATAGAATGTGAAGGATCTATTAAGCCTTCTTCAATAGCTCTTCTAAAAGGAGTTCCATGATTATATTTTTCACCAAATACTTCTTCATTAATATCTGCATGGGAATCAAAATGAACCAATGCTACTGGACCATGTTTTTTGGCAACTGCTCTTAATTCTGCAAGGGTTATGGAGTGATCTCCTCCTAAAGCTATAGGTGTAACATCTGCATTGACGATTTTAGTCATTTCCTCTTCGATTTTTTCATAGCTAGGTAATATATAACCAGGGACTATATTTATATCTCCATAGTCTCCGCCCTTTAGTTCATCTAAGATATTGATTTCCATTATTACATTATTAGGCTTCATCATTACAGAGATGTTTCTTATTCCATTAGGACCAAATCTTGCACCAGTTCTAAAGGAACTTGCTGTGTCAAAGGGGATTCCCACAATAGCAAAGTCTAAACCTTCTAATCTGTCAATTCTTGGCATCCTCATAAATGTACCCATGTTAACAAATCTTGGTGAGGATGATGCACTTGCTGGTTGGTTTGCATTAATATTTTCCATTTTATACCTCCAAATAAATTTTATTTTTCGATATATTATATAGCAAGTATTGTGCCAAAAAAATAAGACGATAAATCAATGATTTATAACAAGGACATTGAAAACAGGAGGAATAATTTCCTCCTGTAAATGTTTAAATTCTTATGAAATAAGAGTTAGTCAACACAAAGAATTTAAAGAGGAATGATTTCCTCGAGGGAAACTATTCCTCTTTAAATTCTAGTTTAATATTTAGTCTTTTGAACTTTTTTCTTATGGTGCTTCTATCTAAGTCTAATATTTCAGCCATTTCATAGGTGCTTTTGCATTTAGACATTATATCTAGGAGTAATTTTCTTTCATATTCTGCAATAATATTTTTATAGCTGCTGATCTTATTTATATCGAAACTTGAATAATCTGTTATAGAAACCAGTTGGCAATCAATGATATCCTGCTTATTAATAATATCATCATTAGTTGTGACTACTAGCCTTTCAATAAGGTTTTCAACTTCTCTAATATTTCCAGACCAATTATAACGCAATAATATTTTCATAGCTTCTGGACTTATTTTTTTATTATAATTATATTTTTCATTAAACCTATTTAAGAAATTTAAAATAAGTGGGGGTATATCTTCTTTTCGCTCTCTTAGAGGAGGAATTGTTATGGGAACCACATTAAGTCTATAATATAAATCTTCTCTAAAGGTTTTATTTTTTATCATATCCTGTAAGTTTCTATTTGTGGCTGCAATAATTCTAATATCAACAGGTATTATAGTAGTACCTCCTACTTTAGTTAATTCTCTATTTTGTATTACGTTTAGTAGTTTTACTTGTAAATTCAGTGGTAGTTCTCCTATTTCATCAAGAAATAAAGTTCCTTTATCTGCCAGTTGGATTAATCCTACTTTTCCCTCTTTATTTGCCCCAGTGAAGGATCCTTTTTCATAACCAAATAATTCTGATTCTAAAAGGTTTTCTGGTATTGCACCGCAATTAATTTTAATAAAAGGCTTATTATATCTAAGACTGTTGTTGTGTAAAAAATAACTTAAAACTCCCTTACCAACACCAGATTCACCCTCAATAAGAACTGTTGAATCTACTTTAGCTACCCTTAGTGCTAAATCTATTATTTTATCCATTTTTTCACTATTATAGATGATGTTGTTGTTCTTTGCTTTATCTTTAGAACTGATAATATCTAGTTCTTGTTGATATTTTTTGTTAATTAATTTAGCTTCTTCCAAACCTCTTTTTAAATCTCTTAATTCAGTTATATCTCTGGAGTTTATAACAATTCTATATAATTCTCCATTTTTAAATATTGGAGTTCCTGTTCCTATAACTTCTTTACCATTTACTTGTTGGAGCATAGAAATTTGTTTTTGTTCTTTAATCACAGCTAAGGCAACGGACTCGGAATATATACCTTCTGCTACTAATTCTTCCATGTGTTTTCCTATTACATAGTCAGCCTTTACACCATCAATTCTTTCACAGGATTTATTAAATCTTAAAGTAACTCCTTTTCCATCTGTAATATGTATTCCGTCGTTTGAGGCATCAAGAATAGCATTGAATTCTTCCATTAAATCTTCATAAGCATTTTCGCAGTCTTTTAAACCATTGTTTTTTACGATAATAGGAATATCCTTTGAAAAGCTATTTTTAGTCATAATTTTATCCTCCATAAAATAGAAAATTAGATTCAGATAAATTTGTATATTTATTTTACAACGTTTATATTATATCACTTAAATTTGCTTTATTAAAGGCAGATACAAGAGGAGGATTCTTATATATTATTAGAACAGACGAATTATTCACTTGCATCTAAGATATATTTGTATTTTAATGGGTATAAGAGTACATAATAAGTTAAAAGAAATTATTAAATAATTAATTAATAAATATTAATTATAGAAATAAAACTAAATGGAGGAATAAAAATGACAGTGAATTTTTATGAAGCAGTAAAAAATAGAAGAACATATTATGGTATTAGCAAAGATACAGTAGTATCCGATGAAAGAATTCAAGAGATTATAGAACATGCAGTAAAGCATACCCCATCAGCATTTAACTCCCAAAGCACAAGAGTAGTTTTATTACTTGGAAATCATCATACAAGATTATGGGATATAACTAAAGAATCATTGAGAAAAATAGTAGCAGCCGATAACTTTTCTTCTACTGAAGAAAAAATTAACTCCTTTGAGGCGGGATATGGTACAATCTTATTCTTTGAGGATTCTAGTGTAGTAGAATACTTACAAAGAGAATTTTCGACTTATAAAGAAAATTTTCCTATTTGGTCTCAGCAGACCAATGGAATGCATCAATTTGTAATATGGACAGCATTAGAACTAGAAGGGTATGGAGCATCACTCCAACATTATAATGAGCTTATTGAAGTAGATGTAAAAAAAGAATGGAATATACCTAATAAATGGAAGTTGATAGCTCAAATGCCCTTTGGAAAACCAACAGCAGAACCGGGAGAAAAAGAATATGCTCCCTTAGAAGAGAGAATTAAGATATTTAAATAATAAATACTCCTTTCTGGGAATAATCAAATAAGATTAAACTAGAGAGGAGTATTATTTTATCTTATAACTTTTCTTAAAAAGTCTTGAGTTCTTGGATGTTGTGGATTATTAAATATTTCATCAGGAGTACCGCTTTCTAAAATTTTACCATCATCCATAAAGATTACTCTGTTTCCAACTTCTTTAGCGAAACCCATTTCGTGGGTAACTACTACCATAGTTATTCCTTCATTTGCCAAAGATTTCATTACATCCAATACTTCTCCTACCATTTCTGGATCTAGAGCAGATGTTGGTTCATCAAATAACATGAGATCTGGTGACATGGCCAGTGCTCTTACTATGGCTATTCTTTGCTTTTGTCCACCTGATAGTTTATTAGGATAGGTATTTGCTTTATCGTCTAGGCCAATTCGTTTAAGTAAATCCATAGAAATTTTTTCAGCTTCTTCTTTTGCCATGTTTTTAATCTTCATAGGTGCTATGGTTATATTTTCTAATACTGTAAGGTGAGGAAATAAGTTAAACTGCTGGAATACCATACCCATTTTTTCACGCTGTTTATTTATATTATTATTTACATCAGTTATAGATACATCTTTAAAGAAAATATCACCGCTAGTTGGTATTTCTAATAAATTTAGACATCTTAGAAAGGTGGATTTTCCTGAGCCACTAGGACCTATTATAACTACTACTTCACCTTTTTCTATATTTTCATCAATTCCCTTTAATACTTCTAAATCACCAAACTGTTTATAAAGATTTTTAACTTTAATCACCAGAACCAAGCCTCCTTTCTAAAATACCTACTAATTTTGAAAGCGAGAAAGTGATAACAAAATAAATAATTCCTGCATATATTAGTGGAGCAAATGGTCTATAGGTTATACCTCTTAAAGTATCAGCATTGTACATAATGTCATGAACAGCAATAACAGATATTATTGCAGATTCCTTTATTAAGACAATAAACTCATTACCTAATGCAGGTAAAATATTTTTGAATGCTTGAGGTATTATTATATATCTCATAGTCATACCATAAGGCATACCTAAAGATCTTCCAGCCTCCATTTGACCTTTATCTATTGACTGAATACCTGCCCTTATTATTTCAGCAACATATGCCGCACTATTTAGGAATATGGCCATGGTTCCAAGAAATAGCCTAGAGTCTGGAAGAAAAGGAAGGACTTTAGGAAGACCATAATATACTAAGTATATTTGGAGGATTAAGGGAGTGCCCCTAACAATTTCTATATAAGTTGATGAAATACCTCTTAAAACTTTATTACTTGAAAGCTTCATTAAAGCTAAGAATATCCCAATAATCGTTCCAAAAATTACGCCAAAAAATGATATTAAAAGAGTTGTAGCAGTACCACTTAAAAAATAACTATAATATTCCATTAAAAATTCTAAATCCATTAATATACCTCCTAAAATGTAAGTTGTCTAAAGATATTGGCAAAAGAAAGTAAGCTTATTTAGCCTATTTCCTTTTGCCAAATATTTTCACCTAACTTTCATCTGCTAATGCAGAGGCATCTTGAATGAATTTATCTATGGAACCATTATTTATTAGTTTATCTAATGTTTCATTAATTGCTTTTAATAAGTCTGGGTTACCTTTATTTACTGCTACAGACACACCATCTTCTTGACCTAGCATAATTTCAGGCATATATAAATCTTTATTTTGAGCTACATAAGCAATAGCTACTGGCTCAACTAATATTAATCCATCTATTTTTTTATTTTTAAGTTCTAATACTAAGTCAGTTATCTTGCTTAAACCTATATATTCAGCATTAGAAAACTTTTCTGCTGCAATTTCCTCTTGAACTGTTGATTTTTGAGCTCCAACTTTTAAGTCATTAAAGTCTTTTGGCTCTTTTAATTTATCTTTATCTTCATTCCTTACTATTATTCTTTGTTTACCTTGATAATAAGGAACAGAGAAATCAACAGATTTTTTCCTTTTTTCATCGGCTACCATACCTGCAACTATAAAATCAATATCATCGGTAACTAAGGCAGGAAGTAAGCCTTCAAATTTCATATCTATGATTTCAAGTTCTACTCCAATATCAGTCGCAATTTCTTTAGCAATATCAATATCAAATCCTACTATTTCATCTTTGCCATTGATTAGCTTATGAAATTCATAAGGGGGATAATCAGCTGCTGTACCAAGTACTATTTTACCTTTTTCTTTTATTTTAGCAAGTTTTCCTGCAGCAGTAGAATTTGAATCTGCATTTATAGCTTTTTTATTACAGCCTACCATTGCAACCATCATACTTATAATAAGAATACTAATAATTATTTTTTTATACATTTTTATTCCTCCCAAAATTATATATTATTTGATTATAATTTTGAGAAAAATCTGGTGTCTTCGGAATTCTTTCCAAGTTGAATTGTAATAGAATTCCAAATGCTCTCGTAGTTGTCTGGACTTTTCAAGATTAAGGCCTCCTTTATACTTTATGATAGTAAATTTTAAAGACCATTATATTACATTTAATAAAAAGATGCAAGAAGAACTTCCAAGATTCTTCTTGCATCTTTTTATTTGTCAAAAATTGAAATCAATATTACTGCAATAAGTATTGCTCCTATTCCAATGAAGGTTCTTATTCCAAAACTTTCATTTAAAATTAATACTCCGATAATAACACTAGTAATAGGTTCAAAGGTACTCAGAATAGATGTACTTTGAGGCCCTACTATTTTAATTCCAATTTGGAATAAGTTTACACCCAATCCTACTGATAAAGATAAGAATAAAGACATAAGCCATCCTAAAGGCTTCATATGTATAGTAAATGTTTTTGTTATTATGCTAAATATGAACATCATAACTGCAGCTATTGAGCAAAGGTAAAAAGTTAATTTTATTGTATTCATTTCTTTTAAACCACTTTTATCTAGGTATATAGTATAAAATGCAAATGTAATACTTGATGCAAAAGCAAGAAATATTCCTATAAAATTAATGTCACCATTGCCATCATAGAACATTAAAACTCCAAGTACACAAAGTATAACTGCAATTATCTTTATAATATTTGGTTTTTCTTTAAAAAATAATATGCATCCAAGTATTACAAATATAGGATATACAAAATGTATTGTTGTCGCCATACCAGAAGGGATATAGTTGTAAGATAAATATAGTAGTAAAGCTGTTGCCCCATATCCAATAGTGCCAACTAAAATTATCTTTTTTAATTCTTCCTTAGTAATCTTCAAAGTTTCCTCTTTCTTTCTTTTTATTAATATATATAAAAAAGGAATTATTAATAAGAATCTATAGAAAGCTAGACTTGTAGGGTTTCCACCTTCTTTAAAGACTATTTTTGCCATTAAAGGCATACTACCAAAGATAATCGCTGAAATCATAACTGACAATGTTCCTTTTAATTTAGTATTCATAATTTTTCCTCCTTATGCAATTAATCATATTTTAAGTATATAGAACTTTTTTATTATAAGCAATTAATATACTAGAAAAGACTTAGATTTATTAGAATGTATTTTTATCAAATATAAAGCTCTTAACATGATGCAAGAAAGAAATAAAAACATGCAGAAATATACTTGCTATTATTAAAAAACTATGCTAGAATTGTTTAAAATATTGTTTACTGCATTAAAGTGAGATGTTAAAATTATAATCAAATCATTCTGCGAAAACAGCTAATGAACATGTTAAACAAGAATATGAAAAATCGAAACAAAAAAATATCCATATTTGTAAAAAAAGTATATTAAATGGTAAATTATAATTTTTCTATATAAAAAGAAATATAAAATAGATAAACTTGCAAAAAAATAAAAAGCTCATTAAAGGATGAAAACTGTAGAATAATAGATTTAGGAGGAAATTTAGGAACTAAAGAATTTATAGGAGAAATTATTAAGCATTTGGAGGTGTTATAAATGGAGAGAAAATTTAAAAAGATTTTAGTTGCCAATAGGGGAGAAATTGCCATAAGAATATTTAGAGCTTGTAGTGAGCTTGGAATAAGGACTGTGGCTATTTATTCCAATGAAGATAAAAATTCTTTATTTAGGACAAAAGCAGATGAATCTTATTTAATAGGAAAAAACAAAGGGCCTATAGAGGCATATTTGAATATAGACGAAATAATTAAGTTATCATTGAAAAAAGGAGTAGATGCTATACATCCAGGATATGGTTTTTTATCTGAAAATCCAGAGTTTGCAAGAAAATGTAAAGAAGTAGGCATTGAATTTATAGGACCAACTCATAGTATGATGGATAGTTTAGGAGACAAAATAAAGTCTAAAAAAGTAGCAAATAGTGTAGGAGTGCCAACTATCCCAGGAATTGAAAAGGCTGTAAGTTCTGAAGAAGAAGCTATGGAATTTGCTAAGTTCTCTGGATATCCTGTTATACTTAAAGCTGCTGCTGGTGGCGGTGGTAGAGGTATGAGAGTAGTAAAAGATGAAAAGGATTTAATTAGAGAATATTATAGTGCAAAGAATGAAGCTAAAAAAGCCTTTGGTATTGACGATATATTTATTGAAAAATATCTTGAAAAGCCAAAGCATATAGAAGTTCAAATATTAGGGGATAAATATGGAAATATAGTTCATTTATTTGAGAGGGATTGCTCAATACAGAGAAGGCATCAAAAAGTTATTGAATATACTCCTGCATTTTCAATTAGTGGTGAGCAAAGACAAAATATATGTAATGATGCAGTTAAAATAGCAAAAGCAGTTAATTATAGAAATGCTGGAACTGTTGAATTCTTATTAGATAGACATGGAAACCACTATTTTATTGAAGTAAATCCTAGAATACAAGTAGAACATACTGTATCTGAAATGGTTACTGGAATTGATATAGTTCAATCCCAAATTTTAATAGCTGAAGGATATCCTTTAGATTCTGATGAAATAGGAATAAAAGGACAGGAAAGCATAGAACCAAGAGGTTATGCAATACAATGTAGAGTTACTACAGAAGATCCATTAAATAATTTTGCTCCAGATACAGGAAATATAGATATATATAGAACTGGTTCTGGATTTGGTATTAGACTTGATGGAGGCAGTGGATTTACTGGTGCAAATATTAGTCCATATTATGATAGTCTTTTAGTAAAGGTAACTTCTTGGGCTAGGACTTTTGAAGATGCAGCAAGGAAAGTTAAAAGAGCATTGAAAGAAGTAAAAGTCAGAGGAGTAAAGACTAATATTCCTTTTTTAATAAATGTATTAAATCATGAAGAATTTTTAGCTGGAAAATGTGATACTGGTTTTATCACATATAATCCAGGACTATTTGATATTACTACAAAAGCTGATGTGGAGCTTAAGGTTTTAAACTTTATAGGAGAAAAGGTAGTAAATGAAACAAAAGGAAATAAACCGGATTTTGATATTCCAAAGGTTCCAAAGGTAACTAGACCTAAAGAACAATATGGTACTAAGCAAATATTAGATGAAAATGGGCCTGAAGGCTTAGTAACCTGGATTAAAAACAATAAGTCCTTGTTAATTACAGACACTACATTGAGAGATGCACACCAATCTCTAATGGCTACTAGGATGAGAACTGCTGATATGTATAGGATTTCTAAAGCTCTTTCTGTATTAGGAAAGGATTTATTTTCTATAGAAATGTGGGGAGGAGCAACCTTTGATGTAGCTTATAGATTTTTAAATGAATCTCCTTGGGAAAGGTTAGAAGTCTTAAGAAAAAAGATACCTAATATATTATTCCAAATGCTTCTAAGAGGTGCAAATGCAGTAGGATATAGAAATTATCCTGATAATGTAATTAGAGAATTTGTCAGAGAATCTGCTGAAAGAGGTATAGATGTATTTAGAATATTTGATTCATTGAACTGGTTAAAAGGTATGGAAGTAGCCATAGATGAGGTATTAAAAGTAGGAAAAGTAGCAGAAGCTTGTATATGTTATACAGGTGATATATTAGATAAATCAAAGACTAAATATACTTTAGATTATTATATAAAGACTGCTAAGGAAATAGAAAAGACAGGAGTTCATATACTAGGGATTAAAGATATGTCTTCTCTATTGAAACCTCAGGCAGCTTATGAACTTATTAAAGCATTAAAATCAGAAATCAGTATTCCGATACATCTTCATACCCATGATACCAGTGGAAATGGAATAGCAACAGTACTGATGGCAGCTCATGCAGGTGTAGATATAGTGGATACTGCTTTTAATAGTATGTCAGGATTAACAAGTCAACCTGCGTTAAATTCAGTGGTTGCTGCTTTAGAACATACTGATAGAAGTACAGGTCTAGATTTAGATGATTTACAAATTATATCTGATTATTGGAGTACTATAAGACCAATATACAATCAATTTGAATCTGGATTAAAATCAGGAACTGCAGAGATATATAAATATGAAATTCCAGGTGGTCAATATTCCAATCTTAAGCCACAGGTTGAAAGCTTTGGATTAGGTCATAGATTTGAAGATGTAAAAGAAATGTATAAAGTTGTAAATGAAATGTTAGGTGATATTGTAAAAGTAACCCCAACTTCTAAGGTTGTAGGAGATATGGCTATATTTATGGTTCAAAATGATTTGACTCCAGAAAATATTTATGATAAAGCTAAGGATATGGCATTCCCAGATTCAGTAGTATCATATTTTCAAGGTATGATGGGTCAACCTATGGGAGGATTTCCTGAAAAACTTCAAAGATTAGTATTAAAAGGAGAAGAACCTATAACCTGTAGACCAGGAGAATTACTAGAGCCTGAAGATTTTAGCAAAATAGAAAAACATATTAGTGAAAAATATAATATAACTCCAGAAAGAAAAGACATATTGTCATATTCCCTATATCCAAAAGTTTTCGAAGATTATTTAAAATATGCTGAAGAATATGGGGACTTTAGCAGAATGGACAGTGATATATTTTTCCATGGTTTAAGGGAAGGTGAGATTGGAGAAGTAGAAGTTGAAGAAGGAAAGATTTTAGTCATTAAACTTCTAGAGATAGGTAGATTAGATGATGAAGGATATAGAACCTTGTATTTTGAGGTCAATGATAGTAGAAGGGCAATAAAAATCCTAGATAAGGCAAGTAATATTGTAAAGGAAGGATCCTTTACAAAACAAATGGCAGATATGGAAAACAAATTTGAAATTGGAGCAAGTATCCCAGGAACTGTAGCTAAGATTTTAGTGAAACTTGGTGAAAAGGTTGCAGAAGGCCAATTAGTTGCAATAATTGAAGCTATGAAAATGGAAACTCAAATTACAGCAGCAGCTTCGGGCATTGTATCCTCAATAGCTGTTAAGGAAGGACAAAATATAGAAGCAGGGGAACTCTTAATAAGGTTAGAATAAATTATAAAAAGGTTAGGTTAAATAATTAGCTTAACCTTTTAATAATTTATTAAAAAGGGATAGCAAGATTAAATAAAATTAGATAAAATATATAGAATGAAATATTTTCTAAAGGGGCTGGAGTGATGGAAATAAAAAGTGATCGATATAAAGGAATAATTTTAGCAGCTATTGCTTCGATGATGTGGAGTACAGGTGGAATATTTATTAAATTAGTAGATTGGAATCCCATATCAATATCAGGTTTTAGAAGTCTTATAGCTGCATTAGTGATGTTGACTTATATAAAAAAGCCTAAATTCACAAAATCAAAACCACAAATTCTAGGTTCTATAACCACTTGTACTACTATGTTGTTTTTTATTATAGCAAATAAACTTACTACATCGGCAAATGCAATATTATTACAGTATACAGCTCCTATTTTTGTAGCAATCTTAGGAGTATGGATTTTAAAAGAGAAAATCAGGTGGTATGATATAGTTTCAATAATAGCTGTATTTTTAGGAATGATATTATTTTTTATAGATAATGTAAATATAGGGAATACATTAGGTAATATTATAGCGATATTATCAGGGTTTTCTATGGCATGTATGACTATTTCTCTTAGATTACAAAAAGATGGCTCAGCTATAGACACTACTTTTTTTGGAAATATGTTGACATTTATTATAGCAATTCCTTTTATATTTATATCATTACCAGATGTAAAAAGCCTGATTATAATTATTATAATGGGAGTATTTCAACTTGGAATCCCATATATATTTTATGTAAATGCAACAAAATATCTTAGTGCATTAGAGGCCATTTTAATTACTGTTATTGAGCCTTTATTAAATCCGTTATGGGTATATATCTTTGCAGGTGAAAAACCAGGGACTTATGCTATTATAGGAGGTATAGTGGTTATAGTTACTGTAATGCTTAGGGGGATTTATGTATCAAAGCTGGAAGTTCAGGAGGAGTAAAAGGTTAAATGTTACTGAATTGATTTTATTTGTTTTGCAATATAAGAAAAATAAGTATATAAGATATATATTTGAGATATTTAGAGAATCATATATAGAAGAGCAAAAACTTTATTATTAAAGCAGAATATATAATAATTGGAGGGATTATCATGGAAAAATGGGAATATAAGACTATTAAGGTTGAACCTAAAGGTATGATGGGAGGGATACTAGATATAGAGGAATTTGATTATCAACTTAATAAATTGGGAGAGCAAGGATGGGAATTAGTATCTTGCTTTTCAACAAATGCAAGTAATGGTTATAGTAGAGAAGCAATAGCTGTCTTTAAAAGGAGAAAATAGTATTAAAAACCATTATTTTACTTATTTCACTGTTATATAGGAACTTGCTATAAATGGGCTAAACTAGTAAACTTTTATATTATAAGATTTGCTAGTTTAGCTCATTTTTATGTTATAAATTATAAAAAATATGAACCAGATTAGAAGTTATTACAATATATAAACGAGAGGCCGCTCAATATATAATCTTTTTAAGAAAGGTTAAGACAGAGGGGGGGGTAAGGGATTGGATGTTGCAGATTTAACTTATTTAATTGAAAGCTATGGTAAGGATGTCTATGGATTTTGTTACAAATTAACAAGAGATAAGCACCAAGCAGATGATTTGTATCAGGAAACCTTTTTAAAAGCTACAGAATTATGTCATAAAATAGATAAATCTAAAAATCCAAAGAGCTTCCTAATAGCTATTGCAGCAAATACGTGGAAGAATCAATGGAGAAAATTTGGATGGAGGAATCGGATTGCAAAGATGGTAGAGTTTCAAGATGATTTTGATAATGAGTCATACATGATTGATACTACAACACCAGAACTTGTAGCCATAAGCAATGAAGTTTATACGATGATTGATAGAGCTTCAGCATCGTTGAATGATAAATTGAAAATACCTTTATATATGTACTACAATACTGGATTATCAATTGAAGATATTGCATACTCACTTAAAATTCCAACTGGAACTGTAAAAAGTAGGCTTTACAAGGCTAGAAAAATGATAAAGGAATATATGGAGGTCAATGGATATGAAGGATTTTAAAAAAAATGAAAAAATAGATAAACTGCTATGGCATGTACTTTCTTCAAACAATGAACCAGATCATAGTTTGAATCAAAAAATTATAAATAAAATAGGAGAGAGAAATAGAATAAAATGTATAAATAAAAGGAGATTATCAATATCAGCTGTGGTTGCTATACTTATAGTAACAACATCTCTTTCAGCATTTGCAGCATGGAAGCTATTAACACCCAAGGAAATTGCAGAAAATTTAGGGGATAAGGGACTTGCTCTTGCTTTTGATAGTGAAGGAGCTGTAGCTATAAATCAGACTCAGATTATTGGAGATTATAAGATAACCTTAATGGGAATAGTATCTGGTAAAGAAATCAGTGATTTTAAGCACTCCGCAAAAGAAATATTTCCTGATAGAACATATTCTGTACTGGCTATTTCCAAGTCAGATGGAACACCAATGCCGGAGCCCCTTGATCCTTTATATGATGAAATGTCATTTCTTGTTTCACCTTTTATAAAGGGGCAGCACCCGAAAGACCTTAATATCTTTACGATGAATGGTGCAGCAAGCTGGTTTATAAAAGATAGGGTAATGTATAGAACCATGGAATGTGATGATATAGAAGTTTTTTCAGACAGAGGCTTGTACATTGCTGTTATGGATAATTTTAATGTCATCGAAGCCTATAATTTTAATTCGAAAACAGGTGAGATTAGTCGTAATACTGACTATAAAGGAATCAATGCTTTGTTTGATTTACCTTTAGACCAATCAAAAGGGAATTATAAGGAAGCAGAGAAGTATATTCAGACATTGCTAAGGGATGATGAGGAAGTATTAGATGAAGAATTACCAGAGATAGAAGAGCTATTAAAAGATGCAGTATTAATACCAGAATCTGTACAGAAAGTGGTTCCAGACAAAGATGGTATTTTTAATTACTATTTTGCCAAACATAAACTTAAAGCAGATATTAAGAATTTATTTGAAGAAGGCCAAGTAGGTTTTTCTAATAGTAGATATATGGATAATGGAAATATTCTTGTTTTTTCAAGAGATGATAATGGAGTTATTACAGTTATGACCTATAGAAAAAAATAAAGGTAGAGATACAATATTAGTGTAGAATTTATAAGATAAAGATCATTAAAACTATAATAATGAGGAATTAGAGAGGGGATAAGGAAAAAATTAGATTAGAAAAAGACCATGAACTTCCATAGCTAATGATTAGACTTAGCTTAGATCAAAAGGGGGTATTAGGAGGATTGGTGTCATTTTCCGTTATAATTAAGTTTATAATGCAGGTTTTCAACTAATTGCACCATTAACATTGCCGTTGATTTCCTATGGTGGAATATCTACAGTAATAAATGTGTTTCTCATAGGCATTATGCTTTCAGTATATAAATCGGGTGGCTTATATAAAAAGGATAATAAGTTAGATATCAGCAAATACAAGACTTTTCAGTTTGTAGATGGTAAAATAATTATTAACTTAGATAGAACATGAATTAAATTTATCAATACTACAAACTATTTACAATATAATTACAATTTGCTGTGAGTGGATTAATTTACCATATTATATGATAATATGATATCAATTGGGATATAAAATTTAAAAGAAGAGGTAAATTAAGGACGAAACAGGATATAGAAACAATTTTTAAAAGAAAAAAGATTATAGGAGTGATAAATTGGGAAAATATAATGTTTCAAATCGAGATCTTGTTTTATTTTTGATAATTACTTTTGGCTTAACATCTATAATGGGGATTGCCATGGGTTTAGGATATCCTACATATTCAGTGGATTCTTTCCCTTTAACACAAATGTATTACCCTGCTCTTGGTGTTATGGTTGCTTTATTATTAAATAAAAAATGGCGAGATAAATTACCAAAAAAATTTTTTTTGACATATTTATTTTTTACAATTACATCAATTATTTATCTTTTAGTAATAGTATTTGGATTTAATCAAAGTCCAAATGTTCATTTAGAGATTTGGCTTATGGTAGGTAGCATTTCATTGATTATTGCATATAACAGTGATACTAAGGAAAAAATAGAGAACTTTGGATTAAAATTTAGAAGTAATATAAAGTCATCAATTATCTATATTTTGTTATTTATTGTTCTATATTTGACAGCCATATTTATATCTTCAATGTTGGCTGGAGAGATTGATGATTTTATAGCACCATTTAAGAGTCTAAAAACATGGTTTATATTATTCTCTTTACCTTTTTCATTTCCATTTAGCTTTATTGCATTTTTAGGAGAAGAATATGGGTGGAGATATTTTCTGCAACCAGCTTTTCAAGAAAGAATTGGAAAGAGAAAGGGAGTAATACTTGTAGGATTGATTTGGGGAATTTGGCATTTACCAATAAATATGTTCTACTATAGTCCAGAAACATCTTTTTATTCTGTTATGAATCAATTAATAGTTTGTGTTGGCTATTCAGTTTTCTTTGGATATGTATATATAAAGACTCAAAATATATGGACTATATCTATGATTCATTTTATTAATAATAATCTTGGTTATGTGCTATATGGTGCTACTGGAGCTAATATAGTATTTACATGGCAGGCAGTATTATTTAATTTATTACTTTTTTCAATGATATATATGCCCTTCTTATTAGCTAAGGAGTATAGGAAATCAGACATAAGGGTTTAAATAGCCCTATTTATCTATTTACATGAACTTTTGCCTTCTATACTTTCTCTAAAGCTTTGATTCTATCTACTTTGATGGATTCAGAGTATATTAATGCTAACTTAGCACATGCTGGACCAACCAATTCATATAAAACTGAAGATGCTAAGATAATGGTCATCATGCGATTTCCTATATCAACAGGAAGTATTCGCTGTCCTAAAAATGCAAGACCAATAGAAACTCCAGCTTGTGGAATAAGCGCAAGACCTAAATAATTACGAATTTTTTTATCTGTAGAAGTAATAAAGCATCCTAAATATGCCCCTATATACTTTCCAATAATTCTAACAAAAAAATAAGCTATTCCTACTAATCCCAATGTTCCAAGTGAACTTATATCTAAGTTTATACCTGATATTATAAAAAATAGCGATAAAATTGGTGGAGTAAAGTTATTGATTTGTTTATACAAATTCTTATCTTGAGTTGTATTGATATATGTTGCCCCAAATACCATACAAGATAAAAGTGGAGATATATCAAAGATTGAGCATAGTCCAGAAATACCAAGTAATAATGCAATCACTAGTATCAAGCGATTATCATTACTTCTATTTGGAGTAAGTAATTTACTTAACATAATACCAAATAGAAGTCCTACTACTAATGCTCCAATATTATATATAATTGGTAGTATTACATAAATAAATGAGATATTACCAGTTTCTGTTGTATTGATAAAAGCAATAACTATGCTAAATATAATCAAGCAGACAACATCATCTAAAGCTACAACTTGCAGTAATGTGTTTACAAACTCTCCACGAGCCTTGTATTGATTTATTGTCATCATTGTACTTGCTGGAGCTGTAGATGTAGCAATTGCACCTAGCAATAATGAAAAACTCCAATTTAATGAAAAAATATAACGCATAGATATAGCAATCATAATGCCTGCAAGTAATGATTCCAATAAGGTAATTATTATAGACCTTATACCTGTTTTTTTGAATAATTCTCTTTTAAGAAACTTTCCAACGTCGAAAGCTATAAAAGATAATGCTATATCCCCTATAAATCCCATGTTCTTTGCTCTATTAATAGGTATTATATTGAGAACATAAGGACCTAATAAGATACCAGCAATTATATACCCGCTGACATTGGGAAGCCTTAGTATTTTTGTAACACGAGTTAATAAAAAGCCAGAAAGCAACATTGTTGATAAAGAGATAAGAATTATTGTTATATCACTAAATTGACTAAATAAATTGTTCATTACATCACTACTCCTTTAAGCAAATAATATTTTCAAAGATAATGAAAAATAAATAAGTTAATGACTAAATAGGATGTAGCATTAAATTAAAAAATACAAATAGTAACTTCATAGAATTAAGCTTGTATTTGAAAAGCAATATATGGAACTTGTAAATGTGTAGGGCAAAATAAACATTTACTTTACCTCCTCTACAATTGCCAATTGTTTGAAAATTTGTTATTATATTATAATAATTCATGTATAAAGTAAAATTATAATTATTTTTATATCGATAAAAAAAACTAATGTAGAGGTGTTTTTTATGTTAGATGCAAAATTGGATACATTACTTATGGTCTGTGAAACATTCAACTTTACTCGTGCAGCTAAGGAGCTCTCATTAACTCAACCCGCAGTGAGTCAGCATATTAGTCAATTAGAAAAGGAACTAGGCGTTAAAATATTTAATCGCAGTAAAGGAGAACTAAAATTAACATCTGAAGGTGAAATTATACTTATGTATGCTAAGCGTATTAAATCATTATATAGTAAATTACAGCAAAGTCTGTTAGATAAAAATCATCAGTCAACAAGGCTGACAATTGGAATTACGCATACAGCAGAAAGTAACTTTGTTGCTGAAGTTTTGGCGAAATATTGCAATATAAATAAGGGTGTTACCATTACAATAATTACTGAGTCCATAAAGAATCTTTATAATATGTTAATGAATTATGAGTTGGATTTGGCAATTGTAGAAGGAAATATAAATGATCCAAATATAAATTCATTATTGTTGGATACTGATTATTTGGTGCTTGTAGTTTCAAATAATAACCGATTTGCAAAAAAAGGTATGGTAACGATTAATGATATTAAAAATGAAAAGATGATATTACGTCTACCTAACTCTGGTACAAGAAATTTATTTGTTGCACATCTTGAAAGTCTTAATATGTCAATCGAGGACTTTAATGTTATACTTGAGGTTGATAATATTGCAACAATAAAGGACTTAATTCGCCGAGATTTTGGCATTTCTATACTTGCACGTAGTGCCTGCCTAGATGAATTAAAAAAAGGTAAAATTACAATTTTACCCATTGAGAATTTAAGTATGATTAGAGAAACTAGTATTTTATATCACAAAGATTTTAATCATACTGATATTTTACAAGATATCACTAAAATATATAATGAAACTGCTAGATTATATAAATAAAAGAGGATAATGACTTCTAAAATTGGTGGAATGGAAAAGTAGGTGATAAGTTGAAAAGGCTAATATATAGAGTAGCAAGATTGGTATTATTTATTTCCTTGTTAATTTTTATTGCGATTGAGAGTCTGATTATTATAGGGGGTAGAAAAACTCCAGATGTTAAGGTGGATTATGTTATGGTTTTAGGAGCTAGATTATATGGGGATATACCGTCCCCTGCTTTATTAGAAAGACTTAAAATAGCTAAGGATTATTTAATAGATAATAAAGATGTAAAGGTAGTGGTATCAGGTGGACAAGGTTTAGATGAAGATGTTGCTGAAGCCTATGCTATGGAAAAATATTTAATAGATAATGGGATTGAAAAAGATAGGATAATAGTTGAGGATAAATCCACTACTACTTTTGAAAATCTAAAATTTAGTTTAGATAAAATAAAAGAAGTTAATGATAGCAATAATATAAGTCTTTTAATTGCATCTAATAGATATCATATTTTTAGGTCAAAGTTACTGGCTAAAAGATTGGGGATAACAGCCTATGGATTACCTGCTAAGACACCTCTTATGATAGTCTTACAATCATATATAAGAGAGTTTCTTGCAGTTATTAAATCATATTTTATTGATAGGGTAAGAGTATAGACTATCTACAAGATTGAATACAAAAGATCTATTAAAATTAATATATATGTATTTTATATAGTATCAATAATTGTTATGCTAACATTTATAGAATTCTTATTATGAAATATGAATAATCTTTGTTTCTATAAGTCTATTGTTTGGCAATATCTTATTAACTATATTAATTTATTAAAATTGTAAATTCCATTTTAAAAGGATATAAGGGGTGGAATTGAAATTAGAAATTGCTACAGGATATTTCAAATAAATAATAGCATGGTGAATATTATACAAAAAGATAATATTCACCATGCTATTATTTATTAGATTAATATGTTTCTACAAAAAGTTCAAAGTGTGCTTGTGGATGAATACAAGCAGGACATACTTCAGGAGCATTTGAGCCTTCGTGTACATATCCGCAATTTCCACATTTCCATAATACTTTTTCTTCTTTTTTAAATACTTTGTCATTTAATATATTTTCAGCAAGTTTATTAAATCTAGTTTCATGAGCTTTTTCAGCATCAGCTATAGCTCTAAATGCAGTTGCTATTTCTTGAAAACCTTCTTCTTCGGCAATATCTGCAAATGCTGGATATAAGTCTTCCCATTCTTCATTTTCTCCACTTGCTGCACTTTTTAGATTATCTAATGTATTACTTTGAGCAACTGGGAAAGAAGCTTCTATATTTATAGTAGCTGGAAGTTCATCTTTTAATCCAGCAAGTAAAAACTTATAAAATCTTTTTGCATGTTCTTTTTCATTGTCAGCTGTTTCAATAAAGATATTTCTAATTTGCTTAAATCCTTCCTTATCCGCTACAGAAGCATAGTATGTATAGCGATTTCTAGCTTGTGATTCTCCTGCAAATGCTTTCATTAAATTTTCTGCTGTTTTTGTCCCCTTTAAATTTTTCATTTTTACCTCCTAATATTAGTGTTTTTTATTATTAATGCATCTAGGACAGATACCTTTAAAATAAACATTTTTTTCATTAATCTTAAAATTATTCAGTTGATTATCAATAAAATTATCTAAATCAATAGGGAAATCAAAGATTTCATTACAAGATTCACATTTGAAATGACCATGATTTTTCATATCAATATCATACTTGGCTTCACTGCCGTCTATAGATATTAATCTGACTAACTGAGCTTCAATAAACAGGTTTAAAGTGTTATAAACCGTAGTCTTTGAAAGGACAGGTATTTCATTATGAAGATCACTATAAATCATTTCAACTGTGGGGTGACATTTGTTTATTAATAAATATTCCAAAATTTTAATTCTCTGGTGAGTAGGTTTTATACCTTTACCAGCTAATATATTGGATAAGTTTTTGACTGATATTTCCATAGATATTCTTCCTTTTATTTTAAGATCAATATTTATAACCATTACTAATTTGTAACCATTACAAATACGATTATAGTATTAATTCCATGATTTGTCAACATATTATTTTTTGAAATAAAGATATTTATTCAAATCCTTACTTTATCTGTAGATTTACTATAAGTTTTTTTCGATCTTCTTTTGACTAAGCAACTAATATAGATTGATTTAATAATTTATATATTAATAATACATAAATTATTTCTTTATGATAAAATGACAGTATATAATTCAAGATTATAAAAAGGTAGATATTAGTTATTGACGTGTAAGTGAAATTATATGTATTAATAATTTTGATTTTGAAATATAACATTGAAGCTTGGTACTAAAGTTTATAATGTGAATATAGCTATACGAAGGGGGATAGAAAATGAATAATACACTAAATGTATCTATATCCGTTGAGAAAACAGTAAATTTAATATATGAGGAAGTTGTTAATTGTAGTATCACTGGGGAATTGTTAGATAAATATGAGATTAATAGCTTGGATAATAAGAAATGCATAGTAATGGTATTTGATAAACATTATTATCGAGCAGGAAACAGGTTAACTCTAACAGTTATAATAGATAGTTTAGAAGATGTTACAAGAGTGCATTATATTAGTGGTGGTGGAGGAAAGGGATTATTTAATTTTGATGGGGGAGCATCTGAAAGTTTTGCAAATATTGTTCCAGAAGTATTAAAAGAATATATTATTTGATTCATTTTTAAATAAATGTTCAATAAATTATATTGAGTTTTAAATAATAATAAAGGAGAGATTATTATGATGCCAAATATAGGGGGATTTATGGGAGCTCTTGGATATTTAAGTATTATTTTAAGTTTTATTAAAGCAATATTGGAAATTTTACTTTATATTTCAGCTATTTTTGTGTCGTTCAAAGCAGTACAGGCATTGAACATATATATTAATAAAAATATAATATAATATATTAAAGTATTATTTTATATAAGAGAAACAAAAAGGGATTTTCAAAAGTGATATATTGAATCACTTTTGAGAGAATCCCTTTTTAATATTATAAATCTATTTTGTTATTAACGGTTATAGATTGGTTCTTCCCATCATCCAAAAGCAATTCTTCCACTAGCTGCTAGATCAGGTGTTTCTGGATTAGATAAAAACACTAAAAAAGAACCACCAGGAGGAAAAATAAACTTTCCTTGTTCATCATCACAGTTACATGCAAATTTATCCCTGAATTAGGGGGATTAAACAGTCTAGCGTATACTAACTTGGTATTCAATATATGGTTTATATATTGATGGATTAGGTAGGTTGCAAGATATATTAGGACAGTTATTTATATTAGGATATTTGGGATTATTCCATTCTTGAAAGTATTTAGAATCATTGAGATTAATATTATTGGATATAAATAATACTCCTTTGCATTTAAATTTAATTCATTATATGTTCAATATTATTAAATGTGAAGGATAGCTATTATTTCTATATAATAAATTTAATTATTAGAGGATAGGAATGTTGATAAAAAATAAATTTAAGATAAACATAGATAATAAAAATATATTTATATAAAATGATAATTATAAAAGTTCAAGGAGAAAAAATATGAGAATAGGATATGCATGTTTAACAGTAGGAGTTTTAGAGACAAATTTTAAAAGTTGCATGGTTAAAAATGCTAATGAAAAAAAGCTCTTAGAAATTATAGAGTATAATTTAAAATCATTAAATAATATTATAGATTATAATATTGAGAATAATATAAAACTTTTTAGAATAAGCTCTGATTTGATTCCCTTTGGTTCAAGTCCAGTAAATAATATACCTTGGTGGGAAGTCTTTTTTTCACAAATATCTTCAATTGGATCTAAAATAAGAGAAGCAGATATGAGAGTTTCCATGCATCCGGGACAATATACTGTGCTAAATTCTCCAAATGAAGATGTAGTTTTGAGAGCAATTGAAGACCTAAACTACCATAATAGAATACTAGATAGCCTAGGTATGGACAGAGAAAGTAAAATTATACTTCATATAGGAGGAGTTTATAATAATAAAGACAAGGCTATAAAAAACTTTGTTTCAAACTTTCAATTACTTGCTCAAGGAGTTAAAGAAAGATTAGTAATTGAAAATGACCATAAATCTTATAACATAGGAGAAGTTTTAGAAATAGGGAGGACTTTAAAGATTCCTGTTGTATTTGATAATCTTCATAATCAGGTATTGCCATATGATATCTCAAAGGATGATCAATATTGGATAAAGGAATGTAAGAAAACTTGGGAAAAAGAAGATGGACCTCAGAAAATTCACTATTCACAGCAGGATAAAGGCAAGAGAACAGGTGCACATTCAAATACTATAGAAATAGAACAGTTTATGAATTTTATTGAAACAATAGATGACAAGATAGATATAATGCTTGAAGTTAAGGATAAAAATCTTTCAGCAGTAAAATGTATTAATAGTACTTCAAAAAGTAAAAGAATAAAAACCCTTGAGCTGGAATGGAGCAAGTATAAGTATAATATATTAGAGCATTCTCATTTAAATTATAATAAAATTCGTGGGCTACTCAAAAATAAAAGTGAGTATCCTGTAATTGAATTTTACAAATTAATACAAGAAACTCTAAATATTGAAGAAACTATAGGTAATACAGTTAATGCCGTCCTTCATGTCTGGGGATATTTTAAATTAATTTCCACAGAGGATGAAAAAAAGAAATTTATGAAATTATTAGAAAACTACGAGGAAGGTAAAAGATCTAAAGATTCTTTAAAAAAATTTTTATGGAAATTGGCTTTAAAATATGAAGAATCTTATCTTTTAAATTCTTATTATTTTCATTTGTAATATATTTTCGTGATATACTTTATTGAGAATCTAGTTGGATAATTGTTAATTATCTCGACTTTAAAATTATAAGTATATCTTGTATAATAGTATGATGTTGAAATATTTATAAAAAGGTTAGGGAATAGAATGAAAAGAATAAATGAAATTTTCAATGATTATGAAACAAAGGGAAATATAAATACTGCAATAGTAGAAGGTGTAGTCTTAAGAAAAGATGAGAAGACATTGGAGATGAAGATTAGAACTGATAAATTTATTCAAATTAGAGAAATTGAAGGACTTAATAAGTTTATAAGGGAAAGATTTTCATTAAATGATTCTAAAATCATTGTAGAGTATGCTGAAGAAATTGATAAGATACCTAGAGAAGAGGAGTTAAGAGATATTATATGTGTCATGTCAGATAAATATCCTGTCTTAAAGGCAATTATAAACAATTGTGAATTTGAAGTATTTGAAAATACCATTAACTTTAATTTTAAAATTCCAGCATCAAAGCTTTTAAGATCTATGAGTTATGATAAAGAAATCAATAGGGCTATAAAAAATCTTTACAATACAGAATATGAAATAAATTTTATTGATAAAGTATGCAATGAAGAGTTAAAAAGGCTGCAAGAAGATGTGTATTCAAAAGAAATTATGTTAATACAAAAAGAGGCTGCCATCCAACAAAGTAATAATGCTTCTAAATTTCCCAAGGAAACTTTAGGAAAGCAGGATGTGAAGGCAGAAACTAATAACAAAAAGAACGATCCATTCTTAATATTAGGCAGAAGCTCTAAAATTAAAGATACTATAACAAAAATTACTGATATTACACCATATGAGGGGAAGGTAGCCATAGAGGGTGAAATATCTAATATAGAATCCAGGGAGCTGAGAAGTGGGAAAATTTTAGTTTCTTTTGACTTATATGATGGCTCAAGTTCCATAACATGTAAATCCTTTATAAAAAGTGATGATATTGGGGTATTAGATAAAATTAAGAAAGCCAGAGGTGTTAGACTTTGTGGGAATGCAGCTTATAGTAAGTTTTCTGGAGAAGTTGAGATTATTGCTAATACTATAATAGAAACAGAAGGAATAAAGAAGGTTAAAAGAGATGATAATGCTGAATTGAAGAGGGTAGAGCTTCATATGCATACACAAATGAGTCAGATGGATGCTATGACCAGTGCTACTGATTTAATTAACAGAGCCATGAGCTGGGGGATGAAATCAATTGCCATAACTGATCATGGAGTGGTACAGGCTTTTCCCGAAGCTCATAAGCTTTTAGGAAGAAATAATCCAGATATGAAAGTTATATATGGAGTAGAAGCCTACTTGGTACCAGATAAAAAGCCATCTGTAACAAAACCTAATGGACAGGGGATTGATACTACATATTGTGTACTTGATTTGGAGACCACAGGCTTTTCCCCAGTAACAGAAAAAATTACTGAAATAGGAATTATGAAACTTAAGGATGGAGAAGTAATAGATAAGTTTAGCACATTTGTAAATCCTGAAAAGTCTATTCCGCAAAGAGTTGTAGAAATTACCAATATAACTGATGATATGGTTAAAGATGCAGAAACTATAGATAAGATTTTTCCTAAAATGTTAGATTTTATTAATGATAGTGTTTTAGTTGCACATAATGCTGACTTTGATATAAATTTCTTAAGACATAATGCAAAGATATTGGGATATGACTTCGAATTTACATATATAGATACCCTGTCCTTAGCTCGGGAAATCTTTCCTGATTTTAAGAGCTATAAATTGGGAAGAATAGCTAAAAATCTTGGGATAAAGGTAGAAGTCGCTCATAGAGCCTTAGATGATGTGGATACCACCGTAAAGGTATTTAATATTATGATTGAAAGACTAAAGGAGTTGGGAGCTGAAACTCTTGAGGATATAGATAGATGTGCTTCTAGCCAGGAGGCTAAGAAGGAGGAGTATAAAAAGCTTAGAACCTATCATGCTATAATACTTGCAAAAAATTATACGGGATTGAAGAATTTATACAAACTCGTATCTTATTCCCATTTAGATTATTTTTATAAGAGGCCACGTATTTTGAAGAGCATATATAAAAAATATTCTGAGGGATTAATTCTTGGAAGTGCCTGCAGTGAAGGGGAGCTTTATCAGGCAATACTTTTAGGAAAACCCGAGGAGGAAATTGAATCAATTGCAGAGGAGTATGACTATTTGGAAATTCAGCCTTTAGGAAATAACGATTATTTGGTAAGAAATGAGCAAGTGGGAAATATAGAAAGCTTGAAGGAAATCAATAGAAAGATTGTAGCTCTTGGAGAGAAATTTAAAAAACCTGTAGTGGCTACTGGAGATGTTCACTTCTTAGATCCTGAGGATGAGATATATAGACGTATATTGGAAACAGGTCAAGGATATAAAGATGCAGACAATCAAGCTCCTTTGTATTTAAAGACTACAGAGGAAATGCTTGAGGAATTTTCATACTTAGGAAGGGAAAAGGCTTATGAGGTTGTGGTTACAAATACTAATATAATTTCTGATATGTGTGAACAAATTAGTCCTATTTCATCGGAAAAGGCTACACCACATATAGAAGGCTGTGAGCAGACTATTCGAGATATTACTTATGGAAAGGCTCATGAGCTCTATGGAAATCCACTACCTGAAATTGTTCAAGAAAGACTTGATAGGGAGTTGGATTCCATTATAAAGAATGGATTCTCAGTAATGTATATTATCGCACAAAAATTGGTATGGAAATCAAATGAAGATGGTTATCTTGTAGGCTCTAGAGGTTCCGTTGGTTCTTCTGTTGTAGCATATATGACTGGTATAACAGAAGTAAATGCTTTACCACCTCATTATAGATGCACAAAATGTAAGCATTCAGATTTTACAGATTACGGCTATAAACTTGGATTTGACTTACCTGATAAGTTGTGTCCAGTTTGTGGCGAAAATTTAACTAAAGATGGTATAGATATACCTTTTGAAACTTTCTTAGGTTTTAATGGGGATAAAGAGCCAGATATAGATTTAAACTTTTCTGGAGAATATCAGGCAAAGGCTCATAGGTATACAGAAGTTATCTTTGGAAAGGGGACGACATTTAAGGCTGGAACTATAGGTACTATTGCAGAAAAGACAGCCTTTGGCTATGTGAAAAAGTATTGTGAGGAGAAAAATATAACCGCAAATAAAGCAGAAATTCTTCGAATTTCAAGAGGCTGTACAGGCATTAAAAGGACTACAGGTCAGCACCCTGGGGGAATAATAGTTGTGCCAAAGGGACGGGAAATCTTTGAATTTTGTCCAGTTCAGCATCCTGCTGATGATACAAACTCAGATATTATAACAACACATTTTGATTATCACTCTATTGATGAGAATTTATTAAAGCTAGATATATTAGGGCACGATGATCCCACTGTTATAAGAATGCTCCAAGATATTACTGGAGTAGACCCACAAAAAATACCTATGGATGATAAAAAGACCATGTCTATATTTTCATCTACTGAGGCTTTAGGTGTAACACCAGAGCAGATAAACTCCAAAGTAGGAACCTTTGGTATTCCTGAATTTGGCACTAGATTTGTAAGAGGAATGCTTTTAGATACAATGCCAAAGACTTTCATGGATTTAATATGTATATCTGGACTTTCCCATGGTACTGACGTATGGCTTGGAAATGCCAAGGATTTAATCGATTCAAAAATAATTACAAGCATAAGTGAGGCAGTATGTACTAGAGATGATATTATGGTTTATCTTATTAAAAAAGGTTTGCCGCCAAATACTGCCTTCAAGATAATGGAAACAGTTCGTAAGGGAAAGGCTTTAAAAGATTCCAAATGGGCAGAGTATGAGGATTTAATGAGGGAATTTGAGGTTCCAGAGTGGTATATTAACTCATGTAAAAAGATAAAGTATATGTTTCCTAAGGCCCATGCTGCAGCTTATGTAATGATGGCTTTCAGGATAGCATGGTTTAAGGTTCATATACCTAGAGCATATTATGCAGCATATTTTTCAATTAGGGCAAAAGCCTTTGATGCGGAATTTATGATATTTGGAAAAGAAAAGGTTAAAGAAAAGATGAAGGAAATTGAATCCATGGGGAATGATGCTGCTCCTAAGGATAAGGATATGTATGATGACCTGGAACTGGTCCTGGAAATGTACGAAAGGGGAATTAAATTCCTGCCTATTGATTTATATAAATCCCATACAACAAAATTCTTACTAGAGGGAGATTCTTTAAGACCACCTATAAACAGTATACCTGGAATGGGAACTGTGGCTGCAGAAGGTATATATAAGGCGGCACAGGAAGAACCCTTTAGCTCCATAGAAGATTTAAGGAAACGGGCTAAGATTGGAAATACGGCTATAGATTCACTTAAAAAGTTTGACTGTTTAAAAGATCTTCCGCAAAGTGATCAAATAAGTTTTTTTGATGCAATTTAGCAACTATGTCCTTTCACGCAAGTATATAAAATTTATATTAAATAAAAAGATCGCAGGCTTGATTTGCACCACAAATATCAGACGAGGACTAATATTTGTGGTGTGCTTTTTTTATCTTAATATCCAGAGTACTCATTGGATATAATATTTAATAATAATAACTTAAAGGATAGTGATATTATGAACAGATTATCTAATGAAAAATCTCCATACTTACTACAGCACAAAGATAACCCAGTAGATTGGCATCCATGGGGAGAAGAAGCTCTAACAAAAGCTAAAACTGAAAACAAACCTCTATTTGTATCCATAGGTTATAGTACTTGTCATTGGTGTCATGTAATGAATAGACAATCTTTCCAAGATACTGAGGTTGCAGAAGTCTTAAATAAAAGTTTCATTCCAATCAAAGTAGATAGAGAAGAAAGACCAGATATAGATAAAGTATATATGATATTTTCTGAGGCCATGACTGGCTCTGGAGGATGGCCACTTAATATTTTAGCAACTCCAGAGGGCAAACCTTTTTTCGTTGGGACTTATTTTCCTAAGAGAACGAAAAATAGGATGACCGGAATAATTGATTTGCTAGAAAAGATTAATAGATTATGGAAAAATGATAGAGATAAGGTTCTGGAAGAATCTCAATATATCTTAAATGAAGTAAAGAAAAGATACTTAGTAAATGAGGAAGGAAATATAAAAAGAACAATAGACAAAAAAGTAAAAGATGGATTAAAAAGAATATTTGATAATAAAAATGGTGGATTTGGTTCTTATCCAAAGTTTCCTATGCCTCAATATATTTGGTTTCTTTTAGAGTATGGCAGTAAAAATAATGATAAAGAAGCATTGGAAATGGCAGAAATTACTTTGGAAAAGATGTATAAAGGCGGCATTTTCGATCATATAGGTTATGGCTTTTATAGATATTCAGTAGACGAAAAATGGTTAATACCCCATTTTGAAAAGATGCTTTATGACAATGCATTATTGGGAATAGTTTATACAAGGGCCTATGAAATAACAAAAAAATCTTTATATAGAGAAGTGGCTCAAAAAATATATGGATTTACAGTAAGGGATATGTTCTCTAGTGAAGGAGGATTTTTTTCAGCACTAGATGCTGAGTCAGAAGGTAAGGAAGGAAAGTTTTATATATTTGATTATAATGAGGTATTAAATGTTTTAGGAGAGGAGCTAGGAGAGTTATATTCTAAATACTATGATATTACAGAAGAAGGTAACTTTGAAGGTGCTAATAATCCTAATCTAATATTATATGATTTAGAAGAAATATCAGAGTCGGATAAATCGAGTCTTGATAAAGCTAATAAAATATTATTTCAATATAGGGAAAAACGAGTTAAGCCACATAGAGATGAAAAAATATTAACTTCATGGAATGGTTTAATGATAGCTAGTTTAGCATATGCTTCTAGAATATTTAATAATGAAAATTACAGTGAAGCAGCAAAAAAATCAGCAGATTTTATTATCGAAAACTCTATGGATAAAGATGGTCATTTACTATCTACACATATAAATGGAGAATCCTATAATACAGGGTATTTAGAAGACTATTCTTTCTTTATATATGGATTACTTCAATTATATGAAACTGTAAAGGAAAATAAGTACCTAGATTTGGGAATTAAGTTATCAGAAGATATGATAGAACTATTTGGTGATGATAGAGAAGAAGGATTATTTTTCTATAGTAATATATCAGAACAGCTAATAATGCGTCCAAAAGATATATATGACGGTGCTATACCCTCTGGTAATTCTTTGGCTATAATGAGTTTAGTTAAAATATATAAGTTAACCGAAGAAGAAAAATATGAAAAGAGGGCAAAAGAAATACTTTATGCCTTTGGAGAGGATATAAATAATAATCCTCTTGCATATCTGTATTCATTAATTGCATTAGGGAAAAAATAAAAATAAGTATCATTTTTGGTTACTGCACCAAAAATGATACTTATTTAGATAATTCCTATTGAATTTAGAAGTACAATTAACAATAATAATGGTGATATATATTTTAAAATAAAATAATAAAGGTTTATGGTTCTTAGGTTGTTTAATTTATGCCCATTTGAAAGTTCATCTATTATACTATCTTTATTAGCAAAATAACCAACAAAAATTGCTATAAGAAGTCCCCCTACAGGCAGCATAATATTGGATGATATAAAGTCAAATAAATCAAAAAAGTTCTTCTTGAATAAAGTAAACTCTCCAAATATACTAGTGGGATGAACAGTTAATGCACCTACTGAAAATATTATTCCAGATATAATTATTACTGCATATTTTCTTTTAATATTCCATTCCTCAGACATAAATGCAACTGGTACTTCTACCATTGAAATCATTGCTGTAGTAGCTGCAATAGATGCTAATATAAAAAATGCAATAAGTAGAATATTGCCAAATGGTATCTTTGAAAAAACTAAGGGAATAGTACTAAATAATAAACCAGGGCCAGAATCTGGAGCTAATCCAAATGTGAAAACTACTGGAAATATGGCTATACCTGCTAATCCAGATACCAATGTATCTGATAATGCAACCTTAGCAGAGGTATAAATCATATTATTATTATCTGTAAAGTAACTTCCATAAGTAATCATAGTACCCATGCCAAGAGAAAGTTTAAAGAAGGCCAAGCCCAAGGCAGCAAGAATAACAGAGGGTTTTATTTTCGAAAAATCAATACTGAACAGAAAACTTAAACCTTCCTTTGCTCCTTTTAGAGTTAGGGCTCTTATTGAGCATAAAATTAAAAGAATAAACAAAATAGGCATAAGGGTTTTTGTAATTTTTTCTATGCCATTTTTTACACCTGCAATTAATATTAAAGAAACCACTAATAATACAATTCCCTGCCAAATAATAGGGGAATATGATCCACTTACAGTGGTTGAAAACTTATTTATAACTATTTCTGTTGCATCTTCGATTGGAAGATTTCCTAGATTGAAAAATTCTCCCTTTATTGTTTTAAATACATATGAATATACCCAGCCAGCTACACTGCTATAAAAAAACATTATAAATAATGCAGCTATTATTCCCATATAACCAATAATATTCCAAAAAGGGCTTACTTTAAGTTTTGCAAAAGCAGCAACAGCATTAGATTTAGTTTTTCTGCCTATATAAAATTCTGATATCATTACAGGCAAACCTACTAATGATATAGATGTTAAATAGATAAGTACAAAAGCTCCACCACCATTTTCTCCCACAAGATATGGAAATTTCCATATGTTTCCCAAGCCAACTGCAGATCCTAGTGTAGCGAAGAATATTGCCAATCCAGATGAAAAGGATTCTCTCTTTTTATTTGGGTCTATCATTTTAAATTCCTCCTAAGCATAATCAATTTTAAAAAGTCTGAAAATAAATATAAAAAACATTGTATTATCAAAGCCATTTTATGTCAATACCAATTTTTTATTTAATATTCTAATTACAATAAATTTAAAACCAATACATGAACATAAATTTTAATAATTAAAATACTTGACATCTCGATTTTCTTACTTTATCATGTAGTAAAGCAATAAAGAAAGAGAGTGATTTAATGACAAATAAAAAACCGACGAGAGAAGAAGCTTTATTATTATTTAAGAAATACAATAAGTCCGATAGTTTATTACGTCATGCACTAGCCGTTGAAGCTACAATGAAACATTTTGCTGAACTTTTTAATGAACCAGATGTAGAAAAGTGGACTATAGTAGGTCTTATCCATGATTTGGATTATGAAATGTATCCAGATGAGCATTGTATAAAGGTACAAGAAATACTTAAAGAAGAAGATTATCCACAGGATTATATAAAAGCAGTAGCAAGTCACGGTTATGAAATATGTTGTGATGTACAACCTACAGAAAAAATGGAAAAAGTACTATATGCCATTGATGAATTAACTGGTCTTATTACTGCTGTAGCACTTCTTAGACCTAGTAAATCTGTATTGGATTTAGAACCAAAATCAGTAAAGAAAAAGTGGAAGGATAAGGGATTTGCAGCAGGAGTAGATAGAAGTATTATAGAAAAAGGTATAGAGATGCTAGGTGTGGAGAGAGATGATATAATTATGGAAACCATTCTTGCTATGAGAAAGGTAGCAGAAGAAATAGGTTTAAAAGGGGAATTATAATAAAAATTGGGTAATAATTGACATATATGAATATACAAGAAGGAGAGACTGCATATGATAAGAGATTTGAAAAATAAGAAAACTAAAATAAGTGATAAAGCATTTATTTCAGAAACATCAGATGTTTTGGGGGATGTAACTATGGGCGAAGGAAGTAGTATCTGGTATGGTGCAGTGGCCCGTGGGGATATGAGCTATATAACTATTGGAGAATACACTAATATACAGGATAATGCAACAATACACGTTGATACAAATTCACCATGTAAGATAGGAAATTATACTACTGTAGGACATAATGCAGTGGTTCATGGATGTGAGGTAGGAAACAATTGTTTAATAGGAATGGGTTCAATAATTTTAAATGGAGCAGTTATTGGAGATAATTGCATAATTGCAGCTGGAGCATTAATTACAAAAGGTACAGTCATACCTCCGAATTCTATGGTTATGGGCTCACCTGGAAAAGTTAAAAGGGAAGTAAGTAAGGAGGAAATAGAAACTATAAGATATAATGCTATTAGGTATGAAGAATTATGGAGAAATGAGCATATATAAATGAATATTAGATATTCAGCACATTTTTAGTTCTACAGTTTATCAAAGTTGAATAACATATACCAGATTAATTGTTCCTAAGTATTTAAAAAATAGGGGGGATATTATGTTAACAAATCCAGTGTTATTATCAGTATTAGTTATGACGGTATTATGTTTACTAAAAATGAATGTATTGATTGCACTTATTTTATCTGCATTAACAGGTGGTTTATTAGCAGGAATGTCATTTAAGGAATCCATAGGAGTTCTTATTGGAGGCATGGGTGGAAATGCAGAAACAGCACTATCCTATATATTGCTTGGAGCTTTAGCAATAGCAATTGGGAAAACTGGAGTTGCAGATATATTAGCTCGAAAAATTGGCAAAGGAGTTAAAAATAAAAAGGCAATTTTTGTGTTTTTAATAGCTGGAATAGCCTGTTTTTCACAAAATCTAATTCCAGTCCATATAGCTTTTATTCCAATATTAATACCGCCGCTAATTCCAGTTATGAACAAATTAAAAATTGATAGAAGGGCAGTTGCAGCAGCATTGACATTTGGACTTAAAGCTCCATATGTAATGATTCCAGCAGGATTTGGACTTATATTTCATAATATAATTAGAGATGCCTTAATAGATAATGGAATGTCTGTAGAAACTAATATGATCTGGAAATCAATGCTGTTTCCTGGTATTGGAATGATAATGGGTTTAATAATAGCTGTATTAATAAGCTATAGAAAGCCAAGAGAGTATGAAGATAAGGAACTAGTTAAATCTGATATTGAGCATGATGAAGATGAAAAAATATCAAAAGAACATATAGGTGCTTTATTAGGAGCAGTAGGAGCTTTTACTATTCAAATTATCACGAAATCACTTCCATTAGGAGCAATAGCAGGTCTAGCAATAATGATGGTATTTGGTACTTTTAAATGGAGAGAACTTGATGATATGTTAAGTGGTGGTATTGGATTAATGGGTTTTATTGCCTTTGTAATGTTAGTTGCTTCTGGATATGGTGCAGTTATTAGAGCAACAGGCGGAGTAGAAACCTTAGTAGAGGCAGCGGCAAATATAATGGGAGGAAGTAAAATTATAGCAGGATTTTTAATGCTATTAATTGGTCTAATTATTACCATGGGAATAGGTACTTCGTTTGGCACAGTTCCAATAATAGCGGCAATATTTGTTCCATTATGTATAAAATTAGGATTTAGTCCTGCTGCAACTATTTGTTTAGTAGGTACAGCTGGTGCATTGGGAGATGCTGGTTCTCCAGCTTCTGATAGTACATTAGGACCTACAGCAGGACTTAATGTAGATGGTCAACACGATCATATATGGGATACTTGTGTTCCTACATTTATTCATTATAATATTGCATTATTGATATTTGGAACAATAGCGGCATTGATACTTTAACATAAAGTTGAGGGGCAGTTAGCCCCTTAATTTATTTCATAGCCTTTTTAGCAAATTCAGTAGTTACTATCTTAGTATAATCGGCTTTCTTATCCAACTCTCCTGCTAACTCCATTATATCCATCATATGATTTAGTCCATCTTCTGTAATGATTAAGTCTGGTTTCCAAGAATCTTGCTCTCTATATCTTTCTATAAGTGTGATAAGCACTTCTTTATCTGTATCAGGGAATTGTGGGATTACAGCATCTGCAATCTCTTCACTGCTATGTTCTTGAACCCAAACCATGGCTTTATATAAAGCATTGGTAAAGCTTTGAATAGTTTCTGGATTTTTTTTGATATATTCTTTAGTTGCGGAATAGCAAGTATATGGAATATATCCACCTTCTTTACCTATGGAAGCTACTACATATCCCTTACCTTCTTTTTCTAATGTAGCGGCTACAGGTTCAAATAATGTTACATAATCACCTTCACCACCAACAAAAGCTCCTGCCATTACATCAAATTGTATATCTGTTCTAATCACAACATCTTTACCTATTTCTAGACCATAACTTTTGATTACGTATTCCAAAGTCATTTCAGGCATTCCGCCTTTTCTACCACCGATTACAGTTTTACCCTTTAAGTTTTCAAATGTAAAGTTATCATCTTTCTTTCTACCTACTAAAAAAGAACCATCCCTTTGTGTCAATTGAGCAAAATTAATTACATAATCATCTCTTCCTTGATTATATACATATACTGATGCTTCTGGCCCCATAAATCCTATATCAGCTTCTTTGCTCAATAGAGCAGCCATACATTTATCTGCTCCCTTACCATTGATTAATTCGATTTTTAAACCTTCTTCTTCAAAGAATCCCTGTGTTATTGCTATATATTGTGGAGTATAGAATAATGAGTGAGTAACTTCAATTAATTTTATTGGTTTTAAATCAGTTTTACTCTTACATCCTACTAATCCTAAGATTATTATAAGAACTAAAATAAAAGAAATTCTTTTAAAAAAACTTGACATCTTATCCCTCCTTATATAATATGTGTGTACGAAAGCATTAATTAATGTTATAATATTCTAAAATATAATAAATGTTCCAAATCAGTTGTTAAAGGTGGGGAAATATGAATATACCAAATATGCTAACAGTTTTAAGAATATTGCTTATTCCAGTGTATTTATACTTTTTTTATTCTAATATTGAAAACAATATTTTATTTGCAGGATTAATATTTATTTTAGCGGGGATTTCTGATGTATTAGATGGATATATTGCAAGAAAGTATAATATGAGTACTACACTTGGCATAGTATTAGATCCTATTGCAGATAAATTGATGACATTTACTATTTTGATTAGTTTTACAACAAAAGGCATCATACCAATCTGGATATTAATTGCTTTGGGAATAAAGGAAATAATGATGATTTTAGGAGGAACTATATTATATTTATTTAAGGGCAAACAAGTTTTGCCTTCTAACAGATATGGAAAAATTGCAACTTTATCTTTTTATGCAGCTACATTGTCTATAGTATTTAGATTACCTAGTATAATATCAAGAACTTTATTTTTTCTAACTGTAACTCTTAATATAATAGCTTTTATAAATTATTTTATAATTTATACAAAGATGAGAAATAATATGAATGATGATATAGTTGACAAATAAAAACTATATATATATAATAAAATAAACAAATTTACTTTGCTTTGATAAAGAGGAGTAAGTAAATAGTACTATACAGAGAGAAGATCCTAGGCTGAGAGGTCTTAAGTTAAATATTTACTGAAAGTAGCTTTTGAGCATTCAGGCCGAAACTAAGTAAGCTTGAAGGGTTAAACCCTTATATTTATTTAAGAGCCATGGAAATATCCATGGAATTAAGGTGGTACCGCGAATTACCCTTCGTCCTTTATGTTATAAGGATGGAGGGGTTTTTTATGACCTAACACAATGACAACCGCGACTTTAATTAAAAATTTTTCATTTAATGAAGGAGGAGATAAAAATGTTAGAAAACTTATCAAAGACGTATAATCCAAAAGACTTTGAAGATAGACTCTATAAATATTGGAATGATAATGGTCATTTTGTAGCTCATGCTGATAAAACAAAAAAGCCATATACTATAATGATGCCGCCGCCAAATGTAACGGGAAGTCTTCATATGGGGCATGCACTGAATAACACAATTCAAGATATTTTGACTAGATGGAAGAGAATGGAAGGATATTCAGCTCTATGGTTGCCTGGTACAGACCATGCTAGTATATCCACTGAGGCTAAGGTAGTAGATAAGATAAAAAAAGAAGGAAAATCAAAAGAAGAATTAGGTCGTGAAGGATTTTTAGAAGAAGCTTGGGAGTGGACTCACAAATATGGAAGTACAATCAAGAATCAACTTAAAAAACTAGGAGTTTCATGTGATTGGTCAAGAGACAGATTTACATTAGATGAAGGTCTTAGTAAGGCAGTAGAAGAAGTTTTTATTAGATTATATGAGAAAGGTTTAATCTATAGAGGAGATAGAATAATTAACTGGTGTCCTAACTGCAGAACTGCAATATCAGATGCAGAGGTAGAGCATGAGGATTCACAAGGAAATATTTGGTATATTAGATATCCAATTAAGGATAGTACTGAATATATAGTAATAGCTACTACTAGACCTGAAACTATGTTAGGAGATTTAGCTATAGCAGTTAATCCTGAAGATGAAAGATATACTAATTTAATAGGTAAGATGGCGATTCTTCCATTGATGAATAAGGAGATACCAATAATTGCAGATAATTATGTAGAGATGGAATTTGGTACGGGAGCAGTTAAGATTACTCCATCCCATGATCCTAATGATTTTGAAGTAGGAGAGAGACATGGACTTGGGCAGTATATTATAATGAATGAAGACGGTACTATTAGTGCCAATGGTGGAGTCTACGAAGGTTTAGAAAGGTATGAAGCTAGAAAGAAAATAGTTGATGATTTAAAGGAACAGGGATATCTTGTAGAAATTAAAGAACATCAAAATGCAGTAGGACATTGTGAAAGATGTTCAACAATTGTAGAACCTTTGATTTCTAAGCAATGGTTTGTAAAGATGGAGCCATTGGCTAAACCTGCATTAGAAGCCTATGAAAAAGGAGAATTAAACTTTATACCAGAAAGGTTTGGAAAAATTTATACTCATTGGTTAGAAGGTATTAGAGATTGGTGTATTTCTAGACAATTATGGTGGGGACATAGACTTCCAGTATATTATTGCGAGGATTGTGGAGAAATTATAGTGTCTAGAACCCAGCCAGAGAAATGTAATAAATGTGGTAGCACAAAACTACATCAAGATACTGATACTTTAGATACTTGGTTCTCATCAGCGTTATGGCCTTTCTCAACTTTAGGATGGCCAGAGAGGACAGAAGACCTAGAGTATTTCTTCCCTACTGATGTATTAATAACAGGATATGATATTATATTTTTCTGGGTAGTTAGAATGGTATTTTCAAGTATTGAGCAGATGGGAGAAGTTCCATTTAAAGATGTATTCTTAACAGGGCTTGTTCGTGATTCTCAAGGAAGAAAGATGAGTAAATCTTTAGGTAATGGTATAGACCCATTAGAAATAATAGATGAATATGGTGCAGATGCCCTAAGATTTACTTTAGTTACAGGTAATTCCCCAGGAAATGATATGAGATTTTATATTGAGAGGGTAGAAGCCAATAGAAATTTTGCTAATAAGCTATGGAATGCTACTAGATTTGTTCTTATGAATCTTGAAGAAGATATAGCTAAGGAAGAATTAAATTTAGATAATTTAGAAGAAGAGGATAAATGGATTTTATCTAAGTTAAATACTGTAATAAAGGAAGCTACAGAAAACTTAGATAAATATGAAATAGGTATGGCTGCACAAAAGATATATGACTTTATCTGGGATGAATACTGTGACTGGTATATTGAAATGGTTAAATCAAGATTATATGGAGAAAATGTATCTAGTAAAGAAACAGCAGAGAAGGTTTTATTATCTGTCTTAAAAGATATATTGAAGCTACTTCATCCATTTATGCCATTTATCACTGAAGAGATTTGGCAACATCTACCAGGTAATGATAAGCCACTGATTTTAAGTTCTTGGCCAGTATATAAAAATGAATTAAATTTCCTTGAGTCAGAAGAGGCTATTGAATTTATTAAATCAGGCATAAAAGGTATAAGAAATGCTAGAGCTGAAATGAATATTGTACCTTCTAGAAAATCTAAACAAATCTTTGTAACAAAAGACGAAAATATAAAGAAGATTATTAGCTATGGGCAAAGATATTTCCTAAATCTTGCCTCTGCTGAAGCAATAGAGATAGTAGATACTAAGGTGAATATAGGAGAAGATAATATTTCCTTAGTACTAGATAGATGTGAAGTATTCTTACCTTTAAAGGATTTAATTGATTTTGAGAAGGAAATAGAAAGATTAGAAAAGGAAAAAGAAAAACTTGAAGGTGAAATAAAGAGGGTAGTAGGGAAATTATCTAATGAGGGATTTGTGAAAAAAGCTCCTGAAAAAGTAGTAGCTGAAGAAAAAGAAAAACAAGAGAAATATGAAGAAATGCTTGAAAAAGTAATTGAAAGACTTGAAAGCATAAAATCCAATAGATAAGGCGGAGGTCAAAATGAAGTATCAAGAGGCTTTGGAATATATTAATGACAAAAATAAATATGGCTCAAGACTTGGACTTGATTCAATAGGTAAGCTTTTGAGTCTTTTAGGAAATCCTCAAGAGGGATTAAAATATATTCATATAGGTGGAACAAATGGAAAGGGTTCCACCTCCTCTTATTTAGCTCATATGCTAGAGTCAGGAGGATATAATGTAGGATTATTTACATCACCTTATATAGAGAGATTTAACGAACGTATACAAATAAACGGGCAAGATATACCAGATGATATTCTTGGAAACATAACAGGCTTAATTAAGGAAAAAGCCGATATTATGGTAGAAGAAGGCTTTGAACACCCTACGACTTTTGAAATAGTTACTGCAATAGGATTTATGTATTTCAAACAAGAACAGGTAGATTATGTAGTGTTAGAAGTTGGACTAGGAGGTAGATATGATTCTACTAATATTATTTCTTCACCATTAGCCTCGGTTATTACAACTATAGATTATGACCATATAGATGTTTTAGGTGATACTTTAGATAAAATTGCTTATCAGAAGGCAGGGATAATAAAGGAGAACTCAATAGTGGTTTCTTATCCTCAAGTAGAAGAGGCGCTGCAAGTTATAAAAGAAGTGTCAAATGAAATGAAAGCAGAATTTTATTTGTGTCCAATGGAAAATATTAAAATAAGAGATATCTCTGGCATGGGAGCTAGTTTTGATTTTCATTATGAAAATACAAATATGAAAGATATAAAGATTTCCATGCTAGGTGAGTATCAGATATATAATGCTACCTTGGCTCTAACAACATTATTGATTTTAAAGGAAAAAGGTTTAGTAGATATTTCTGAAGAGCAGATAAGGGAAGGTTTAATAAATACTAAGTGGCCTGGTAGGCTTGAGGTTATGAGAAGGAACCCAATATTCTTGATAGACGGTGCTCATAATGTGCAAGGCATTGCTCAATTAAAGAAAGCTATTAGTCTATTTAAATATAAACGTCTAATATTGGGTGTAGGAATATTAAAGGATAAAGACTCCTCTCATATGGTTGAATTATTAGCTCCTATGGCGGATGAAATTGTAGTCACAGAAGTCAATATGCCTAGAAAGTTAGATGCAGAGGAACTAGCAGAAGAAATATCAAAATATAATAAAAATATTTTGATAGAGAAGGATATAAAAAAGGCCATAGAAAAAACTCTGGAGTTAGCCGAGAAGGATGATATGATAGTATTTGGTGGGTCACTATATTTAATAGGAGAAGTAAGGAGTATAATAAAACTACTGTAGCTTAGGCATAGTAGTTTTTTTAACTTCACCAATATATCATCTACTGCATAAATTACTTATATACAGGGGGTGATATATTGACTTATCATAAAATATTAATAGCTAATACTGGTGAAGATAGTTTGACAATGATAGATAAGTCTATTTCTAAAACGATTTTTCTATCTAAGCTTATAGAAGAAAAAGGAGATAATTGGATTCAAGAAGGTAATAGATTAGGGCCATATGATATTGATATGGGAGAAGAAGATCATATATATATTGCTAATTCTTATGATAACTCTATTATGAAAATAGATTTACAGAATATTAAGCTATTGGGCATTCTCAAAGTAGGAAAAAATCCTACCTGTATAAAAAAATTTAGAAATAAAATTTATGTTGCTAATAGTGATTCTAACTCCATATCTATTATTGATGAAAATACATTTTCATTAATAGAAAATATATCAGTAGGAGAAAAACCTACTGATATTCAAATAGATGAAGAAGGTTTAAGAATTTTTATTTTAAATGGTAATTGTTATACAATAAATGTATTAAATTTAGATACAGAAAAGATATCTTCTATAATTTTAAGTAATCAACCAGTAAAAATGGTTATAGAAGATAAAAGACTATTTGTCTTGTCCTATATAAATAATGGAATCAGTAACTATAGCAATTTATCAGAATTGAAGGCTGAAGACTATAGAACTATAATGAGTATAGATTTAAAAGGAATCTTTGGTGATTTTGTCAAAATACAAGGGGAAGAATTATTTTATCTCTCCAATATGGAAGATGGATATATTTATAGGATTTTTATAGGTAAAGAAGTAAGTATTTCTAAAATTTATTTAGGAGGTATGCCAAATAATATTAAATGGGATAAAAAAACAAAGCTTTATATTGCTAATATATTAAATAATAACTTAACTATACTAGACAAATCAAATAACCAAATAATAGATAATATTAGAGTAGGAAAAGAACCAAATGGTATTCTCCTACTCTAATGGAGTTGTTTTTTCATCTATAAGTATATTAATTATATTTTTATATATAAAGTCTGGAGTTTCTTTCCATTTAGAACAGATTAATTCCACTTGTTTTTTTGTTGGAACATCTAAATATAGACTAAATAGTGTTTCTTCATTTTCTATTAATTTTAAATTTACCACATATTGATTATTTGCTTTTTCAAAATAATCTGTGATGACTTGGGTTTCAATTTTATTTTTCTTTTCAATTTTATTAAATTCTTTATTTAATTCCTCTTTAATTTTACTTGAGATTCTATCCTCAAAATAAGATAGAGCTATTTCACCCTTTTCTAATATATTATATACTTCCTTTGAGTTATTATCTATTATTTCTATAAATTTTGATTCAACTAATTCAATTAAATATTGTTGTACTAAAAAGAAATTCATATAGTTTTTTTCTAATACAAATTCAATTATTTCACTATTAGTAAATGAAGCAGGAGATACTTTTATTATATATAATAAAAGTAATTTATTTTGTGCTAATTCTTCGGTATTTTCAATAAACATTATTTAACACCTCTTTTTATGAGCTATATCAATATATTATATCATAATAAAAAGAGAAGGTAAATACTTCTACAACCCATGTATTTGCAACAGTTCGTTTTGTTTCGTCAAAAATATTACTTAAAAATAGAATTTATATTTTTAATAGCATTATCCATGATATTATCAGTAACATGAGAGTAAATTTTCATTACAATTTTTACAGTATTACCTAATAGTTTAGCTATGGTTTTGAAATCTACTCCATTAGCAATTAATAAAGCTGGATAATTATGCCTCGTATCATGTATAGAATTCTCATATGCATTTTTTGATACGAGTGTTTATGGTTGAAGTTGATCCTTCAGATACAACCGTCTTACCAATACAATATTTTATATGAAAGTAAGTGATTTGTGAAAGTGGTACATCCTACATTTTAAAAGTATATTATTGTATAGCAATATGTATCAATAGGGTTTGGAATTTTATATACTTTTTTGATCTATGTTTAGGAACATATATACAACTTTTTTAATATTAGATTTCTTTTTAAAATCTTGTTTAGATTTTTGTTTCCATTTTCCCGTATTATCTTTATAAGAAATGATAAATTGTATACCTTTATTCTTTTATCTATAGGTGATATTATAATCCTTGCTCATCCTCCTTCGTTATTCAATAACTTATCTAATAATTCATTAGGGGTTATTTGTAAAGCATCGGCAAGTTTAATTAGTTTAGTTATCGTCAAACCTCCTATATCACCTCTTTCTATTTTACTTATATAAACTTGGGTAACCCCTATTCTATCTCCTAACTGTTTTTGAGTTAATCTCCTATTAATTCTTAACGTTTTCACTTTCGTATCACTTCCGACTTTATTATGTCGAACATTGGCGAAAATTTCTACTAGAAATACATGGTTTGTCGATAGTATAACTACTAGTTATATTTTTTCTGATACAATTATATTAAAGAAAATATTTTCTTAATTGCTTTTTTATGTAAATTTTTGTATAATGTTTGTAGAACGCCAGTTCGAGACGTTAGTTTGTGCGAAAAAAAGGGGGATACATATGAAAAAGAAAGATGGAATTATAATAGAATTGACAATAATAATTGAACAACTAGATGTTCTCAATTTATTACGGCTACTGGATTTTGCTAGAGCTTTAAAAAGAAAAATATAATAAAGATAAATGACCATTAAGGTCATTTTATTTTATCAATTTTTATTGTTTTTTAATAAGTTCATCAAATAAAATTCTAAATGCTTCTTTATATTTTTCATCAAGCTTCAAGTATGATAGTATTATTGCTTTATCTTTAGGGTTAATGTTTCCTAGACTTTCAACGATAGCTTCGATAAAAGAAGTTTCGTTGCTTCTCATTTCACCTATTCCAAATCGTAACCATTCTTCATTGACCCCAAACTCTCTACAGATATCATTTACTATTCTATCAGTTATATTTCTAGTCCCTTTTTCTAAAGCGGAGATATGAGCCCTAGATTTAATATTTATTCTTTCTCCAAACTCTTCTTGTGTTAATTCTAAAAATTCCCTTAGTTTTTTTAACCTATTATTAATTTCTGATTTCATTATTTTTATTCCTCCTATTACCTTATATATGATAATATATCATATGTTTGTTTGCATTGCAAACAAATTATTTTTATAAAGTTACAAAAAATACTTGACGATGTCATCAAAGCAACTTATAATGTAATCAAAAGGAACTGAGGAGGTTGTAAATATGACAGTAAAAGAAAAGAATGACTTAAATAGTCAGGTCAAGGATTTTATGAAAAAGCTTGAATCTATAAACGAAAAAGATAAAGATATAATACTGGCTTCTTTAAAAGGCATGTTGTTAGTAGCAGATATAAAAAAGGAGATGAAATAATAAGCAGAGGGGGAAAAGATAATGAGTAATATGTATAACGGAGTAGAAAAAATGCTATATAGTTATTATAAAACAAAAAAAAGAATAGATGGTTTGAAAAGCAGACTTATTAGAATAGAAAATAGAATAGAGAGATTAACAAAGGACATAAAAGAATGTAACATAGATTTAGAAGATACTATAAAGGCTATAGACTATTCAAGAGATATAGTACAAGGAAATATAGTTTCTAATATAGAAATAGAACTAGAAAGAGCTGTAGATAATATACTTAAAGAAATAGAAGATAACATAAGAGATAAATATAAGACAAAAAGTAAAATTACTAATTTACAGAAAAAGATAGATAATATAGATACAATGCTAGAAGAACTAACAGAAGAAGAGGCACAAATACTAAAGCTAAGATATTCGGAAAAGCTAAGTGACAATAGAATATCATATATAATTAATATGAGTAGATCTACAGTACAGAGAAAGCGGATAGAGTTAATAAATAATTTAAGTGAAATAATGAGCAAATAATGAGCAGAAAACAGGCAAAACATCAAGTAAAAGTATAGTATAATGATAGTGTAAGAAAAGTATCAAATAGGAACTTACTTAATTGGTAAGATAAATTACTTACAAAAGGCTGCTGTTCAAAGTAGCCTTTATTATTTATAATTCAAGAAAATAGAGATATAAGAAAGAACTTATAGTTTTATAAATAGGTATTTTGATTATTAGTGGCTTAGATTTAATAGTTATAGCTGCTTTTTTATTGCCTAAAATTATAGAAATTTATGTCTTGAGCAGTTAACGTTTATGTAAAAAAATTAGTTAACCATGTCTATCTATTAAATAATAGTTATAGAATTATAAATAAAAATTATAAAAATATGATTCTATTAAAGAATATTGTTTTGAAAGGGGTGATTAAATATGAGAAGAGAAAGACTATAAGGATATACAGTGTTTTGTAGATGAATTGTTATATGAAGATAGGAGGTGATAGGATGATCAAATATAGAGAAATAGCTAAAGCTATAGTAGAAAAATTGGAGAAACATACAAGTATAAAGGTGTTAAGTAATAATGAAGGTGTAAATAGACCTTCATTTTTCATGTCATTTGATAAGATGAAATCCACTGATTTTATGAGAGAAACTTTAGATAGAACAATTACTGTAAAAATACATTACTTCTCATCTACAATAGATAACAATGAAATTGAATTATTTGATATGCAGGATAAATTGAACAAAATATTTTTAGAAGATAATTTAATTAAAGTAAATGAATACATGGAGATAGAAGTAGATGAATTAAATTTTAGTATAACTGATAAGGTACTACAGTGTTATTTTGATATAAGAATAAGTGAAGCCTACAATAGAATTGATGATAGACCATATATGAAAGAATTAGAAATTAATAATAAATTAAATTAGAAAGGATGATGAGTTATGGCAGATATTGGTATGCCTAAAATTGATATTATTTTTAAATCACTTGGTGCTAGCGCGATACAACGCTTAGAAGGGGGAAGGACAGCAGTACTAATAATCAAAGATAGCACAGATAAAACATTTACATTTGCAGAATATAAGAGCACTGCAGATTTGGACTCAAAAGAACAAAAAAAATATACAGTAGAAAATATACAGTATATTAAAGATGTACTAGAAGGAACACCTAAAAAAGTCTTAGTTGCGAGAATGGATATACCTACAACAGAAGGTGAAAGTGGACTAGCAGACTTATTAAAAGTAATTAAAGGCAAAATTGAAATGAATTGTTGGGTAGGTATAGCAGATGCAACTCAACAGGAAACAGATGATTTAATTAGTTTTGTAAAAGATAGTGTAAAGAATGACAAAAAAAGGTACAAAGCTTTAGTTTATAAGGCTAATGCTAGTGACGACATGCATGTTATCAATCTAACTAATGAGGATGCAAGCAAATATGTACCATATTTATTAGGTTATCTTGCAGGCTTAAGCTTAGATATGTCTACTATTGCAAAACCTTTACAAAAGTTAGATATGATAAAAGAACATGATGATCTAGAAGAAGCAATAAATAAAGGTGAATTTGTTCTTTATAATGATGAGGGAGAGGTTAGAGTTGCTAGAGGGATTAACTCATTAGTTACAACTGGACAAGGTATTACTGATGATATGAAATTCATCCTAATTATAGAGGTTATGGATTTAATCTATACAGATATATATACTACTTGGAAAAACAGCTATAAGGGTAAATACAAGAATTCATTAGATAATCAAATGCTTTTAATTGGAGCTATTAATTCATATTTTAAAGCATTAGCCAATGATTTGTTATTAGATCCTAATTTTAATAATAAGGCTATGGTTGATATAGAACAGCAAAGGTTAAATAATATACCTAAATACGGCGAAGAAGTAAAGGCTTGGGATGATAATAAAGTTATGGAAATGACAGTTGGCACAAATGTTTATCTAACAGGAAACATAAAAATATTAAATGCTATGGAAGATTTTAAATTTGAAATAGAAATGTAGAAATATAGAAAGGATGGTAAAGTATGAGCGCAAACAATAGAAGTAATCAATATTGGAATGGGTCTAATGGGGATTTATGGGTCAATGATACCGATTGGGACAAAGTTAAATCATTTGAATTAAAAATGCTAATGGAATGGGAAGATGTACCTAACGGACTATCTACGGATAGAGTCTTAATGGGTTATAGCTATGAAGGAAGCTTCACCTATAGAAAATCAGATAAAAACTATAATAAAGCAATAGACTTATTATTTGAAGAATATGCAGCAGGAAGAGTTCCAGACGTATCAATTGTGAGTAAAGCATATAATAGGGCAACAGGAAAAACACAGCGTATAAAGATTACAGGGCTAACCTTTGATGAAGTCACCTTACAGTCTTGGGAGGAAAGAGCTGTTGGAGAAATAGAAATGCCATTTAAAGCAAGTGATGTAGAAATACTGCAATAATAAACACTTTGCAAAAATTAAACGCCTTAGAATACAATCTAGGGCGTTGATTATTTTTAAAATGAAAGGATGAGGGATTTATGAATAAAAATGCTACATTAGCAGATATAATAGAAAAAAGAAAACAAGGTGAAATGGACAAATTAAAAATTAAATATTATGAAAGCGAAACATTAGGCATGAAAATAGAAATTAGAAAAATACCATTGCGACAATATCTCAACTTAATAGAAGAATTAGAAGAAGGCAATAGTTTAGAAGGTATGAATAAATTAATATATGAATGTTGCCCAATGTTTAAAGAGAATACTAAAGAAGCTATGGAGATATATGATGTATCAGCACCTACGGATTTACCTTCAGCTGTATTAGAGGATCAATTAAATGAATTAAAAGAGATTATAGAGATTATAAATTCCTTTTATGGTATAGATAAAATAGAGGATGAAATAAAAAACTAATAAGGGTTAATGGAGAGTTTCAGATGTATGCTTATTATTTAGTTAAAGGGCATACATTGAATTCTTTGTTAACTCTTTCTAGATTAGAAAAGATTTTTTATAAAGAGGCTATGGAATATGCTCTTGAGATGGAAGGCGAAAAATATAAAGCCTTATTTGGGAAGTAGGTGAAAAAATGGCGAAATTTAAAGATATAATATCTCAACCTTTAGTGAAAGTATCTAAAAATATAGGTCAAGTAACTGAAGAAATGGAGAAATCACAAAAGCAAATAGAGAAATGGAAAGATAATAGTATAAAAGCAATGGACAAGGTAATTAAGAAAACTGCTAAAGCTGGTGTAGTTATGGCTAAAACAGCTCTATTTGATATTGGATTTAAAGGTATGAAGGAACTTGATGAAGCTAGTGCAAAGGTTAAGTCTGTTGCAGGTGAGGTCCTCGATTTAAAGGATATACAAAAAGATTTACTTCAAAATTCTACTAAAACAGGCGTAGCGGTTAATGAATTAGCAGATGCCCAATATTCTGCTATATTATCTGGTGTTAAGGCTAGTGAATCTATGGATGCAGCAGTACAAGCTGCTAAATTAGCAAAAGCAGGATTTACAGACTCTAACAGTGCATTGAAAGTTATGACCTCTACTATGGACGTATATGGACTAACTGGGACTAAAGCTATGCAAGAAATATCTGATAAATTATTGGCTACTCAAAATCTTGGAGTTACAAGTGTTGGCGAATTAGTTAATTCACTAGGATCTGTGACACCGATAGCAAAATCAGTGGGAGTAAGCTTGGACGAAGTCTTGGGAGCAGTTGGATCTCTTACAAAGAATGGGAAATCTACATCAGAAGCTATGGCAGGCTTAGAAGGTATTATGAGTAATGTTCTTAAACCATCTAGACAAGCCAGCGATATTGCTCAAAAACTAGGTATAGATTTTAGTGAAAGTGCTATTAAATCTAAAGGTTTTACAGAATGGTTGGAGGAAGTGAAGTTAAAAACTAAAGGTAATACTGAAATAATGGGCAAGTTATTTGATGATGTAGATGGACTAAATGCTGCCATTTCTTTAACAAGTGGAGGAGGGTTTGCAGATTTCAAGAATATACTTGATGAAGTGACAGATAGTGCAGGCATGACAGATGAAGCATTTGAAGCTATAACTAATACTATAGGATCTAAATTGAATAAACTAAAAAATACTTTTAAAAACATATTCACATCCATTATGAGTACTCAATCCGATCTAATTGGAGAGTATGTTTATAAAATGGAAACATGGGTTACTAATAATGAAGAAAAAATCCAAGGTTGGATTCAATCTATAGGTGAAGGTATTACAAAAATGGTTGACTTTGTAAAAAGTGTAATAGATTTTGTGAAGGAAAATGAGAAATCTATAACAA
>NZ_DAMCHJ010000006.1:130746-175620 GCF_032104385.1 Tissierella sp.
TAATGGTGTTTGTAGGGAGTATATATGCAGTATTTAAGGCAATATCAATAATAATAGCAGCTATGGATGCATGGAAACATATAAGTAGTGTATTAGGTGGTGCATTGAAGATGTCTACATTAACTTGGATTGTATTAGCTATAGCTGCAGTGGTAGCGGCTGGATATGCACTTTATAGAAATTGGGACTTGATAAAAGAAAAAGCTTTTGATTTATGGGAAGGTATAAAGAGCGCATTTTCATCAGTTTCAGATTTTTTTAGTTCTGTATGGGAAGGGATTAAGGATGGATTTTTATTAGTAGTAGATTTTTTCAGTTCTATGTGGGAAAATATTAAGTCAGGATTTAAAGAGTTGATTAACTTTATTATAAAAGGCATTAATAAATGGATTGAAATTCAGCTTATGCCATTTAATCTTTTAATAAAAGCTGCAAATAAAATACCAGGAGTAAACATACCTACGGTAAAATTTGAGATTCCTACAATTCCTGCATATGCAAAAGGAACTTCTTATTCATCTGCTGGATATGCAAGGATACACGAGAAAGGCGGAGAAATAAGAAAACTATCTTCAGGAGAAATGATAATACCTGCTGATAAAAGCGATAGATTATTGAAAAATAAATCTATAGGACAAGATATAAAAGTAGAAGTTAAGATACTAGGAAATGTAATAGGAAATAGACAGTTTATTAATGAAGTAGGCAATGAAGTATATAGAAAAGTATCATTAGCTTATCAAAATGTTTAGGAGGTGGTAGAAAATGGGAAGTAATATAGTATTTAGTGCAAACAATAATGAAGAAGTGATGGTATTACCTGTAGTACCAGAAATAGAGGTGAATAAACCTCAAAATAATGAACAATTTGAAACTTTGAATAATGGAACTATAAATTTAATAGGTGATGAAGGTCTTAGAACATTTTCTATTGCTTCCATATTTCCATCACAAAAGTATTCATGGTTAAAACATGGAAGTGTGGCAGAGCCTTTTAAATATGTAGATTTCTTTAATAAATGGAGAGCAAAGAAAGTACCATTAAGAGTAGTAACAAGCCGACCAGACGGTAGAGAATGGTTTAATATGCCTTGTGTTATTGATAGCTTTACTTTTAAGCAACTAAGGAATGGAGATATAGAATATACATTAGACATGGCAGAATATAGGTTTATTGGGGGTGTATAAATTGGACAATTATACACTCTTTCTTATTAAAGATGATGGAAAACAAAGTAATATAACTAACCTATGTGGCAACTTATCATGGAGGGACAGTATAGATACATTAGGCATGGAACTGAACTTTGATGTGGTTAGAAATATAGAGGATAGATATATGAAAGGTTATGATTTAATTAAAGTAGGGGATAAAATAGTCTTACTTAACAATAATAATGAGATATTCAGAGGAATTATAGTGGATTTGGGCACAGAAAGATATTCTAAATCTATTACAGCCTTTGATTATGCCTTCTATTTAAATCAATCAAAGACCATAATTCAATTTAATAAGGTGAAAGCAAACGAAGCTATTAAACAACTATGTGGTAAATTTAGTGTACCTATAGGTAATATAACTAATATATCTACAGTAATTACTAAGATTTATAAAGATGATACTGTGGCAGACATCGTTAGAGATATATTAGAACAATCTACAAACGAATTAGGAATAAAATATAGGTTGGAAATGAGAGCAGGAAAACTATATATAGAAAAATATACTGATTTAATTATAAAACCTATATTTAAACCTGCCAGTAACCTAGCATCTTTCAATCCTCTTAGTACTATGATCAGCATTAGTAAATCTGAATCCATAGCAGACATGAAAAATAGTATATTAATTTCGAGTAATGACGAAAAAAGCAGTCGAGTAGCTGCTGTAGCTAAGGATGATAAAAATATAGCTCAATTTGGTCTATTGCAGGAAGTTGAAAGTGTAGATGATAAAGATATAGTAAAAGCCAAAGTAATTGCTCAAAACAAACTTAAAGAATTGAATAGAATTGGTGAGGATACATCTATAGAATTATTAGGTGATGATAATGTAAGGGCAGGTAGAATATTAGAAGTGAATAATGATATGTTTAAGTTACAAGGACAATATTTAGTGAAAGATTGTACTCATGCATATCAAAATAGGATTCACAAGATGAGTCTAACTATAGAGAAGGTGGTATAAATGTGGGATATTGGATTAGCTAATATGTTCAAAGAAAGAGATAATATAGATAAAATAGGAAATTGCATTGGTAAAGTTGTAGATATAGAACCTATAAAAATATCTATTTTAAATGGTGATGTGATTTTACAAGAAGAACAATTATATATATGTAATAATTTACTAGATACCTATACTAGAAAATATAAAGAAGAAGGAAATATAAAATTTAGAGATATTAATTGCGGTACAACTAATAATGTTAATGATGGAGGTCAAGGAGCAAGTTCCCATAATCACATAATAGAAAATATATCTATAAAAACGGAATATAATTCTGAGGGGACTATAGTATTTACAGATACATTAAAAGTTGGGGATGAAATATTAATAGTTCCATCAGAGTCTGAACAGATTTTTTTTATAGTAGACAAAGTTCAAAAGGTAGGTGGTTAAATTGTTACCTCAACTAAATTTAGATAATTTTGTACAGGAAGTAGAAGTGAAAGAAAATAAAAAACAAGGTAAGGCTTTTTTGTTTGATTTTAAACAAGGAGACTTCCTAATTAAAGATGGTAGGTTGATAGAAGTAGATGGAGTCGAAGCTATAAAAGTATGGATTGAAAAAATCTTAAGAACAGAGAAGTTTAAGTTTAAAATATATGAAGAAGATGGGATTGATGAATATGGTATAACCATAAAGAGATTGATACAAGGTAAGAAAGTACCTCAGTTCTTCTTACAATCTGAACTTAGAAGAGAAATAGAAGAAACTTTACAGAAACATATTGAGATTGATAGAATAGATAACTTTAGAACAGCTCAAGACCAGACAACTTTAATTATCTATTTTACTGTTATATTAAAAAGTGGGGAAATCTTCAATCAGGAGGTGAGTTTCTAATTGGAAAATTCTAAAGAAATACACGATAGGATGTTAAAAAATATAAGCGATAAATATGATAAGACCAAAGGGTCTTTTTTTTATGATTCTACTAAACCGGCTGCAATTGAATTTGAACGAAAAAATAAAGAAATAAAAGAAGTTGCAGATAAACTAGATGTAGAAAACTTAGAAGGTTATGAATTAGAGAGATTTATATATCAAAGAATAGGAATACAAAGGAAGCAAGCTACAAAGGCAACTATAACAGTAACGATTGTAGGGCAAGAAGGTGCTAAAATATCCAAAGGTGATTTAGTTGGAGCTGATACAGTAAACTTTATATCATTAGATGACAAGACTATAGATAATACAGGGCAGATGATAGTAAATGTTCAATGTGAAGAATTTGGTTCTATAGGAAATGTACCAGTTGGAGCTATAAAATACTTCCCTATATCAATAGCAGGATTAACAAGTGTAATTAATGCTGAACCAGTTAAAAATGGTTATGATGCTGAAAGTGACAAGAGTCTTATTGATAGATATTATGAGAGAATAAGAACACCTGCTACAAGTGGAAATAAGTATCACTATCAAAATTGGGCAAAAGAAGTTACTGGAGTAGGTGATGCTAGAGTGTTTCCATTATGGCAAGGGGATAATACAGTGAAAGTAATAATAATAGATAGCAATAAGCAACCTGCTGGCAAAGAATTAATCGATAAAGTACAGGAGTATATTGATCCTCAAATAACTGGACTAGGTGAGGGACAGGCGCCTATAGGTGCTTTTTGTACTGTAGTATCTGCTATAAGTAAAGATATTAATATATCAGTTGTAGTTACTAGAGATGAAAATTATTCATTAGAACAGATTAAGTTAAAAGTTGAAGAAAATATACGAGATTATCTAAAATCCATTGCATTTAAAGAGGATATAGTTAGCTATGCGAAAATAGGAGCAATAATATTAAATTGTGATGGTGTGTTAGATTATACAAATCTCAAGATTAATAACAATACTTCTAATATAAATGTAAAAGATGAAGAAATAGCATCATTAAATGAGGTGGTAATAAGTGAGTAGATTATTAGAATTATTACCTTTATATGAGAAAACCTCAAAGGTATTTCAGGAAATCATGAAAGCCGAACAGATTGAATTTGATAAATTAGAACTAAACATAGAAGATTTAGGAAATCAATTAAGTATTGATACTGCTACATGGGGATTAGCTATTTATGAAAAAGAACTAGGAATCAAAACCAATCTAAATAAACCTTTAGAAGAAAGAAGAAGTATAATAAAGTCCAAATGGAGAGGTATTGGAAAAGTTGATTCTAAAATGATTAAAGCTATAGTTGAATCTTATACAAGAAGTAAAGTAGATGTAGTATTTGATGGAAGAATTAAAATAAAATTTACTAATGAAGGAACTATGACTTTAAATATTGGAGATATGTTTAAGGGAATAGAAGAAGTTAAACCTGCACATTTGGATTATGATGTTGCTTTGAATTACAAGCAAAAAGGAAGCCAAGTCTATATAGCAAGTATTGTTTTGAGTGGCGAAGAAATAACGGTATATCCATATTCCATAAAAGAAATCGAGAGTAGAGGCAAAGTTTATATAGCAACAGGAATAAATATAGGGCTAGAAGATATTTATGTTTATCCAAGAAAGGGAGTGATCTAATGGCAGAACAATTTTATACAATACTAACTCAATTAGGTAAAGCTAAAATAGCAAATGCAAGTATGTTAGGTAATAAAGTAAATTTTACAGATTTTGCATTAGGAGATGGTGGAGGTAAATACTACAATCCTACTGAAAATCAAATTGAATTAAAAAATGAGGTTTGGAGAGGGAAAATTGGACAAATAGTCGTAGACGAGAAAAATTCAAACTGGATAATAATGGAAACAATTATTCCTGCTGATCAAGGCGGATTTATGATTAGAGAAGCTGGTATATTTGATGATGAAGGTAGTCTATTGGCAGTAGGAAAATATCCTGAAACATACAAACCATTAATAACAGATGGTGGTGCAAAAGATTTATATATAAGAATGATTTTAGAAGTAGCAAACACTTCTATAGTGAATTTAAAAGTAGATCCTACTGTGATATTAGCAACTAAGAAAGACATAGATGAAGTTAAAAAAGAAGTCGCGGAAAATACTAATAGAATTACTAATTTAATTGATGATTTAGATAAACATAAAACCAAGAATATAACATCTCACAATGTAGCTAGAGGTATTTATACTTTTGCAGGTAATGGAAAAGAAGTTACTATTCCTCATGGATTAAAAGTAAAGCCTATATCTGCTTATGCATTTCCTGCAATTAATCCAGAAGGATATTTGGGGGAGATATGGATTAGAATAGATGAAACGAATTTATATGTAGGAAATTCAGGTAGTTTTACTGGAGCTATGTCATGGATTGCTATAGGGTAAAAGGAGGAGGTTTATAATGGATAAGAAAACTTACTTGCCTACTTCGGCAAGTTTTTTAGTAACTGAAGATTGTAATTTAAGATGTATTTATTGTTTTGAAAAGCATAATAAGAATAAGATGACGAAAGAAGTTGCACGAAAGGGATTAGAGTATTTATGTCAAAATGCACTAAAAAATGGTGATGATGGATTTCATGCTATGATATTTGGTGGAGAGCCTCTTTTAATGCCTGATATCGTAGAAGAGATACTTAGCTATGGTCTAGAGCTGGCTAAAAGAGCAGGGATATATTTTACTGCGAGTATGGTTACAAATGCAACTATACTTACAACTGATATAAAAAGAATATTAAATACTTATAAAAATAAGGTGAATTTAAGTGTTCAATTATCTATAGATGGTATTAAGAAGGTTCATGACCAATATAGAATAACTAGAGATGGTAAACCTACATTCGATATTATAGAGAAAAATATTCCTGAATGGAAGGCCTTATTTGCTGATAACATGGATAGATTAAGTGTTCATGGATGTAGTAATCACGATACCTTACCTTATTTATATGAGAACTATATTTTTTTCAGACAAGAATGGGACATACCTCGAATTTGGTTTATGCCTATTCATACTGAGAAGTGGACTGAGAAGGATATCAATATATATGAAGACCAATTAAGTAGGATTGCTGAATATATTTTAGAACACTGTAAAAATGATAATAAAATAGATGAAGTTTTAAACTATGCGCCTATAGATAAATGCCTCCGTAAAGATATGTTTAGTAATGCACCATGTGGTGCGGGAAAGCATTTTATTACTATAACTGCAACGGGGGAACTATTTCCATGTCATCATCTTTACTTTAATGACCTTAAGAAAAGAAGTAAAATAGGGGATTTGGATATTGGAATAGATGAAGCAAAAAGAAGAATTTGGGTAGATTATGATAATTCTGATTTGTCTTGTAATAAATTAGATCCAAAATGTGATGCATATCAATGCTATAGATGTATTGCAGAAGCGTATGTACAAAATGGAAGCATCCTTAGTATTGTTGATTGTGGCGGACCAAGATGTAAGATGTCTAAAATAGAAAGAAAAATACAATTGAGAATAAGGAAGGAGTTAAATAAAATGGGATTGCTAAATTCTAACATGGAAATTAACTGTGTAAAAGGTAATAACTCTGATAACCCAGATTGTTTGTGTGACAGTAGAGGTATTAGTAATAATCCAAGTAAAAAATCATATCGTGCATCAAAAACTGAAGTTAATATATGTAATTGTGAAAGCAATGATTATACAGAAATATTTGCTACTGCATTAAAAATTTTAATAGATAAAGTTGATAAGATAGATAAAGGTCAAGAATATCTGTTGGAAAAGTTGTTAAAGTAAGGTGGTGGTTAGATTGGAACTAAGTTTAAGAGAATTGAAAGAATATTTAATTGCTAAGGAAGGATATGAAGTAACCCCACAACATCGTCATTTAAGTGATTTAAAAGACTTATTAGATAGTATGTATCATGTAAGGGATAAAAATACATGCGAAACCCATATGGAGAATTCTTATACAGCGACTTTGTCACTAGGAGATATATATAAAGCAGGAGAGAAATTAAATCCTTGTAGTTGCAATGCTGAACAATTGCGGGCTTGTGATTGTTATTCAAGAACATATACATGTAGTTGTAATGGCAATACCCCAACTTGTAGTTGCAATACCAGATCTCCACTGTTATGTGATTGTCAATCTCGAACATATGTTGATGCTTGTACTTGCGAAAGCAGGATTTCGGAAACATGTGATTGTAACGGTAGATATCACAAGAGTGGCTGCCGCGGCGGGGAGGGTGATGACGATTGTACTGGTTACCAATACTATGGGTGTAGTTGTTATTCTAGAACACTTTCTCCAACATGTAGCTGTGATTCAAGAGTTATTGGTCCCTGTGATTGTGAATTAAGGCAGGCTTCTTGTGGTACTGTTTCTGTGTTAGATTGCATGTGTCAATCAAGAACATCATCATGTGGAAACAGAAATACAACTAGTTGTACCTGTAATGGACGCTGTTCATGTGATTCTGAAAAAAGGTTTGAATAAGGAGGTAAAAATGGAAAGGTATGTTATTCACGTAACTAAAGAATGTAATTGTGATTGTCTATACTGTTATGAAAAAGATAAAACTAGTAAATATACTTGGGGTGAAGTAAAGGAATTAATTGATAATATAATAAAATATAGAACAAATGATGACTTTGGGATAGAATTTCTAGGAGGAGAACCTATACTTGCATGGAAACTAATAAAGAAATCCTATGAATATATGGAAAATGTTTCAGATATTACAGTGACTGATTATGTCATAACTACAAATGCTACTATTATAAATGAAGAAATTGCGGATTATCTTAGTAAAAATCCTAAGTTAAGATTTGCAGCTAGTATGGATGGTCATATGTTTTCAAATCAACTTAGAGTATTTAAAGAGAGCAGGCAAAATACCCATGATAAAGTAGTAGAAAATATTAATTTCCTAAGAGAGTATGGTGTAGAAAGTTCTATTCATATAACAACACATCCATATAATGTAGCGTTTATTGAAAGTAGTATTGACTACTTGTATAAATTAGGTGTGAAGAATATTGATATTGGAACCGTTGAGTCTACAATCGTTATAGATAAAGAATATTGTGATAGATTTATTTCAGAATTAGATTTAGTATCTAGAAAGATAGTTGACGGTGAATATGTTAATTTGCACATTGGACTGTTTGAATGGCTAAAGCCTTATTCAGATGTTAGAAGCTATATTAGAGACCCTATAACGGGTAAAGTCATAGCTGAAAGTTATGGTAGAAGTGGAAATGATATTACCTATAATAATGAATATGAAGTAATTAGATGTACTGAAAAAGATAAAATATCTGAAATGATTTACCATATAAGAAAGACCGTATATTATAATCACCAAAGAAGGTTAAGTGAGGTAAGGGACAAGTTGGTTTAGGTGCGAATATAGAATTATTAAATATTAGAGATATCCTTAAAATTAGGGAAAATATATTAATATAAGATTAACAGTCAATATTGGAAATATAAGAATGAATAGTTAATAAAAATGTAGATTTAGAGTTAGAATATGTGAGATTTTATAAAGAAGTAAAAGAAGTGATTTAATGACAGAATAATTTTATACAATATTAACTCAACTAGGTAAAGCCAAAATAGCAAATATGAGCACAAAGTAAATTTTATAGATTTTGCATTAGGAAATGGTAGAGGCAAATACTACAATCCTACTGAAGAACAAGCAGAATTTAAAAATGAAGTTTTAGGGAGGAAAATTAGACAGATAGGTTTAGATGAAAAAAATTCAAAATGGATAATAATACAAATAATTATTCCTGCTGATCAAGGAGGATTTATGATTAGAGAAGCTGGTATATTTGATAATGAAGGTAACTTATTAGCAGTGGGAAAATATACTGAAATATATAAGCTATTAATAACAAATGTCGGTGTAAAAGGTTTATATATAAGAATGATTTTAGAAATAGTAAATACTTCTGTAGTTAATTTGAAATTAGGCTTATCGTGATATTGTTGATATAGAGTTAGGTGGTGGAGATTTATTGCAAGATAAAATATTAAGTGTAGTCTTCGGAAACTTATTTATCACGGTAACCCGAGGAAATCACACATACCATAGCCTGAGATATCAAAAGAACCTAATATAAAAAAATTACAGCAAATATTTGAACTTCAAGAACATATTCTATGAAATATGAAAGATTGTTAAATCAAGGAGGAATGTAAAATGATTTATAATTAATTAAAAAACCTAATTGATGCAGGAAAGCATGAGAAGGAAGATATGTTGAATAAGTTAGATGTATTCTTTATATTTGATAGAATTATAGCAGAATAGTATCAAGAATTACTAAGGAAACTTAATAAATAATCCAAAAAAGGGCAATAGACTAGATATAGTCTTTTTTATTGCCCTTTTTTAATTTTTTGGAGGTGTAAAAGTGGAAAATAATTTTACAATATGGATAAAAAGGATTTTATTATTAATAGGAGGTGGAATAACTACAATACTAGGAGGCTGGGACATGCTTTTAAAGACATTAGTAGGATTAGTAGTTGCAGATTATATATTAGGTGTCATAGCTGCAGGAATAAATAATGAAGTAAATTCAAGTGTTGGCTATAAAGGGATATTTAAGAAAGCTATGTTATTTATTCCCATTGGAATTTGTTATAGTCTAGATCAACTATTTGGGACAGAAATGCTTAGAAATGTATCTATATGGTTTTATATTGGGAATGAAGGGATATCTATAATTGAAAATTTAGGAAAGGCAGGGGTACCTATACCTAAGTTTTTAGGGGAGATACTGATACAACTAAGAGATACAAGTGATAAGGGGGAAATGATAAAATGAAATTAATAGCAATAGATAATGGTCATGGAATTAATACTCCAGGTAAAAGAACGCCAGTAATGTCGGATGGAAAAGTAATAAAAGAATGGGAATTTAATTATCCTACAGCTAAGAAGTTAGAAGAATTACTTAAAACAAATGGATTTAATATAATATTTGTCAGTGATACAGAGGAAGATACTCCTTTAAAGACTAGAACAGATAAAGCTAATAATGCTAAGGCAGATGCCTATGTATCAATTCATTTTAATGCTTTTAATGCAATATGGGGTAGTCATGGAGGAATAGAAACTTATCATCACCCTAGTTCAATAAAAGGTAAGGAACTAGCAGAATTAATCCAGGAGGAACTAATTAAAGAAACAGGACTAAGGAATAGGGGAGTTAAACCAGGTAATCTTCACGTAGTAAGAGAAACAAAAATGGTATCTATACTAGTGGAGTGTGGATTTATGGATAATATAGAAGAAGCTAAATTAATGCTAGATGAAAACTATCAGATGAAATGTGCTAGAGCTATAGCTAAAGGAATATGTAAGTACTTTGGTGTTGAGTATAAAGAAGAAACACAAAAGGAAGATGAACCCTCTCAATGGGCTAAAGATGATTGGGGGTGGGGAATTAAAAATGGTATTACTGATGGCAAAAATCCTCAAGGTACACCTACGAGGGAACAAGTAGTATCCATGATAAGAAGAAGTAAGGCCTTAGAGTAAAATCTAAGGTCTTTTTTTATTTTTGGAAAAAGAAGGATTTTCAATATTTTTGTCGAAATAGTTATATAAGTGTATATTTGCGAACTTATAAAATTAACAGTAATATTAAAGGAAGGGGATTAATATGATTAATGAAATTGCTAAAGTTATTTCTTTTGTAAATATGAAAGGAGGAGTTTGCAAAACATCTTTAACTATAAATATAGGTAATCAACTGTCAAATCTTGGTTATAATGTTTTGATAGTAGATATGGATCCACAATTCAATGCAACACAGAGCTTGTTATTACATAAAAGTATTTTAATGAATGAATCTATGCGAAACAATATTACAGACAAAAAAGAATATCAAGAATTTGAATTTGAGCAAGAAATAAATTCTGCAGAAAAATATAAAGAGCTATCTCAAAACAGAGAAACAGTACTTCAATTGTTTGGAACATCTAACATAACTGCTAAACTTGAAAATCCAACACTAACGCATAAGATAAAAGAAAAGCTCTATCTTATGCCTGGGGATCTTTCAGTGGCAAAGGAAATTACGGGGGATACGGCTGGAAAACTTAATTGTTTATTAGATCATTTTAGGAAATATGACATGTTAAAAAACTACCATTTTATACTTATAGACTGCCCTCCGACATGGTCAATTTTAACACACGCAAGTCTATATGTTTCGGATTATTATGTAATACCTAGTAAGGTGGACTTATATTCATCTATAGGGATACAATTGCTTGAAGAACAAGTGGACAGTAAGCTGAGAAATAACTCAATTTATAAAGATCACATCTATAAAAAGGTTGTTCAAGGGCACGGAAAGGAAATAGAGAGGCTTGGAGTTGTATTCACTCTTGTGGATACATTACAAGCAGAAAAAAAACGAAAAGAAAAATTGAGAGAGGAGTTTCAGGATATACATTTTTTTGATACTGAATTACCTTATATTCGATCTGTTCCCACTAAGATTGTAATGTATGAAGATGTGGAAGGAAATTCTAATTATACGCAGTTGAATAATGCGATATCAAAAATAACAAGAGAGATTTTAGAAAAAATAAAGTAGAGGAGGTTTCCTTATGAATTATGAAGAGAGAAATGTTGAGGATATTAGAAACGATTTTAAAATAGTTATTAGCAATAAATTAAGTATATCGCAAAGTAGGCTATTGTTTATGGGAATTATTTATGAACTTATTTTAAGAAAAGATATTTTTCCTAGAAATGATGATTTAAAGGGGTTTATTAATAATATATTTGTAAAAAAATTTAATAATAAAACACCATTTAAGGAATATCTTTATAACTCAAGAACTTTATTAGCCTCTAGGTTGCAAAAAAATATAATTTCAGAACTAAACTATACTCAGATAATAGAGGTAGTAAATGAAATACTTACTGTACTTCCTGACTATAAAGAGAAACAAGAAAAAGTAAAAAAAACTAAAAAGAATAATGATACTTATGTGAGTGACTGGATAAATTTGATAAAGAACAAGGAGTAAAAAATGAGCTATTATAAAGATGCTACACTTCAGTTAACAGATGTATTAAAAAAGGATGTAAATAGAGAAATAATTACTTTGTATAACGATGAAATAGAAAAGATTTTTTGTGGTATTTATATAATAAATTATATTTCAAAGAGAATCGAGCTTAAAGAATACTTTAATTCAGATTATTTTAATATTTCCTTTTCATGCCTTATGGAGGCATTCTCTTTAGCTTTGAACAATTATTCAAGGGCATCTTTACTGGTTTTAAGAAGTTGCTTAGAGAACTTTTTGAAGTTTATAATAGAAGTAATTAATGATCCAAGTTTTGAGATTAATGATAGATCATATAGTGCAAATAAATCAACATTAGATAAGGCCATAGAAAAACATTATTTAGGTAAATTGAAAGAAGAAAGTATAAGCTTAAATAGCAAAATGGATAAAAAGTATAGTATGTTGTCCGGATTATCCCACTCTCTTACAGAAGAGAGCAAGAATAATATAATTGATTACTTTTCGGATTTAGATATCATAAATAAAGAAAACATCAAAATAACTTTGATTGAAATTTTAGAAATAATAAATCAAATATTTAGTTTTTGTATTATAATATGCAGAACGAATTTTAATCAATGGGATTCATTAGATCTAAAAAAGATTTTTAGAATGGTGTTTGGGCAAAGCAAAACAAGAAGCTTTTTAAGCTTAGTAAAAATATAAAAATAAATATAATACTTTGTAAGCATATAATAGATATTTTTAAAAGACTTATGAAGATATATTAAAGTAAGGTTTATTAATTAGACAGGATTATAAAATTCGTTATACAAAATTTGACAAATCCCCCTTTACACAGAACAAGCGTTCATGTATAATCTAATAAAGGGGGAATATTTATATGTTAAACGAAAGAGAGTTAGAAGTGTTAAATGTAACAGTAGATTATATAAAACAAAATGGATATGCTCCGAGTGTTAGGGAAATAGGTAAAATAATAGGGCTTAAATCAACTTCTACTGTACATACATATTTAAAGAGTTTAGAATCAAAAGGATTTATTGAAAGAAAAGAAAATTTCCCTAGAGCATTAAGAGTATTAAAGAAGGTAGATAATTAAAAAATATAAATTTTAATTTAGTTAGAAAAGTTATTGGGAATATTCTGAACAAGTATATTAAGTTTAGACGTGATTAAATTCATATATCAATGCAATAGGTATACTGGACAAGTAAAGTGGATTTGAAATTAAAATAAAGACCTATATGTTGAATGAGGGAAAATACAAATAAAATAAAAAGGGACTAATGTGAATGCTCCAAGATAAAAATTAGCCAAAAATTAGCCAATTGGTTTTTGACTGGCTAAAACTATATAGAACTATTATGAACATATAGTGTTGAAATTCCAACGTTTTATGACTGTATAAAACTATATAAAACCCTATTTTTAGTCCCAGAAGGTCGGGGGTTCGACTCCCTTAGGGTACGCCATTAATATCCACGACAAACTCAATATAGATATTTTCGTGGTTAAGGATTACTTTACTAACAGAAGCTTGAATGACTTTTTGCTCATTTAAGCTTTTATTTTTTTATATCTAAATTTTTTGAAGATGTTTTTTATCATGTTTATAAGATTAGATTTAATTTAGGAGAAAATATTTTTATTTTTAGTTCATCAATAACTAATTCTTCTGTACAGACTTATTATATTATTTTAATATAATCTAGGGAGGGAATTCATATGAAAATCAAAAGAATAAAATTTATAGCATTATTAGGAGCCTTAATACCCATATTATCAATGTTAAATGGGTGTGCGTTATTTAGTAATGAAGTTGGAAAAATGAAAGAGGCATTAAGAGGAAGGGCTGCTACAGTACAGACCTATGATGAAGAAAGTAATATTATTGATAGTATTAAGGGTAGTTCAATAAGCATTACTTCGGAAGATAAATTTAATTCCAAAGATGAAGAAGGAAATACCATTAATAAATCCTCTGTAATAAATTTGACTATAGGTGGCAAATCAATGGTTCATGTTTGTAGTAGTTTAATCCTTTATGAAGAAGGTTTAACTGATATATTTAATGAATATAGTAAAACAGTTGATATTCAAAATATTAATAGGTCAACCCCATTTATCAATAGGATGGTAAATGATATGAAAAATTTTACTACGGGAAAAGGTAGAGTAGTATTGATAAGGTCACAATCGGGAAAACCATTAGCTACATTTGTAGGAAATAAGGTTAGTTACTTTGCAACAGGAATAGATAAATCTACAGGGATATTAATAGATGGTAAGTATCTTTTTATATATAGATGTGATTATACAATTTATGATATTGAATTATTAGAATAAATAGTAGATAGATGTTTTAGAAGTCTAAAGATAAATTAAATAAAATCCATAGGAATAACAAAATGATCGACTGTTAGAAATGTATAGGCAATAAATTTTAAAAACTTTTCAAATTTTCCTTGACTTTATCTCAATATCAAGCTATACTATTAATAATTTAAAAATAATGCTTTGATAGAAAGAGTAATTTATTGAGGGTGTTATAGAGAGTCGGCGATGGTGGAAGTCCGATACCAATCAGTAAGTGAAGAACATTCTTGAGCATCTAACCGAAATTGTAAAAGAGTAGGCTTAGACGGGGATAGCCTGATATCGACTATGGAGTATCGATTGTAATACAATCCGTACTTATATTCAAGTGAGCCTATTGCTAACTAAGGTGGTACCGCGGAATTAACCTTTCGTCCTTTATTTGGATGAAAGGTTTTTTTATGATCTAATATATAACAAACATCAAATCTATAGGAGTGTAGGTTCTATCGAACACTGCTGAATTATATCCTATGGGGTATATAGGTGTAGGGAGTAAACAGATTTGAGTTGAGAAACTGGGTAAAAGACCTTGGCAAATAAAGGACACGGTTATTTTTGTTTATTATTATAAATTTTAAAATAGGAGGAGTAAAAATGATAAGATTAAATCCAAGAGAAACTCAAATAGCAATAAAACAAATAAAAGATTATTTTGAAAGAAAGCTATCAGAAAAGTTAAATTTAATTAGAGTGTCGGCGCCCTTATTTGTAACGCCAGAAAGTGGACTAAATGATAATCTTACTGGAGTTGAAAAAGCAGTATCCTTTGAAATGAGAAAATATAATGAAAGGATTGAAATAGTTCAATCTTTAGCAAAATGGAAAAGACTGGCATTGAAGTCCTATGGATTTGGTACTGATGAAGGGCTTTATGCAGATATGAATGCAATACGGCCAGATGAAGTATTAGACAATATACATTCAATATATGTAGACCAATGGGATTGGGAAAAAGTAATAAAAAAGAGTGATAGAACGACTGATTATTTAAAGAATATTGTAAAAGATATCTATGGTGTATTTACGGAAACTGAAAAGTATATAAACAATTTATATCCCGAGATTCTTACAAAAAAATTACCAAAGGATATAAAGTTTATCACTAGCCAAGAATTAGAAGATTTATACCCTAATGAAACACCAGAAAAAAGAGAACATTTCATAGTGGAAAAATATGGAGCAGTATTTGTATCAAAAATTGGTCAGCCATTAGCTTCGGGAAAACCTCATGGAACTAGATCTCCTGACTATGATGATTGGAATTTAAATGGAGATATTATATTCTGGAATCCTACAACAAATGCAGCTTTGGAACTATCCAGTATGGGAATAAGGGTTGATGAAGCAGCTTTGGGGAAACAATTAAAAATAGCAAATGCCGAGGAAAGAAAATCCCTAGAGTATCATAAACAATTGTTAAATGGAGAATTGCCAACTACAGTTGGAGGAGGGATTGGGCAATCTAGAATATGTATGTTTTTTTTAGAGAAAAAGCATATAGGAGAAGTTCAGGCATCTGTATGGACAGAAGAAATATTACAAGAATGTAAAGAAAATAATATATTTTTATTATAAAAATGAATAATAGAAAAACTTAATAACAAGTAGTCATTAATTAAATAGTGGCTACTTGTTTATATAATAAATTAATTAATATTAATTATATTTGTATAAACATAAACTTTCTATTATACTATTTATGGAGGATAAAATATTATTGTATTTAAATGGGGGGATTTAGTGAAAAGATTTATTATAATATCTTTGATACTATTTATAATAGGAAGTATATTAGGAGTTGCATATTATTGGCAACTACAACCTAGTAAAAAAGTAATCTCATATTCTGATGAGCTATACTTAATTGTTGAAGAACAAGAAGTAGACAATGAAGATGCAGTATTATTTTATGAAGATATATTATACTTTTCACTTCCCGTTGTTGATAATTTTATAGATAAAGATATATTTTATGATGATTTAGAAGATATCCTAATAATTACAAATAAAGAAAAAACTCTTAGATATAAACTGGATAGTAATATTGCCACTGTTAACAATAAAGAATTTCTAACTACGAATACTGTAAAAAGAATTAATGAAAAAATATATATCCCCATAGATATAATTTTAAAAAATTATAATGTAGAAATCAATTATTTTGAAGACACAAATGGCGTTGTCCTTGATTATAAAGATATAAACTATTTAAATGGGGAAATAATTTTAGATGGAGCAGTAATAAGAAGCAATTTAGATATAAAGGCACCCATTATAGTAAAAGATATGAGCATAGGGACTATATTAAATGTTTATGCAGAATACGAATCTTGGTACAAGGTAAGAACCATAGATGGAATACCGGGATTTATTGAAAAGAAATATTTAAAGATAAATTATACCAAGGATTTATTTAAAGTAGAAAAACCTATTGAAGACAATCTAAAGGAACTTAATAAAAAATCTATAAATCTTACTTGGGATTATACCTATAGAAAAGTGAAAAACACAGATGGAATAACTTTAATTCCAGGAGTAAATACAATATCTCCTACATGGTTTTCTATTAATGGTGAAGAAGATATATTAGATAAAGGAAATATAGAATATGTAAGAAAATACCATGATTTGGGATATGAAATATGGCCATTAATTAATAATAATTTTGACCCTGATTTAACCCATGAATTATTATCAAAGAGTAGCACGAGAGAAAAATTAATAAAAGATATATTAGAATTATATAAATACTATGGATTTCAAGGAATTAATATTGATTTTGAAAATGTACATTTAAAAACTAAAGATTTACTTACACAATTTGTTAGAGAGTTGTATCCAGTATTTAAAGAGGCAGGAATGAGTGTATCTATAGATGTAACAGGTATATCTACAGCTGAAAATTGGTCTTTATGCTATGATAGAAAAAGACTTTCAGAGGCTGTAGATTATATGATTTTAATGGCATATGATCAACATTGGGCAAGTAGTCCAGTTGCTGGCTCAGTTGCAGAATATTTTTGGGTTGAAAAAAGCATATTAGGAGTACTGGAATATATTCCTAATGATAAATTAATTTTGGGGGTACCATTCTATACAAGGTTATGGGTGGAAAAGGATGGAAAAGTAAGTTCACAAGCATTATCAATGGAAATGGCTAATAAGTTTATATCAGAAAATAATATGGATTTAATTTGGGATGACAACGCTCTTCAATATTATGGACAAATAGAGAAAGATGAAAAGATATACAAAATATGGTTAGAGAATACAAGGTCTTTAGAAATTAAAGCTTCATTAGTTCATAAATATGAATTGGCGGGTATAGCATCTTGGAGAAAAGGATTTGAAACTGCCGATATTTGGGATAGCTTATATAAGGTATTGAACTAATGTGTAAGTATTGAGTGATATTTAGATTATAGGAGTGATTTTATGTTTAGATATAAAAATATACAGATTAATATTATATTAGGAGATATAACGGAAATAGAAGTAGATGCAATAGTAAATGCTGCAAATAACACCCTATTAGGAGGTGGCGGCGTTGATGGAGCAATACATAGAGTAGGTGGAAAAAGAATTTTGGAGCAATGTAAGAAAATTGGAGGATGCCCTACTGGAGAAGCTAGGATAACTAATGCTGGGAACCTTCCAAGCAAATATGTGATACATACAGTAGGACCAATATATAAAAATGGAGAAGAAATAGAAGAAAAACTATTATATAATGCTTATTATAATTCATTGATGCTTGCTAAAGAATACGGTATCAAAACAATCGCTTTTCCATCTATATCAACTGGTGCTTATGGATATCCAATTGAAGATGCCATGAAAACTGCTGTAAAAGCATTTATAGATTTTATAGATAAAGAAGAATTTAGCTTAGATATTACATTTGTTCTTTTTAATAAAGATGATTTTTTATTGTATAATAATTATTTGACGAAAAAATTATCATAATATTGATAAATATTTTATGTTGACTTTATTTTTTAATTATTATACTATAATTAAGACATAGAATTTTATAAAGGGGTGTTTAAAATATTTTCAGATTCTCATAAAATGATTGCATCAAAGATATATGATAATGTATTTGATATATATGGTTTGAAATTAGATAAGCAAAAACTGTTATGGGGTTCAGTATGCCCTGATATACTCCCTCAATACAAGCTTATTAGACACTATAAAGACGAAAGTTTAAATTTTATTGCCAAGGAAATTATGAAGGTTATATTTATCAGTAGATATTTAGAATTTAATAAGATACTTGACCCATTAGCTATTAATATATTAAGTAAAAAAATAGGTGTTATATCCCATTATCTAAGTGATTACGTATGTTTACCACATGCAAATAGATGGACATTTACTGACAGTATGATAAAACATATAAAATATGAATCTCAATTAAATGATTTTGCAACAACACATGATTTTAAAAAGAATATAATAAATACCAATGATTTAGATATATATAATATTCCACAGGCAAAACTAAAAAGGACTATAAAGGAATATATAAATGAAGTAGTAGAGGAGTATTCACTAAAAACCAGTTTTAAAAATGATTTAGATTTTGCATTATCATTAAATTTAAAAATATCATATTTCATTTTAGATACCATTATAGCATACTCCGATGAAATGGCTGGTTATTTTGCTTTAGAATTCTAATTAACTATAAAAAACAAACTTTTTAATCTAAAAAGTTTGTTTTTTATATTATGGAGAATAGAAAGATGTTACTTTATTATTTTATTTATTTTTAACTTTCCATTAATGAGTTTAAAAAATATACCTTATAAAAAATGTGTCTATAGACACATTTTTTTATAAATTAATGAAATTAATATGTTATTCATATTATATTTATAAATAAGATGTTATAATAAGTATTGATTTATTATAATAATATATGAGGTGATTTATACATATGAATAAAAGAATTAAGTTAGCATATTTAACTTTAGGTATAGGTATTGGAATGATTTTTACTAATATTTTATATTCTTTTTATCCTAATATAAAGTATTTAGACCTAGAAGATGAGGTTATAATAGAAAAAGCAAAAGAATTGGGAATGGTAAACTTAAAAGAAAGTATAGAGGTAGAGAATATAAAAGAAGATGTAATAGAAGAAAAGAAAGAAGATGAAGTCATGGAGCCAATAATGGAAATAGAAATTGTAGTAGAAAGTGGCTCAAATCTTACAAGGGTTGCAAAAAATCTTTACAATGCAAATTTAATAAAGGATGTAGATGAGTTTATTTTATTTGTAAAAGGAAAAAAACTAGATAAAAAAATTAGAACTGGAAGATATAAAATAGGATCCAATAGTTCCTATGACGATATTATAGAAACCTTGACTAGAAGACCTAATTAAATATAAAATTTTTTATTTTATATATTAAAATTTTGTAAGAAAGTTATTATATAATTTTAATCTATTATGAAGAGTTATGTAGTATAATAGTCTTTGCTGTCCTTTAAAATTTATAGTTAAAATGTTTAATACATCAAAGGATTGTCAACAATTGATAAAAAGGAGGTATTGATATGGCAATAGCAAACAATGAACTATCTAGTATTTATGATGGATTAATATATAAATTTCTTTATAATAATGATATAAGTTGCATACATATCCTCCTTAATCTATACGATTTAGAAGAAAATATTACAAACATTTGCCCCAAGTACGTATCTATACACAATCTAAAAAAGCATATTAGCAAGTTTTTGAAAAAGAGAAAAGGAAATTATTCTATATCCCTAAACCTTGGACAACTAATTCATGAAGATATTAATAGACTGGAACTATTTATTTATCTAGAAGGTTATAAACATGGTTATTTTAATAATTATTGGGTAAATATTTTAGAGCAAATAGCAGTAAAAAATACGGCTATAGATAAATTATATAAAAGTAAATATTTATATCATTTTGATAATAAAATAAAACAAATATCGGATATTAAGGCATTAATAGGTGGGGAAATTCAAAAAGTTGAGAAGCAAAATAAATATTTATATAATATTATTAAGGATTATTGTCATAAACTATTAAGGACAAAAATTTTCAACTTAAATGAACATTTAGATAAACAATTGACAATAGAATATAATTCAAAACCTTGTAACACTAAAGAAGAAGATAACTTATTAACTTTAGATGAATTAAACAGTATTTACAAAGAAATGGTAAAGATAGTGCTTAAAGATGGTTTAAAACTCTATAAAGAGGCATACTGGTACGGACTAAATGATAGAGTGTTAAAGAGGTATAGATAATATTTAAAGGGGAGATTATAAATGTTTATTAGAAATTATATGCTGCCGAAAGAAAAATTAACTACGGTTGAGTTAGGGGAGAGCTTGGGTAGAGCCCTTGAAAAAATTAATGAGGGAAATTTTTTATCCCTACCAGTTATAGATGGTAAGGAATTTAAGGGTATTCTTATGAAAGAAGCTGTTTATAGAAATTATTTAGAGTCTGGGAAATGTAATAAAGAGGAATATTTAAATAATATTAAAGTAGAAGAGGTATATAATAGTAATTATGAGTCCATTTCTGCAGATGAAAGAATTGAAAAAGCTTCTTATCTTTTAAAAGAACTTAGAACACCGTTTTTGCCAGTTTTTGATTCTAATAGTAAATTTGTAGGAATATTAACTCACTTTGCGATATTTAACGCTTTTTCAGAAATATTTGGAATAGATAAGGGAACGAGAATTGTTGTAAACATGTTTGATTTACCAGGACAGTTAGCAAGACTTACGGACGTAATTAGAAAAGAAAATATAAATATAATAAATTTTGCCATTATGGATCCAAAAGTATTAGACTTAATTCAAGTTATACTTAGGGTGGATACAGATGATGTAGATAAACTGGTTGATAGAATTCAATCAGCAGGATTTAAGATTGGTGAAGTTACCAAATAGTGTATTTTGTATAAAAAATTGTAAAATGGATATAATAACCCTCTAGATAGTAATCTGGAGGGATATTTATGAAAAAAGACAAAGTTTTACCTGTTTTCTTTTTTTCTTTAACCTTATTTTTAGTGAGTTTCATATTTGGTTATCAATTGATGAATAAAAAACTAAATCCGAAGGACATTAGCAAAATAGGTATAAAAGAAAAAGATATATTAGAGCATCCAGAAAAGGAAATACTTGGTGAAGGTAATAGAATTTCTCCAAATACTTTTATAGAAGAGAGAATTCATTATATGGCTTGTGACCATATTATTACAAAAACTAATCTTGTAGAAGATAATATGGTTAATATGACGAAAGAAGAATTTACTGAATATATTCAAGCAAATTATCCTAATAAAAAGGTAATTTCTTTTTCATCTAGTAAAGTAACATTAGGAACTACTAAAAATCATTTATGTGAAAATCATTATATAGTTGGAGAGAAAGATGGTTTAATAGCAATATTTAAGGTTGGTGAAAATGGAGAGAGAATATTAGATAATGTATTAGTAGATTATCCGATTTCATTATTGATGGATATTGATCAAGAAAAAATAATGAATGGTATTGTGGTAGATAACGAAGATGAATTATCTGAAATTCTTGAGAATTTTATTAGTTAACTAAGTTAGATTTTCTAACTTAGTTTTTTGTGTGTAAATATGGTACAATAGTAAATATAGTTATAGAAGGGAGATAAAGGATGATAATTCTAGGAATTGATCCAGGAATTGCAATAGTTGGATATAGTATTGTAGAATGTAGTGGAAATAAATTTAAGGCAATTGATTATGGATGCATAAGAACAGATTCTGATATCTTATTTCCAGATAGAATAAAGATAATATATACTAAGCTTACTGAAATTATAGAAAAATATAACCCTGAAGATTTAGCTGTAGAAGAACTATTTTTCAATAAGAATGTAAAAACAGCTATAAAGGTAGGACAAGCACGAGGAGTAGAAATATTAGCCGCTGTTAATAAAGGGCTAAATATATATGAATATACCCCTTTGCAGATAAAACAATCCGTCGTAGGATATGGGAGAGCAGATAAAAATCAAGTACAAGAAATGGTAAGGATATTATTAAATTTAAAAGAGAAGCCTAAACCAGATGATGTAGCAGATGCTTTAGCAGTAGCTATATGTCATGGCAGTTCTATTAAATTTAAAGAATCTTTTAGAATGAAATAATATATAAAGGGTGAATACTTTGTTTGAGTTTATTATTGGAGATATAGTATCCATAAAGGAAGATTATATAGTATTGCAGAATAATGGAATAGGTTATAAAATATTTACATCTACTAATACAATGTTTCAGATTGAACTAGGGATGAAAAATGCAATGATTTTTACATATTTGAATGTAAGGGAAGATGGAATATTTATTTATGGATTTACATCGGAAGAAGAACTTAATATGTTTAAATTGCTTCAGATGGTTTCCAAAATTGGACCTAAAATAGCATTAGGAATATTATCTACATTAAATTCAAATCAGATTAAATTAGCTATAATGAAAAAGGATTTAGATGCTTTATGCAAGGCACCAGGAATTGGGAAAAAAACTGCTGAAAGAATAGTATTAGAGCTAAAAGATAGGATAGATAAGGATATAATAATTGAAGAAGATAATGTAAGTGATTTGGGTTATGATAACTATATTGAAGCTATAAATGGATTAATGTCTTTAGGATATAAAAGAATAGAAGTTGAGAAGATTATAAGAACTATGGATATATCCAATATGAGTATTGAAGATATAATTAGGGAAACATTAAAGAGATTATCAAAACATTAAGAGGGGTTAATAAATGGAGAATATTAATGATAGAATAGTGGCTGGAAGTCTAAGAAATGAGGATTTAGATAGTGAATTGACATTAAGACCTAAATGGATTACTGAATATATAGGTCAACATAAGGCTAAGGAGAAATTAAATATCTTTATTCAAGCAGCTAAAGGAAGAAATGAATCTTTAGACCATGTACTATTATATGGACCCCCTGGACTTGGAAAAACAACTCTAGCAAATATTATTGCAAATGAAATGGGAGTTAATATAAGAGTCACATCAGGGCCTGCTATTGAAAGACCTGGGGATTTGGCTAGTATCTTAACCAATCTTTCAGAAGGGGATGTTTTATTTATCGATGAGATACATAGAATTAATAGGACTGTGGAAGAAATACTATATCCAGCAATGGAAGACTTTGCATTGGATATAATAATTGGAAAGGGCCCTTCTGCTAGATCTGTAAGGCTTGATTTATCCAAATTTACACTTATTGGTGCAACTACTAGGGCAGGACTATTAACATCACCCCTTAGAGATAGATTTGGTGTATTGTTAAACTTGGAGTTATATGACGATGAAAGTTTGAAACAGATTGTAATTAGATCTGCTGATATATTAGATATAGAAATTGAAGATAAAGGAGCTTTAGAAATAGCAAGAAGATCTAGGGGAACACCTAGAATTGCAAATAGATTACTTAAAAGAGTCAGAGACTATGCACAGGTTGTAGAAAAAGGTATAATTACTTGGGAGGTGGCAAGAAAGGGTTTAGAAGTTCTTGAAATTGATGAGTTAGGTCTAGATAGTGTAGATAGAAAACTAATTCTTACTTTAATAGAAAACTTTAATGGAGGCCCAGTTGGTGTAGATACTCCGTCTGCAGCAACAGGAGAAGAAAGAAATACAATAGAAGATGTATATGAGCCGTATCTTTTACAAATAGGTTTTCTAAATAGAACTCCTAGAGGAAGAATGGTTTCTAAAAAGGCATATGAACATTTTGAAATTCCATATACTGAAGATTAAAAATACAATTAGGGGGAGAAAGGATATATGAAAAAGAATATATCTAAACTTTTAATATTAATAATATTATTAACTTTATTACCTGTTAAAAAGTCTTATGCTAAAGCTATTAATAGTCAGTATCTAAATATTAGGCTAACAAAACCAATAAAGCAGAAAAATGTAGTTAATTTTGGAAGCAATAATGGATTTTTATTATTTTCTATTAATAATAAGGATGATATTTTATTAGATATAGAAGATACAAACATAAAAGCTGTATTGAGTGAGAATGGTATAAATTTAGTTAATTCTCGAGACGATATTATATTTACTTTGCCAAAGGATGGTAGTATTTTAATTTCATCAAATACATTTAATAGTTCAATAATTACAGTTGAAAAAGATAGATATAGGGATTATATTAGATTATTGAGTAGAAATAACGAGATTTATGTTATCAATTATGTAGGGCTTGAGAACTATTTATATGGAGTAGTTCCTGCTGAAATGCCAGCTACTTTTCATATGGAGGCATTAAAGGCACAGGCAGTGGCCTCTAGAAGTTTTGCAATTTCTAATATAAACAAGCATTCTTCTGAGGGGTTTAATTTATGTGATACTACTCATTGCCAAGTATATTCTGGAGTTGAATATGAAAGACCTTCAACTAATTTGGCTGTAGATGAAACTAGAGATGTATTTGCATATTATAATGGAAAGGTAATAGAAGCAATATTTCATTCAACAAGCAGTGGTTTTACTGAGGATAGTGTAAATGTATGGGGGGGAGATTTCCCATATTTAAAATCAGTAGAGGATAATTTTTCAACAGAGTCGCCTTATAGTAAATGGAGTTTTAGTATTAGTCTTAATGAATTAAATAATAATCTAATTTCATCTGGAATAGATATAGGAAATTTACAAGGAATGGAGATTATTGACTCTACTTCAACAGGAAAAGTAAATAAAGTAAAGGTCATTGGAACTAAGGGAGAAAAAATTATAAATGGTACTCAATTTAGGAATATAGTTGGAGCTGCAAAATTTAAAAGTTCTTGGTTTGATATAAAAAGTGGTAATATGAGTACATCTAATAATCAAGTTTATATTATGGATGGAGCTATGCTTAAGCCCCAAACTATGGACATTAATAAAGCCTATATAATTGATGGAAAGAATCAAAATAAGGTAACTAGGGGAACTGTAAGCAGGGCAATTGGGAAAGATAAGGTAGAATCCTTAGGACAATTTTATCCTATAAATTCTTCCGAAATATTAATCGAAGGAAAAGGATTTGGTCATGGAGTAGGTATGAGTCAATTTGGAGCAAAGAAAATGGCTGAGTTAGGATATGATTTTGAGGAAATCCTTAAATATTACTATACTGGAATAGATGTATTAACAAATAATTAATCAATTATCATAATAGAGAAGGATGGTCTAATGAAAAGAGAAGATTTTAGTTATTTTTTACCAGAAAAGTTAATAGCCCAACACCCTTTAAAGAACAGGGAAGAATCTAGGCTGTTAGTATTGGATAAAGAAACTGGCGAAATAGAGCATAGAAAATTTAAGAATATTATTGAGTATTTAAACAAAGGAGATTGCTTAGTTTTAAATGATACAAAAGTAATACCTGCTAGACTCTTTGGAAATAGAATAGGAAAAGAGGAAAGTATAGAAATTTTGCTTCTTAAAAGAATGGAAGACAATTTATGGGAAACTTTAGTGAAACCTGGGAAAAAGGCTAGACCTGGGCATATAATAGAATTTGGCGGCGGAGTTTTAAAGGGTGAAGTTTTATCAATAGGAGAAGATGGTACTAGAATCATAAAATTTGAATATAAAGGAATATTTGAGGAGGTTTTAGATAGTTTAGGTGAGATGCCATTGCCTCCATATATTACAGAGATACTAGAAGATAAAGATAGGTATCAAACTGTTTACTCAAAGCATAAAGGTTCAGCTGCTGCACCAACGGCTGGTCTTCATTTTACTAATGAACTATTAAATGAAATTAGAGATAAAGGTGTCAATATAGCCTGTATAACCTTACATGTAGGGCTTGGAACCTTTAGACCTGTTAAAGTAGACAATATCTTAGAGCATCATATGCATTCCGAATATTATAATATACCAGAAGAAGCAGCAAATATAATTAATAAGTCTAGAGAGAATGGGGGAAAAATAATATCTGTAGGAACTACATCTACTAGAACCTTGGAGACTGTAGCTGATGAAAATGGAAAAATTATACCAAAATCAGGTTGGACTGATATATTTATTTATCCTGGATATAGATTTAAAATTATAGATAGATTGATTACAAACTTTCATCTGCCAGAATCAACTTTGCTTATGTTGGTTAGTACATTAGCTACTCAAGAAAAAATATTAGGTGCATATAAAATAGCAGTGGAAGAAGAATATAGATTTTTTAGTTTTGGCGATGCCATGTTTATAAAATAACAGGAGGTAATTATGGCAATAAGATTTGAATTATTAAAAGAATCAAAGGATTGCAAAGCAAGGCTTGGGAAATTATATACTCCTCATGGAGTCATAGAAACACCAATATTTATGCCTGTAGGAACTAGAGCTACGGTTAAAGCTATGACACCAGAGGAAGTAAAAGGCTTAGGTGCGCAAATAATTTTAAGTAATACTTACCATTTATATTTAAGACCAGGTCATAAACTGATAGAAGAAGCAGGAGGACTGCATAAATTTATGAATTGGGAAGGACCTATTTTAACGGATAGTGGAGGCTTTCAGGTTTTTAGTCTAGGAGATCTGAGGAAAATAAAAGAGGAAGGAGTAGAATTTAGATCTCATATTGATGGTTCTAAACATTTCATAAGCCCAGAAAAATCTATAGAAATTCAAAATTCTTTGGGTTCCGATATTATGATGTGTTTTGATGAATGTACTCCTTATCCAGCTACCTATGAGTATGCAAAACATTCTATGGAAAGGACTACTAGATGGGCTAAAAGATGTAAAGATTATCATAAAAATTGGGATGAGCAAGGATTATTTGGAATAGTTCAAGGAGGAATGTATAAGGATTTAAGGGAACAAAGTGCCAAGGAGTTGGTAGAATTAGATTTTCCAGGATATGCAATAGGTGGACTTAGTGTAGGAGAACCTAAGGAATTAATGTGTGAGCTTTTGGATTTTACTACACCTTTATTACCTAAAGACAAACCTAGGTATAATATGGGGGTAGGGACTCCAGACTATCTATTTGAATCTGTAATTAGAGGAATAGACATGGCAGATTGTGTACTTCCTACTAGGATTGCAAGGAACGGAACAGCTCTTACATCACAAGGAAAGATAGTCATAAGAAATGCAAAATATGCGAAGGATTTTACTCCATTAGATTCAGAGTGTGATTGTTATGCTTGTACAAATTATTCAAGGGCATATATTAGACATTTATTTAATGTAGATGAAATTCTAGGAGCAAGGCTTACTACAATTCATAATTTATACTTTTTAATAAAATTAATGGAAAACATTAGAAAAGCTATAAAAGAAGATAGAATTCTTGAATATAAAGATGAGTTTTATAAAAAATATGGTTATAATGATAAAAACTAGATGAATTATTTAAAAAATACTGTATAATAGATTATAGAAAGGGAGGGGTTTATACATGCCACAACAGTTACAAGGACTAATAATACCTATAGGTTTTTTAGTCGTATTTTATATTTTTGCCATTAGACCACAAAAGAAAAGAGAACAGCAAGTAAGAGAAATGAGAGATAATTTAAGAGTTGGTGATGAAATAATTACCATTGGTGGAATTAATGGAAAGGTTATAAAAGTAAAAGAAGACTTTATAACCATAGAAGTAGGTTCTTCTAAGACTAAATTAGATATGGCTAGATGGTCAGTTGGCTCAGTAGTTAATAAAAATGAATCAAAAAAATCTAAAGATGAAGAAGTAGATACTAAAGAAGAGGATAAATAGAAAAAAAGCTTCCTAATTTAATAAGGAAGCTTTTTTATGTAATAAATATCACTTTCCTTAAATAAATTAAAATAAGGATAAGGAGGGAGATATATGAAAACAAAAAATTTAGACAGAGGTATTCATTTATTAAGGGGGTTGCTTCTAGCCTATATAATTACATGTATTTTAATATTGTTTTTTTCACTACTATTAACCTATTCATCGCTTAAAGAAAATAAAATGCCTTTAATGAATACAGTAATTATGATGCTAAGTATAATAGTAGGCAGTATTTATGTATCGAAGGGAATCAAGGAAAAAGGTTGGATTAATGGGGGGATAGTAGGAATAGTATATTATTTAATATTAATTATACTTAATCTTATCTTTTTAAAATCTTTAGCATTGGATATATTTTCAATTTCAAAATTGGCACTGGCGTGTATTACAGGAATAATAGGTGGTGTTATTGGGATAAACATATCTTAAAAGAAAAAAAGCTTTAAATTCAAAAAAAAATATGATATAATAAATAGCAGAAAATAGACGCCAAGGGGGGATTTAAAATGAAATATATAAAGACAATATCTGGCAGCAATTTGAAAGATACTATAGCTAAAGGTGGCTGTGGAGAATGTCAAACTTCATGCCAATCAGCTTGTAAAACATCCTGTACTGTAGGAAATCAAAAATGCGAAAATAAATAAAAAAGTAAAGGGTGGTGGTTTATCCACTACTTTTTATTTGTATAAAATTGTTAATTGGGAGGAAGTTTAATGAATAGGGCATCAAAGATGCATAAGTTTCATTTAAATAATAAGTATATTATCTTAGATGTAAATACTGGTGCAGTACATGTAGTTGATAAAATTGTATATGAAATAATAGATTATTATGGAGAAAAGTCCATAGATGAAATAAAGAATATATTTAAAAGTACCTATGGTGAAAAAGCAGTTGAAGATGTTTACAATGAAATAGATGAATTAGCTAAAGAGGGGCTTTTATTTTCTGAAGGTGTAGATATTTCCAATTTCAAATATAATGAGGAAAATATTGTTAAAGCAATGTGTTTACATGTGGCACATGATTGTAATTTAAAATGTAACTACTGTTTTGCATCTCAAGGAGATTTTAAAGGGGAAAGGTCATTAATGTCTTTAGAAGTGGGAAAACAGGCATTGGACTATCTTGTTAAACACTCTGGTTCTAGAAGAAATCTAGAGGTAGACTTTTTTGGTGGAGAACCTCTTATGAATTTTGATTTAGTCAAGGAACTGGTAGATTATGGACGAAGTTTAGAAAAGGAATATAATAAGAACTTTAGATTTACTATTACTACAAACGGAGTTTTACTTGATGATGAAAAGATTGATTATATTAATGACAATATGTCAAATGTTGTTCTTAGTTTAGACGGAAGAAAAGAAGTCAATGATAATATGAGAAAGACAATCTCTGGAGAAGGCAGTTATGATATTATTCTACCTAAGTTTAAAAAAATGGTGGAAAAAAGAGGAGATAAGGACTACTATATCAGAGGTACTTTTACTAGCAATAATATTGATTTTTCCAAAGATGCATTAGATTTTTATAATAATGGATTTAAAAAGATTTCCATAGAGCCGGTAGTAACTTCAGAGGAGATGGATTATGCTCTAAGGGAAGAACATTTGCAATTAGTTTTAGATGAATATGAGAAGTTTTCTAAAGAATATATTAATATAAAGAAGATGGACAAAGAGTTTTATTTTTTCCATTTTATGATAGATTTAAAGCAGGGACCTTGTATAATTAAGCGAGCTGTTGGTTGTGGGGCAGGGTCAGAATATATGGCAGTTACTCCTGAGGGAGATTTATATCCTTGCCACCAATTTGTAGGGGAGGAAGGATTTAAACTAGGTACTGTTTTTGATGGAGTTGAAAATACAGGTTTAAGAGAAAAATTTAAGAAAGCTAATGTATATAACAAGGAAGAATGCAGAGAATGCTGGGCAAGATTTTACTGTAGTGGAGGATGCCATGCAAACTCATACCATGCTCATAAAGATCTCAGTAAAGCATATAAACTAGGCTGTGAGATGGAAAAGAAAAGAATAGAATGTGCCATATCTATATTGGCAAACTTAGATGATTAGGAGGGGTAAGATGAAAGCTAAAAATACTATATTATTTATATTAGTATTAGCTCTAGTAGGAGGCAGCACATTTTTAGCATTAAGTGGCGCTAAGATTGGTAAATATGAGATTCCAAAGGCAAAGGATTCAATTGAATTGGGATTGGAATTGGCTGGAGGAGTTTATGTAGTACTAGAGGCTCAAACTGACGCCAAGGGTGCTGAACTTCAAAAAATTATGGAACAATCAAAAGCTATTATCAATGAGAGGGTAAATGGTCTTGGTGTATCAGAACCTAATATTTCAATTGAAGGTGGTAATAGGATAAGAATTGAACTAGCAGGTATAAATGATCCACAAAAGGCTATTGAACTAATAGGTAAAACAGCACAGTTGCAATTTGTTGATCCAAAGAGGAATATTGTATTGACAGGTAAAAATGTTGCTGGTTCAGAAGTTCAATATCATACAGATAAATTAAATCAACAAGAAATTGTTGTAAGTCTAGAACTGGACAAAGAAGGTACTGAAAGATTTGCTGAAGCTACTGGAAGACTTACATTAGAGCCAAAGAGAGAAGATAGAATTATCTATATAATTTTAGATGATCAGGTAATATCATATCCTGCAGTAAAAAGTGCAGCAGAAGGTGGAACAGCAATTACAGATGGTAAGGCTGTTATAACAGGAGGATTTACTTTAGAAGAGGCTAGCCAATTGGCAACTTTAATTAGAGCTGGAGCTTTACCAGTAGAGATGAAAGAATTACAAACATCTGTAATTGGACCAACTTTAGGATTAGAGGCATATGAAAAAAGTATCAAAGCCGGAGCAATTGCACTTCTTATAATTATGGCATTTATGATGCTTGTATATAGAATTCCTGGTTTTATCGCTTCTATTGGACTTATTATATATACATTGATAACTATATTTACAATGTCATCCTTAGGGGTTAAACTAACACTTCCAGGCATTGCAGGTTTAATTTTATCTATAGGTATGGCAGTAGATGCTAATGTTATAATCTTTGAAAGAATAAAAGAAGAAATAAGAATAGGTAAAAGTGTTAGAACTGCTGTAGATGCAGGATTTAAGAGAGCGCTTACATCTGTAATAGACTCTAATATAACTACTTTAATAGCTGGAACTGTATTATATTATTTTGGTACAGGTCCTATTAAGGGATTTGGTGTAACTTTAATAATTGGTATAGTGGCTTCCATGATAACATCAGTTATTATTTCGAAATATTTATTAAAATCAATAGTATCAATTACAGGTGGTAAGAATAGCAAGCTTTATGGAGCTTAATAGAGGGGTGAGAAAATGGATATTATAAAAAATAGAAAGATATTTGCAATATTTTCATTAGTTATAATCCTAGCAGGACTTTTTATGTTTTTTACTAAGGGTTTAAACTATGGAATTGATTTCACTGGTGGTACATTAATTCAAATAAATGCAGGAAAATTTATACCAGCAGATGAAATTAGAGAAATAACAGATGAATATGATAAAAATGTAAGTATTTTACATGCAGGTTTAGAAAAAGATGAATTAATAATAAAAAGCACTTTAGACCTTCCTAATGATACAATTACAAATATAATAAATAAGTTTATAGAAAAATATGATATAAATGAAAATAATTTTCAATCTGAAAAATTTGGTCCTTTTATGGGAAAAGAAATAAGGGAAAAAGCTATGCTATCCACATTAATAGCCACTGTATTAATGCTTGGATATATAACATGGAGATTTGAATTCAATTTTGGTGTAGCAGCTATAATTGCTTTAATTCATGATATATTCATTATGTTAGCTGTTTATTCCATACTTAGAATTCCAGTAAATAGTTCATTTATTGCTGCAATTTTAACTATTTTAGGATACTCTATAAATGATACAATAGTAATCTTTGATAGAATAAGAGAAAATGCAAGATTATATCCAAAAGAATCAGCAGAAAATCTAATAAATAATAGTATAAAACAATCTCTAAAGAGAACAATAAACACATCTTTCACTACTTTAGTTGCAATTCTTATTTTATATATAGTAGGAGTTGAAGCTATTAAGGTACTTGCATTGCCACTTATGATTGGTGTCTTAGCTGGTACTTATTCATCAATGTTTATTGCATCTCCAATCTGGTATGAACTTAAAAATAGAAAAATAAAAACTGCTAAATAGGCAGTTTTTGTTTTATGTCATAAGAAGTTTTTGTCAAAAAATAAGAAATATATAAGAATAACTAGAATTAAATGTAATAAAATGATAAAATTTAGATACTAATTAGCGTATCTAAATTTTATTTCTATTGGAGTGAAGTAATTGGAGAAATGGTTTATAAAAAACAAAGCAACTGATTATAAAAAAATTGCAAGGGATTTTAAAATATCTGAATTTTTATCTAAACTTTTAGTTAATAGAGATATAATTGATTACAGATTAATAGATAGCTTTATATATCCAGATTTAAATAAATTACATAGTCCGGATTTTATGAAAGATTTATCAAAAGGAGCATCTATTATTAGAGATGATATTATTAATAAGAGAAAAATAAGAATAGTTGGAGATTACGATGTAGATGGAGTAATTTCAATTTATTTATTATATAGAGGTATTAAAAAATGTGGAGGAAATGTTGATTATGTTGTACCAAATAGGATTGATGATGGTTATGGTATAAATATTGAAATTGTTAAAGAAGCAAAACGAGATAATATAGATACTATAATAACCTGTGATAATGGTATAGCAGCAATAGAGCAAATAAAATTTGCAAAAGACTTTGGGTTAACTGTAATAGTTACAGATCATCATGATATACCTTTTATAATAGATGAAAATGGAGAAAAAAAATATTTGCATACTGGTGCAGATGCAGTAATAAATCCAAAACAAGAGGACTGTAAATATCCATTTAAAGGTCTTTGTGGAGCAGCAGTAGTATTTAAATTAATACAAAAATTATATTCTATGTTTAATTTGCCGCCAGAGGAGATTTATTGTTTTTTAGAATATCTTGCTATTGCAACAGTCTGTGATGTAGTAGATTTAGTTGATGAAAACAGAATTATAGTAAAGAAAGGTTTAGAACTTTTAAATCGGACTAGAAACATTGGTTTAAAGGCTTTGATAAAAGAAACAGGTATAGAGGGTAAGGAAATTGGAGTCTATCATCTAGGGTTTATTATTGGACCTAATATTAATGCTTCTGGAAGATTGGATTCAGCTATAAAGGCTATAGAATTGCTCTTGGCTGATGATTTAGATAATGCAAGTACTTTGGCAAAAGAACTTCGGGAGTTAAATGATGAGAGAAAAGAAATGACTAAAAATGGAGTAGAAAAAATAGTCAATATTATAGAGTCTTCTGAATTAAAGATGGATAAAGTATTTGTAATCTATGAACCAGAAATACATGAAAGTATTGCAGGAATCATAGCAGGAAGAATTAAGGAAAAATATAATAAGCCTACAATAGTATTAACTCAAGGAAAGGATGGAGTAAAAGGTTCTGGTAGATCTATAGAAGGATATAATATGTTTGAAGAACTATCACAATGTAAAGAATTATTATTGAGATTTGGTGGACATCCTATGGCAGCAGGTTTATCTCTAGAAGAGGAAAATATAATTAAATTACGAAAATCTTTAAATAAAAATACAATATTAACAGATGAAGATTTAATACCTAGAGTATATATAGATATGCAAATTCCTTTAGAATATATAAACTTTAAGTTAATTGATGAAATAAAACTTTTAGAACCATTTGGAAAAGGGAATACTAAGCCTATATTTGGTGAAAAAAGACTAAAAATTAATCGTGGCTTTATATTAGGTGTAAATAGAAATGTTTTAAAACTAATATTAGAAGATCAAAATAAAAAGACACTGGAAGGAATATTTTTTGGAGATATTGAGGCCTTTGAAAATGCAATAGAAAGCATTTACGGAAAAGATGAACTTAATAAAATCTATAGTGGAATAGATAATAATATAAAAATTGATATTCTATACTATCCTTCAATTAATGAATATAATGGTAATACTAATTTGCAAATTATAATCCAAAATTATAGGGTAGCAAAGAATATCACATCTTAACCTATTTGTTATAAGAAATGGATAATGGGTAATTATAAATAATCAAACTTATAGACACATTCATTATATATGAAGAGGGTGAATCAAATGTTAGAAAACTTACTATTAAAAATAGAACAATATAATTCACAAGCAGATTTAAGCCTTATAGTAAAGGCATATAATTTTGCTCAACTAGCTCATGAAGGACAGGTAAGAAATTCAGGTGAAAAGTTTTTTATTCACCCCTTCAATGTTGCCATTATATTAGCAGATTTAAATATGGATACAGATACTATAGTAGCGGGCTTACTTCATGATGTTATAGAAGATACAGAAATAACCTATGAGAATATTGTAGAAGAATTTGGAGTTGAAATAGCCAATTTAGTAGAAGGAGTAACAAAATTAAAGAAACTTCAATATAAAACCAAACAGGAAAACCAAGCAGAAAATTTAAGAAAAATGGTTTTAGCTATGGCTAATGATATAAGAGTTATTATAGTTAAATTGGCTGATAGACTTCATAATATGAGAACATTAGAATATATGAGAGATGAAAAGAGAAAAGAAAAAGCTCTAGAAACTTTAGAGATTTATGCTCCCTTAGCACATAGATTAGGAATTTCCAAAATAAAATGGGAACTAGAAGATTTATCCTTAAGATATCTTGACCCTGATAATTATTATGATTTAGTTGATAAGGTTTCTAAGCGAAGGCAGGAAAGGGAAGCATATGTAAAAAACATAATAGAAACATTGAGTAAAAAATTAGATGAAGTCAAAATAAAATATGATGTTAGCGGCAGACCAAAGAATTTTTATAGTATATATAAAAAAATGGTTCATCAAGGAAAGGCTTTTGAGCAAATATTTGATTTAACTGCTATAAGGGTTATAGTAGATAATATTAAGGATTGTTATGAAGTGCTTGGTATAGTCCATAACTTATGGAAACCTTTACCAGGAAGATTTAAGGATTATATAGCAATGCCCAAGCCTAATATGTATCAATCCATTCATACTACAGTAATTGGTATGAAGGGAGAGATATTTGAAGTTCAAATACGTACTTGGGAGATGCATAGAACAGCAGAATATGGAATAGCTGCCCATTGGAAATACAAAGAGGGGAGTACAAAATCTGATAGCTTTGATGATAAACTTACATGGTTAAGACAATTACTTGAATGGCAATCAGATTTAAATGACCCTAAGGATTTTATGGAAACATTAAAGATAGACTTTTTTACAGATGAAGTATTTGTATTTTCTCCAAAGGGAGATGTAATAAACCTTCCTGATGGTTCTACGCCTATTGATTTTGCTTATAGAGTTCATACTGAGGTAGGAAATAAATGTGTAGGTGCTAAAGTAGATGGAAGAATTGTTCCTTTAAATTATAGACTAAAAAATGGAAATATTGTTGAAATAATTACATCTGCAAATAGCAATGGACCTAGTAGAGATTGGATTAAGATAGTAAAAAGTACTCAAGCAAAAACTAAAATTAGACAATGGTTTAAGGCTAAGGAAAAAGATTTAAATATTATAAGAGGAAAAGAATCATTAGAAAAAGAAGTTAAAAGATTAGGGTATAAAACATCTGAAATTTTAAAAGATGAATGGCTGAAAAACATAGCATCTAAAGTTAGTGTAAATTCTATTGATGATTTGTATGCATCTATTGGTTATGGTAATATAACATTAAATCAAGTTATTTCAAAATTAAAAGTACAATATAATGATTATTATAAGATAACAGATGAAAAAGCTTTTATAGAAAGTAAAATACAGCAACCTACTCAAGGGAAGATAAGTAAACCTACTCAAGGTATTAAGATAAAAGGTATAGATAATATTAAAATAAGATTTTCCAAATGCTGCAATCCCGTTCCAGGAGATGAAGTAGTAGGTTATATAACTAGGGGAAGGGGAGTTTCAGTTCATAGAGCAGATTGTCCAAATATAATAATGTCAGAGGATGCAGAGAGATTTATAGAAGTAGAATGGGATTTCCAGAAGAAAGCATCTTATCCTGCTGAAATACAGATAAAGGCATCAGATAGATCAGGACTTTTGGCAGAGATCACTCAAAAAATAACAGATTCTGATTTAGGAGTAATATCATTAAACGCTAGAACATCCAAGGATAAAATAGTATTTATAAATGTGACCCTTGAGATTAAAAATATTGAAGAGTTAAGGGATTTAATGAAAAAGGTAAAAAGAATAAAAAATGTAATGGATGTATATAGAGTTACAGCTTAAGGAGAGATATAGATGAGAGCAGTTGTACAAAGAGTTTCAGAAGCTGCAGTTAAAGTAGATAATAAAGTAGTTGGTGAAATAGGAAAGGGATTATTAGTATTTCTTGGCATAGGTGAAGGAGATACAGAAAAGGACTTAGAATATTTAGTAGATAAGGTTTTAGGACTTCGTATATTTCAAGATGAGAATGATAAAATGAATTTATCTCTATTGGATATTAATGGAGAGTTATTGGTTATTTCCCAGTTCACTCTTTATGGAGATGTAAGAAAAGGTAAAAGACCTAGTTTTACTGATTCAGCACATCCCGATATAGCCGAGAGAATGTATCTAGAATTTATTGATAAATGTAAGACTAAGGAAATAAAAACAGAAAAAGGCATTTTTGGTGCTGATATGAAAGTAAGTCTTATAAATGATGGGCCTGTAACCATATTATTAGATAGCAAAAAAACATTTTAGGAGGTAAAGTTTTGAAGATAATAAGAATACCAGCAGGTGTATACGCAGCTAATTGTTATATTATATATTCTGAGGTTACAAGAGATGGTATAGTTGTAGACCCAGGTGGAGATGTGGATGATATACTTTCATCAATAAGAGAAAATGGACTTAAAATTAAATATATAGTACTTACTCATGGTCATGGGGATCACATAGGAGGAGTAATACAATTAAATAAAGTCCTATCTGTTCCAGTGATGATACATGAAGACGATAGAGAAATTCTAGTTGATGGAAATAAAAATCTTTCCACAATAATGGCTATGGGAACAGTAGAAATAGAACCTGATATACTTCTAAAAGATGGAGATATTATAGAATTTGGTGATGAAAAAGCCCAGGTTCTTCACACTCCTGGGCATACTCTAGGAGGTATATGTATAAAAATAGGAGATAGTATAATAACGGGAGATACTTTATTTACAGGTTCTATAGGTAGGACGGATTTACTAGGGGGAGATTATGACTCTATAATAAACTCAATAAAAGATAAACTAATGATTTATCCAGATGATATTAAAGTATTTCCAGGACATGGAGCTCCATCTACAATAGGTAGAGAGAGGACTTCAAATCCATTTTTACGCTAAGATAAATAAGGTGATTCTGTGATAAAGCTATTGTTAATAAATCACGAAATTAAATATGAATTAGTTGAATTAATTAGAGTGTTTTTCCCAGGACAAGAGATTATATCTATTGATACACAAAATGATTATATAGGTGAAGGAATTCTTATAATTAACTCTTTATATGATGAGAATGGAAGAAAATATACCACTACAAGATTATATATAGATGATGTTTTAGTTAAACAATCAACGGAAAAAATTGATCTTATAGAAGTATATGGAGACTCCATAGATAAATATATAAGAATTGGAATTAAAAAATCCTTATATAATACGTTAATTTTTCTAAATGAAGCTGAAATTCCGTGGGGAATTTTAACAGGTATAAGGCCAGTTAAAATTGTCCATGAGCTATTGGATAGAAATATAGATGATAATGAGATAATTAGAGTGTTAACACAAGAATATAAACTATATATTGATAAGGCCCAGTTGATATTAAGTATTGGAAAGAAGCAAAGAAAGTATATTAAGCCCTTAGATAAGGATAAGTATAGTTTATACATAAGTATACCTTTTTGTCCTACTAGATGTTTATACTGCTCGTTTCCAGCCTTACCTATAGGCAGATATGGAAATCATATTAAAGAATATATTTCAAAATTAATATATGAAATTAATAGTATATCTAAAATGATGAAAGGGAAAAATATAAATACAGTATATATAGGTGGAGGTACTCCAACTGCAATCCTGCCAACAGAGCTTGAGAAGGTAATTCATGCTATTTATAATAATTTTGGAGAAAAAGATATAAAAGAATTTACAGTAGAAGCTGGCAGACCAGATACCATTACAGAAGATTATCTGAGAATGTTAAATAAAAATAACATAGGAAGAATAAGTATTAATCCACAAACCATGAATGATACTACTTTGAAATTAATAGGTAGGAAGCATAAAACAGAAGATATTATTAGAACTTTTAAATTAGCTAAGGAAATTGGGTTTGATATAATAAATATGGACTTAATTATAGGACTTCCTGGGGAAGACATTTTTCATGTTAAAAAAACATTAGAAGAAATTAAAAAATTAGATCCAGAGAACCTAACAATCCATACACTTTCAGTAAAAAGGGGATCAAAGTTTAGAGACACCATGGACCAATATTCATTGCAACCTCAGAATGTTTTAAGTGCAATGTTTAATAAAACCATGGAATATTCAAAAGAGATGGGGCTAGAACCCTATTATCTTTATAGACAAAAACAGATACTTGGAAACCTTGAGAACATAGGATATTGCAAACCAAAAATGGAATGTATATATAATATTGCCATGATGGAAGAAAAAGAAACTATAATGGCAGCAGGAATGGGCTCAGTATCTAAGATTTTCTTTCCAGAAGAAAATAGAATAGAAAGAGTTCCTAATTTTAAAGATTTAAAAGAATATATTGAAAGAATAGATGAACTGATTGAAAATAAAAAAGTTATATTAGAAAGTAGTTAATAGGAAGGGGGTTTAAGGATTATGTTATGGTGGACAGATGAATTAGAAACAGGAATAGATTCCATAGACAAGCAGCATAAAAGTATATTTGATAAGGCCAGTGAGATTTTTAGCTTAGGGGTTAATTCAGATATTAAAGAAGTTGAGAAAATATTTATATTTTTGATGGGATATGCAAACAATCATTTTTATGAAGAAGAAATATTGATGATGGAAGATTCTTATAAAGACTTTATTGAACATAGAAGACAACATAATTACTTTATCGAGAAGATTTATAGAATATATCAAAATACAATAGAGGGACAGGTATCAGAAGAAAACTTAAACGATTTAAAAGTATTAATCATAGAGTGGCTTGCGAATCATATAAATATTGAAGATAAGAAATATATTAAATTAATGAAGGGTATTCAATAATACTCCTTGACATCGGTTATTTTATATTCTATAATTAATAAAAATAAATATAATACATTGAAAAGGAATAGTAGTTAAATTAATTAGTTATAGAGAGTCAGTAAAAGGTGGAAAACTGACACTAATATTTAATGAAGACACCTTGGAGTAGATAATCTATAAGATTAATTCGCAGAAATGCGTTAAATTTTTGAGTGAGGAAATACCTAATTAGGGTGGTACCGCGAGATAACCTCTCGTCCCTGTATATCAGAGATGAGGGGTTTATATTTTTTTGAGGAGGTAATATAATGGTAGAAAAAATGGAAAATTTAAGAAGAACTATTATGTGCGGAGAATTAAGACCGGAGCATGATGGTCAAGAAGTAGTGTTGATGGGGTGGGTACAAAGAGAGAGAAATCTAGGTTCACTTATATTTATTGACTTAAGAGATACAACTGGAATTTCTCAAATAGTATTTGATAATACAGTATCCAGTGAGATATTCGAAAAAGCAGAGAAAATCAGATCAGAATTTGTATTGGCAGTAAGAGGAAAAGTAAGGATTAGACAATCTATTAATAAAGAAATACCAACTGGAGAAGTAGAGGTATTAGTAGAAGAACTTAAGATTTTAGACGAATCTGAAACTCCGCCTATTTATATTAAGGATGATGATAATGTTTCAGAAAGTATGAGATTAAAATATAGATATCTAGATTTAAGAAAACCATCTATGCAAGAAAAATTGAAATTAAGGGCAAAAACAGCTAAAGTAGTAAGAGATTTCTTATATGAAAATAATTTTATCGAAACTGAAACCCCTATGTTAACGAAACCAACACCTGAAGGTGCTAGAGACTATTTAGTTCCCAGTAGAGTAAATCCGGGTGAGTTTTATGCATTGCCACAATCACCACAGCTAATGAAGCAACTTCTTATGGTTTCAGGAATGGATAGATATTATCAAATAGTAAAATGTTTTAGAGATGAAGATTTAAGAGCTAATAGACAGCCAGAATTTACTCAAATAGATATAGAAATGTCCTTTGTAGACGTAGAAGATATTATTTCAATAAATGAAAAACTTTTATATAAAATATTTAAGGAAATAAAAGGAATAGAGATAAAATTACCAATAGATAGGATGACTTATGCTGAAGCTATGGAGAGATTTGGAGTGGATAAACCTGATTTAAGATTTGGGTTTGAATTAAAAGATATTTCAGATTTAGTTAAAAACTGTGGTTTTAAAGTATTTAGTGGAGCTGTAGAAAACCAAGGTTCCGTACGAGGAATAAATATTAAAGGATATGGAGATAAATTTACTAGAAAGGATATAACTTCTCTAGAAGAATATGCAAAGACTTATGGTGCTAAAGGATTAGCTTGGATAAAGATTACAGAAGAAGGAATAACCTCCCCTATTGCAAAATTTTTCAGTGAGGAAGAATTTACGAGTATTTTAGAAAGAATGGATGGACAAAAAGGAGATTTAATCCTATTTGTAGCTGATAAGAACTCAGTTGTATATGATAGTTTAGGAAATCTAAGAAATGAAGTAGCGAAAAGATTAAATATAATCCATCCAAATGATATGAAATTAGTTTGGATTACTGAATTTCCGTTGTTTGAATTTGATGAAGAAGAAAATAGATATGTTGCTAAGCATCATCCATTTACACATCCTATGAATGAAGATATAGAATTACTTTTAACTCAGCCTGAAAAAGTTAGAGCTAAGGCTTATGATATAGTTATTAATGGAGATGAAATGGGTGGAGGAAGTATCAGAATCAATAATTCTGATTTACAAAAGAAAATGTTTAGTGCATTAGGATTTACAGAGGAAGAAGCTTGGGATAAATTTGGATTCCTTTTAGAAGCTTTTAAATACGGGACTCCTCCACATGGTGGAATTGCCTATGGTTTTGATAGGCTTATAATGCTTCTATCAAATACATCAAATATTCGTGATGTTATTGCTTTCCCTAAGACTCAATCAGCTACTTGTTTAATGACAAATGCACCTACTATTGTTTCAGATAAACAGCTAGAAGAAGTTCATGTAAAGCTTAATATTGAATAGTCAAGTTTTGGAAGGAGAATGAAATGAATAGTCCATTTATGAGATCAGAACTATTGCTGGGTAAAGAAGGAATGAAAAGATTATCCAAGGCAACAGTAGCTGTATTTGGAGTTGGAGGTGTAGGCTCCTTTACAGTAGAAGCATTAGCAAGGACAGGAATAGGTAACATATCATTAATAGATTATGATATAATAGACATAACCAATATCAATAGGCAAATACATGCTAATATAAAAACAGTAGGGCTATCAAAAGTAGAAGCTATGAGAGATAGAATCTTGGATATAAACCCAGATTTAAATATAAAAATATTTAAAGAAAAATATAATGAAAATACTAAAGAAATACTTCTTTCTCATAAATATGATTATATCGTAGATGCTATTGATATGATCTCCTCTAAAATTGATTTAATTGTAGAGTGTAAAAAAAGAGGAGTACCTATTATTAGTTCTATGGGTGCTGGCAATAAACTAAATCCTACTATGTTTAAGATAGGGGATATCTACTCTACAAAGGTATGTCCCCTAGCTAAGGTCATGCGACATGAGTTACGAAAGAGAGATATCAAAGACCTTAAAGTAGTATGGTCTGAGGAAATTCCTAGGAATGTAAACCTAGAAAATGACAATCTTAGAAAGGCAGTACCTGGTAGCATTAGTTTTGTTCCTTCAGTAGTTGGATTAATTATAGCATCTGAAGTAATAAAGGATATTGCGTTTTAGGAGGTGTAAATATGGAGCAGGTTGGATTTGTAAGAAAAGTAAATGGAAACAATGCTGAAGTAGAAGTGAGAAGAATTTCAGCATGCGGAGATAACTGTAAAAGTTGTGGTGGAAGTTGTAGTGTACCTAATCATGTTGTTATACTTCCAAATAACGTAAATGCTAAAGCTGGAGATTTTGTTGAGATAAAAGGAGAAGCTAAAAACATACTGAAATATACTATGATTATATATATGGTTCCTGTTACCATGTTAATTATAGGGATATTAATAGGTATGAAGATTTTGAAAAACTTAGATGTAATTAGTTATGAACCTTTTAGTTTTTTAATTGGTTTAGTATTTATGGCAATAGGATATTTTATAGTTAAGATTATTGATAAAAGATTTGGTAAAAAGGATAAAGGTATAATACAGATGACAAGAATTATTTAGATAAAGGGGTGCGATTGTTGGGAGATAAAACTGCTATTATTAAAAGGCTGAGAAGGGTTGAAGGACAAATAAAGGGAATACAAAAGATGGTTGATGAAGAAAAATTCTGTGGAGATATATTAATTCAAGTAGCTGCAGCAAGGGCAGCTTTAAACAGTGTAGGTGGCTTAGTACTTGAAAATTATATGAAAAATTGTTTAAAAGATTATTTACAAGGTGAAAGTGAAGAAGCTGCTTTAGATAAATTAGTTGATGTAATGCTAAAATATACAAAGCAAAATTAATCCTTTTGTTTAACCCTTTTAATTGATTTGGAAAAACCTGAGGAAATTATTATTCCTATGGCTATAGTAATTGCTACAAAAAAAGTTTCTACACCCTTGTTTGCAGCCAAATTAAAATCATTCTCTATTATAGCAAGCATTGTATAATACATGCCAGCACCAGGAACTAAGGGAACTATTCCTGAAGTGATATAAATGGTCGCTGGCTTTTTACATAGCCTTGCCAAGAGTTCACCCAATAGACCTACTGTTATAGCTCCAAAAAATGTTCCTATAATATTGCTATGAAGTAGATTAGCAGTTATATAATATATGGTCCAACCCATAGAACCAGCAATGCCTGCATATATTAAATTTTCTTTTGGAGAACTAAACAACACAGAAAATCCAATTGTAGACATAAAAGATAATATTAATTGTTTAATGATATTCAATTAAAATACCCCCTTCGCATAAAAATTGAGAATAATACCAACACCAAGAGCTATGGCTATTGCAGAAAATACTGCTTCCATACCCCTGGATAATCCTGACAGAAAATCTCCAGACATAGTATCTCTAGTGGCATTGGTAATAGGTACTCCAGGTACTAAACACATTATAGAGCCTATAATTACCTTGTCAAGATTTCCGCCTATACCAATTTTAACGAAAATATGGGAAAAAGCTGCTGCAAGGATTGCACCGAATAAATTATTAATAAAGAAAGTAAGATTAAATTTTGATATTAGATTAATAATAGTTAAAACAATAAAACTAACTGTAAAACTAGCAATAAAATCTAAAAAAGAACCTCCAAGAAGAACACAAAAAAATGCTGCTGCCAAGGAACCAAAAAAGGTTTTGGTTAAGTTTGTATAGCTATTTACCTTATTTATTCTTTTTAACTCCTTAAGTCCATCATCCATGGACATTTGGGAACTAACAAAATTACGAGAAAATTCATTGACCAAAGTAATTTTATTTAAATCTATTGAAGTTGTTTTAACCCTCTTAATATAGGAAATCAATTCACCTTTATATTCTAATGATATAAAGATTCCAGTTGGCACTATATAAGCATCTACATATTTAATATCTTTTCTTGATTTACAGATTCTAACTACAGTATCTTCAACCCTATATATCTCAGCACCACTTCTAAGCATTATATCTCCTGCTAGAGTAGCTAAAACTAATAATTTTTTAATACTTTTTCTATTATTGATTTCAGAATTATCCATATTCTCACCTCTTAAATTATATTCTTGTAAAAATGACAAAAACTCTATATAATGTAAATGATTAGTTTTTCACCTTTGAAATTAGTTATACTATATTATAGCATAATATGACTATAATTAATTACAAAAAATAAAAGATGAGGGGAGTAGAAGAAGATGGATTTTTCAAATTTAACTAAGCATGATCCTGAAGTGATGAACATTATTGAAATGGAATTTAATAGGCAGAAGAAACATATTGAACTTATAGCTTCAGAAAACTTTGTAACCCCACAAGTAATGGAAG
>NZ_DAMCHJ010000007.1:0-22457 GCF_032104385.1 Tissierella sp.
TAGAGATGAAATAAGAGCTAGAGTATCTAAATTATGTGATAAATATCCATTATATAGATAAGTACAAGCCTACAGAATTATCTGTAGGCTTATCTTTACATATTGGCTATACTATATTAGAATAATAAACATATACTTAAATTTAATTGAGGTGTAAAGATGGAATTAAAGAATTTTACAGAAGATAAAAATATTATAGAGGAAGTTGCAAAAGGTAGTATAGCTGAAGAACTAGAAATAGAACCAGGAGATATACTGTTATCTATAAATGATATACCTGTTAAAGATATTATAGATTATAAATATTTGGTTTCAGATGATTATGTAGTAGTTGCCATAGAGAAAAAAGATGGAGATATTTGGGAGTTTGAGATTGAAAAAGATTTTGATGAAGATTTAGGTTTAGTATTTACTAATCCTTTAATAGATAAAGCTAAATCCTGCAGAAACAAATGTATATTTTGCTTTATTGACCAATTGCCTCCAAATATGAGGGAAACATTATATTTTAAAGATGATGATTCGAGATTATCATTTTTACAGGGAAACTTCATTACATTGACAAATATGAGTGATGAAGAAATAGATAGAATTATAAGATATAGGCTTAGCCCTATCAATGTAAGTGTTCATACTACTAATCCAGAGCTTAGGATAAAAATGCTAAACAATAAAAATGCTGGAAGGATATATGAAATATTAAAAAGATTTAAAGATGCCAATCTTGAAGTTAACTGTCAAATAGTATTAGTTCCTGGAATAAATGATGGGAAAGAATTGGAGAGAACTTTAGAGGATTTATCTAAACTATATCCTACAGTTGAAAGTGTAGCGGTTGTACCTATAGGTATAACTAAATATAGGGAAAAGCTTAAAAAAGTAGAACCCTATAATAAAGAATCAGCTAATGAATTATTAAAATTTATCTTTGATAAACAAAATTATTTTCTAAAAAAGTTGGGAACAAGATTTGTTTTTGCTTCTGATGAATTTTTTGCCATGACTAAGACTAAGCTCCCTAAGTCTAATGATTATGAAGGATTCCCGCAGCTAGAAAATGGAGTAGGTCTTATGAAATCCTTTGAAGATGAGATAATGATAGAACTTAAAAAAATAAAAACTCCAATAAATAATAATAAAAGATATATATTAGCAACTGGAACTTTAGCATATGACTTTATAGTTAAAATGAAAGAAAAAATATTGGAAAAAATACATGGCATAGAATTAACAGTTATACCTATAGTTAATAGGTTTTTTGGAGAAACTATTACAGTGGCAGGATTAGTAACAGGTCAAGATTTAGTTGCCCAGTTAAGTAGTTATGATAATATAGATGGGATTATTATTCCTAGATCAATGATGAAAAGGGATGAAGAAATTTTTTTAGATAATCTAACTATTGAAGATGTGTCAAAGGCACTTAATATTCCTGTAATTTCATCTGAAGTTGAAGGAAAAAGTTTAATCGATATAATAAAGAATTGAGGGATAATAAATGAATAGAGCAGTTGTTTGTATAGTTGGAAGACCAAATGTAGGTAAATCAACTTTATTTAATAAAATAGTAGGAAAGAGAATAGCAATAACAGAGGATACACCAGGCGTAACAAGAGATAGAATTTATGCAGAGGGTGAATGGCTTGGAAAATATTTTACTGTAATAGATACAGGTGGACTAGAGCCAGATAATGAAGAGATAATAATGAAAAATATTAAAAGACAAGCAGAGATAGCCATAGATACAGCAGATGTTATTTTATTTGTAGTAGATGGAATAGAAGGGCTTAACGATACAGATAAAGAAATTGGCAATATGCTTAGAAAATCAGGTAAAAATGTAGTAGTAGCTTGTAACAAAATAGATAATTCTAATTTTAAAAATCAAGTATATGAATTCTATGAATTGGGATTAGGAGAACCCATGATTATATCTGGGGAGCAAGGCCTTGGCATTGGAGATTTATTAGATGAAATAGTGAAATACTTTCCAGAGGACAAAGACACAGATTATGATGAAGATTTAATAAAAGTTTCTTTAATTGGTAAACCAAATGTAGGTAAATCTTCTTTAATTAATAATATTTTAGGAGAGGATAGAGTAATTGTAACTAATATTCCTGGAACTACTAGGGATGCTATAGATACTTATTTTAATTATGGAGATAATAGGTATGTTTTTATTGATACAGCAGGATTAAGGCGTAAAAGAAGTATCTATGAAGAAGTAGAAAGATATTCTGTAATAAGAACATTAACTGCTGTAGATAGATCTGATATTTGTATATTAGTTATAGATGCAACGGAAGGAGTAACAGAGCAGGATACTAAAATAGCAGGATATGCCCATGATAATGGAAAAGCTATTATTATAGCTATAAACAAATGGGATTTAGTAAAAAAACATACTAATACTCATTTAGAATTTGAAAAAGAAATTAGAAGAGTTTTAGGATTTATAGCATATGCACCTATAGTTTTTATCTCAGCATTAACAGGTCAAAGGGTAGATAAATTATTAGATCTAATAAATGTGGTAAATAACAATTATAACTTAAGGATTAGCACAGGAGTATTAAATGATATAATTAATGAGGCGGTACTGATGAATCAGCCACCTAGTGATAAAGGCAAGAGAGCAAAAATTTATTATGGTACTCAAGTTTCCGTAAGACCACCAAAATTCTTAATATTTGTAAATTACAAAGAGCTTATGCATTTTTCATATGTAAGGTACTTGGAAAACCAAATAAGAAATCATTTTGGTTTTATAGGCACACCTATCCAATTTGAATTTAAACAAAAGGGAGAGAAATGATGAGAATATTTATAACCATATTATTATCTTATCTAATAGGATGCTTTTCATCTGCATACTTTTTAGGAAAAGTATCCAAAAATATTGATATAAGAAATTATGGAAGTGGAAATGCAGGTGCAACTAATGCGCTTCGTATCTTAGGTAAAAAGATGGGGATATTAACCTTTGCTTTAGATATATTAAAAGGAGTAATAGCTATACTGATTGGAAAATATATAGCTGGATTTAATGGAAGTCTATTGGCAGGTATTTTTGTTGTTTTAGGACATGATTTTCCAATATTTCTTGGTTTTAAAGGTGGAAAAGGTGTTGCTACTTCCTTTGGAGTTTTACTACTACTTAATTGGAAGGTTGCATTAATGTGCTTAGTAATGGCTTCTGCTATAATAATATTTACAAAATATGTATCCTTAGGTTCAATTGCCGCTTGTATTACTGCACCACTTGCTATAGTATTGACTTCAGATACAGTGAATAAAGATTTATATTTGACAATATGGTTTCTAGCAGCATTAACCGTATACAGACATAAGGCAAATATATTTAGGTTATGTAGAGGTGAAGAAAATAAATTAGGGAAAAATATATAGGTAGGTGTTTATAATGACTGAAAAGATTGGAGTATTAGGAGGCGGTAGTTGGGGTACTGCTTTAGGGATTTTATTAGCTAACAAAGGCTATGATGTTGATATATGGTCAAGAGATAAAAATCAAGTTGAAGAAATGAATAATTCAAGAATTAATAAAAAGTATCTTCCTGATATTATACTACCATCAAATTTAAAACTAACAAATGATTTGGAAAAGGCTAATTCCAAGAAGGATTTAATAATTTTATCTGTTGGAACCCATGGAATTAGGGAAGTGTTACAAAATTCTAAGCCCTATATTAAACCAAATCAAATAATAGTAAATGTTTCTAAAGGTATAGAGAATGGCTCTTTGCTTAGAATATCTCAAATAGTTGAGGAAATAATACCTAATGGTAAATACGCCATACTATCAGGACCTTCTCATGCAGAAGAAGTGGCTAATAATATACCTACGGCTGTTGTTTCAGCATCTAAGGACAAAGATGTTTCAGAATATGTCCAAGATTTATTTATTACTCCAAATTTTAGAGTATATACAAATCCAGATGTTATAGGAGTAGAATTAGGGGGAGCTTTGAAAAATATAATAGCCTTAGGAGCTGGTGTATCCGATGGATTAAACTGTGGTGACAATACTAAGGCAGCACTTATGACTAGAGGTATTTTTGAAATGGCAAGGCTAGGTGAAAAAATGGGAGCAAAAACCAATACCTTTTCAGGTCTTTCAGGGATAGGGGATTTAATAGTAACTTGTACAAGTATGCATAGTAGAAATAGAAGGGCTGGAATACTCATTGGACAAGGTATGAAAATAGATGAGGCTATTAAAAAGATAGGAATGGTTGTAGAAGGTATAAAAACAACAAAATCTACTTTTGAATTGTCTAAGAAATATAATATTAATATGCCTATAACGGAAGAAATCTATAGAGTGTTATATGAAGATAAAGATGTTAGAAACTCTGTTACTAATTTAATGATTAGGGATAGAAAACATGAAATGGAGAATATAGTACTAGAAAATAATAATTTATGGTAACCTGCTAAAATTAGCAGGTTTTTTTCATTAGCTTGTAATATTAATATATTATATAGACTTATAATAGCTTATAACATTGAAGTATTGAAATTTAGAGAAATAAATATGTTGACAATAAATACTAAAATATGATTTACTTGAATTAACAATTAGAAGCAAACTATGTAGGTAGATATGTCCCTATGGCATAGAGGATATGTTAGAGGAGTAGAGGAATATAAAGATTCATATTTGGTTGAGTATCTTGAAAAACTATATTTAAATGGAAAAGTAATATAAGAATATAATAATATTTTTGAATTTAAGCTTGAATATATGGATGGGAAATGGATAATAATTAGATAAATGTAAAACAAAGATTATTTATAACGGGGGTAGTTGTTATGAAAAGTAGAAAACTTTTTTCCATAATATTAATATTTACTACTGTAATGTCTTTAGTTGCTTGTTCAAAAGAGACAGATTTATCTAAACTATTAAGGAAGGAAGGGGTTATACCCTATCAATTATCAGAGAAGGAGAAATATATATTGCAGGCTTTTGGCATGGAAGGTAATTCGCAAATTATTTCTTTTCATGCACCAAAAGAAGTAATAACTTTAAATGTAAATGTTTACAGACTTGAAGATGGCAAAAATTGGAGCAGTATTGGTGGTGGAGCTATTTCAATAGGAATAGATAGAGAGCCTACGGAGCAATTAAATGGAGTTTTTACAATGCAACTAAAAGAAAATTATGTAGTGGATTTTAATATAAATGCTAGTGGAAGAGCTTCTTATAAAACAGATGAAATTATACTTGATTTAGAAACAATGTCATCTACTAAAGACTTTTTACAGGAATTCCAGAAGATAGAAATCAACAAAGAAATACCTGTGGCTTTGATGGTTTATGATAGTGGTAGAAGCATGAGAAATTACTCTCTTCAAGACTATTTTGACCCATCTAAATTTTACGGAATGGATTTAGTGCAGGTAGTCACATTAACTTTTACTGATAAAGAATTGACTAATTCTTAATATCCCTACAGTAACCTGCTAAAATTAGCAGGTTTTTTTCATTAGCTTGTAATATTTAATACTCCCATACGTATATATATAATGTTAAGTATTATATTTAAATAAATATATTCATAAGGGGTGAACGGTGTGGAAGTATTTGATATATACAAAGATATTGCTGAGCGAACAGATGGAGATATTTATGCAGGTATTGTTGGCCCAGTTAGAACAGGGAAATCTACATTTATAAAGAGATTTATGGAGCTGCTTGTTTTACCTAATATCGAAAACAAGCATAAAAAAGAGAGAGCTAAGGATGAATTACCCTTAAGTGGTTCGGGAAAAACAATAATGACTACAGAGCCAAAATTTGTACCCAATGAAGCTGTAGAACTTATATTAAATGAGAATGTTAAATTTAAAGTAAGAATGGTGGATTGTGTTGGATACTTAGTTAGTGGAGCTTTAGGACATGAAGAAAATTTTATACCTCGAATGGTAACTACCCCTTGGTATGAAAAAGAAATTCCTTTTGAAGAAGCCGCTGAAATCGGTACAAGAAAGGTTATTGCTGATCATTCTACCATTGGATTAGTTGTAACAACTGATGGATCTATAACTGATATAGATAGATCTAATTACATTAAGGCAGAGGAAAGAGTAATTTCAGAACTAAAAGAATTAGGAAAACCCTTTGTCATAATTCTAAATTCAAAACACCCTAATTTAGATAGTACAATTGCCCTAAGAGAAAGTTTACAGAGCAAATATGGAGTATCGGTAGTAGTAGTAGATTGTCTTAATATGGATGCTCAAGATATTGAAAAAATCTTTGAAAAATTATTATTTGAATTCCCTGTAAAAGAAGTTACTATCAACCTTCCAAAGTGGATAGAAGGATTACCAAAAAAACATTGGATAAAGTCAAATATATTAAATTCTTTAAAAGAAACGATAGAAGGATTACAAAAATTAAATGAAGTTTCAGGATTCTTAGATCCATTAAAAGAACTGGATATTGTAAAGGATGTAAAATTAGTTGAAATTAAATTAGGTGAAGGAGTTGTGCACTCTGAAATAGTTGTTGATGATAATTTATTCTATAATGTACTAAAGGATATGACAGGATATTCAATAGAAGGTGATTATCAATTATTAGGTTTGATTTCAAAATTAGCTGAAACTAAAAAGAAATATGACAAGATTGAAAAAGCATTAATTGAAGCTAAGGAAATAGGGTATGGTCTAGTAAGTCCTAGCCTAGAAGAAATGGAGCTCGCTGAGCCAGAAATTTATCGTCAGGGCAATCGCTTTGGAGTAAAGCTAAAGGCGAAAGCACCATCACTTCATGTACTTAGGGCTGATATAGCAACAGAAGTTTCACCGCTTATTGGTACAGAAAAGCAATCTGAAGAATTAATACAGTATTTATTATCAGAATTTGAAGGAGAGCCTTCAAAGATTTGGCAATCAAATTTATTTGGTAAATCATTATATGATTTAGTAAATGAGCAACTTCAAGGAAAACTTAGCACGATGCCAGAAGACGCAAGACAGAAACTTAGAAGAGCCCTTGAAAGGATAATTAATGATGGCAGTGGAGGATTAATTTGTATAATTATATAATAAAAAAGGTAGAATGATTTTCTACCTTTTTTATTATATTTAGGATACTGTGAGAATCCATTAGAAAATGATGATAATAATATATACTGGATAGTATAATTAAGTTCCAGATAATGGTATAATAAGGATATTGCCAAAAATATATCTATATAGAAGTAATACTAGAATAAATTATCGTGTATCTGTTGTAATGGATTTTTAATATACATAAAAGTTGAGGAGACAAAGATGGAAAATAACATATTAGGTGATATTTATCAAAAGAATACTGATAAGGGAATCCGTAAATCTATAGGGCAATATTACACACCTGAGTTTATTATTAAATATATAATTAATAAGACTGTTGACAAAGGTGATATTATAAAAAATCCTTATATTAGCGTTGTAGATATTTCCTGTGGTGCAGGATATTTTTTAATGGCAGCCTATGATGTATTAAAGGGAAAATTTTTATTAGGACTAGAAGAATTAAAAGAGAAGTACAAAGAAGAAATATATGAATTAGAAAAGGATAATCAGTTATTAATTGTAAAAGGGAAAGATTATTGGAAAGAAGAAAATCTTCATTATCATATATTGAAACATTGTATCTATGGTGCTGATAAAGATAAAACGGCTGTAAATTTGACTAAAATAGGATTATCAAAAAAGGAATCAAATAAATTAATAGGGGAACTAAATATTGTGGAATGTGATAGTTTAGTTAAATGGGAAGAGTTTAGTATAGATAAGAGTAATTCAAAGGAGAAAAATAGGCTTATAAAGTTTTGGAGTAAAAAATATGATTATATAATAGGCAATCCTCCTTATATAGGACATAAACAATTAGATATGGATTATAAACAATGGTTACTCAATGAATACGATACTGTATTTAAAGATAAATCAGATATTTCTTTTTGCTTTTTAAAACGAATAGTTGACATTTTATCTCCCAATGGTATATCTGGGATTATTACTTCAAGGTATTTTATGGAAGGTCCAACTGGAAGGAATTTGAGAATGTATTTAGCAAATAATACAAATATTTTAGAAATAGTAGATTTTTATGGAGCAAAAATATTTAGAGATGTTGGAGTTGCGACAGCTATATATTTTTTTGAGAAAACTAAATCTTTAAATAATGAAATAAATGTGAATAAACTAATTGATGATGGACATAGCTTTGAGGAATCGGAAGATTTACAGGAAACCATGAAAGCTAATTTATTCGAAAGATTTCAAATAAATCAAGCTAATCTAGATACAGATAGATGGATACTTATATCTAAGGAAAGCCTTAATATATATAAAAAAATAGAAAATAAAAGTAAATATAAACTAGGAGATATAGTTACATCATTTCAAGGTGTTATAACAGGGTGTGATAAGGCTTTTGTATTAACGGAAGAACTCATAAAGAAATATAATATTGAAAAAGAACTGCTAAAAAAATGGATAAAAAACAAGAATGTAGATAGATATCATATATTAGATACAGAGTTATCTTTAGTATATTCGGATTTAATTAAATTGGAGAAAGACTATCCAAATAGTATAGAATTTATCAGAAATTATAAAGATAGATTAGAAAATAGGAGAGAATGTAAAGTAGGGAGAAGAAAATGGTATGAATTACAATGGGGACGAGATACTAAATTATTTGAGCAGCCTAAAATTGTATTTCCATATAAGGCAAGTACAAATAGATTTGCGTTGGATTATAACAATCTATATTGTAGTGCAGATATATACTCTATAATTATTAAAGATGAATATAGAAATAAGATTTCACTAGAATATCTTGTGGGATTACTTAATTCAAGGATTTATGAATTCTATTTCAAATTATTTGCAAAAAAAATGGGAAAGGGGATATATGATTATTATCCAAATTCTGTACTAGATATGAAAATAATAATAGAAGATATAATTGATGATATAGAAAATAGGGTTAAACAGATAATGAAATTAGATAATGATAATAATAGACAAGAGATATATAGATTAGAGGAGGAGATAAATATAATTGTTGGAAATTACGTGGGTTTAGATGAAAAGGAATATAGGATTGTATATAAATAAAATCGTGATTATATAATCACGATTTTATTTGTGTGTGTGTGTCATAAAAATTAATATATACTTAATAACTTCACAGTAGAAGATATTAATGCCTAGTTTAATAAAATTTACAAAAAAACAAAAGAACAGAGAGGCCGAGCATAATAAAAAAACTATCACTCTACCTCCCTGTCCTTGTATCTGAAAGTTTCCTCATAAATATACAAATTATGAATTGCTTCTTCGATGCTTGATTTAACAAGTCTCTCCAGGGAACGCGTCAAATTATTGTTAATTACCTGAGAGTTTCAGAATAGGATTAGTGTTATCTTTATTCTTTGCTCCTACGGTTATCCTAAAGGATATTTCCAATAATCATCATTCGCTTATTAAATTGTTTAACTAATAATATAATAGCATACTTTTAAAATAATTACAAGAAAAAAATATAATTTTTATAGCAAAAAATATATTATAAAAAGTGTCTATGAATGATAATAAATATATAAAAGGAACTTCCATGATTATTAGAAGTTCCTTTTATATATTTTTATAAGAGAGAGTGAATTTGCTATTTAATTGAGGATACTTTTTTAGGTTGAATTATGTGATCCTCATAGAAATAATCAATATCTTTATATTTTCCGTCTTTTCTCATTACTGGGTGAAAATTGCCTGTTTTCAAGGCTTCTATAAAATCTTTATGATCTCTTATGCTATCATGAAATTTAGTTGCATAGACTCCTAGTTTTTCAAGTTTGTGAGCATCACTAGCACCTAAAGAAGGTATGTTTAATTCTGTAGCTAAAGCATAGGATTGTAAATTATGGTATGAATAAGTGCTGCCATTGAAAGATTCTATTCCAGTTAAGAGATGGCTTACTTTTCTCATATTTTCTCCCATACCTCTATTGTTATTTCTAAAAGGATGAGCAGCAACAGCTGCACCATTATGTTTTTTTACTAATGTCAATAATTCTTCTGCACTTACCATGTCTTTTGGAATATCTTTTAATCCAAATACAAGTATATCTCCTTCATAAGTCAGCACTTCTGCACCTACTATTACTAAAATACCATTGATTTTAGCAGAATCTCCTATATCATTTCTAAGAGTATTATTATCATGGTTTGTAATACAAAGTCCATCTATTCCCATAAATTTAGCTAATTCAATAGATTCTTTAAAATCTAAGAAACTGTCAAATGAATATTTATTTTCATGTACATGAGTATCTATAATCATGGATTTTACCTCCAATATTTACTTTATATTAATTAATATATCATAAAATGAGGTTAAAAATTTAAATATAGATAAATGTTATACTTAAACAAATTCTATTAAAAAGATTAATAAATAATAAGCAATATTAATTATCAATTGATAATAATTTCTATATTCCAAAATCAGTTGAATTATCTAAAGTATAAGCATATAATGGATATTATCATTATCAATTAATATAAAAAGTGGAGGTATATTATGGAAAATTATAAATTAGGAGTGAGAGCTTCTTGGATAACTGTAATTATAAATATAATATTAGCTATAGCAAAGATTTTTGCTGGGGTTCTTGGAAGCAGTAATGCTATGATTGCTGATGGAGTCCATACTTTATCGGATATATTAACTACATTTGTAGTTTTGTTAGGTTTAAAGATATCTTCCAAGGAAGCTGATAATGAACATCCTTATGGTCATGAAAAATATGAATCTGTATTTGCTAAGATTTTAAGTATATTACTATTAATAACAGGTGTATTTATAGGATATAAGTCTATTATAATTTTGATTAATGGAAATATTAATACACCGAAATCAATTGCTTTAATAGCCGCATTTTTATCTATTATAGTTAAAGAAGGTATGTATTGGTACACTATTAAAGTGGCTAGAAAAATAAAAAGTATATCTATGGAGGCAGATGCTTGGCATCATAGGTCAGATGCTTTTTCATCAATAGGTACTTTTGCCGGTGTTCTAGGTGCTAGATTAGGATTTCCTGCTTTAGATCCAATAGCAGGTATTATTGTATCCGTATTAGTTATTAAAGTTGGGGTAGAACTATATGTTAAATCAGTAAAGGAGCTAGTTGATGAGTCTGCTAGTGAAGAAGTACTTAAGATTATTAAGGAAAAAGCTGGATCTATAGATGGAGTTAGAGGAATTAAAAATTTAAAAACCAGAGTGTTTGGAAATAAGATATATGTAGATATAGAGATTTTTGTAGATTCTAATATTTCTGTAAAAGCTGGTCATGATATTGCAGAAAAAGTTCATGATAGATTGGAAGCAGAAATAAGTGATATAAAGCATTGTATGATTCATATCGAGCCCTTTCAAAAATAACCAGTAAATTTTGTAATCATTTTGTAATAATTAGGTTGCATGCTTTAATATAATAGAATATAATAGTGTTATATTTAAAATCTGATGCAAGGGAGTGTTCATATTGAATAATAGAAAACACAAACTGCCGACAACTATTGTGGGTATATGTCTTATTGGTTTAATTGGTTTTAAAGACACTGGTATATTTGTTAGGGAATATCTTGGCACTAAAGAGGATGGTACTAAAGTTGTATTTAGCAAAGAAGAAAATGTTAATATTATCAGAGAAAATGATAGAGTTTATATAATTGAAAAGGAAAATATGAATTATGAAGTACCCAAGGATAATATTATGAAAATGACTCAAAATTACATAGTGGTAAAAGACACTAATATTTTAGACAAGCCAGATGGGAATTCTATTGGATTATTAACTACAAATCAGGTTGTACAAGCAATTAAATATGAAGAAGATTATGGTCTGTTTAGTACAGAAAAAGGTATTAGAGGATATATAAAATTATCAGATGTTGAGACTGTAGATGAAGAGAATATATCCTATGGTATTTCAAAGGTTGATAAGGTTTTAAAAAATGATAAATCTTTTTATACATTAATCAAAGGTGAAATGGTTGCTGTAAAGGATTTTAAAAGTGATATCTATACTATTATAGATGAAGAAGGAAATGAATTTAAAATAGGTGGAAGATATATCGAATTAAGAAATACAAAAGAAAAAGTTACAAGAGGAAACGTATCCAAAAGATCGGCAGCTGTTACAAAATTAATTAAAACGGCACATGGTGAATTAGGAAAGCCATATGTAGCTGCTGATACTGGAAAGAGGGGGTATGATTGCTCGGGATTTACTTATTCAATGTATCTAAATGTATTGGGTATTAAGCTTAACAGGTCATCTAGTGAGCAGGTAAAAAATGGAATTGAAGTAAAAAGAGATGAATTGATTCCTGGAGATTTAGTATTTTTTAGAACTACTGGTAAAGGAATTGGTCATGTGGGTTTATATATTGGAGATAATAATATGATACATGCGTCTTCAGGTAGAAAGCAGGTTACTATATCCTCTTTAGATGAAGCTTATTACAAGGCTAGATATGTAACAGGAAGAAGAATCTTAAACAATTAATTCTAGAAAAACGCATTGAAGGACAAGGAGAGTCTTTTAATGCGTTTTAAAATGTCATAACAGATATCTAAATATTCTAATTAGTAAAAAATTTCAGTTGTCTAAGGTATTTTAATATGTTATACTTTAATTAAATTTTAACAATGCAGTTCCATAAAAAGGAGGAGGGTTAAAAAATGATAGCATTATTAAAGCTTTCACCCGTATTTTTACTAGCAGGACTTATGATGGCTAGTAACCTTGGTAACCTTGAACTGGATATTTTAGTTATAGCACCTATTGCAACAGTTTATGCTGCAATAATAGCTTATGCAACTGAAAAGATAAAGTTCAATGATATCGTTGATGCAGCAGTAGAAAATGTTAAAGGGATGCAATTAGTATTTTTTATTCTTATGCTTGCTTATGCCATGGCAGAAGCATTTATGTCAACAGGAGTTGGCGCTGCAATTATAAATATTGCTCTAAGATTAGGTTTAACAGCTAAAACTGTTGCAGTCACTGCATTTGTAGTTTCAGCAATTTTATCCATTGCAACTGGTACATCTTGGGGTACTTTTGCAGCCACCGCACCTATTTTTCTATGGTTGAATCATATAGTTGGTGGAAATATAGCATTGACTGTTTGTGCAATTGCAGGTGGTGCTTGTTTTGGGGACAATATAGGACTTATATCAGATACTACTGTTGTTAGCTCTGGTATTCAAGGAGTAGAGGTAATACATAGAATCAGGCATCAAGGTGTATGGTCTATTCTATGTCTGGTTTTAGCTGCAGTTTTATTCTTTACATTTAGTTTAGGACTACCTAGTACAGTAGGTAGTGCAGCAGAGGCTATAAACCAAATTCCAGAAGAAGTATGGACGACTTTGGCTGAGAAAAGACCTGCCGCAGTAGATTTGTTAAATCAAGTAAAAGAGGGAGTTCCAGCTTATATGATTTTACCGTTAATAATAGTATTAGCAGTTGCTATTAAAGGGTTACCTACTTTAGCGTGTTTAGGTCTTGGGCTTATTTCTTCATATTTATTAGGTTTAGTAGCAGGTACTGTTGAATCAACCCATGCGTTTTTAGATTCAGTATATACAGGGTTTTCAGATGCTGGTTCATGGGTAATAGTTATGATGATGTGGGTTGGTGCATTTGGCGGTGTAATGTCTAAGATGCATGCCTTTAAACCATTATCAGATTTTATATCTAAGGTATCAAGAAATGTTAGACAACTAATGTTTGCTAATGGTGTTTTATCTATTATAGGAAATGCTGCCTTAGCAGATGAGATGGCTCAAATAGTAACTATTGGACCAATTATAAAAGGTTTAGTTGAAGAGAATGTGGAAGGAAACGAAGAGGATATGTATAAGCTTAAACTAAGAAATGCTACTTTTTCAGATGCTTTAGGAGTATTTGGTTCTCAGCTTATTCCATGGCATGTATATATTGGATTCTTCGTTGGAATTGCAACTGCCATATATCCATTACATGAGTTTGTGGCATTTGATTTAATTAAATATAATTTTATGGCAATTATAGCTGTAGTTTCAATATTGTTATTGACTCTAACAGGTTTAGATAGACTTATTCCATTATTTGGTATGCCTGCTGAGCCAAAGGTACAATTAAAGAAAAATATAAAAAATGCATCAAGGAATAATTAGTCAGAAGGCACTCAAGATTTGAGTGCCTTCTCCAATGAATTCTTGAATTTAAAAAGGAATATGTTATAATTTGAATTACCACTACAATTTAATTGTAGGCAATAGATGAAAGAGGTGTTGTTAGATGGCAGAGATTTTAAAAGGTAGTGTTGTAGCAGCCCAAATCAAGGAGAATATGAAAAATGATATTGTGGAACTTGCTAAGGTAGGTAAAGTACCAACTTTAGGGATTGTTAGGCTAGGGAATAATCCAGATGATGTTTCTTATGAAAAAAGCATAATTAAAAACTGTGATGCAATTGGAATAAAATCCAAAGTATTTGAAAGAAATTTAGATATGACAACTGATGAATTAGTGGAATTTATGGAAGAGCTAAATCAAGATAATTCCATATCAGGAGTACTTGTATTTAGACCATTACCAAAACATATTGATGAGGCAAGGATAAGACAGGCATTATCTCCTGCTAAAGACGTAGATTGTATGCATCCTCTGAATTTAGCGAAAATATTTGAAGGAAATATGACTGGGTTTACGCCTTGTACACCAAAGGCGGCTATGGAGATATTACTATATAATAATGTTGAATTGGAAGGTAAAAATGTAGTAGTTGTTAATAGGTCAATGGTATTAGGTAAGCCTTTAGCTATGATGTTGCTTGAAAAAAATGCAACAGTAACTATTTGTCATTCTAGAACTAAGAATTTACACGAGATAACTAGCAAAGCTGATATAGTAGTTACGGCTCTAGGCAAAGCAAAGTTCTTTGATAAGAAGTATTTTAATGAGAAATCAATTTGTATAGATGTAGGAGTTAGTTTAGATAGTGAAGGAAAGCTAAGTGGAGATATTGATTATCCAGAAGTATCTGAGATGGTTTCTATGATAACACCAGTACCTGGTGGGGTTGGTGCAGTGACTACATCACTTTTATTATCCCATGTAGTGGAAGCTTGTAAAAGAATGTAATAAAAAACTAAAATTAAAAGAGTCTTTTTTAGACTCTTTTTTTCATTTAACAACAAAAATAGTCAATATTCTTTGAAGGAGAAATAGATATTTATATAGAATATATATGTATAAGGAATAGAAGGAGGGGATTTTTTGTATCTATCAGTAGAAAAACACAAAAATAATTTATTGGTACAATTTAAGGGGGAATTAGATCATCACACTACGGAAAATGTAAGGGAAAAAATAGATCAACAATATTTTGATCCAAAACTTAAAAACATAATATTAGATTTAAGAGGATTGACTTTTATGGATAGCTCAGGAATCGGACTTATTATGGGGAGATATAAAAATTGTATAGAGAAAAAGGGCTTAATGGCTATAGTAAGTGATAATGCATATGTAGACAAGATGCTTAGGATGTCTGGATTACTCAAGATAATAAATGTATATCCAACAATTGAAGCAGCAAATGAAAGTTTATAAAGGAGATGAAAATGGTGGAAAAAAATTATATGAAATTAGAATTCCTAAGTAAATCTAATAATGAATCTTTTGCAAGGGTAGTAGTAGCGGCATTTGCATCTCAGTTGGATCCGACATTGGAAGAATTATCAGATATTAAAACAGCAGTATCAGAGGCTGTTACCAATGCTATTATACATGGATATGAATATGGAGAGGGAATAGTAATTGTTGAATCAAGGATTGAAGGTAATAAAATAGAGATAATTATCGAAGACAGAGGTATGGGGATTACTGATATAGATAAAGCTCGTGAACCATTTTATACATCTAAACCGAATTTGGAGAGATCTGGTATGGGTTTTACAGTTATGGAAACTTTTATGGATAGCCTTGAAGTACAAAGTGTTAAAGGGAAAGGTACAACAGTAAAGATGACAAAAAAATTCAAAAGCCTTTTAGATAAGGAGTAGATATTATGAGTCTAGGCAGTGAAAACAAGGCTTTATTATCCCATGAGAAGACCATGGAACTTATTAAGGAGGCACAGAATGGTAGTATGGAAGCCAAAGATATATTAGTGTCTTCTAATCTAGGACTTATTAGATCGGTTTTAAGGGGTTTTATGAATAGAGGTTATGAAGTAGATGATTTGTTTCAAATAGGCAGTATAGGGCTACTAAAAGCCATTGAGAAATTCGATACTTCTTTTGATGTTAGATTTTCAACCTATGCAGTACCAATGATAATAGGGGAGATTAAAAGATTTTTAAGAGATGATGGATTAGTTAAGGTAAGTAGATCATTAAAACAGACTGCATCAAGGGCTAAGGGAGCAGAAGAAAAGCTTTTTATGCAACTTGGCAGAGAACCTACGATTCAAGAGATATCCGATGAAATTCAAATGGATAAAGAAGATATAGTAATGGCTTTAGAAGCGTCATATCATCCAGAATATCTTTATGACATTGTACACCAAAATGATGGTTCACCTTTATATTTAATAGATAAAATTAGCAATGAGTCAGAAGATGACAGGGACATTGTTGATAATATAGTATTGAAAGATATGCTAGCAAAATTGAAACCTAGAGATAGGCAAGTTATTATTTTGAGATATTTTAAAGATAAGACTCAAACTGAGGTAGCAGCTGAATTAGGTATATCTCAAGTTCAAGTTTCAAGAATAGAAAAAAAAATAATAGAAGAAATGAGGAGAAATTTAGCAAAGGCATAATATTTGCCTTAAAATGACCAAGAAAAGCTCACAAGTAGATTTAGTCCTTACCATAGATAGCTTCTCTAACATACTTACAGGATATAATGGTGTAAGTTTCATAACTTTGAACAAAGGTCAGATAAATATACTTAGGAAGAGCTTGAAGATATAGCAAGAAGAAAAAGAATGAAGATTTGTAGTGCAGAAGAACAAAAATCGAGGACAAGCCTCGATTTTTGTGGTGACTAGCATCTTCCGCCAAAGAAGCCATCGCAGTTACAGAAAATAACCACTAAAAGCAAGAAAAAGAATAGTAAAGAATTATTATCATCACAATCTCTTCTATTTAATAAATCGCCCATGTAAATACCTCCTATTTAGTATTTGGTTTAAGTAAATAACCTAGTAACAATATATGAAAGATATTAGTAAAGTGTTAATTATTATTTTTAGAGGAGTAATAAAATGAATCAGACTCAAATAATAACAATATGGGAATAAGCAGCAAGATTACTTAGAGAAAATCCAACATTGATATAAATATGAATTAGACCCTAATTCATAAACTTATGTTTAAAGGAATAATATATTAATATAGCCATTTAATTATAGGGGGTATTTTGATGGGATATTATGTTAATGTAGAGTCGAATGTAAAGGTTTATGTAGAAGATCTTAACCCAGAGGGTTATAAGACAATTGTTTTTTTACATGGCTGGCCTGGGAGTCATGAACTATTTGAATATCAGTTTGATCAGCTTCCCAAAAGAGGGTATAGATGTATTGGAATAGATCAAAGAGGATTTGGGAAATCCGATAAACCATGGAGAGGATACGATTATGATAGGTTAGCTGATGATGTTAGATGTGTAATTGAAACATTCAAATTACAAGATTTTATACTGGCAGGACACTCAACAGGTGGGGCAATTGCTATCAGATATATGTCTAGATATAATGGATATGGGGTGTCGAAACTTGCCCTTTTTGCAGCAGCAGCTCCTAGTCTTATAAAACTTCCTAATTTTCCTTATGGATTGGAGAAGGAAACAGTAATTGAAATCATTGAGGGAACATATGGTGATCGTCCTAAAATGTTAAGTGATTTTGGCAATATATTTTTCTTTCAGTATATAACTCAGCCATTCTCTTGCTGGTTCTTACAATTAGGATTACAAGCAGCGGGATGGTCAACTGCAGCTATTGCAAACGCTTGGTTAAATGAAGAACTGTTTTATGATTTAGGAACAATAAATGTTCCAACACTAATTATTCATGGTATACATGATAGAGTTGTTCCATTTGAACTAGGAGAAATACAAGAACGAAGTATTAAAAATGCAAAACTTATACCATTTCAATATAGTGGGCATGGATCGTTCTATGATCAGAGAGACAAATTTAATGAAGAATTGATGAATTTTATTGAAGAATAAGGTTTAAATTTGTATAATAAATAAAATACATTAGAGGTTATAGAAGCCCAGAGAAAAATTAAATTCTTGGGTTTTTCTTTTTTGAAGTATGGTTGATATGAAGATTTACAAGCAGAATTAAGTAATTTTAGGAGTGGTCTTAATAAAGTAATTACAATTATAAAAGAAAGAGGAAAATCTAGGGCAGTAGCTGAAAGGTATTTAAAATGAAGTTGTCCACTATGTTAATATAATATTATGGAAAAGGGTATAAAAGATATATAAATTTTCCAAATTATATGTCTTATAAAACTAAATAAGGATTTATACTAAGTCTCACTTGCTCTCATTGGTGGGATTTTTTGTTTTGTTTATATTAATTATTTTGTGAACATAAATTTGATGCATATTTCATAGAACATTGAATTTCTCTTACTCATTGATAATAGTTGTAAATTTTTCCTATTAGATATTTTTTTGTATTAAAAAATAATTATAGCAGATAATAATCTTAGAATGGGGTGATTATATGATATATAAATTAAATTATAAAAGAATAATTATTATGTTAATGATTTTCCTAGTTCTTGCTGGTGGGATATTATGGTATAAGGGAGAAATGACAAATAAAGAAGTACCAAAGAAGGCAAATTTTGTCATTAATATACTAGAATGGAGTATGATTTATGGATAAAGAAAAGGTATATATAGTAGTCAATAAAAAGGCCTCCATTGAACCAGATAAAGATGCACTTATAGAGGATCTAGGAGAAGTATATTGTGTAAAACCAGATATAAAAAAAAATATAGAGAATATTAGAGTTAAGAAAAGAAATGTTGAAGAGGACTGGGATTATATAACAGCTATAGAGATATCTGAGAAGGTTCTAGGTAGATATCCAGATATAGATTTAGAGTTGCTTGGAGAGGTAGAAGTGCTAATTGAGTATAAATCACGACAGAAGGAAAGACCATTTTTTGAGTTTATAAAAGTATTTTTAGTATGTATAGTTTTATTTTTTGGAGCAAGTATAGCTATAATAAATTTTCATGCAGATGTTGATGCTAAGCAAGCTATGGAGAAATTATATTTTACCTTTACTGGAGAAAAGAAAAACAATCCTTTAATTATGAATATTCCTTATTCAATTGGAATTGGAGTAGGAGTACTAACATTTTTTACTAGAATTTTTAGTTTTAGCGAGAGAAGAAAAAAGGAACCAGGTCCTATGGAAATAGAATTATTTCTATATGATGAAGACATGGAAAAACATATATTAAATGATATTAAGAAAAATGAAAAGTCATAAAAAGAGGTGTGCTATGGGAGTAAAATTATTGTTAATGACAATTGGTTTTGGAGGTGGATTAGCAGTTGGCACTGCAGCAGCTGCTTTTATTACAATACTCCAGATAGTCCCAAGACTAGTTCAAATAAGCAATACATGGAAATATATTAAACTTTATCAGATGACTATATCTATATCCTTTATTCTATTCGTTATAATATATTTTTCAGAGTTTCATATTAGTCTGCCTAAAATTATGCTTGCGTTAATTGGTCTATTATGCGGAGTTTTTATTGGCTTATTGTCTTCTGCTTTAGCGGAAGTATTAAATGTAATTCCAGCAATGTCAAAAAAATTAAAAATAAAAGATAGTTTAAGATATATTATATGGGCATTAATGGCTGGAAAAGTAGCAGGTTCATTATATTTTTGGATATTTAACTAAGTAGAGGAGATGAAATAAATGGAGAATATGAATAAAAAAGAGTATCAAAAGTATTCGGAAAAGAAAGTTCCTAAGCCTACCTATTTAAAGAATATAATATTTGCTTTCTTGGTGGGTGGAGCAATTTGTACTATAGGACAGCTTTTAAAGACTTGGATGATGAAAAATGGACTTGATGAAAAGGCGATTGCATCAGGTACATCTATTATTTTGGTATTCCTAGGAGCCTTACTTACTGGACTGGGAGTATATGATGAAATTGGAAAGATTGGAGGAGCAGGGGCGGCTATTCCAGGATTTTCTAATGCTATAGTATCACCTGCAATGGAATTTAAGACAGAAGGATTTATTTTTGGTGTAGCATCAAAAATGTTTACAATAGCAGGACCTGTACTAGTATATGGAGTAGGAAGTTCAGTAATTGTTGGCGTATTACATCTATTATTTACGAAGGGGAGATAATTTATGGCATTAAAAAAGTTTGGTTCACAAACAGTTAAATTTGGGAATCCACCTTCAATAGTAAGTACCTATACAATAGTAGGACCAAAGGAAGGTGAAGGGCCACTTAAAGATTATTTTGATATGATTTTGGAAGATGATATGTGGGGACAGGAATCCTTTGAAAAATCCGAAGCTAAAATACAAGAAGAAACTATAAAAGCAGTATTATCAAATGGAAATTTGACTAATCAAGATATAGATTACTTATTATCTGGAGATTTATTAAATCAAATAATTTCTTCTACTTATACAGCTAGGGCACTTAGTATCCCTTATTATGGATTATATGGAGCTTGTTCTACTATGACACAGTCTTTATCTTTAGGTGCAATGCTTATAGATGGTGGGTTTGCAGACAAAGTAATATGTGCTACATCTAGTCATTTCAGTTCTGCTGAAAGACAATTTAGATTTCCATTGGAATATGGTTCTCAAAGAAATTTTGGAGCACAATGGACAGTTACTGGATCTGGAGCTACTATACTTTCATCAGAAGGAAATGGACCATATATTACTTATGCGACTACTGGTAAAATTATAGATATGGGTATTAAAGACGCTACAAATATGGGGGCTGCTATGGCACCAGCAGCTGTTGATACATTAGTTACACATTTTAAAGATACTGGTTACTCTCCATCTAGCTATGATCTTATAATATCAGGAGATTTAGGGAAGGTAGGAAAGAATATAGTATTAGATTTAATGAAAAAAGAAGGATATGATTTATCTAGTATGTATACAGATTGTGGTGTAGAAATATTCGATGGGGAAGCTCAAGATACTCATGCAGGAGGCTCTGGGTGTGGATGTGCTGCAGTTGTATTAAATGGTTATATATATAAGGAAATGATGAAAGGAAAATTTAACAGAGTATTGATAATGGCTACAGGAGCACTTCACTCAACAATTATAAATCAACAAGGTGAATCAATTCCGGGAATAGCTCATGCAATTACTATAGATATAAATAATAGTTAGGGGTGGTTATATGGAATATATTAAAGCTTTTGTAGTTGGTGGATTAATATGTGTAATAGGTCAAGTTATATTAGACAATACTAAATTGACTCCGGCTCATATATTGGTTTCTTTTCTTACGGCAGGTGTTATTTTAGGAGGTATAGGAGTTTATAAACCCCTTGTAAAATTCGCAGGTGCAGGTGCTACAGTTCCAATAGTAGGGTTTGGAAATGCATTAGCAGAGGGAGCAATAGAAGGTGCTAAGACTAAAGGAGTAATAGGTGCTTTTACAGGAGGCTTACAGGCAACTGCCGGTGGAGTAGCTGCTGCAATTTTATTTGGCTATATAATGGCATTAATCTTTAAACCAAAAACGAAAAACTAAGGAATTAACCTTAGTTTTCGTCATTATATTCATTTTCATTTTCATCTCCCCATATATATGGAGGAGAAGTGAAATCATCTTCTATAGGTTCTGGAATCACAGTGTTATGGTTATGGTCAGTACAGAACTCTCTTGGAACAGAAAACTGAAAATCTGTTGGTGCAATACCATTGTGTTCTGATGGGAAATAAGGTGGTGTACGATCTATAAACACCTTTTTAACTTTGTTTTCTTCTGGACAATATTCATTAGCCAGTTTTCCATTGGTACTATCTATGGTAACTTCTACGTGAACATCACAATGACTTTTTGGTTCTGTTCCCTTTACAAATATTTCAGATTTAACTGTACTGCCCCTTGGGTCACGAGTACAAAGTTCTGTTGGTAATTTTCCTGACTGAGTACATATATTTACAGATACTATACCACTAGGTTTATCGAAGGATGTTTTACTTTCTAAGCCTTCATGCATTCTAGTCATTATATGTTGCCATAATTGTGCAGCTGTACCACTACTCTTTGTAAGAGTAATTTTAGGCGAATCATTTCCT
>NZ_DAMCHJ010000007.1:22467-148408 GCF_032104385.1 Tissierella sp.
CATGAAGCCGCAGCATAATATGGACTAAATCCAACAAACCAAATATCCGCCTGATCTGTTGTTGTACCTGTTTTACCGCCCACTGCCATATTGGACAGCTTGGCTCTTCCAGCAATACCATTTGATACAGTAGTTCTCAAGATATCTGACATTATATATGCTACTTGAGGAGATACTACTATGGTTTCTTTTGGAGTATTATCAATTAATATATTACCATTCTTATCTTCTATTTTAGTGAAAGCTCTAGGCTCTATATATATACCACTATTTGCTATAGCACCATATGCAGCAGTTAATTCTAGAGGTGTTATACCTTTTGTCATACCACCTAGTCCAAGTGCTGATAAGTTTTCATCATTGCTAGTCTTATTTTCTTTAGCTGTAACAAAGCTATCGTTTTCAGGGTCAGTTTTGCTGATAATTCCTAACTTTTCTAAGTATGACATAGATGTTTGAATTCCAATGGATTCTACAACTTTAACAGCATTTACGTTGACAGATTGTTCCACTGAGCGTCTTAGAGTATGAATCCCTCTATATCTGTCTCTATACCAGTTTTTTGGCCATAGTTGTCCATTTACATAAAATGGAATATCGTCTATTGGCGTGGCAGCTGTATATCCATTATCCAATGCTGGTAAATAAGCAGCTATAGGTTTCATAGCGGAACCAGGTTGCCTTCGAGATGCAGTTGCTCTATTTAATATCCTAGCACCTTCAATATCTCTACCTCCGACTAAAGCTTTAATCTGACCTGTTCTATAATCTAGTATGACTGTAGCCGATTGAGGTTGTACAACACCGTCCTTAGATCTAAAGAAATATTTTTCGTTGACTAATAGATTTCCCTTTTCGTCAACTCTATAAAAATCTTTATTATTATTTAGATAACCACTATCTATTTTAATTTCTTTATTATCAGAGACATTATAATTTTCTTCTGGTATTACTATTGAACCAACACTATGACCTACTAAATTTTTTCTATCATCTATTGTATAATAGTCTCCCACATCTATATGCTTTTTATATGGTATGAGTTTTTTGTTTTTAATAAATAAATTACTATCTTTAAATTCATAAGTTCCTTTTTCCAATATTAACTCAAAATTATCATTAAATAAATTATTTTGATTATAATAAATAATATTTCCTTTTTCGTCAATAACATCTTTGGATTTATTTAATCTCCAGTCTACTAATATAGGTCCTTTTATCTTTGACGAATTACCCACTAGTATTTCAGTAAAATTACTATATACATTTTCCAATTCTCTTTGAAGTTTTACATCCATAGTAGAGTAGATTTTCAACCCGCCTGTGAATAACTCGTCTTGTGCTTGCTCCTTTGTATAACCAAGTCTTTCCATCAATGCCTTAACTGATTGGGTTTTAACATAGTCTGTGAAATAAGAGGAGATACCTTCTAGTTTCTTTTGTCCAGGTTTTAGATTTTCTTTAATATCTTCATTAATTGCTTCTTGATATTGCGACTTTGTTATTTTGCCTAATTCTAACATCTTTTTTAATATGATCTTTTGTCTTTTTACAGCCTCTTCATTATATACTGCTATATATTTTTCACCTAAAATTTCTAAACGTCCAACCTCATAATGTTTTTCAGCATTGAAATTCTCAGGGCTTACAGTATGATAAGGTGCGTATTTAGTAGGTGATTTGACTATACCTGCAAACAATGCAGATTCTGCAAGAGTAAGGTCTTCTACATTTTTTGAAAAATAAGTTTGTGCTGCTTCTTGTACACCATATGCACCTTGACCTAGATTAACCCTATTTAAATAAGCCTCTAGTACTTGATCCTTTGTAAGGGTTTTTTCTATTTGGATGGCCAAATAAGCCTCTTTAATCTTTCTATCCCAACTCTTTTCTCTGTTTAAATAGACATTTCTTGCTAATTGCTGGGTTATTGTACTGGCACCTCTGACAGCAGAGCCAGCCTTTATATTGTCTATTGCAGCAGAAACTATACCCTTAGGGTCTACTCCAATATGTTTTTCAAATCTTTCATCTTCTATGGCAATATATGCATCTCTAAGATGCTTTGGCATTTGATTTAATTTTACCATAGTCCTAAACTCTGGTGCCTGAATTTTTTCAATAAGCTCTCCGTCAGCATCGTATATAGTTGACGTTAAATCTAGAGAAGAATTGACTTTTGAAGGATCTATATTAGGAACATCCTTTAAAATAGATAGAACTGCACCAATTAATATGCCTCCTGCTACAACAGATAACATTAAAAATATAACTAAAAATATCTTTACAGATTTAAATACGATATTTCCAGTGGAACCTTTCTTTTTTTTCTTTTTCTTATTATTATCATTGCTATTATCCATAAAACTACCTCCTTAATTGAGAAAAGGCTTAATTAGTTAATTATACCATAGAAATATTATAATGTTAATATTAGAAGATTAAATGATTATTACAATATAGTTACGAAAAAATAAATATAATTACAGTTTAATCAATGGTGTTTTGTGTATATTGTTAGATAAATTATTTAAATGGTGATATAATAAAAGAAGGATATAAATTTAATGATTCTTTGGGAGTTGATAAATTGAACCAAGAAATGAAAGGTATGGAAAGGGTTCTTATAATTGGTGTAGAACTTGATACAGATACAATAGATATTGAAAATTCCTTAGATGAATTGGAAGAATTGGTAAAAGCAGCAGGTGGCATGGTAATTTCTAGGGTAATACAAAAAAAAGAAAGTATAAACCCAGCATACTTTATAGGCAAGGGAAAAGCAGAGGAGATAAAAAATTATTGTGAGGAGCTAGATATTACAACTGTAGTATTTAATGACGAATTGTCTGGAGCACAATTGAGAAATTTAGAAAAGATTATTGATAAAAAAATAGTTGATAGAACGAATCTAATTTTAGATATTTTTGCTAATAGGGCAAATTCAAAAGAAGGAAAATTACAAGTAAAGTTGGCTCAGCTTAAATATCGACTTCCAAGGTTAATTGGATTTAGAGATTATTTGTCTAGAACGGGTGGTGGTATAGGAACAAGGGGACCAGGAGAGCAAAAGTTAGAAACTGACAGAAGACATATATTGAGAGAAGTAGATAATATAGAAAAACAATTAAAAGAAGTAGAACAAAATAGAGATGTGAAAAGAAAGAAAAGAGAGGATTCAAATTTACCTATTGTAGCATTAGTAGGTTATACTAATGCTGGTAAATCAACATTATTAAATAAAATAATTGAATTAAATGATGAATATGAAGAGTCAAAACAAGTTTTTGTAAAGGATATGTTATTTGCAACATTAGATACATCATTAAGGCGGGCTAAACTTCATAATGGTCAAGCATTTTTATTAACTGATACAGTAGGATTTGTATCTAAACTTCCTACAAAGTTAATAGAAGCATTTAAAGGAACTTTAGAAGAAGTGAAATATGCAGATTTGTTACTTCATATTGTAGATGCCTCTAATAAAGATTTAGATATACAAATTCAAACTACCTATAATATATTAAAAGATTTAGATGTCTTAGACAAGCCCATACTTACAGTTTTTAATAAGATGGATAAAGTAGATATTCATAATTTGTTTTATGACAATAGATATGTAGATAATAAACTGTTTATATCGGCTAAAAATGGGGAAAATATAGAAAGATTATTGGAAAGTATTGAAGATTTATTACCTCAGCAATATAGAATGGTTACTATAAAAATACCTTATCAAAAGCAGAATATAGTAAATTATTTTTGTGATAACTATCAAGTTAATAATTTGGAATATCTAGAAGATGGTACGATGCTAAAACTAACTATTAATAAAGTGGATTTAGAGAGATATAAAGAATATATAATTTAAGATTAAAGAAATATATTGAAAAATCATTAAGAAATTAATATCATATAAATAAAAAAGGAGTTGGAGCCAATGATAATAAGAAATTGTGCTGGTGGAGTTGTATTTAGAGATAATAAGGTTTTTATTTTAAAAAATGATAAAAATGAATGGGTATTACCAAAGGGAAAGATAAGAGGAGAACAATTACCACCAGAAATAGCTATTAATAGAGTAGAATATGAAACAGGGGTTAATGCTCCTAAAATTGTATCATCTGCTGGAGAAACTGCATATGAATTTTATTCGTTTTCAAGAAATCAGGCAGTTTGCAATAAAATCATATGGTATATAATGGAATCACAAGATGAAGAGTATAAAGTTAATCTTGAAGAAGGTTTTAAAGAGGGAGGATTTTATCCAGTAGAGGAAGCTGTTGACATGATTACCTACAGTCAAGATAAATCACTTGTAAGTTTAGCTTATAAAAGATATCTAGAGTTTAAAGATTATCAAGAAAAGTTAAACTATGCTTAAAAAGTAGGAGATTATATCTCCTTATTTTTTTGGTGAGAGGAAGATTTTATGGATAAGAGCTATAGAACTATATATTCTTATGGTGAAGCAGAAATCATTATAAATAAATCTCGATTTATCGGCTATGCTATGCCTATAGAAACAGAGAAAGATGCCTTAGAGTTTATAGATAAGATAAAGACTAAACATAGAGATGCTACACATAATGTTCATGCCTATGTCCTTGGTAAAGATAGTAATATTCAAAGATTTAGCGATGATGGGGAGCCTTCAGGTACTGCTGGTATTCCAATGTTGGAAGTTATTAAAAAAGAAAATCTGAGAAATGCAGTAGTTGTTGTAACTAGATATTTTGGTGGCATTAAGCTAGGGGCAGGCGGACTTATTAGAGCATATACAAAAGGTGCAAAGATTGGATTGGATGCAGGTATAATTGTGGATATGGTTCTGCATATTAAAATAAAAATTAGAATTGATTATACTTTATATGGGAAAATAGAAAATTATCTTATGAATGAAGAATATATAGTAATTGAGTCTATATTTGATGATGCTGTCAATATATTTGTTTATGTGGAAAATGAAAAGATAGATGATTTTCATAATATAATAACAGATTTAACTAATGGGAGTGCTATAATTGAGCATTTAGATGAAGAATATATTCCTATAAAAGATGGTAAAAGATTAACTTAGTTAGGTTAACAAAAGATAAACAGGGTATAATTTTATACGAGGTGATGAGATGGAAGATATGGTAAAGATAAAGGAAGAAATGCTTAATAAAAAGATATGGGTAGTGGCAGGTGTAACAGCAAATAAAGATAAATTTGGTTATAAAATATGGAAAACATTAAAGGAATATAATTATGAAGCCTATGGTGTAAATCCAAACTATGATGATATTGAAGGAGATAAAATTTATCATTCGGTTAAAGAACTACCAATGAAAGTTGATGTTCTTGATATGGTTGTACCACCAAGAATTGCAATTAATACTTTAGATGAAGCCAAGGAAGCAGGAATAGAATATATATGGTTTCAACCAGGCACATATAATGATGAAGTTTTAGCAAAGGCAAAAGATCTAGATTTTAAGATACTATATGATGACTGTGTCTATGCTACTTTAAGAAAGAGCCACTAGGAAAGAAAGAATAGGCCTTAAAAGCCCTATTCTTTCTTTTTAAATAGCTCAATACCTCCTACTATCAGCAAAAAAAATCCAAAGTATTTTTTTAGTTTTAAAGGATCAATTTTAAGAGCTAAAATAGAGCCGATAATAGCACCGCCAATGCCTCCCAGTATAATTAATTTAGCGAAGGAAAAGTCAATATTACCTTTTTTATAATGGGTGATTAAAGCTATGGTTGCTACAGGGATAAATACTATTAGATTCACCCCTTGAGCATGTTGTTGTTTTATGTTGTTGAATATAACTAAGGATGGTATTAAAATTGTTCCCCCACCTATACCCATTCCACTAATTATCCCTGATAAAAATCCAATTAAAATTAAAATCATTTCCATATCATCCTTATAGCAGTATAAATAATTACACCACCAAATATTTTCCTCAATATAGTAATGGGAATTTTATTTAAAGTTTTTGCACCAATATAGGAGCCTACCATACCTCCTATTGTTACTGGGAGGACTACTTTAAAAGGTATGGAATTATTAGCAAAATATATTATAGTAGAAATAATGGATAGCGGCAGAATAATAGATATAGCAGTAGCGTGAGCTTTATAGTCATTAACGTTGAGTAAAAAAACTAATGCAGGCACTACAATAGTTCCGCCTCCAGAGCCAAATAAGCCATTAATTAGACCAGTTACTAAACCTATAGATAGTAATTTCATCTTTTTTTTGTCCATAAATTTCTCCTTTATGTTATAATCATTATGATTAACTTTACCAATTCTAGAGAAGATATACATAGGATAAAAATTTACTGATTATTTGGAGGATGGATATGGAGAATATAGATTTAACTATTGATAATTTAGTAAAATGGTTGCAAGAAAAGGTAGAAGAAGCTGGAGCAAAGGGATTAGTATTTGGATTAAGTGGAGGTATAGATTCTGCTGTTGTAGCTGGACTTGCCAAAAAGGCATTTCCAAATAATTCTTTAGGTATTATAATGCCTTGTCATAGTGACCCAATAGATGAAGAACATGGAATCTTAGTAGCTGAAAAGTTAAATTTAGAGGTTGCAAAAGTAAACTTATCTAATTCTTTTGATGTATTACTTGAATCTATGAAAGTAGAGAATAAGAATAAGATGGCTATATCTAATTTAAAACCAAGGCTTAGAATGACTACTTTATATTATTTTGCTCAGAATAACAACTATCTAGTAGCAGGCTCAAGTAATAAATCTGAATTTACTGTAGGATATTTTACTAAACATGGTGATAGTGGAGTTGACTTATTACCTTTGGCTTCCTTTGTAAAATCTGAAATTAGGGAATTAGCAAGATATTTAAATATACCTAATATTATAATAGAGAAGCCACCTACAGCAGGGCTATGGGCTAATCAAACAGATGAAAAGGAAATGGGCTTTTCATATGATGTATTAGATAATTACATTAAAACTGGGGATGGATCAGAAGAATTAGTAAATAAAATAAAGAGGATGAACTTAGTTAGCCAACATAAGAGAGTTTATCCTCCAATTTTTGAAGAATAAAAATTTAATAAATCTAATGCAATAAGCATAATATTATGCTAGAATAGAAAAGGCAATATTATAAAGGGAGTGAAATTTTATGGCAGGACATTCCAAATGGAATAACATTAAGAATAAAAAAGGTAAAGAAGATGCCAAGAAAGCTAAGGTCTTTACAAAACTAGGTAGATATATTATGGTGGCAGCAAAGGAAGGCGGAGCGGATCCAGATTATAACCCAGCACTAAAGGCAGCTATAGATAAAGCAAAGGCAGAAAATATGCCAAATGATAATATAGACAGAGCAATCAAAAAAGGGTCAGGAGAATTAGGTGCGGATAATTTCGAAGAAATTATCTATGAAGGTTATGGACCAGCAGGAATAGCTGTGTTTGTACAATGTTTAACAGATAATAGAAATAGAACGGCTCCAGATGTTAGACACGCTTTTGATAAATGTGGAGGCAATATGGGGCAATCAGGCTGTGTTACTTTTATGTTTGATAAAAAGGGTATGTTGGCAATAGAAAGAACTGATTCCATAGATGAAGATGAATTAACTATGCTAGCAATTGACTTAGGTGCTGAAGATTTTGTAGCAGAGGATGAAGGTTTTGAAATAATCACCTCTGTAGAAGATTTCAACTCAGTTAAGGATGGTCTAGCTGCAGCGAGTTATGAATTTGCCATGGCAGAACTTACTTATATTCCACAAAATACAGTAGAATTAACTAATCCAGATGATATTAAAAATATGGAGAAACTAATAGATATGCTTGAAGATAATGACGATGTTCAAGAAGTATACCATAACTGGGAGATGGATGAAATGGATTAATATCAACACTTGTGGGTTGGAAAAGTCGGAAAAATGGCTTGAACGATGATATACATCCGACATTAATAATCCTGTAATAGTGATAATCACAAACACTCCTATTCTATATGAAAAATAAACATATAGAATAGGAGTGTTTTTTATGTTATTAGAAGATGTATTAAAAGAATTTATTTATGATTGTGAAACTAGGAGTTTATCTCCTAGAACCATCAAAGGTTATAGAAACAATAATCTAAGATTTTTTAAGTTTCTTAAAGATGAATTAGATATTACTGAATTAGAAAAAGTTAATTCTAAGCAAATTAAAATGTATTTATCTTTATTAAGGGAGCAAAAATTAACTGAAACATATGCGAATAGTATATTGAAGAATGTTAGAAGCTTCTTTAATTATTGTGTAGATGAAGAATATATTACAGATAATCCTGCTAAAAAAGTTTCTTGGGTTAAAGAGCCAAAGGTTCTGATTAATGCTTTTACTGATGATGAAGTTGTTAAAATGTTAAATATACGACCAACTACCACTTATCTAACGGCTAGAGATAAATGTATATTAGCAATGTTTTTAGACACAGGTATCAGAAACTTAGAATTGTGTTCCATTAGTGACTATGATATTAAAGGAAGATATATATTAATAAGGGGCAAAGGAAATAAAGAAAGGCAAGTTCCTGTTACACCTTTCTTGAAAAAATACATGATTAAATATGAAAGGATGAAAGAGGGTTATTTTAAATATAAATTTAATGTTGAAGATTACTATTTTTTGAGTAGGACAGGTAGACAATTAACAGTAGAAGCAACACTAAACATAATGAAAAAGATAGGCAAAGAATCAGGGGTTGATAGAGAAGGGTTAAGGGTATCGCCTCATACTTGTAGACATTACTATGCACAAAGTCAATTAAAAAATGGTTTAGATGTTTATTCATTATCCCGATTACTTGGGCATGAAGATATTACAATTACTAAGAGGTATTTGCAATCAATTAAAGATGATGAAATATTAGATATTGCTATATCATCAAGTCCGTTGATGAATCTGAGAGGAGTGAGGGGATAATGTACGAGGTTAAAGTTCCATATGAAATATTAGAAAAATTAGATATAAAAGAAATAGGTGTGTATGTTGCATTAAAAAAATATATGGACTGGAATAAATATACTTGTTATCCATCCATCTCAACACTTGCAGAAGATTTGAATTGTAGTCAAAATACAGTTAGAAAATATTTAAGACAGTTGGAAAAAAGAGGGGTTATTAGCATTGAATATAGAATATTAAAAAAGCAAGATAAAAAAGGAAAAGAAAAAACATGGAATAATACAAATTTATATACTTTTATTTTAGAAAAGGTTTTTAAGAATAAGGGGGTACTTCAAGATAAAAAAAGGATAGTTCACAGGTTGAAGACGAACAAGAATTAAAGAACTATATTGGTATGAATGACTCACAAGAGCCTCAAATAATTAAAGTAGAATTAGAAGAAAAGTTTGGACAAGCTATTGTATATAAAGCATTGCAACAATTAAATGTAGTTATGAATAAAGGAACAGTAGTAAATAACTTAAAAAACTATTTGGAAGCCATATGCACTCGTTTAAAGGCACAAATAGATATGATTAATGGAATAAGTCAAGTAATAGACAATAAGCCCCAAAAAACCAAAAACAACGGGGTACGATCCGTTGCGAATGGTTGGAAATCTTCCAATATAACTTTTGATGGTCGCTCCTCTAATTACTCAAATGAAGAATTAGAAGAAATAATGCTTAGAAAACGAAATAATTACATCGTTTCTAAATAATTTGTATCAACTTAATAAACAGTTTTAGCCATGTGATTATTAATTTTTTAAAATTAGTAGTTAGATGGCTATTAGTGTTTGTATTACTATTATATACATTAAAATTAAAAATGACAAGGATAAGTTGCTTGTCATTTATTTTTATTATTATTCTTTATTTTTTTCAATCCATTCGATATTATAACCACAAATATCGGCTATTTCTAAAACTTCATTATATCTTATCGTTCCTCTAGTTAATTTATTAGATAGATTCTGAACTGTATCAGTTTTATTATATTTCTTGTTCACCATCTCAATTATTTCTGTCATAGTATATCCACTTTTTACAATGTAAGATTTAATTTCATTTTTAATATCCATTTGTACACCTCCACTACTTATATTATACTATATAGTTATAAATATTCAATAAGTAAAATATAAAACCTCATGGTGTAAAATTATTTAATAAAATTAATAAATATACTTGACGGTTTAAAATATGTGTGATATTCTATATGCAGAAGGTGAGAAAAGGGAGGCAATAAAAATGTTTATAGATGAATTTTTACACATCATGAAAAAAGTTAAAAGGTTTCAAGAAAGGCTTAGTGAAGAAGGCATCAGCGGACAACAAGTTGAAGTTATTTTAAAAGTTTACATTCAAGATTTGACAGATCGTATCAATACAAACTTTCTAAAAAAGGTGGTGTAGATATGTTATACAGTATAAAAATAAAAGGTGAATATGATAAGAAGCAGATTGAAAGAATACAAAGGGAACATTATGAAAATGCAAGTGGAATATATGAACTCTATAACAGTTTATATATGAATGGATATTGTAGAAGCTACAACCAAGATAGAATACTTTATGTAGGATATACACTTGCAAAAGAGAGAATAGAAATTAGATATGATGAAATAGAGGGATAAATTTTAACAGAACGTTCCCCAGTCTGGGGAATTAAAAAAATAAAAAAATTAAGGGGGAAGTATTGATGAAAAACTTTAATGAAAAATGGATTAATTTATTAACTGATGGTAGAGTGGACAAGCAAAGGGAATTTGAGGAAATATTGGCAAACAGTAAATGTGAAACATTAGCAATTATGAAAATGAGAAGGTTACAGATGCAAGAAGGAAGGGGACAAGATATTACTGTAACAGAACTGCTAGATGGTAATATAAGAGAAGTAGAGTATTTACAAGAAGTATTACAAGAATTATTCTTAGAACCAATTTCACTTTCACATATAGAATATTTTTATAAAACTGCATCTAAGAAATATGATAATATAATAGATGCTTTAGAAGAATTATATTTGAGACATAGAAAAGATACTAGAACAAGATTTTTATCAATTGCTTTAACAATATAAAAAGTAAATAAAAGGCTAGTTTTATTGGGCTATGGTATTTAAAAATTAAAGAAAAATGAAGGAAAACAGAAGAGATAAAAGATGTTAATATTCAAGCAATATAGATTTACCCCTAAAAAATATAGAGTATTGTATTATTTGAAAGTTATCCACAGTACATATATTGAAAGCAGCTAAAATATATGATACTCTATTAATAGGGGATAGATAAAAAACACTAAAGTTTCATTCAATTAGTGCCAATAATATTAATATAGAGATAAATATATAGATACAACAAAAACACTTGACAAGCTTTGTGAAGTGTGATATTCTATAAGAGTAGGGGTAATAGCGGGATTTTTATGCCCATTTTTAAAACCATCTTATATTTCCATAACTTTTTAAGTTCTGGTTTATTTAATTATTGTTTTTTTGCATTTATGCATATTTCTACATTTCTATCTATGAGTATTATATCAAATAATAGGTATATGTCAAGTAGTATTATGTGAAGTATTCCAAAAACAAATGGCTATTTTAAGCCGTTTCAAAAATTGGCAAAAATATTATATGCAGTATTTTTGAATTAAATATAGAACCTATATGGTTTTGTAAATATAAATAAAAAATATCAAGGAGGAATTGTTTATGGCGAGAAAAAGAAAACAGTATCAGATTAACACTTATAAATTAGGTGATTTTGATAAGTATGGATCACTTAAATTATTCAAAGAAGGAACACAAACTGGATTAGCAGAAAATCAAGTAACAGAGTTGATTCAAGCAATAAAGAGAAGAAAATATATAAAAAATGACTTCAACTACATACCAGAATTAATATTTTTAAATGTAAAGAAGGTAAAAACGGATGAGCAGAAGGTAAAGTTATCGAGCTTAATATCAAGTGGTCTACAGATAAATGGTAGAAAGTATCAAAGATTTGTAAGGTCTACATCTATGGCAAGAACAGGTAAGATTGCATTTATAGATGAAGAAGTAATTGAACAACTAGAATTATTAATTAGCTTAGGTCAATTTAATAAGTTTGAAGATGTTATAGTTAGTAAATTTGAGGGGTATATGGGACTGTCATTTTCAACTACATTGTTTGTAGATGCGGTACCTAAGAATATTTGTATAGTGGATGATAGTATGTTTAATGTAATTATTAACGATAAAGTAAAAGGAATTAGAGATGGTGAGTTAATAGAAGGTAATTATGATGTTGCGGTTAATCTATTTGATGGAATGGGTTTACATAGCCTTGAATACGGGAAACAAGTTGCAGAAGCATTAGGGTTAAAAGATATCCCACCTGCATACCAAGTAAGATTACTGCCGGGATTCAAAGGAATGTCTTATGAGATAGATTTTAAACAATTTTATAAGGAAAAAGGAATTACACATATAAAAGATAAATGGAATAAAGATTGGGACATTGAAAAATTAGATTGCATTTGGTCAACTTCAATGTTTAAACTACATAATTATTTTAAGAACTGGAAAGAGTACATTGATTTAAGAGATAAATATTATACCCCATTAGGTCAAAATGTAATTGGTATTAGCAGCTATTCAGATTTGGAAGTCAATCCTAATGAAAAAACTAAAATGACATATCAGTATTTGCAAGTATTAAGCCTTTCAAGGGATGAAATTATTGAGTTAAGTAATTACACTAAGGAAACCATCGAAAGAGTGTATAAGGGCGATACAAAGGTTACAATGGTATATCTTAATCTAATAGCTAAACAAGATTACATAGACGACGAATTTGAGGAGATGGAAGATGAAATATTAGAAAAAAATATGATGGCTACTAAGGTTTCAACTGCAATATCATGCAATCCTGATATGATAAATGACCCCTATGTTACTCAATTCTTAGAGAGACAATTGAAAAAATCAATTGACGACGCAAAATTAGGGCGTATTTGGGTTGATGGTAGATATAGTTATATAGCACAAGACCCAATAATGATGTTGGAAATGATAGCAGGATTAGAGCCTAAAGGTTGTTTAGATAAAGGAGAATTTCATTCAACTGGAGAAATTGGACTAAGAGCCTTTTTTAGAAGCCCACTTACTCATTCAAGCGAAGTACATAAAGCCAATTTAATAGAAAATGATTTAACTAATAAATGGCTAAGTAGATATAAAAACATAATTGTAATGAATGGTAAGGATATTACTGCACAAAAAATATCGGGATCTGATTTTGATGGTGATAAATATTTTATTACCAAGAATCCATTAATAATTGATAGAGTTATAACTCATTTAAAAATTGTAGACGAGGACTTAAATGTCACTTATAAAGAAAATCTTCCAGTAATTGATATTGATGAACAAAGAAACAGAGATTTAGTAAAGAAAGAAAAGAGAAATATTGAAAGTTTAATACAATTTGACTTGAGAAGTTTAGATAATCTAATAGGAAGAATAACTAATATATCTACATATTTAACTACAAATGCAATGACACATAATAAATTGGCTAAATTAGATTATGAATTGGTATATCTAAGATTACTTCAAGGGCAAGAGATAGATTATAGCAAACATGGTGTAAGAACTTTAGAAATACCTTCAAAGTATGATTATATGAAACAATACAAGCCTTATTTTTTACAGAAATATAAGTATGGCAGAAATGACTTCTTTCAAAATAATGTTAATACTGCACCTATGAATATGTTGTGTAAGCATATAGAAAGTTGGGAAAACAAAACCTTTAAATGGGAAGATTGGACTAAAAGAACCATTGATACTTCAGATTTCTTAATGGATGCAGATGTATTAAATGCAGATAAAGAAGAAACAAAGAGAGTTAAAGCTGAACTGGAAAAGGTATATGCAGATTATAGAACTGATTTCGCAGAGTTAAAGATGACAAGCTTTGCAAGTGATGATGATATTAAAAATGCTTATGGTCAATTTTATGATAAGTATTATTATCTCACTAATCAAATTACTGATGATCAAGTTTTATTATCAAGCATGGCGGTATATTTAGCTTATATCGAATACAAGAGGGACAAGCAAACAAAATCCTATCAGTTCCCATGGGTGGCAACATGGGAAGGACTGATAATTACGTTAGCAAAGAAACAAGAAGATGTGAAACAATTACCGACACTGGTTAATTTTGATTCGTTATTCCCTAAAGAAATATTAGATACATTTGAATTTCTAGGAAAGTATTATCGTATGCAGGGCGTATCGACCCAAGTTAATGCAAATAAATTCATAGAGGAAGAATATGAAAGAATCGTTGAAAGAGAATTGAAGAAGCAAGTTGAGGATTTTGAACTTGAATTGGTTTTAGTAGGATTTAATGAAAAGTCGGTTGAGGAAGTAGAGCATGGAATATTAAAGAAAAAATTAAAATTAGGTACAAAAGAATTTAAATGCGAAAATTATGCAACTATAGAAAATCAGGATGGATATTTAGCAAGTGTTAGAAAAAATGATAAAAAGCATTACAAGGATGGTTATATTGATTTGACGAATTACAAAGGTAGTAAGGTTAAGGTTAAGATACTTGATAAAACTAATAGGTCTATGACAATTAAATTAAAAATGGTTGGATAAGGAAGGATAGGGGTCTAGCGACCCCTTAGATGAAGGGTAGATAGCATTAATAAAATATAAATTAAAATTTTAGGAGGAATTGTTAATGAAAACTGAAAAAATGTCAAATGAAATCAGAGAGGTATTAGAAGCAAGAGGTTATAAAGTAGAGATAGCTTATTCAACGGACAATATGTTTATATCTATTTATCAAGATGATTACGATTATTCAGAGGTATCCTTAAAAGTTGTTGAAGGTGCAACGGCAGAAGAATATGTAAACACTGTATTATCTATAATTAGAGATGAAGAAAACAAGGAGAAGTATGTAAGAGAATACAAAGCGTCTCCAACAAAGAGATTTTTAATAGATTTAATTAAGCATTATAATTGTGAAGATTTTATATTTGTACATAGTGATAGTTTGCATTGTGATGTTGAAAATGGCTATATACAAATAGATGATATAGTAGATTTTAATTATAGTCCATTTAGTGATGTACTAAAACTACAAGAAGATCAGGGCGGAGATGAATATTTTTATACTATAGATTTTGAACATAAAACAATAGAAACTAGGGTAGAGTTGTTGGAAGATATGGATTTCTCCAATGAAAGTGAGGTCGGTTGCTAATGTATGATGTAATATTACATGAATTTGACAGTGAGCCAACACGATTAGCGTGGTTTGAAACATTAGAAGAAGCTATTAACAAATACATTAAAAATAGAATGAATTTAATAGCAGATGTTGAGTATGAAATATATGTTGAAAAGAATTAAAGGGTCTGGGGTTTTAAGCCCCACCCTTGTTATAAACCTAGACGGAACAATTTTGTACCGACTTAGAGAGTTAGTGTCCCCAAAATTGGGGAGTGATTTGAAAATCTCGTTTTGTCCAAATGGGCAGAACGATAGTAGCATTATCAAAAATCATCGAAGGGGGTAATCGTATGTATTGGGGAAAAAGTAAAGGTAAAAGTTTCTATGTAATCAGGGGTATAGGGATGGTTAATTATTTAGTAAGACAAGGTTTTGACTTAATCAAGGTCGAAGATGACAAGGACAAGCCAGAATTCAAAGTATTTCTATTTAATAATACACCAGAGTTAAGGGAAGCGATGGGAGGATATAAAAGTAGATAAGCGAAAACAATAATCGAAAGGGGTTTTATTATATGAATCAAACGCAAGAAAAAGTTTATAATCTTACACTAGATTATTTCAAGGAAGTTATACCAAATTATACAGATGAGCAATTAGAGTTTGCCAAAGATATAACTGAAAGATTAATATTAGATAAAGATACAAGTAAAGTAAATGCAGTTCCTGCACCCTGCGGTTTTGGTAAAAGCGTAATAATAAGATGTTATTTAAAAGCAAATATAATATCAAGAACAGTAGGAGGATTTGGCGCATCTCTAACTACATATGAAGGAAGTGGATTTGTTGTAATTACAGATTTATTGGAAAGGTTTAATGAATTTGAGGAAGAAAAAGAACTAGAGGGATATTATTATCAGATGGATCATAAGAATAACCCCGATGATTTTCCAACTCAAATAGTGAAACAAGATAACTATCCAATATTACTTATGACAACTCAAAAATATTTCAAACTAAAAGAAAATGAAAGAGGATTTATATTCAAATGGAAACATGGAGAAAGAAAAACAATTATATTTGATGAGCAGCCTTTGTTTTATTCAATAACCGATATAGATAAAGAATTTATCAATGATATAGATGAAAACATTGACAGGATGCTTGAAACTGAAGATAAGGATTTTCTTACAAATGAAGTAAAATATCTAAGAGATTACCTTGATAATGAGAGAAATAGATTATCTAGCTTATCAGAAAAAGATATTTATTGTTATTGGAAAGGCAGTAGATTAAATATTAGCACTGATAACGAAAGATTTTTAAAACTAACTGATGAATACTTGACAATAGAAAATAAAGATAGGATTAAAATACTACAAGATATATTAAAAAATGGTGCTATATTTGTAAATAAAAAGGGTAAAATGGCTTCAGATAGTAGAAGGTTTTTCTTTACAATTAAGGATAATAAAGATGAGTTTTATCTAAGCAAGGATAGGGCTAAATTTTGGATATTTGATGCAACGGCAGATATAGATGTTGAATATAAAAGGGATTACATAGATATAATTAAAGTAGTAAATACAAAAAAACATAATATTAAATTAAGAAATTTTGACATAGGAACAAGTAGGGGAAATATGAAGAAGAAAGCATTTGTAAATATGTTGAACAATTATCTTCTTGAAAATTATAGTGAAAATACATTAATTGTAAGCTATATGAATAATATTAAAAATGATTTTAATAGATTTAAATTTAAAAATTATCCTGGAGGAATGAAGGGTTTAAATGATTATTCAAAACTTACAAATTATGTACAAGTTGGATTAAATAGGTTCAGTGATATAGTATACTTACAAATATTTTTATCGTTGCATCCAGAAGTTTTAGACTACATAAAGAAAAATCCTAACAAATCAGAAGAGGAGTTTAATGATTTATTAGAATTAGAAGGTGGTAACTTTGTTAACGATAAAATGAATGAGATTATGTATTCTAAAATATTAGTTGATACTGAACAGAATATATTTAGGGTGAAATTAAGAGATTACTCTAACACTGATACTATATTTATTGATTTAATATATAATGCTACTACATATGAAAAATTAAATGAACTTCTTGAAGAGAGATTAGGTGAAAAGGCATTTGTGGGATTACCAGAACAAATATTAGAATATAACATATTAAGCAGGGAAAATGAAACTGAAAGTATAGCACAGAAAATTGTCAGATGGTTTAGTGAAAATAGAGGCTATGGAGAGATTAGAACAAGAGATTTATTAAAAGTAAATAATATATCAGATGAACAATTTAAAAATGCAAAGAAAGATAGTAAGAGCTTAGTGCAATTCATGGACTCTAAAAGAATTAAAAAGGGTATATATTCAGTTTAATTTATGTCATGGGGTGGGGTTTCCTAAATAGTATCTATTAGAGAATACCCCCCCATCATTACTATATATTATATATTGTATATGTAAAAGTTTTAAAAATAAATATAAATAAATTTCATTGGACTTGCGTAGCAAGGACAATGCCCCTCGGGAGAGACCGTCGGTAGACATATCAACAGTTAAATAAATATATTAAACAAATTAGGACTAGGAAATTAACTCTTAGTCCTTTTTATATGTAAAAAATAATAAATAAGGAAGGTGAAAAGATATTGAAGTTGAATACAGAATAATCCCTTGCAAAACTTTTCAATTTGTAGGGGGCAATCAAAAATAATATATAGATTTACTTGCGATAGATAGAGAGAGTGCAAGAGTAGTAAAATATTTTATACATAAAGGGAATTAGAGTATTAGTAGTAGACATCATAAGTTATGAGAAAAGATTATTTAGAAAGAATTAGAAAAGAAAATGGTTGGTTTTGGGACAGTGATAAGAAATATTATTTAGCAATAACGGATGATTTAGATTCGTTATTATCTGCATTGCTAATATTAAAATATAGACCTAATTGGGAAATTGGATTTTACGTGGATTTCCGTGAGGGAATATATAAGAAATTATCACTAGATGAGGACATATCTATCCATGATGATAATGTTATTGGTGTAGATTGGTCAGTACCTAAATCTAGATTCAAGTGTATAAGCAATCATTTAACGCAAGTAAAAACTGAAAATATTAATAGTAGCGATATAAATCTTAATATTATTGATGGTGTGAATATGTCTAATAGTAGATTTGATTATCACAAAAAGTATAATCTGTCTACTATTTTATTAGTTGCATCGTTACTAAATCATAAATTTACATCTGATGAAGCTAGAGTTTTATCCTTGTTGCCAGATAGTTCATTTTTAGGTTATTTTGCTAATAGAAATTATCAAGATTATGATATTCAAAAGAAATATCTTTGTAATGTATTAGAGTATAACGATATTTGGGAATGTCAAAGTCAATATTCATTGGATGAATTTAGAAGATTTCAATTAGAATGGAGCATGGCTAGTAAGGTAACTGTTGGAGATGAAGGTATTACAACAGTTCAAGATGTAGATTTAGAATTGATATGTAAAGTATTAGACATAGATGTGGAGTTGTCAGTGTTAGAAGGATTTTATGGGCTTATAATTAGAACGGCTAGTAATGGCAATAACACTTATAAACCGATTGATAAACAGAGTTGTTGGAGCTTTGCAGTAACTAGCAAAGATTGGTATGTATATAGTGTAGAAGTTGATTAATAGAAGTTAATATTTGTTAATTGTTAGAGTTAAGAAAAGATATAGACGCCCCCGATTGGGGGCTTAAATGATAGGAGTAGAAAGAAATTTCTATACCTATTAATTGACTTTTCTGCAAGAATTAAGTCACAGAGTTGGGGTTTAGCCGACCCCTTCTCACCTTCGGATATATCGCCAGAAGTGGCTTTATATAAAACGTCTTTGATGCTAAGTTTTACAATATCAAGGTTTTAGCTATCATTGGTAGACCCAGGGTGCAGTTCGAATCTGCCTTCCTCCAAAACAAATGACACTGGGTATCCGCATCAGGTGAAATTCCTGCCCCGCAACTTCTCGGAGAAATAATAAGATGTTGCATAGATATTGTGTGACTTTTACAGTTGCATAACTATCTGTCCTTTCCTCATGAGTTTAAGGGATTACTTAATGTAGTCCTTTTTATTTGTGAGGTCAATAGTTAAAAAGAAAATTAAATTTAGGGGGTTAAGTAATATGAGTTTAGAGAAATTAGAAAAGAAAGTAGAGGAAAGAGTAGTTAAGATTGATTTAAAAGATTATGTTAAAACGGCAACCATTGATACAGATAAAATTATAGAAGAAATACAGAGAAATTATCGGCTTATAAGCAATACAAATAAGAGAATTGAAAAGCAAAATCAATATATCGAAGATAAGATTAATATTATTTTGAATTTATTAAAGTATAAAGAAGTAGATACAGATGAATTAAAACGATTACAAGAGATAGAAGAACTAGAAAATAGACTAAAACAATTGAAAAGAGAGGTGTAAAAGGTGGCACAACAAGATAATATGCAAGTGTATCAAGATATTATGAATGACATTGTTTCAAGAACTGGCGGAAACTATGAAGATATGTCTTATTTAGATAAAGTCATGACAATAACGATAATGAAAGAAATAAAGCAACAGATGGATAGATTTATGTGTGAGAAATATCCTGCCGTAAAAGCGTGGGCGAGTTTGGATATATCTGATATAGCTTTAAATGAAACAGAGCCAGACTTGACAAGATTTAAAGAAGATAGTTTTCAAGAACAATTTGAAAAATTAATGAGGGGGAATTTATAATGATAAAAACATTTGAGGAAGCACTTGATATTTGTGACTATGACATAAAAGAAAGGTTTTATTATTTAGATGATTTACTATGTGAATTAGATGATGAAATCATGGAAACAAGTGCAGAGGTTATATATGCAGATGTCGATGAAGAAATCTGTAAGAGATTAATAGAGTCCGATTTTGAAGATGAAAGAGAAAGATTATTTAAAACCAATCAAAGACAAAGGAAGTTAGCGGAAGAGTTAGACTATCTTCAGGTCAAATATGATATTACAGAAGATTTATATGAAGAAATGTTATTTAATATATTGAAAAATATAGACTAGGGGGCTGAAGCATGGAAGAAAAGAGAGAAAAGGCAGAATTATACTTTGTTACAAGTTTATATTTAAATGCGTGGTTGCTTAGCCAAGGTTTTGAGATGATTAAAACGGCTAAATTGGATAATAACAAGGTAGCACTATTTTATGTGAATACTGATGAATTAAATAATGCAATTAAAGAGTATAGACAAAATAATGAATTAAAGGAATTTGTATCACAATTGAAAAATGTACAGGAAATTGTCAGGATGCATATACAGAGAGAAAAGGTTAGTGAAACATTAGAAATACCATTTGATTAGGAGTTGATGATATTGAGTAATGAAGAATTATTTGAGGGTTTGAGAGATGTGTTTGAAGTTGTAATAGAAAATATTGATGAGAATAATAAAAAGCAGCTACATCGCCTAGAAGATAAGATAGATAAAACTAATAAAAATTTGGACAAGTTAATTGATTTGTTAGAGAAATTATTATAAAAAAAAGGGGCTGGAGTTTATGAAAGATAAATTAAATGTATTTATATCTGTAAAGTTAGAAGAGATTAAAGCTACTGTTAAAGATAATAGCAGAAATATTGCAGATGTAAATTTAAGATTAATGAAATTAGATGAAGATGTTGCAGATGTAAAAGAATTGTTAAAATCTTTAATTAATGCAGGTGAAAAGTAATGATAGTCTATGAATTTGTAGAAGATGATTTATATTATATAAGATATTATGCATTAGGTCGGGAATATAAAGGTACAAACTTAAAGTTGAGAAAAAATGAATATGAAGAATTTAAAAATAGTAATGTGGAAATTTAAAACATAATATTGGAGGGATTGATTTGTTGAAATTATATAATATTATATCTGTTTTAGGTGTTGCTACTATATTATTTATTATATTGAAATTCATATATTCTTATATTATTAAAGATTGGACTATTACTCTATATATGTTTACTGTAGATACTGATGAAAAATATAGAGTAATAGTATCGAAAGAGGGAAGGAAAATGACTAAAGTTAAGAAGGTAGGATGGGAGTAAATATATATTGGAGGTATAGGTTCATGAATAATATTATTAATAATAAAGAGTTGATGAGAGCAGTAAGAGAAGTTAATTGGGAAGATGTAGTAAATAAGGCTAATGCAAGACCTGTTGTTAATGTTAAGTCAGTTGATTTAAGTAATTATGTGACTAAAATAAATGATAGCACTATACATAAGAAATTAGATGATTTAAGTAATTTAAAAAAGATTCAAGGTTCAATATGTACAATTGACAAAGGCGATTATATGTTAGGTTTGTATAATGGGTTGGAATTGGCTTTGAGTGTAATGGAAGATAGAGAACCAGAATATAAAGATATATAATAGGGGGAATAGTTGATGATGGAAAATAATCAAATGGAAATAAATAATTCTTTACAATTGGTTGATAGATTGATATACATATTTGAGAATTTAGATAATACAAACGATGCAAAAGCAGTATATGTTGATACTTTAGTTCTAACTTTGCTAAATATAAAAAGGTTGTTGCCTCTAGATGGGTATGAAGGAAATGTTAAGGCAGATATACAAGAATTAAAAAGAAGATGGGGTTTATAATTAATATTTAGAGATATTCCCCTTTTATCGAAGGTATGGTATGATTTGGTAAAGGGGGAATGAGAGATGGTAAACTATAAGCAAAAAGATTATTTCATTACCTGTAAAGATAATGAATATTTTCAAGTATTAGATACTATTGATTATTTATTGGAAAAGGCAATTACTGAGGGAAGGTATGGTATGTGGGAAGAAACATTAGAAATGTTAAAAAATCAATTACTTGATAATAAAGGGGAAAACATTACCCCGTGGCAATTTAATATGATAATAACAATACTTTTAGATTTTGTTCCAGATAACATAAAATATAAACCTTAATTGAGCCGATAATGGCTCTTTTTTGTTGGATAAAATGTAGCTAATTTGATACACATTTTGTATAATGTAGAGTAATAAAATAAGGTAGGTGAAAGCAATGATTGATGAAAGACAAAGGAAAGCAATCGAATTGATAGTGTCGGGAGAGTACCAAATTACACAGGTTGCAGAGTTGGTTGGAGTACATAGAACGACTATATATAATTGGATGGATAATGATGAATTTAAGGCAGAAATGGACAAGCGACTACAGGACATTAAAACCAGAGCAGAGAAAGAATTAAACAGTAAACTACTAAAGGCAATCGATTTATATTGGGAATTAGCCGTTGATCCAAAAACAGATAAGCGTACTAAGCAGATTGCATTAAGTTATATAATAGATAGAAACTTAGGAAAGCCAACATCTAAGATGGAGATGGCAGATAATCGAACTGATACCAACGTATCAGAAGAGGATATACTTGCAGATATAGATGCATTAGAAGATGAAGGCAACGATAATGTAATAAGATTAGCTAAATAAGATAATAGAATAATCATTTTAATATTATATAATTTCACATAATGATATATTATATGAAGTTATTATTAAGTCCTAATTGATAATGCAATATTATGTAAACTAATTACAGTTGAATTGTGTGTAAATATATTGCGTGATTATTATAAGCATTGAAATTACTACAAAGAATTGTCAGAATTGTACATTAGTCACAAAATTATAGTTTTATTACTAAAACGAGGTGTAATGTGCGAGGTATTAAATAGAACGGATTGATTGAAATTAGGGAGAGTGAGCAGGGTAGGGGGGGTATTCTAAATAGGATTAGGCAATATCCCCGTTAGTAACCTCTATAAATTTTTTACCAATTTTTCAACCCTTTTTTAAGTATAAAATATTTTTTGTAAAATTTTTTATAACCTAATATTGTCGAAACTTGCGATAAATAATTAAAGGGTTTTAGTCCTCTTTTGTCTAATGTTATATATAGAAGTAAAATATTAGATGAAGGGGTGGAGGGTGTTATGGATTGGAAAAGAAATTATATAATGGGGGTTACATTTGGTAAATTTGAGGAAAAGACTATAGTTGATAATATTTCTAAGATAGTAGAAGAATTAAATGCTATTGGTAAGGAATTCAATTTAAGCGAAAGTATAACACATAGTAATAATAGAATATTTTTACCAGATCGTGATATTGAATATAGTGTTAGTGATAATAGGATAGATTTTGTAAGATACAAAAAAGATTCTAGCAGTATGGAAGAAAGTGCAAATATAATTAATAATGGAAGGCATATAACAATTAGTACAGAAAAAAACAAGATGGGAAGAGAAATCAAATTTATTGATTTTAATTTAAACCAAGTTATAGATGAAGTATTAGAGTATTTGGTAGTTAAATAGAAAGAATCCTTTCTGAACCTATTTTATAGGTTCTTTTTTTATCCATATATATTATAATTAATCTTATCATAAATGATAATAATGAGGTGATGAATTGAAAATATTTCTAACAATAATATTTAGTTTATTTGCATTTATTTCTCTGGGTGGCTCTCTTAATCAAGAAGAGTGTACCGACACTAGAAGTCATTACATAATGGCAACGTGCGTGTTTTGCGTGTTGCTATTTTTAATGCATTTTAAAAATTTTTAATGAGGTGAAAAATTGAATACAGTTGAAAAAATAAACAGTCTACTTGAAATAGATGATTCTTATAAAGCTCCTAATAAGCTAATGAAAATTTTATTTGATAAGGAAAAAAGAGAAGAATTATTTAGAAAGTTTTTAGATGAGTTTGATTATGATGTTGCCTATGATTGGTTTAATGAATATTTTCAAGAAGAACATGCAGATAGAAAGAAATTAAAACAAGACTTTACACCTGCAAGTGTAGGAAAATTAATGAGTAAATTAATTGAAGATGATGGTTTTGATTATTATGAGGTTTGTTGTGGGACAGGTTCAATACTGATTCAACATTGGAATAATCAAAGACTAAAAACTAATTCGTTTGATTATTTACCTTCTGATTATTTTCATACTGTTGAAGAATTAAGTGATAGAGCAATTCCATTTTTAATATTTAATATAGCAATTCGTGGAATGAATGGTGTTGTTGTTCATTGTGATAGTTTAAGTAGAAAATCTAAGGGTGCTTTTTTCATACAGAATTTTAATGATAATCATTTAGGTTTTTCTGATATTAATGTATTACCTTATTATGAATATGTTGAAAGAGAATTATCAGTTAAATTTACAGAAAAGAAGTATCCTGAACACATTGAAAGGGCAAGAACACCTGAAGAAATAATAGAAACTAGAAATAAAATGCGAAGTTAAGCGTTTAGCGTGAAAGCAGGTGATATATGAGATGAGCGAATTAACAGATATACAATTATTATATACATATTTAGCAGAGATGTATGGCGATGAACAAGCCAAAGAATTAATGTTAAAACATAAAAATAACCTTTGGGGTTATCATGGCTTAGCATGGGCAACTGGTAAGAGAAGTTTGGAATATTTTTCTTTGCACTTCTTATCTAATGTTTATCTTGCAGAAGGAAATGCAGATATAGCCCCTATACATTTTGAAATGTGGAATGAAGTCAATGATATGATTTTAGATAAATTTCACGATAAGCAAGTTTATATATTACCTAGAGGTACAGGAAAATCTGTATTTGGCTCAATGGCAACTGCAATATGGGTAAGTTTATATAAACATAAAACATATACAGTTATTGCCAGTGCTATTGGAGATACGGCGGAAACGTTTATAAGAAATATTAAAATGGCAGTAGATGGTAACAAACGTATAGAAGAAGCGTTTGGTGAAATGTATGATACTAGAAAATATATAAACAATAGTGAAAAGGTCGAGTTTGCTAATAGAACAATGATACAAAGTATAAGTGCAGCTTCAACATTAAGGGGTAAGTCATATAATAACAAAAGAATTGAGTTATTGCTATTGGATGATTATCAGAAGGATGATGAAGTTATGACAGATGAGCAGAGAGAAAAGAAATGGAAAAGATTTAGTGATGATGTCAACTATGCAATGCAGAAAGATAATAGCACTATGATTGCGGTTGGTACAATCCAACATAAAGAATGTTTCTATAGTAGATTAACTAAATCTCCAACATGGAAAACTAGACAGGAAAAAGGAATATTAGTTGATGATGTAGATGAATTATTTAATAGTGGTCACTGGGAAGAATTTAAAAGGCTATTAACTGATAAAGATAATGAAAATAGGCTTGATTATGCTAAAGAGTATTATCTACAGAACAAAGAAGAAATGCAATATCCTTTGTTATGGCAATCTTATTGGGATTGTTTAGATATTGCCCTACAATATTATGAAAATCCTATTTCATTTAAACAAGAGATGCAAGGCGATGTAGATAGTATAGGGGAAAAGAGATTTAAAACTATTATTACAGAGTCGGCAGAAGTAATTGAAAGCCATAATTTCAAGAAAACTATGCTAGTGGTAGACCCTGCAGGAAGTGGAACGAAAGGTAAAAGGGATTATTATGCCTTTGTGGTTGGATCAATTGCAGATAATAAAGTTAAGTACATAAGAAAAGGTGAAATATATAGATTTGATTTTGATGAGTATCTGAATAAGATATTTTTTTATTTGCGTACATATAAAGATATTACTCATGTATTTATAGAGAAACAAACATATAGCGGTGGAGATGTCATTAGATTGAAAGAATTATTAAAAGAAGATAGTGAGTTAATGGCAAGAAATATAACAATAATCAATGACCATCAAAGGATGAATAAAGATGCAAAGATAAATTTAATAGTTCCAGATGTTAATATGGGAAGGATTATCTTTAATGAAGATGATACTGAAGCACTTGAACAATTAGCAGATTTTGCAGGTGTCGACTATTCATTACATGATGACTTTCCAGATGTTGTGGCTCAATTTAGTTTAGAGATAGACAAGCTTAATAAACAAGCGGGAAAAATACAATTCCTTAATGTACAATTTTAGAAAGTAGGTGTATATATTGAAAGTAGATAAAGAATTAATATTACGATGTTTGAAGGAATTAAGAAAAAATCAAGTTAAATATAAAGTTTATAAGAATTATTTTGATGGGAATATGGATATTTTAAGGAATTATGCCATGAATGAGAGTAGGAGTAATCAGAAAGTAGTTGTCAATTTCTTTAAGAAGTTTATCAATGATGAAATTGCTTATGCTATAGGTAATCCAATTAGTTATATTTCAACCGTTGGTGATAATGATTTAATTAGCACAATAGATTTAAATTTTGGTTATTGGTCTAAGGTGCATGACCAAGAATTACTAAAACAAGCTAATATTTTTGGCGAATCATATGAATTACACTACATATCAGAAAGTGGAGATTTTAAAGCAACAGTTTATAATCCTTTACAAATGTTTGTCTTAGAAAGTGGCAATGCAGAAAAAGAAGTTGAACTTGCGATTCAAATATACAAAGAAAACATCTTTTCTGAAAATGAAATGATAGATGTCTATTATGGAAATGTTATAGAACATTATCAGATAATAGATGATGAAACTATCAAATTAACAGGAAGAAATACCCATATATTTGATAAACCACCAATTGTGGTTTGTAGTGCTAATACTGAAAGAAAATCAATGTTAGATAATATAAAATCAGAGAATGATGCATTTAATACTGTTTTAAGTGATTATGTAAATGAAATATCAGATTTCAGAAATGCACTATTGAAGATTACTGGTGCAGAGTTATTAGATGAAAATGAATTAAAAGAAATGAAAAGAGTAGGGGCAATTCAAGTTCCTGCAAGTGCAGAAGTTTCATATTTAATTAAGAATATGGAAGATAGCTTCATTCAAAATTCATTAACTACATTAGAAGATAAAATATACAAGTTAGCATCTCATATAGATACTAATGAAAAGCTACAATCTAATCTTTCAGGTACTGCATTAAGGTCAAGAATGATAGCATTAGAAAATAAATGTCTATTAATGCAATCAATGATTGAGTTAGTAATCAAGAAGAGATTAAAGAATTTCTTTGAATATTTGAGAATTACAAAAGGACAAGAATATGACTATAGGACAATTAAATTAAAATTAACTATGAATATTCCAAGTGATGTTAATTTAATTGCAGATACAATATCTAAATTAAGAGGTCTTGCATCTGATGAAACTTTATTATCACTTCTTCCATTTGTTGAGAATCCTCAAATTGAATTAGAGAAGAGAAGAAAAGAAGAGTTAAAAATAGATTTAGATGATGTTGATTATATTGCTAATAAAAATAACTTAGGTGATTAAGATGCTAAAAGAATTAGAAAAAGAAATTCTTAAAATTAGAATTGAATTAGAAAAAACATCTAATAAGGAAGTAAGAAAGATATTAATAGAGCAAAAGAAATACCTTGAAAGATTAAGGCGTGAAATCGGTTCTATGTACATGGAATATGGTGAAGAATTACATATGTCTAGTATAGAAAAATTTAATACTAGAAGGAAATTTGAGAATGAATTAAAAGATATGTATAAAGGGCTATCGCCTTTGGAAGTTGGAATAGTAGGTTCTATTTTATATGGTGCATATAAAGAAAGTTATTATAAAACTTCATATACAATAGATAAAGGTCTTAGTATAGGTATTAATTATAAAATACTTAGAAAAGAATTTATTGATACAGTTGTCAATGCAGATTTTCAAGGTCAAAATTTCAGTTCTAGAATATGGAAGAATAAAGAATGGTTAGTAAATAAATTATATGGCACTATAGGTAAAGGTATCTATGAAGGTTATTCAGTAGATAAAATGAGTAAGGAAATTAAAGATATATTTGGGTCTAGTGCATATCAGAGTAAAAGATTGGTAAATTCAGAACTAGCTCGTGTGGTGACCAATGCAAGTGAAGAAATTTACAGAAATAGTGAAGTTGTACAAAAGGTAATTTGGATAGCAACACTTGATAAAAAGACTAATCCAGAGGATGGGGCATTGGATGGTGGTATATGGGATTTAGAAGATATATCAAGACCAAAACCACCTTTACATCCTAATTGTAGGTGTGCAATAGCTCCTTATTTACCAGATTGGAGTCCTACAACAAGACGAGATAATATTACAAAAGAAAATATACCTTATCAGAATTATTCTGATTGGGCTAAAAGTAAAGGAATAAGTTAATTAAGCTACTTCAACAATCTTTGTTAAAGTAGCTTAATTATATTAAAAAAAACAATACATTGCACTATATGGCTTAATTGACATAGAGGGCGAAAGGAGAGATTAGATAATGGATATTAATGAAGTAAAACAATTTATTGAAAGTAACAAAGATAATGAAGAGGTAAAGAACTATATCGGAGGTTTTATAACATCTGATAGAGTTGAATCATTTTTAGGTAATGATGATGGTAAGAAACTATTACAACCTAAGTTGGATAGTTATTTTACTAAAGGTCTTGAAACATGGAAATCAAATAATCTTGAAAAACTCATTGATGAGGAAATAAAGAAAAGATTTCCCGCGAAAGATGTGAAGGATATTGAACTAGAAAAGGTTAAAGCAGAATTAGAGAAAATTAAAGTCGATGCATTGAGAAAAGAACTTACAAATAAGGCTTTATTGGTTGCAGATGAAAAGAAACTTCCAAAAGATTTAGTTGAATATTTCATTGGAAACGATGAAGAAACAACAAATAAAAACCTTGAGGCACTTGAATCTGTATTCTCTAAGCATATTGAAGCTTTAGTTCAAGAAAGATTAAAAGGTAGTGGTTATACACCACCAAAAGGCGGAGAAGAAGGTAAAATTTCTATGGAAGATTTATCTAATATGAGCATAGATGAAATTAATAAATTGTGGGACAAGGTAGCAAAATAGACTTTCGGGCTAGTCTTTAAAGAAGTACTAAAATAAAAGAAAGAGAGTGATGTTATAATGGCAATTACAACATTTAGAAAAAATATATGGGAAGCAAGATTAATAGCGAATTTTCACAGTGTATCAATAGCGGATGTTATTACTACTAAACCAACAGATACACAAGGTGCAAAGATTATATTTAACAGAGTAGGTGCAGGTAGTGTTAAAGATTATACAGGTGAAATTGATTGGGCGGAAATAACAACTACTCCAGTAGAAATGTTAATGGCTCAAAAGAAATACTTTGCTTTTGCGGTTGAAGATGTAGACAAAATAGGGTTAGCAGGAGAATTAATTGATGCAACTGTTAAAGAACATTCAGATGTTTTAGCAGAAATAATTGACGGTTATGTATTAGGAAAGGCAGTTGCAGGAGTTAAGGCAGCTAATAAAATAGGTAATGCTACAACTAAGAAAACTATTGCTAAGGTAACTGAAGCATATGACTATATAGTTGATTTAGGTACTTTACTAGGAAAATCTAAAGTTCCTACAACTGATAGATTTGTTGTAATAAACAATGATTACTTAAACTTACTTCAAAAGGATGATAGATTTACTAGAAATCCAGAAGTTTTAGCAAATGGCATTGTTGCTAATGCTAAGATAAATGGATTTACTGTAATAGTATCTGAAGAAGTTGCAGCAGGTAAGGTTGTTGCATTACATAAATCTGCATTAGGATATGGTAAAGCAATAGATAATCTTGAAGCTATGAGATTACAAAATGCTTTCGCAGATGGAGTTAGAGGTCTTTGTGTATATGATAGTGTTGTATTAAGAGATGACGCTATTGCAGTGTTATTCTATGATGTAACATTAGCATAGTTAAATTAGAGGGGCTTTATGTCCCTCTTTTTACTACTAAAAAGTAGGTGATTAAATGTTAGAGTTATTAAAAAGTTTATTAAATATTACTGATGATAGTAAAGATACTGTATTAAATCATCATTTATCTAAAGCTAAAAAATCTATTCAATCTCATCTATGTTGGTCAGATGAAGAGTTTGCAAAAAGTGAAGCTAAATTTCAAACTCAAATTGTAGATTTGGCAGTTTACTATTATCAGAACAGAAACAATGCGGGAGTAATCCAACAGAGCCAAGGTAGCAGATCTCAAACTTTTGAGAGGGGTATTCCTAAAGAGATATTACAATCACTACCCTTGAGTCGTGTTAGGGCGGTGGGTTAAATGTTCTACGATAAAGAAATATCTATACTAAACGATACTGGTTATGTAGATGAAGGCGGTCTTTGGGTTGAAGGTGAAATAACTACAATTAAAACCATTCAATGTGATGTTCAACCACATACTCAAAAAATGAATTATAGGGACTTTAGTTATGATAAAGATGCTAAATATAAAGTATTTTGCGACCCTGATGAATTATTAAAGCTAGGTACTCAAGTCAGATACAAAGATAATATATACTATCTTGTTGAGATTAAAGATTGGGATGATTATCTAATTCTATTACTTGACGATAAGAAGGTGGCATAATGACTAAAGGAATAACAATCGAGGAAGCTAAAAAACAAATGCATGATAAAGTTTTAAGAGCTATGAAAGAAGTGGGCATGGAATTAGAAGCAGAAATTAAATTAGTAACTCCAGTTGATACTGGTGCGTTGCGTAGGTCAATCACCAATAAAACAGAGGATAAAGGTGACACAATAGAAACGGAAGTCGGTTCTTATGGAATTGAATATGCTTATATTGTAGACCAAAGAGTCCCATATCTTGAATCTACAGTTGATTCTAATTTAGAAAATATCCGTAGAAAAATGGGGGAGGTGTTGTCAAAATGATTAAACTATTAAGGCAACATCTATTTAAAAATGTAAATCTAATATCTATGTTAGATAAAAATGACAGTATATTTTATATAGATAAACCTGAAAAAAGAGATGATAAAACTTATATAGTTATAAAAGACAAACTATTATCAGGTCAATATATTGAAGAATATCAATTAACATTTCACATAGTAAGTCCTACTCCTCAAAAGGTTAAGGATACAGAAAGAGAAGTAATTGATTATTTGAATGACCCTAGAGGGGAAAAGATTATTAAAAATGATGATACATTTATAAGAAATATTCAGGTTCTAAATGGTGGCGGTACAATAAGAACACCAGAAAATGACTATCTTAGTGTAGTCTATTTTATTGTAAGAAAATAAATTAAAGAAAGCGAGTGGTTATAATGACATTACATAGACAAGAAAGTGATCCTATAGTATTAGGTTCAGGAGAATTATATTTGGGGAAGGTTGCTAATGTTGAAAGTGCAACAGAGGTTGAAATTGAAGCAGCTTTAAAAAATGTGGGTGCAATTGAAAGTGGTGCTACGTTACAATATAGTCCAACTATCAAAGAAATAAAGAGTGCTAACAGAGGGACAATAATGACATTTGTATCAGAAGAATCTGTCAAGTTTAATTGTGGAATAATGACATGGTTAATTGATAACCTTGCAAATTTAGCACCTGCAACAGTAACTGAAGATACTGTAAAAGGTACCAAAACGATTAAAATCGGTGGTAAAGGATGAATTCCGATAAATTACCTGAGATTTGTTCACAGAAAGAAAGATGGTTCAGGAACTTTAACAGTAAATATCTATAAGGCTCAAGCTACTAACGGATTCCAATTTACATTTGATAATGAAAATCCATTAGTGTTGAATTATGAGTTTACTGCATTGTCAGATAGTGAAGGAAATCTAGTTGAGATAATTGAATCATTTCCAGTAGAAACAGGTGAATAATATGGGCTATTAATTAGCCCTTTTTAGTTTAGTCGACTACATTAAAAATAATGAAATAATAGGAGAGTGTTTATAGAATGGCAAAAATAATAGATTTAAGTGTATTGGTTCAAGAACCTTTAGTGTTTACATTACCAAACAAAGATGAATTTAATATCCCTGGGGAAGTAAATACTGATTTTGTTTTAAAGATATATAAACAACAAGCAGAATTACAAAAGGCAGATGGCTTTGAATCTCAGTTAAAGGGATTACAGAGTATAGTTTTAACTATATTGCAATTAGATAAGTCTAAGACAATTAACTTAAAATATATTCAAGAAAATTTAACGGACATTAGATATTTAAAAATCATAATGGAAGAGATGATGAAACATATAAACGAGGTGCAGAATAACCCAAACTAGTAATCCCCGACATTCAATTAAGAAGTAATAATAGTAATGTTGGGGATAGCCAATATAAAGAACCAGAAATTGAATATATGAGAAATATTGCATTTCTTACTAAAGAATATGGTATGTCTTATAAAGAAATAATGGAGTTACCATATGCAGTATTCTTAAGTTATTTAAAATGGGCAAGAATATTCCAACTTGAACAAACTCAAGAGGGTAGAGATGCATTATATAAAGAAAGTGCAATTCACCAAACGGAACCAGATTTTGGGAAATTAAGACAATTAAACGGTTACGAAACAAGGGCTATTGAGTAGTTATTACTCTTTAGCCTTTTTTTTATGATTTTTTCAGAAGTGAAAGGATGTGAGAAAATGGCAAAGATAGATTTAGCGGCATATGTCGCCAAGATAGAAGCCGATACATCTGGATTGAATACTGGACTTGACCAAGCAGATGGGCTAATCAAAGGTAAAATTGATGGTATGGTCAACTGGTCTAAAGTTGCAATAACTGGTCTTGTTGCAGGTGTAGTTGCAGGTATTGGTGTAACTATCAAGAAAGGTATAGATAGTTTTATTGAATTTGAAAATCAGATGAATTCAGTATATACATTATTACCTGATATAACAGAGGAAGCAATGGGCAAAATGGAACAACAAGTAAAAGATTTGTCTAAGGAGATGGGTGTATTACCTAACGAGTTAATTCCTGCACTTTATGAGTCATTATCTGCGGGTGTAAGTGATGAAAATGTGTTTAATTTCTTGGAGGTAGCACAAAAAGGTGCTATTGCAGGTGTAACTGAAACATCAACTATGGTAGATGGTCTAACATCAATCCTCAACACTTATCAACTTGAAGCTACTGAAGCAGGTAAAATATCAGATATAATGTTCCAAACAATAAAGTTTGGTAAAACAAGTGCAGATGAATTAGCTAATTCTCTATATAATGTAATACCTACTGCATCAAGTTTAGGAGTGTCATTTGAAGAGGTTGGAGCAGGACTTGCAACTATAACTGCCCAAGGTACACCAACAAGTGTTGCAACTACTCAAATGCGACAAATGTTCGTTGAGTTATCAAAGGAATCTGCAAAGACTTCTCAATTATTTAGAGAATTAAGTGGGCAATCCTTCAAAGAATTTATTGCATGTGGTGGAAGTGTTCAAGATGCTTTAAAGATGTTAGAAGGATATGCAAAAGATAACAATATAGCCATTAATGATTTATTCGGTAGTGTGGAGGCTGGTAATGCAGCTCTTCAATTAACAGGTGGTTCAACAGAACTATTCGCTAGAAATCTAGGTGAGATGGCTAATAGTGCGGGTGCTACAGAAATGGCATTTGAAACTATGGATGGCGGTATCGGTAGAAGTATAGAAAAAATAAAAGTCGGTATGTCGGGAATGATACTAGATTTAGGTGAAAAGTTATCTCCTGCAATATCAAATGCAGTTGATTATGTATTAGATGCTATGCCAACTATTGAAGTAGTTGTAGAAACTACATTTAATGTAATGGGTGAAGTAATTAAAGTATTTATTGGTGTTATAGATTGGTTAGTAGAGAATCTAGTTCAGTTTTACAAGGATAATGAAGAGATTTTCAATGATGTAGCTGAAACTATAAAAACTATATTTGATTTAATTATCGAAGTAGTAAAAATGTTCATATTCTTGTTTCGATCTATTTGGGATAGATATGGTGAATACATAATAAATTATACGAAAACTGTATGGGAAATTATCAGTACAATATTTCAAAGTACATTAGAGATAATTAAAGGAATATTAGACTTTTTTATCGGATTATTCACTGGAGATTGGGAGAGGATGGGGCATGGATTAGTTAGTATTGCTAGTAACTTTTGGGATTTGATTAAAAATGTATTTAATCTATCATTAGAAGCTATAAAAACTTACTTAACACTTGCAATAACTGCATTTACTGATTTAGCAATATCTATTATGATGGGTTTATGGGAAGGATTTAGATCAGTATGGGAATCTATAATAGAATGGTTTAGTGATATATTTAGTGCATTATTTGAATGGTTAAGGAGTACAGTGTCGGATTTTTTCCATATTGGATATGATATGTTTGGAAATATGTGGGATGGTATGAAGGATATCTGGACAAGTATGAAGAAGTGGGTTGAAGATAAAGTTAGTTGGTTAAAAAGCAAGCTAAGATTTTGGGAAGAGACTGAAAGAAAAATGAGCAAAGGTGGGGGAGGTAGTTTCTCTGCACCTATGCCGGGTGGTAGTGCTAAGGCTGCATCTTATGATGTTGGTACTAACTTTGTTCCAATGGATGGATTAGCCTTTTTACATCGTGGCGAACAAGTTATACCTGCATCTATGCAAGGCAAACCATATAACCCAGAGCCAACTACAGAAATAACAGAAAATCACTATCATATCTCTAAATTAGAATTTCCAAACGTAAAAGATGCTAGAGAAATAGAAAGTGCAATAAGCACTTTATCAACATATGCAAAACTATGGGCTAATAAAATATAAAAAGTAGGTGATAATATGACGAGATGGCAAATACGAGACGAAATACTTAAATCTATAGATACACTTGTTGATTATAAATTAAAATATCTTAAATTTAATAATATGATTTATGGATTAATAACAGAAATTGTTGATGATAATACATATAGGGTGAAAATGTTTGGTAGAGAAGAGATGCTTAAATCAATTAATAATGAGAGATATGAGGTTGGGGATGTTGTATTTGTTGTAGTTTGGAATAATGATTATTCAAATAAGACAATTGTATGTAAATCTACAAGATAGGGTTGCTTTTATAGTAGCCCCTTTTTTATTTTGGATGTGATAATGTGAATATACAGTGGAAGGACAGCCAAAATGTAAAGATAAATAGCACTAATGCATCTGCAATAATAGAAGATTAAAGTGAACTTTTACATAAAACTATCAAAAAAAGAAGGACTTTTCAAGTGCTATGTGGTATATATAAGGTGTAGAAAAAGTAAAAGGGATAAGGGGGATAATGATATGAGTACAGATAAAGGGAGATTTAAAAAAAATGATATTCTTTATAAATATGAGCAATTAAATAGATTTCAAAAGTTAGTAGTAAATATTCTTTTAATAGTAATAATTATAACACCAATTATTTTTAGAGCAAGATTACATTCAATAAAGACACTTGAAAAATCTATAATATCCAAGGTGGAAAACTTGGCAAAAGAAGAAAGTTATAATTTAACGGATGCCGTACCTACTATAACATACAACGGTATTTGGGACAGTGGATATGGAAAATATAGAAGATATAAATTAACTGTTTTTAGTTCGGATTTTGAAAAACTTAACAATGATAGTAAATATAGTTTTATTGATGCATTAGATGGAATAAAAGGTAAGACAATTGTTTCTGGAGAAGTTATTTCAGATGATAATGTTTATAAGGTATCTAGTGGTATATTAGAAAAAAATGATGAAGAACACTATGTTACTGTTGCCAAAGCAAAAGAAAGAAAAGAACAGGAAAAACAAAAAGAAATAGAGGATAATAGAAAAAATCCATTTGAATTTGAGGGTGTAAAAATGACTGTAAGTGGCAATTATATTTACTATACAGGATATGTAAAAAATATTAGTGATTTAAAATTTTTTTATATAAAAGTTAAAGCAACCTATTATGATGAAAATAAAGATGTAATTGATACTGATTGGACTTATGCAGTAGGTAGTGAAGGACTTTCACCTAATGATAGAAAAAGTTTTGAAATAATGACAAAATATAATGAAAGTGTCACACAAGGTAGCTTGAGTGTATTAGATTATGAATAATATAAAAGAGGATTAAATATATGATTGATTTAGTTAAAGCAGTAATTGATTTTAGTGAAAATTAACTTAAATAAACTATAAAAAAGGATATAACTGGGAGGAGATTTTATGAAAAACAATAGAATATTACTTTTATTGTTGATTTTGGCACTAGCATTAGGGATTTCAAATGGATGTGTTGGCAATAATAAAGTTCAATTTGAAGGAGTAGAAAATAAAAAACTAACTAAAGACTTAATTGAATTAAGAGATTTAATAATTAGTAGTATAAAACATAAAAAATACATGGAAGACGACATTGATAAAATACTAGAGAAAATCAGTGACAAAAAATATCAAGAAAAATTAAATGATATAGAAATTCAACTAATAAATAACATTAACAATGTCAAAGAGCACTTAAAATATGACTTAACCAATGGTGAAAAAATAATAACCAGTTCAACATATGAAAAGATAAACTGGTTATTACAAGCCACAACCGAAAAACCATAATCTTATAAACTTATTTAGAGCCAATTTAGGCTCTATTTTTAGATAAAATGTAGAAAGGGTGTGATGAAGATATATGAAATAATAGATAAACAAGGAGTAGAGTGTCTATTTTGTGAAAAATCAACCTCTGTAACCATTGGAAACACTACATCACAGAAAGGCATTTCTCCACAGGATGCCCTATTTCGTTTTAGCCATACGATAGCATTAGATGAAAATAATCATGCCTTAAATCGCCTTCTACAGAGAATACATATTTTTAGTAGATTGGGATGTTGTACATGGTAATTTACTATGATATACTTTAAATATAAACTAATATTATGTAGTATTGGACTATGATAAACATATAGAATATAGAGTGTTCGTTAAGGATGGTCTAGCTGCAGCGAGTTATGAATTTGCCATGGCAGAACTTACTTATATTCCACAAAATACAGTAGAATTAACTAATCCAGATGATATTAAAAATATGGAGAAACTAATAGATATGCTTGAAGATAATGACGATGTTCAAGAAGTATACCATAACTGGGAGATGCCGGAGGAAGAGTAATTTTATAAAGTCCTAATGAATACAAAGAGTATAAAAAAGATGTAATAGGAGCTGAAACTATTGCATCTTTTTTATACAAATTAAAAAATAAGTCATAAAAAGGAAGGACAAACTATATAAATATAATGAATACTGATATGAAGGAGCAAAACAAGAAGAAAAGGGGGAGGGAAATGAACTGGTATAAGTTAGGAAAAGAAGAGGTAGTAAAAAACCTAGGGACAAGTATAGAAAAAGGTTTGACTGATACAGATGTTCAGAAAAGGCTAGAGAAATATGGGACTAATCAATTAAAGGAAAAACCTAAAGAAGGCCTTGTTTCAAAGATAGTAGAACAGTTTTCAGATTTTTTAGTGCTAATTTTGATTGCTGCAGCATTGGTCTCTATTATTATTGGTGAAACTAGAGATTCTATTGTAATATTGTCTATTGTAGTAGTTAATGCATTTTTAGGGATTTATCAAGAAGGACGAGCCGAAAAGGCATTGGAAGCACTTCAAAACATGACATCTCCAACTGCCAAAGTTATCAGAAATGGATATTTAGATGTAGTTCCAGCTGCTAATTTAGTACCTGGTGATTTAGTAGTGCTTGATGCAGGGGACATAGTTCCAGCTGATATCAGATTAGTTGAAAGCTCTAATCTAAAAATTGATGAGGCATCATTAACAGGGGAGTCCGTACCTGTAGAAAAGAAAAGTAATAAGGTCTATGAAGATGATATTCCCTTAGGAGATAGAGAAAATATGGTTTTTATGAGTACTATCGCAACTTACGGAAGAGGAAAGGGAATAATAGTAGAGACTGGTCATAATACGGAGATTGGCAGGATAGCAACACAGATTCAATCCATTGATGAGGAATTAACCCCATTACAGAAAAAGCTAAATGAGTTAGGAAAGTATTTAGGTATAATCACCATAGTAGTATGTGTAATTGTATTTGGCGTTGGTATATTACAGGGAAGAAAAGTAATGGATATGTTTATGGTGGCAATTAGTTTAGCTGTTGCTGCTATTCCTGAAGGTCTGCCTGCTATTGTAACTATTGTATTAGCCTTAGGTATGAATAAAATGGTGGCAAGACATGCCATAGTTAAAAAGCTTCTTGCTGTTGAGACCCTTGGGAGTATAACAGTTATATGTTCAGATAAGACTGGAACTCTAACTCAAAACGAAATGACAGCAGTAAGACTTTTTACAGGTAATAAAATTTATAACGTAACTGGTGTAGGATATAATCCTACAGGAGATTTTAAAATAGAAGAAAAAAAGGTTAATCCTAAAGAAGTAATTGATCTAAAGAATTTATTATCTATAGGGGTACTGGCAAATGATGCAGATATTAATAGTGCCAATGAAGCATTTAAAGTAGTTGGAGATCCAACAGAAGGAGCATTGGTTACATTAGCTCATAAGGGGAATATAACTAAATATACTATGAATAAGGAATGTCCTAGAATTGAAGAAATGCCATTTGATTCCGATAGAAAGATGATGACAACATTTCATAAAAATTATATACCAGGAAAAATCGTATCTTTTACAAAAGGGGCTCCGGATATAGTTATAAAAAGGTGTAAATATATTAGTGTCAATGGAGAAATAGAGGTCTTTGATGATAGCCTAAGAAAAAAGGTATTAGATGTTAATAATTTCTTTGCTAAGGATGCTTTAAGGGTGTTGGCCTTGTCTTACAAAGAATATGATAATCTTCCAGATAATATTTCTTCTGATAGTATTGAAATGGAAATGATATTCGTTGGATTAGTAGGGATGATAGACCCATCACGCCCTGAAGCGAAAGATGCTATTGTTAAATGTAAGGAAGCAGGTATTAAGCCTATTATGATAACTGGGGATTATAGAGAGACTGCCTATGCAATTGCCAAAGAACTAGATATTGCTAAGTCTATTAATGAGGTCATGGTAGGTGAAGAATTAGATGGCATCTCAGACAGAACTTTTAAGGATATAGTAAAGAATACAACTGTTTACGCTAGAGTATCTCCAGAACATAAGGTTAGGATAGTTTCTGCACTTAAAGCCAATGGAGAAATTGTTGCAATGACAGGAGATGGTGTTAATGATTCCATGGCTTTAAAGAAAGCAGATATTGGAATTTCCATGGGTATAACTGGTACAGATGTAGCTAAGAGTACAGCTGAAGTAATTCTTACTGACGATAACTTTGCAAGTATCGTAGCTGCTGTGGAAGAGGGTAGAGTAATTTACAGCAATATTAGGAAATTTGTATTTTTCCTTTTATCCTGTAATATTGGGGAAATTATAATAGTTTTTACTAGTATATTATTTAATCTACCTATACCACTCTTACCAATACAATTGTTGTGGCTAAATTTAGTAACAGATAGTTTTCCCGCCTTAGCTTTAGGAATGGAAAAGGGGGAGGAGGATATAATGAAGCTAAAACCTAGGAACCCAGATTCCCCAATAATAGATAGGCATATGATGGTAGATATAATAGTCCAAAGTATAACTATTGGTGCTACATCATTTTTGGCTTATATTTGGGGACTTAAGGTTTTTCCAGATAGCCTAATGAAAGCTAGAACTATAGCTTTTTCAACATTGATTTTGGCGGAACTTTTAAGAGCATATTCAAGTAGATCGGAAAGGCATATTCTATTTGAAATAGGAATTTTTTCAAATCCAACTATGATATATGCAACTACACTATCATTTTTCCTTTTATTAGGAGTTATATATGTTCCGGCTCTACAGCCAATATTCCATACTGTTCCACTGAGGTTAGTTGATTGGGGAATTATTGCAAGTTTTGCATTTCTCCCCTTAATAATATCTGAGCTTTATAAAGCATTATTTAATAGAAGTAAAGAAGATAAAGAAACATCCATGAAATTATATAAAGAAAGATTTTAATGTAAATAGTCAATCTCTGTATAGAGTAGAGGTTGACTATTTTATATCATTATAAAACATAATCATTGCTCCTGCTGTAGTTCTTTCTGCTAAGGGAAGACCACATCTGGTAATACGATAAAAACGATTTTTATCATCTGAGATTACTTTAAATCTGTTATATATTTTAATGGCTACTCTTGAATTAAATCTTATATAGTCCTGAATAGAATCTAGCAAATAAGTTCCTTTTTCGGCTTGAAACTCCTTTATATATTCATAGGTATGTTTAACATATGATTCATATTGATGATGATTATCTAATAATCTAATATTAGCATGCTGTGGTATAGTCATATCCTGAATAATATGTAAAGTAGCCCCTAGATAGAACATAGATTTATTAAATTCTTCTTTATCCCATAGTTTAAGAGCTTCTTCATAATAATCTGTTCCTAAATCCATAGCAGATTTTCTTCCATATAAACCCCTCTTTTTGTAAGGATTATAGAAATGATTTGAGCTTTTGAAATCTTGGTCTGCCCATACAGCACCTTCATTTATATCTAGAATAAAACTATGGAATAATCTATATTCATTTAGATATTTATCGTTTTTAATGATATTTAAGGCGTGAAAATTAATGAATTTATGAACCTTACAATGGGTTTTCATTATAGACTTTTTTATAGGATTTGCAACACCAAAAATTGTTTTTAAAATATAATCATATGTTGTTTCGATAATATCCATTTTATTCACCTACTATAAGTTAATTAATTTTATCTTTTAATATTGATTTTATAGCATCTTCAATTTCGGCATATCCTGTACATCTACATAAGTTGGATTGAAGCCATTCCTGTATTATATTATCATCTGCATTTGGGTGGATTTGAGATAGTGCATGACAGACTATTAAAAAGCCTGATGTACAGTAGCCACATTGGAAGGCAAAACTTTCAACAAATGCTTTTTGAATTGGAGCATTATTCAACCCTTCTATAGTTATTATTTCTTTTCCAATTGCTTCAACAGTAAGCATTAAACAAGATTTTATTGGCCACCCATTTACCAAAACCGTACATGCTCCACAATCTCCATTTTCACAACCAGGTTTTGCCCCAGTAAGCCCAAGTTCATTTCTCAAAGTAAATAATAATATATCTGAGGGTTTAGCAATTACATCTTTATCTTTTCCATTTATATTTAAGGTTAATACCGTAGGCTTTAATATTTCTAGCATTCAATTGACCCCCTCAAATTTATTAAGTAATTCATATAACATGTTATATAGCATGAACTTTCTATATTCAGAAGAACCACTAATATCATGGAGTATTTCATAGGGTATATTATCAATAGCTTTTCTAATTCTCTTATCTTTGGAAACAGAATTGTCGTTTAGAATTTTTTCTATATCAATAGATCTAAGGGGATGTTCACATAAACCACTAAAAGCAACAGAAATTCTACCATTATCCTTTAATGCAGCCATTGTAATTAGAGGATAATCTATTTTTTCATTTTTTGTTCTTTTCACATGGCTATAGGGTAATTGGAGAAATTTTTTATCTATTATTACTTGGATTATAATCTCATCATCTGTAAGTTGCAGCTTTTTATCATATAAATCTATTATCTTTAGAGTTTTTTTGCAGATATCACCTTGAACTACTATTTCACTATTAGATAGGAGGAGGGGGAGCATAGCTTCTTTATATATAATGGTTCCCATCAAATTACCACCTAATGTAATTTTATCTTGTATTGTATGGTCTGCTATTCTTTTAACTGTTAGGCTAAGAAGTGGAAAATGATTTTCTTCGGCAATTTTTGTCAAAGTTATAGCTGAACCTATTGTCAAATTGTCATTTTTAAATTCGAGTACATTGCATTCAGGAATACCTTTGATATCTATTACTGCACCTGTATATCTATTGTACATTCTTGCCATAGAGATAAATTCTGTTCCTCCGCCATAATAAATGGGCTTTTTTCCATCTAGTTTAAGTTTATTAAATAATTGAATGGCATCTTCAATTGTATTTGGCTTATAATATTCAAAATCAAAGGGTATCATATTTACCTCCTGTCTTGGTTTTCCATATTAATTCAGGTGAAATAGGTACCTTATCAAAATCGGCTTCTGCTGCCAAGGATAATGCATTGGCAAAAGCAGAAGGCATTCCAAGAATACCATGCTCCGCTATACCTCTAGTACCAAAAGGAGCATCTATGTCAGGGGTCTCTATAAAATCTACTAGATATTCTGGATTTTCTCCAAATCGTAAAAGCTTATAGGTTCTTAAGGATGTATTTTCTAATATGGCATTTTCATCATATAAAAACTCTTCTCTAGTTGCTAAACCAATCCCCATACTCATACCACCCATTATGACTCCTTTTGCAGCCTTAGGGTTAATTGCCCTACCTAGATCTATAACGGTGGCAGCTTTCAGTAGTCTATAGGAATAGTTCTTAGGGGTATATTCTATTTCAACAGCCTGAGCACCTACAGTCCATGAAACAGATGGTTTACCCTTTCCCGTTTCTTTCTCTAATTTAGTTAAATTTTTCATAATATAATTTCCTCTACCAATCATTTGTCCATATATGGCTTCACCATTAGCATATTTATATCCATGAACTAAATCTTTAAAGTCAATAAATTTAGTAGGATTATCTTTTAAATATACTCTTTGTTCACCAATATCTAAATCATTAGGAGGGCATTTTAGAGCAATACCACCTAATTCCTTTAATTGTCCTATTAAATCATCAGCAGCCTTTATAACAGCATTTCCCACCATAAATGTTGTCATACTTGCAACAGTTTTCCAATGCTTCGGGCTTATTCGTGTATCTACATCCATAAATACATAAATTTCATCAACATCTATCTTCATCTTTTCTGCTAGTATTTGAGCTAAAGTAGTTTTCATACCTGGACCAATTTCCGTAGCACCTACATTTAAATTAATGCTACCATCAGCATTTAAAGTGAGTACAGCTCCCGAAGTGGCATTAGTAGGGGAATCTGCAGATTTCCAAAAGCAAGAAATCCCTTTAGCTTTAATTGTGCCTTTATTTGTTTTAATTATTCGTCCTTCCTCCCAATTAATAGCTTCTTTTAATTTATAAAGACAAGATGTTAGATTTCCAGTATTATTAAATGTTATTTTGGTTTGTGTTGGAGAAGTATTTCCTTCTACTATAGCGTTTTTTAGCCTTATATCCAAGGGATCCATACATAGTGCTAATGCCAGCTTATCAATCATTCTTTCAATAGCAAAGGTAAGCTCTACATGACCAAATCCCCTATAAGAAGTAACATAGCAATGATTAGTATAAATACTATAGGAATCACAATGAATGTTTTCAATATTATAGGGGCCAGAACAGTTAATGGATATGGACTTTGCCATACGTGGACCAGTACCAGTATAGGCGCCACAATCTACATAATAAGTACATTCTAAAGCTTTTATAAATCCATCTGATGTGGCACCTATTTTAAGCTTTGCATTTACACCTATGTTAGATGGCCAAGTAGAGATATCTTCTTCCCTAGGACTTGCCATTATAACCATTTTACCTTCAACTGCAGAGGAGGCTAGGTATGCAAGAAATTCCATCTGAACTCCAGCCTTTCCACCAAAGGCACCACCTACTAATGGTGTGCGAACAATAACATTCCCTTCGGAGTTTTTATATTGTGTACTTATTTCTTCTCTAACTGCAAAGGGTGATTGAGTTGATGTATGTACAATTGTATCCTTGCTCGGCAATATTTGAACTTTAGAATTTCTAGTTTCCATTGCTAGATGATCTGACTGAGGCAAAGAGAATTCGCCCTCAAGAACTATATCAGATTCTCGCCACCCAATATCCATATTTCCTTTTCTAATTTTTACATGGTCTGCTATATTAGTATGACCTACAGGATATACACGAGTATCAGGACAATAATAATGTCCCAGATTTTCATGTATAAGATAGGCATCGGGTTTTATGGCATCAAATACGGAATTAACTATAGGAAGTGTTTCATATTCTACTTTAATAAGTTTTAATGCTTTCATAGCTTCTTGCTCACTATTTGCTACAACCACAGCTACAGGTTCACCGAAATATCTAACTTTATCTCTTGCTATAGGTGGCCTATCGTTGATGATGGAACCTACTAATATGGGCATATATTTTCCAGTGATTATGGCTTGAACACCTTTGGATTTTAAAGCTTCTTTTGTATCAATTGATTTTATAATTGCGTGTGCATAAGGGCTTGGTAATATTCTTCCATGTAATGCATTAGGAGTTAAGAGATCACCATTATATTTTGCAGCACCTGTGACCTTATCCCAAGCTTCTTTTCTAATAGTATTGACCCCGATTCTTGGTGTATTATTCATAGGCTTTTCTCCTTTTTAAAAATTATTATAAAAATTATTATTTCCATATAAATATTTAGTATTCATCATATGAGGATATGTAAAACTTAGAAGTTATAATTAAAAGATTTAAGTTCAACTGTATAAAAGAATAAGTATTTAACATAATAAGTATAAGGTTATAAGAAGGAGGAAAAATCATGGAGACAAATGATACTTTTCAAGAAATAAAAGAGAGGTTTATAGCTGCAGATCTAGATACAAAGATTCAAATATATACTACTGTTCAAGGATTATCAGTAGAGCAATATAAGGAATTACTTAGGGTTTTTCCAATTAAATATTTAGATAAATTAGAGAGAGCAATGGCATAGTTTTAAAAGGATTGGAGAATTATATTTCTTCAATCCTTTTAAATTAAGAAAAAAACAATTATTGAGGTGGCTTATTTTGAAGAAAGTAATTTTAGTCTTATCATTATCTTTATTTTGTCTTCTAACAGCAGTAGAAAAAAATGCTTTTAACTTTCAGCAATATATTGATACATATTCCAATTATAATGTAATGGAGATAACAGGGAAGAGTTTGAATGAATTAGGAAATATAACAAAAGATTTATTAGATTATTTAAAAGGGAAGGTAGGTATTCAAGTTTTAGAATCAAATTTCAATATAAAAGAAATATGGCATATGAAAGATGTAAGAGAGTTATTTAGAAAAGGATTTATATTACAATATATATGCATTGTACTATCCATTTCTATAATAATTTTATTTGTTGTTAGAGGGGAAAAAAATATATTGGGAATGTTTTTATATAAAAGTTTGTTTATCAATTGGATATTAATTGGAGTTATTGTAATTATGATATATTTTGATTTTAGCAAATACTTCACTTATTTTCATTATGTCTTTTTTAAGAATAATCTTTGGCAATTAGACCCACAAAGGGATTTATTGATACAGCTTTTTCCAGAAGAGTTTTTTATTAATATAACAATAAATATTATATTATCTTTTCTTAGTTTTGTGGCAATAATACAGAGTATAGGATATTTTATTGCTAGGGAAAGGTGGCGAGAGAATGAAAAAAGTTTTAAATTATTTAAAAGAAAATCGTAGGGAAAGAGAAAAACAAAGAGTATTGGATAATTTTTATACCAAACAAATGAAAAATGGTAAGACTGTTAGGGCGGATATTTTAGATAAAATAGCTATGGGAATAATTATCTTAATTTTTTTTACCTTAATATTGAATAGGTTAATAGATAGTTTTATTATCTCTTTAAGTATTTCCCTTGTTATAGCTATAGTTATGAGTATATATATAAAAAAGGTCATTCTAAAAAATAGGGATAAAAGAATAGAATCGATTAAAAATGAATATAGAATAAAGCTTGAAGAGGAAAAGGTGATATCTTCCAATGAAGATATAGAGGATTATATTATAGATAGATATTATGAAAAAAAGTCAGAATTAAAGAATAGTTTTAATTTTTTAAGCAAGGATAAGATATTTAAATTATATACTCTGTCAATTATATTTTATATGGTTTCTTATTTCTCTACCTATCCATTATATTATAGAGTAATGTCTATAATTTCTTTTATTATGGCCTCTATTATTGGTTCATATAACTTAACCGAATATATTAGAAAAAGGGGCAATAATGATTTACTTAATAAGGATATTGATGTATAATGATATTGTTAGTAAGACAGAGTAGGTAAAGAGCGTCAAGTGTTAAGGGATGGGAAGTTGCCCTTAAACGAAGGATATATTCTGCGATTCTTTACCGCGTCCGCTGGATCATTAAAGAAACCTCTTATCTTTGATGTGACAGTTGCCTGTCACTAACAAAAGAAAGGAGGATAAAAATGAATAAAGGTAAGGTAATGAACACGAGGACACTAGTATATGCTGGTTTTTTGACAGCTATATCTATAGTTCTTACAAGATTTTTAGCTATTATGGTACCATTGGCAGGCTTACCTACTTTAAGGATAAGCTTTGGAGAGATTCCCCTAATGATAAGTGGATTGTTATTTGGACCAGTAGTTGGAGGTATAAGCGGATTAGCTGCTGATTTAATTGGTGTTATGGTAAATCTTCAAGGGCCATCTATTCATCCTGGTTTTACATTAAGTTCTATATTGTGGGGTGTAATACCAGGTATTTTAGGAATCTATTTTAAAACTAAAGTAAAAGGTGGAAATCCATTTTCATTGAGAAATGTAACTATTATAGTTAGTGTTTGCATTTTATTTATATCATTAGGACTAAACACTTACTGGTTATCAAATTTATTTGGAAAAGGATTTATGGTATTACTTCCAGGTAGAGCCTTATCTGCTTTAGTTAATATACCAATTCAAAGCTTTATTACTACGACTTTAATAAAGCATCTTAGAGGAATGGTAACAGTATAGGAGGTCTAAATGAAAAAAGTATTAGCTTTAATGGGTAGCCCTAGAAAAGGAAAAAATACAGATAAATTAATAGAATATTTATTAGATGGAATTAAAGAGAATGATTATGAGATTAATAAAATATATTTAATGGATAAAAAGATAAATCCATGTACAGGATGCGATTATTGCGGAAAAGTAGAGGCTTGCGCAAATAAAGATGATATGGAAACTATTTATAAAGGTTTTGATAGTAGTGATATAATAATACTTGCAGCGCCCATATATTTTAATTCTATAAATGGACTAACTAAAAATATGATTGATAGATGTCAAAAATATTGGTCATTAAAATATTCTATAGGTAAAAAATATAAACAAACTGAAGATAGAGTAGGTGTATTTTTAGCTACAGGAGGGGCACCTTTTTCTAATAATCAATTTGATGGAGCTATTCCAGTTATGGACTACTTTTTTAGATCTATAAATGCAAAATATAAAGGGAATTACTTTATATCTAATACAGATAAAGAACCTATAGACAAAAGATTAGATGTTAAAGATGAATTATATAAAATAGGTAAAAACATTTGGAGCATAAAAGACTTCTACCTTCACAGGTAGAAGTCTTTTACATAATAGGAGGGATAAAAATGATAAGATTTTTAACAGGCGGGGAATCCCATGGGCAATCCCTTACAGGTATAATAGATGGGATGCCTGCAAATTTATATCTGGATACAAACTACATAAATGACCAGCTAAAAAGAAGACAAAAGGGATTTGGCAGATCAGTTAGAATGGAATTAGAAAGTGATGAAATAATTATATTATCTGGTATAAGTCAGGGTTTTACTACAGGCAGTCCAATTACCATATCTATTAAAAATAAAGGTACAAATATTGAATTAGTAGAAGTTACTAAACCAAGACCAGGTCATGGAGATTTAGTAGGAGCACTTAAATATAATCAAAAAGGTGGACGAAATATACTTGAAAGAGCATCCGCAAGAGAAACAGCTATGAGGGTGGCATTGGGAAGTATTTGTAAACTTTTACTGAAGGAATTCCATATAAATATCTATAGTCATGTTATAAATATTGGTGGGATAAATTCAGATATAAACTATTATAATGGATTAAAACATGAAGAGTTAATTAGGGCTGATGAATCAAGTATTAGGGTAGTAGATAAAGAGTCAGAGGAAAAAATCATAAAAAGAATCCAAAAAGCAAAGGATGAAGGAGATACTTTAGGAGGGATTATAGAGGTTATAGTTAAAAATCCTCCTATAGGATTAGGAAGTCATACAAATTGGGATGCAAAGCTTGATGGAAGACTTGCAGCAGCCTGTATTAGCATACAGGGAATCAAAGGAGTAGAATTCGGACTTGGAAGTATTGCAGCATCAACTCTAGGATCAAATTTTCATGATGGAATTTTCTATGATAATAAATATAGGAGAAGGACAAATAATGCAGGAGGCATAGAAGCAGGTATATCAAATGGAGAAGATATAGTTATAAGAGCTACTATGAAACCAATACCTACTCTTAAAAAACCCTTAGAAACTGTAGACATAGTAACTAAGGAGAAAAAAACGGCACAATTTGAAAGATCGGATGTATGTGCAGTTCCATCAGCTAGTATAGTTGCTGAATCTATGATAGCATATATATTAGCAGATGAACTAATTAAAAAGTTTGGAGGAGATTTTTTAGATGAGACTAAGATAAATTATTATAATTATCTTAAGTATTTAGAAAGAAGGTAATAACATGGTTTTCAAGATGGTAGATAATATCTGGGAGGAACTACACCAATATATAATTAGTGATAATTTTATTTTGGTGACTGACAGAAATGTATATAATTTATACAAAGATGAAATAGATGAGGTACTAAATAGGAGAGAAAACATATATATAATTCCTTCAGGAGAAACAAATAAAAATTTAGGAGAATTATCTAATATATATAAAATTTTAATCAAAAAAAATATTGATAGAAATGGAAAAATACTTTGTCTAGGCGGAGGAGTAGTTGGAGACTTAGCTGGTTTTGCTGCAGCAACATATAAAAGAGGGATTGAATATATTCAGATCCCAACTACTTTATTATCTCAGGTAGATAGTAGCATAGGAGGTAAGACGGGCATTGATTTTTTAGGTCATAAAAACATTATAGGCTCTTTTCATTTTCCTTTGGTAACTTTAATTGATACTTCATTTATTCATACTTTACCTGAAAAAGAAATTACTTGTGGTCTTGGGGAAATAATAAAATATGGTTTAATTGAAGATTATAATTTTTTAAAAAATATAGAGAAAAATATTAAAAAGATTTATAATAGAGACATGAGAATACTTCCAACCATAGTAGAAAAATCAGTTGATATAAAATTTACTATAGTAGATAAAGATAAATTAGATCTAGGTCTCCGACAAAAATTAAACCTTGGACATACTATAGGACATAGCATTGAATCCTTTTTTAAATATGAAAAATATAATCATGGTGAGGCAGTTATACTTGGTATGATGTATGAGAGTAATATTGCATATCAAAAAAAACTTATAGACAAAGAATACTATAATGAAATTATAGGAGTATTGAATACCTTAGTGGAACAACCAATATTTAATAGTTTTGAAATAAAAATTTTAATAGAATATATGAAAAATGATAAAAAGAATAGAGATGGAAAGATTTCATTTATTCTGCCTACAGGAAGAGGTACAGTTGATTTGTTTTATGATGTAGAGGAAAAGCTCATAGAAGAGGCTATATTAAATGATTATAAAATATAGATATATATTAAGGGAGTGTATAGTTTGAAGATTGAAGGAAAAAAAACTCTAAAAGGTGAGATTAAAACACCTGGAGATAAATCTATTTCCCATAGAGCTGTAATGCTTGGTTCTATTTCTAAAGGAGAAACAATTATAAAAAATATTTTATTATCTGAAGATACACTAAGAACAATTGAATGTTTTAGGGAAATGGGAGTAGATATAGTTATAGATGATAAGGAGAATATTCTCAAGATAAATGGCAATGGAATTCACGGCTTAAAAAAACCCTTTAAGCCTCTTGATTGTGGTAACTCAGGTACTACAATGAGGTTGTTGGCTGGGATATTAGTTGGACAAAACTTTTCTTCAACTCTCATAGGAGATATTTCTTTGAGTAAAAGACCCATGGATAGAATTATTATACCTTTAACTAAAATGGGTGCAAATATTAAAGGATATAATGACAAATACCCTCCTATTAGTATTGAGCCCTCAAATGAATTGCAAGGAATTAAATATGAATTGCCTATGGCAAGTGCTCAAGTTAAGTCAGCCATTTTACTAGCTTCTATTTATAGTAAAGGCGAAACTAAAGTTATAGAGAAAAAGATTACTAGGGATCATACTGAAAGAATGCTTGAATACTTCGGCAAAGATAAATTTATGGGAAAAGAAATTTATGTTCCAGGAGATATTTCTTCTGCTGCATTTTTTATTGTAGCAGCTACTATTATGGAAGGTTCTTCTGTTACAATAAAAGATGTTGGTATTAATCCTACAAGAACTGGAATTGTTGATGTAATAAAAGCCATGGGTGGCAATATTAAAATAGATAATGTAAGAAGTATCAATAATGAGCCTATTGGAGATATATATGTTTCTTCTGCTCCAATTAAAGGAATTGAATTAGATAAAAATATTATAGGAAGATTAATTGATGAAATTCCTATAATAGCTGTAGCAGCTGCCTTTGCAGAAGGAACAACAGTAATTAAAAATGCAGAAGAACTTAAATATAAAGAAACAGATAGAATACAAGCTATGGTTAATGAGCTGAAAAAAATGGGAGCTGATATAGAGGCTTTGCCAGATGGATTGATTGTACGTGGAAAAAAGGAGTTAAGTCCAGCTATTGTAAATACTTATGGTGATCATAGGATTGCAATGGCTTTATCAATAGCCTCGTTAAATACAAAAGGTATATCAAAAATTGAAAATAGCCAATGTATAAATATTTCATATCCAGGATTTTATCAAACAATTTCTAGATTATTGGAATAAACTTTGATTTTTCATATACAAAGATTTATAATGGTTATATAATATTGAACTTATATATGGGAGGAATACAAATGAAAACACAATTACCAATAGCGTTATCAAATCGTCATATACATTTAAGCCAAAAGGACTTAGATATTTTATTTGGTGAAGGATATCAATTAACAAAGATGAAGGATTTATCTCAACCAGGGCAATATGCTTGTGAAGAAAAGGTAGATGTAGTAGGACCAAAGGGTACAATAAAAGGTGTAAGAATATTAGGACCTGTTAGACCAAGTACTCAATTTGAATTATCAGTTTCAGATGCCTTTTCATTAGGAGTAAAGCCAATGGTTAGAAATTCAGGTGATATAAAAGGTACTCCAGGGGCAAAACTTATTGGACCAAAGGGAGAAGTTGAGATAACAGAGGGGATAATAGTAGCTGCAAGACATATTCATATGCATACTAAAGATGGAGAAGAATTTGGAGTAGTTGATAAAGACATTGTAAATATAAAAGTAGGTGGAGAAAGAGGCTTGGTATTCAATAATGTATTAGTTAGAGTATCTGAATCCTTTGCTCTTGAAATGCATGTTGATATAGAAGAAGGTAATGCGGCAGGAGTAAAAAATGGAGATTTAGTTGAATTAATTAAATGATTCGGAGGGGAAATTAATGTCTAATATATTGGGAATGATAGACCATACTATGTTAAAGCCAGATGCTACAAAGGATATAATAGAAGAATTATGTAAAGAAGCTATGGAAAATAAATTTGCAGCTGTATGTGTAAATCCTTGTTATGTAAAATTATGTAAGGATATGTTAAAGAATTCTGACGTTAAGGTAGCAACTGTTATAGGATTCCCACTAGGTGCAAATACTAAAGAAGTTAAGGCCTTTGAAACTATAGATGCAATAAAAAATGGTGCTGATGAAGTGGATATGGTGATTAATATCGGTGCTTTAAAAATAAAGAATTATGAACTTGTTAAAGAAGATATAGAAGAAGTAGTAAAAGCAGCTAAAGACAAGGCGGTAGTTAAGGTAATTATAGAAACTTGTTTACTTACTGATGAAGAAAAGATTAAAGCTTGTGAAATTTCCATGATCGCTGGAGCTGACTTCGTGAAAACCTCAACAGGATTTTCTACTGGTGGAGCAACTATAGGGGATGTAAAGCTTATGAAATCTATAGTGGGAGATAAATTAGAAGTTAAGGCATCTGGAGGAGTTAGAGATATAGATTCTGCAAAGAAAATGATAGAAGCAGGAGCTACTAGATTAGGAACTAGTTCAGGGGTAAAAATAGCAAAAGAAATACAATAATAAATATTTTCCTTTTCTTGTTATAAAATTTTCATATTATGAAAAACTATAATAAGAGGAGGGATAAATTGAAAAGATATTTATTATTCGTATTAGTTTTAAGTTTGATTTTTCAAATAGGTTGTAAAACTACTAAAAATAATGAAATGGTTAAGGAGCCAGATGATACAGTAGTAGAAGTATCCATGGAAGATAAGGTAATAATTGATAGGTCAGAGAACTTGGCTGATTATGTTGTTGAACTCTTTGGTATAGATGATGCAGCAACGATTATCTTCAATGATACGGCACTAGTTTCTGTTGTTATGGCTTATGATACATCCTTTACGACAGATACAAAAGATCTCATCAGCGGCTTAGTTATGGAGAAGGATACAGGAATAAAACAAGTACTTGTATCTAATGATGAAAAGACTTTTTTTCAGATTGTAGAGATTATAAGTAGTTTGATGAATGGCTCATCATACGATAATCATGTAGGTGAAATTAGTAGGATGATTGAAAAGAATAAATAAAATACAAAAACCCAATTTTAAAGATTGGGTTTTTGTATTTTTTAATTAAATTCGTAATATTAATGTAAGTAACAAATTTAATTTTGGGTATAGTAAAAATAATATATTTAAGAAGGAGGAAACAATTTGACATTAAAATCAGAAAGAATCAAAATCGGGAATGGAATATATTTAAATTTAATTAGGACAGATAAGTTTAAATCAAATTTACTCAGTTACTATTTTTTGAGACCTTTATCTAAGGATGAAGTTACAAAAAATGCTCTATTACCCTTGGTTTTAAAAAGAGGTACAGATGAATATACTACGAATCTTGAGATACAAAAAAAATTAGAGGAAACCTATGGAGCAAATTTAAGCATATCAATTAATAAAAGGGGAGAAAAACATGTTCTTAGATTTACCATTGAAACTGTGAACGGGGATTATGTTGGGGATAAGAATTATATTTATGAAGTAGTTAATTTATTAAAATCTATTATTTATAATCCGGTTTTGGAAAAGGGATATTTTAAAAGAGATTATGTAGAACAAGAAAAGGAAAATTTAAGAAATAGAATTGAGAGCAGAATAAACGATAAGAGGTCCTATGCATTAGATAGATGTATAGAAGAAATGTGTAAAAATGAAAAATTTAGTATTTACCCATTAGGAAATATAGAAGATTTAAAAGATATTGATGAAAATATACTATATACACATTATCAAAAGGTAATAAATACATCACCAATAGAGATATTTTATGCTGGAGAGTATGATGAAAAATTAATTGAATGTATAAAAGATATAGAAAAAACAGATAGAAAAGAAGTCCTAACTATACCAAGAGAGCAAATTATATCTAGGGTTCAGACCAAAAACATGGTATACGAGGATTTAGACGTAACCCAGGGGAAATTAGTACTTGGATATAGAACGGGAATTCCTTATGAAGATAGATTATATAATGGACTTATAGTTGGCAGTGATATTTTAGGCGGAGGGCCAAATTCCAAATTATTTAGGAATGTAAGAGAAAAAGAAAGTCTAGCTTATTACATTACTTCTACTGTTTTTAAATATAAGTCTATTATGTTAATAGATGGTGGAATTGAATTTAATAATTTTGAAAAAACCATAGATATTGTAAAAGAACAATTGGAAGAAATTAAAAATGGAAATTTCACTGATGAAGACATAGAAATATCAAAAAAATCTATAAAATCTTCAACAGAATCCATTAAGGATAGTATTTTCCTTATATCAGAATATTTCTTTAGTCAAATACTATCGGAAGATAATAGAGATTTTGAAGAAATATTAAGAGATATAGATAGAGTTACTAGAGAAGAAATAATGGAAGCTATGTCAAAGATTGCCCTTGATACTATATATTTTATGAAGAATTCAAAGGCTTAAAAATGATATAGATAAATACAGGGAGGAATATAATTGGATATCAAAATATACGAAAATGAAAAAATAAAAGAAAAACTCTTTTATAAAGAGATGGAATCTGGATTAAAAGTTTATTTTATGCCAAAAGAAGGATATACAAAGCAATATGCAATATTTGCTACTGATTATGGTAGTATCGATAATAAATTTATTCCAATAGGTGAAAAAGAAACAATAGAAGTACCTGAAGGAATTGCACATTTTTTAGAGCATAAACTTTTTGAAGAGCCTGAAGAAAATATTTTTGATAAATTCTCTAAACTAGGGGCAAATGTTAATGCTTATACTAATTTTACTCAAACTGCATATTTATTTTCATCCACTGAAAATTTTTATGAAAGTTTAGCATTATTGATAGAATTCGTGCAGCACCCATATTTTACTGATGAAAATGTTGAAAAAGAGAAGGGCATTATTGCCCAAGAAATAAATATGTATAGAGACAATCCGAATTGGAGAGTGTTTTTCAATTGTTTAAGTGCAATGTATAATGAGCATCCAGTTAAAATTGATATAGCAGGTACTGTAGAAAGTATACAAAATATAGATAAAGAATTGCTTTATAAATGTTATAATACTTTCTATAACCCAACTAATATGGTTATATTTATTGTAGGAGATTTATCCTTTGATGAGATACTTAAGGTAGTAGATAGGTCGGAGAGAAAGGATCATAAGGACGTAGAAAAGATCAATAGATTTTTCTTAGAGGAATCTGAGAAAGTAAAAGAAAAGTTTATTGAGGAAAGTATGATGACATCTGCACCATTATTTTATATTGGATTTAAAGATATTGACTGTAAGTTAGAAAATAAAGAGAGAATAAAAAAGGATTTTATTACAAATTTCATACTTGATATGTTATTTGGTTCAAGCTCTATATTTTATAATAGCTTGTATGAAGAAGGTCTTGTGGATAATAGTTTTGGTGCATATTATACAGGAAAAAAATCTTATGGACATTCTTTAATTACGGGTGAGTCTAAGGCTCCCAAAGAAGTATATAATAGGATAATCTCATTCTTTGAAAAGAAAGGAACCTCTATTTTATTAGAAGAGGATTTTAATCGTATCAAGAAAAAAAGCATGGGAGAGTTTTTAATAGGGCTTAACTCTGTTGAATTCATTGCAAACACCTTTGTTTCATTTTATTTTGATGGATTACTGTTAATAGATTATTTAGATATTTTGGACTCCATTACTTATGATGATATAATTGAAAGATTCAATAATCACTTTACAAAAGATAATGTTGTTCTATCTATAATAAGTCCCTTAAGATAATAGAAATGAATCTTCATTTGTGATATACTAATCCAATGAAGTATTTAGAAAGGTGGTTTTATTATGGATCCAGTTGCATTTCAGCTATTTGGCCTTGAAATTAGATGGTATGGTATTTTAATAGCAACAGGGGTATTAATAGGTACTATACTTGCTCTTAGACAAGCCAAAAGAGTTGGACTTGATGAAGAAACTTTAATGGATTTTCTTATATGGGAGATTCCTTTGTGTTTAGTAGGTGCAAGACTATATTATGTTATTTTTAGTTGGGATTTCTATAAAGATAATCCTATAGAAGCGTTAAATATTAGAAATGGTGGATTGGCTATTCATGGAGGCATAATTACAGCCATCATTGTAGCTATTATCTTTACTAAAATTAGAAAGATAGAATTTTGGACAATTGCAGATATATGTGCACCAAGTTTAATTTTAGCTCAATCAATAGGTAGATGGGGAAACTTTATTAACCAAGAGGCTTATGGAGGACCTACAAATTTACCTTGGGGTATTATGGTAAATGGGATAAAAGTACATCCTACTTTTCTTTATGAGTCAATTTGGAACTTTTTAGTGTTTTTATTTCTTCTTTGGTATAGAAAGAAGAAGCAAAAAAATAAAGGGGAAGTATTTTTATTATATTTATCCCTATACTCCTTCATTAGATTTTTTATTGAAGGACTTAGAACTGATAGTTTAATGATAGGATCAATTAGGGTGGCACAGCTTGTTAGCATAGTAGGTTTTGTTATTCCAATATATATTTTTTATAGAATAAGAAAAAAAAGTGAAGATATTAAATTTTAGCTGTTGGCATAAAAAGCCAACGGTTTTTTTATGTCAATCTAAGTTAATCAAATGTCGATATATAGAAGATTGTGACTAAAGTACTAGATAAATTTTTTACAAAAAAAGGTGGAAGGATTTTTTAATTTAGTGTAGAATAGTATATAGTGGTACAAAGTGGTGGAAAGTGGTAGGAAATATATATTAAGTGAGTGATTAGTATGTTTATTGGTGAATATCAGCATACTTTAGATACTAAGGGAAGAATAATCATACCTTCTAAATTCAGAGAAGAATTGGGGGAGGAGTTTGTTATGACTAAAGGACTTGATAATTGTCTTTTTGTATACCCCAAAGAGGAATGGATTATCTTAGAGGAAAAGCTTAAAACATTACCACTTACTAACCGTGATGCAAGAGCATTTATTAGATTTTTCTTTGCAGGAGCCAGTGAAGGTTCTTTGGATAAGCAAGGCAGAGTTCTTATACCTGCTAATCTTAGGGAACATTCCAAATTAGATAAAGAGGCTGTAGTCATTGGAGTGTCCACTAGAATGGAGATTTGGAGCAAAGAGGAATGGGATGCTTATAATAATGATGATAACTTGTCTTACGATAGTATAGCAGAAAAAATGGCAGAGTTGGGGATATAATTGGGGGAGAGTATATGAATTTTGAACATGTATCTGTTTTATTAGATGAAGTGTTAGAAGGATTAAATATAAAAGATAATGGAATTTATGTAGATGGAACTTTAGGTGGTGCTGGACATTCATCTGAAATAGTTAAAAGATTGACTACAGGGAAATTAATAGGAATTGATCAAGATTTAAATGCATTAAATAAAGCTGGTGAAGTCCTGAAAGAATATAAAGATAAAGTAATATTAGTCCATAACAACTATGAAAATATAGATGAGGTATTAAATGGATTAGGGGTTGAAAAAGTAGATGGGATACTTTTGGATTTAGGAGTATCATCACATCAATTAGATGAAGAAAGCAGAGGGTTTTCACATAATAAAGATGCATCCCTTGATATGAGAATGGATGAGACAAGCTCTTTTTCAGCTTGGGATGTAGTAAATAAGTATTCTGAGAAGGAACTTGAGAGAATTATTTGGGATTATGGTGAAGAAAGATGGGCTAGAAGGATAGCAAAATTTATTGTTGAAGATAGAAAAATAGATCCTATAGATACCACATTTCAATTGGTATCAGTTATTAAAAAAGCAATACCAAAAGAAGTAAGAAAGGATGGACATCATCCAGCAAAAAAGACATTTCAAGCCATTAGGATAGAAGTAAATAGAGAGTTAGATGTTTTAATAGAATCAATTCCCAAAATGGTAAATTTTTTAAATCCAGGTGGTAGATTGGCAATTATTACATTTCATTCACTAGAGGATAGAATTGTAAAAGAAGGATTTAGAGAATTGTATAAGGATTGCATATGTCCTCCCCATCTACCTAAATGTATATGTAATAAGACTAGAGAAGTAGAAATTATAACTAGAAAACCTATAATACCTAGCAAGGGGGAAATAGATAGAAATCCTAGATCTAGATCGGCAAAGCTTAGGATAGCAGAGAAACTTAATGTTCTAAATAATAAAGGGGGAGAATAAATTGTTAGTAGCGAAAGAGCTTAGTTATTACCCTGAAAAAAAAGTGGAAGTAAAAGAAAATCCAAAACATAATAGGAGAAATAGTACTAAGAAAGTACAGGAAAAAAGAAAAAAAAGCAGTAGTTTTGCTAAATTAGTAATTTTAAGTATACCTATGTTTGGTTTAGGAATAGCCTTATTTATATTATTTGGATATGCTAATATAACTGCAGTAAGACATGAAATAACTAAATTAGAAACACAGAAGATTAGACTTGAGAAAGAAAAATTAGATTTAATAGCAGAACTTGAAGGGATAAAATCTTCAACAAAAATTTCAGAAGATGCAATTACTAAATTGGGTATGGACTATCCAAGTGAAGGACAAATCGTGTATGTGACAGTAGAGGAGAATATAATTAAAGATAAGGAGAAACCAGGCATAGATAAACAAATAAAGAAAATGTTCAGCATGGTTACAAACTTATTTTAGGAGGTGTTTGTCTTGGGAAAACCAAGCTACTCATCTAAGAAAAGATTATTATTTGTTTTTGGTGTAGTAGTTCTTGTTTCTATACTTTTAATAGGAAGATTAGGCTATTTACAGATAGTAAAGGCTGAAGATTTAAAAAAAGGGGCATTAGAGCAATGGACTAAAGGAATAACTATAAAATCAAAAAGAGGAATTATTTATGATAAAAAAGGTAAAAAATTAGCTGTAAGCATTAGTACGTCAACTGTATGGGCTAGTCCAGCCGATATAGAAGATCCTAGCGAAACAGCAAAGGAAGTAGCAAGAGTATTAAATTTAGATGAAGAAGCCGTATATGCTAAGATTACTAAAAAAATTAGAACTGAGAGAATTAAACAATGGATAACTAAGGAAGAAGCTATAGAGTTAAGGAAATTAAAATTAAAGGGCATAGAAATAGTTGACGATAATAGGAGATATTATCCATATGGTAATTTTGCTTCTTTTGTATTAGGTTTTACTGATATTGACAATAATGGATTATATGGTATTGAAAGAACCTATGATAAATATCTAACTGGAACTCCAGGAAAATGGGTAAAGATAACAGATGCTGCAAGCAGACAATTACCCTTTGATGGTGAGAAAATATATGAAGCATCAGATGGCTTATCTGTTGTTCTAACTATAGATGAAACCATACAACATTTTGCAGATAAGGCTGCAGAGGAAGCTTTTATAACTACAGGTGCTAAAAATGTTTCTATTATAATGATGGATCCAAAAACAGGGGATATTTTAGCAATGTCTAACAAACCAGATTATGATCCTAATGACCCAAGGACTCCATTAGATGAAAAAACTAAAAAAGAATGGGAAAACTTACCACAGGAAGAACTCCAAAAGCGTTGGTATGATATGTGGAGGAATTTTGCAATTAATGATGCATATGAACCAGGTTCTACATTTAAGGTGATTACTGCAGCAGCTGCCATTGAAGAAAATGTTGCAACTCCTGATACTCATTTTTATTGTAATGGATTTATAAGGGATATAAAGGGTGTAGTATTAAAATGTTCTAGATGGTATAACCCCCATGGAGATCAAACTTTAGCAGAGGGAATGAATACTTCTTGTAATGTTGTTTTTGTAAATTTAGGTAGAAAAGTAGGAAAAGAACGTTTATATAAATACATAAAGGCATTTGGATTTGGAGAAAAGACAGATATAGATTTAAATGGGGAGCAAGGAGGTATTATTCCAGCCAATACTGAAAATATCAAGGAAGTAAATTTAGCTACTATGTCTTATGGCCATGGTATTGCAGTTACTCCTTTACAGTTAATTAATGCAGTATCTGGGATAGCTAATGGTGGAAATTTAATGAAGCCTCGACTTGTAAAAGAGTTGATTGATGATGAAGGCAAGAGTGTTGAAACTTTTGAACCAGAGATAAAAAGAAAGGTTATATCAGAATCTACTTCTAAAACTATGTTAGGGATGATGGAGAAGGTAGTCAGTGAGGGTACAGGAAGTAAAGCATATATACCTGGATTTAGAGTAGGAGGGAAAACAGGAACTGCTCAGAAAATTATTGATGGTAGATATGTACCAGGAAAGTATATTGGTTCTTTTATAGCTGTGGCACCAGCAGACGATCCACAGGTTGCGATTTTAGTTGTAGTAGATGAACCTGTTGGTCCATATTATGGAGGTACTGTAGCAGCACCTATAGCTAAAACGGTCTTAGAGGAGACTTTAAATTATCTTGAAATTACTCCAGTTTTTACAGATAAGGAAAAGTCACAAATTATTGAGAAGGTCATAGTGCCTGATATAAGAAATATGAAAATTGGTAATGCTGGAAAAACATTAACGGATTTAGGACTAAAATATACTACTGAGTATTTGGATATAACTTCTGAATCAGTTGTAATAGATCAATTTCCACTGCCTAAGACTGAGGTTCAAAAAGGTTCCATAGTGGATTTATATGTGAATGAAAAAATAGGGGAAAAAATTATGATGCCTTACCTTATTGGAAAGGATAGAGAAGATGTAATAAAAATCCTTGATGAGCTGAACTTAAATTATGAGTTAAATGGAAATGGAAAGGTTAAGGAACAAAACCCAGTACCAGGTGAAGAAATCCCTATTAATACGAAAATAGAGGTTGAATTTGGCGAAACATAAGAGTAATATAGTTAGAGGCAACTTAAATAAAGTTGCCTTTTAATTAAATTATTCAATAAGGATAAAAGAAAGTAGGTGCAATATGAATCTAAAGGATATAATAAAAGATTATAAATTTGACTTAATTAAAGGAGATTTAGACACTGAGATAACTGGAATTGAAAATGATTCAAGGGAGATAAAAAAAGGTAATCTATTTATTGCGGAAAAAGGATTTACTGTAGATGGACATAATTATATCCATAAGGCAATAGAAAATGGAGCAGTAGCTGTGATTTTAGAAAAAGAAGTATCTATTTCAGAAGATATTACAATAATAAAGGTAGAAGATTCAATAGATGCATTAGCAAGATTATCAGGTGCTTTTCATAAAGAACCATGGAGATCTTTAGACATGATAGGTATAACTGGAACAAATGGTAAGACATCTATAACTTACTTTATTAAAAGTATATTAGAAGAGAATAATAAAAATGTGGGAATTATTGGAACTATTGGGGCAGTTATAGGAAATGAAAGGGTAAAGATTGATAATACTACACCAAATGCTTTGGTTATTCATGATTTGCTAAAAAGAATGGTAGATATGAAAACGGATATTTGTATTATGGAAGTTTCATCTCATTCTTTAGAATTAAAGAGAGTAGAGTACATGGATTTTCAAATAGGAATATTTACTAATCTTACTAAGGATCATTTGGATTATCATAAAACTATGGAGAAATATTTTAATAGTAAATTAAAACTTTTCTATAAAACAAATAAATTTAATATAATAAATATAGATGATAATTATGGGAAAAAGATTGTTGAAATAGTTGGAGAAAGAATACCTTTATTGACATATGGGATAGAGGATAAAGCAGATATTTTTGCAACTAACATAGAATTTACATTATCTAAAGTTGAATTTACCTTAAATACTCCAAAAGGCAGTATTAATATACTTCTAAATGTACCGGGAGAATTTAGTGTATATAATGCATTAGCAGCAGCAGCCTGTGCATATGCATATGAAATTCCCTTAGAAATTATAAAAAAAGGTTTAGAATCTGTTGAAGGAATAAAGGGAAGATTTGAAGTTGTACCTACTAATACACCCTATACAGTTATTATTGATTTTGCCCATACTGCAGATGGACTTGAAAAGGTACTTACTGTAATTGATAAATTTACAGAAGGAAGAAAGCTAGTTGTTTTTGGAGCAGGAGGTAATAGAGATAAGACGAAAAGACCTGAGATGGGGGAAACAGTAGGTCGCCATGCAGATTTATCTATTGTTACATCAGATAATCCAAGATATGAAGATCCAGAAATGATAATTGAAGATATATTAGTTGGGATAAAGAAGGTTAATGGGAATTATGTAAAAATAGTAGATAGAATAGAAGCTATAAAATATGCAATAGATAATGCAAAACCTAAGGATATAATACTTCTAGCTGGAAAAGGACATGAAACTTATACAATAATTGAGGATAAAACTTTTCCATGCGATGAAAGACAAATTGTTCTTGATTATATATGTTTAAAGGATAATTAGCAATAGGATTAGATACTTGAGAGGAGAAAATTAAATGATAGAATATATAGATATTTTTAGAACAATTTCCATTTCTTTTTTAGTTACTCTAATACTTGGACCAATAATAATTCCTTTATTAAGAAAGTTGAAAATTGGTCAAAGTGTTAGAGATGATGGTCCACAAACCCATCTAAAAAAATCTGGTACGCCTACTATGGGTGGAATTATTATTTTTATAGCACTGGCCATTACTGTATTGACTTCTGGTATGTTAAACAAGGATGTGTATGTTCTTTTAATATCCACCTTTGGATTTGGACTAATTGGATTTGTTGATGATTATATTAAAGTAGTTAAGAGGAGGTCATTGGGACTAAAGCCTCATCAAAAATTAATAGGTCAAATAATATTGGCTACTATACTAGCAATTTACCAATCTTCTACTTCTGTTTTAGGGACTAAATTAATTGTACCATTTTTAAAAAATCAATATTTAGATTTAGGTCATTTTTATATTCCTTTTATTGCATTTGTAGTAGTAGGTACTGTAAATAGCGTAAATTTAACTGATGGATTGGATGGATTAGCATCGGGTGTTACCTTAATAGTATTATCTTTTTTTGGACTTATGGCATTAAATTGGGGTATGGGAAGCATCTCCATATTTTCAACAGCTTTAGCAGGGGCTTGTTTGGGATTTTTGGTACATAATGCACATCCAGCAAAGGTTTTTATGGGTGATACAGGTTCTCTTGCTTTAGGTGGAGCTGTATCGGCAATAGCCATACTTTTAAATATTCCTCTTGTAATACCTATAGTAGGTGGGGTTTATTTTATGGAAGCATTATCTGTAATTATACAGGTAACATCATTTAAACTAACAGGGAAAAGGGTGTTTTTAATGGCACCATTGCATCACCATTATGAGCAGAAAGGCTGGAAGGAAACTAAGGTAGTAGCAGTATTTTGGACTATAACGGTTGTTCTTTGTTTAATTGGAATTTTAAGTTTAATTTAAGGAAAGTGAGCTGGTTTTATGTATTTAAAGAATAAAAGAGTCTTAGTTTTTGGGCTTGGGATCTCTGGACTATCAACTGTGAAAGCCCTTCATAAACTAGGTGCACAAATAATAGTATGCGATTCTAAGACTAAAGATGAGTTGAAGGATTTTTTTGACAAAATTAAAGATATATATGTTGAAAAACATTTGAATACTAACGAAATTCCTTTAGAGGATATTGATTTAATAGTTAAGAGTCCTGGTATTCCGCCAACAGCTCCTATTTTATTAAAGGCTCAAGAAAAGAATATTGAGGTCATCACAGATATAGAACTGGCATATAGGATTTCTCCTACAGATAATATAATAGCTATAACAGGAACAAATGGTAAAACAACTACTACAACTTTAGTAGGTGAGATTTTCAAAAAAGCTAATTTCAATACATATGTTGCAGGAAATATTGGAGTTGGTATATTATGGGATATGGTAAATGCTAATGAAGATGATGTTTTTGTAATAGAAGCAAGTAGTTTTCAATTAGAAAATATTATATATTTTAAACCAAGAGTGAGCCTTGTAACTAATATTGCACCAGACCATTTAAATTGGCATGGCTCTTTAGATAACTATATCCTTGCCAAGAAAAAAGTATTTAAAAATCAAGAAAAATCTGATTATACAGTGTTAAATTATGAGGATAAAACTCTTAGAGAAATAAAAAATGAGATTAATTCAAAGGTAATTTGGTTTAGTGCAAATCAAAAACTTGATAATGGAGTATTTATAGATGGAGATTATATAGTATTGAAAGATGGACAAAATCTTTCTAAGATTTTACCATATAGAGAGCTGAAAATCTTAGGTAAACATAATTTAGAAAATGCTCTTGGAGCCATAGCTATTTCTTGGGTAATGGGTATAAATCTAGAAGACATAGCCGAAGTATTAAGAGAATTTCCAGGGGTAGAACATAGAATAGAATATGTAAAAACTATAGATGGAATGTCATTTTATAATGACTCTAAGGGAACAAATTCTGACTCAACAATAAAAGCAATTGAAGCATTAAATAGTCCTATAATATTGATTGCAGGAGGATATGATAAAGGGGCTGAATTTGATGAATTAATTTTATCTTTCAATGGAAAAATTAAAGAATTAATACTCTTAGGTTCAACTAAAGACAAGATCAAGGAGACTGCAATAAATCATGGATTTAATAATGTACATTTAGTAGAGAATATGAAGGAGGCAGTTAAATTAGCTTATTATTGTGGTGAAGAAAAAGATAATATTTTACTATCTCCTGCTTGTGCATCCTGGGATATGTACAATAATTTTGAAGAAAGAGGTCAAGATTTTAAAGATGCCGTTTATGGTCTAAAGGGGGATTAAAATGGCAAAGAAAAATTCAGTGAAAAAGAAAAAGGCAGTTGATTTTAGTTTGCTAATGGGAACCCTAATGTTAGTATTTATTGGTATTATAATGGTATTTAGTTCATCTTGGCCAGAGGCTATGCAGGATTTTGGAAATGGGTATTATTTTTTAAAAAAGCAAATAATAGCGGCATCAATAGGTTTAGTTGGAATGATAATTTGTATGAATATTGATTATAGAATTTGGAAAAAATATTCATTTTTAATATATCTACTATCTTTGGGTTCTGGCGCATTACTTTTTACACCTTTAGGCAAATCTCTTAAGGGTGCAAGGAGATGGGTTAACTTAGGTTTTACAACTTTTATGCCATCTGATGCCATAAAAATTGGTTCAATTATTTATTTTGCAAACTTTCTATCAAATAAAAAAGAGAATATTAGAACTATTAAACAGGGTACTGTACCAGCTTTAATTATTATAGGTATATCCTGTGGCTTTATATATATACAAAAGGATTTAGGCACTACAATTACTTTAGCAGGTGCTTTAATGAGTATGTTTTTCATAGCAGGTATGAATTTATCTCACTTAATTTTTATGGGAGTTGGTTTAATAGGATTGGGATTTTTAGCATTGTCAGGAGAAAAAAATGCGTATAGACGAAATAGGATAACAGCATTTAGAGACCCCTTTGCTCATAAACTTGATATTGGTTGGCAAGCAGTACAATCTTTGTATGCTTTAGGTTCAGGAGGATTATTTGGTTTAGGTCTAGGTAAGAGCAGACAAAAGTTTTCATATATTCCCGAATCTTACAATGATTTTATATTTTCAATTATAGGAGAAGAACTAGGATTTTTAGGTACTTTAACTGTCGTACTGATATTAATGTTAGTTATTTGGAGAGGAATACGTATTGCACTTAGTATAGATGATAGCTTTGGTTGTTTTTTGGCTTCAGGCATCACTGCTTTAGTAACTGTTCAATCCTTAATTCATATAGCAGTAGTAACATCATCTATACCAACCACAGGGATTACACTTCCTTTTGTATCTTATGGAGGTACTTCTTTGATGATTTATATGTCTGCTATAGGGATACTCTTAAACATTTCAAGACACGCAAATTTAGATAGGAGTTGAACAATATGAAGTATTTAATAACAGGGGGAGGCACAGGAGGGCATATTTATCCAGCCTTAGCCATTGCAAATGAAATAAAAGATAAAGATAAAGATGCAAAAATTCTTTATGTAGGTACAAAAAAGGGATTAGAATCAGAGCTTGTTCCAAAGGAAGGATTTCAATTTAGAACCATAAGGGTTAAGGGAATGCCAAGAAAAATAAATAAAGAATCTTTTATAGCTCTTAAAGAATTATTTCATGGAATAAATGATGCTAAAAAAATTATAAATGAATTTAAACCAGATGTAGTAATAGGTACTGGTGGATATGTATGTGGTCCAGTAGTATATATGGCAAAAAAGAAGAAAGTTCCAGCAATGATACATGAGCAAAACGCCTTTCCTGGTATTACTAATAAGATATTATCAAGATATGTAGATAAAGTAGCCGTAACCTTTGATGAAGCAAAGAAATATTTCAAACATCCAGATAGAGTCATAAATGTTGGGAATCCAATTCGTAAGGAAATTCTTAATATTGATAAAGAAGAAGCTTATAAAGCATTAAATATAGATAAATCCATTCCTCTTATTTTATCTTTTGGAGGAAGTGGAGGACAAAAAATCCTAAATGATGGAATGTATTATCTTATAAAGGAAGCCGCAGATAAAAAGGATATACAGATAATACACGTAACAGGCAAAAGATTTTATGACGGATTTATAGATAGTTTGAAGAGAGATAATATTAAATTAGATAATAATATTAAGGTTTTTCCATATTTTTATCAGATTCCCGAAGCTATTAATATAGCTTCTCTTGTGGTTACTAGTTCAGGGGCAATTACTTTAGCAGAAATATCAGCAGTAGGGGTGCCTAGTATTTTAATACCAAAGGCATATACTGCTGAAAATCACCAAGAATTTAATGCTAGAGCTTTTGAAGATAAGGGAGCTGCCATATTAGTGCTTGAAAAAGATATAAGAGGGAATATATTAAATGACATTATATATGATGTAATTAAAGATAAAAAAAGATTAGAAGAAATGGCAAAGAATAGCAAAAAACTTGGAAAAGCAGATGCCTCTGAGAGAATATTTGAGATTATTAATACAATTGTTAAACAATAATATGTAACTTCATCTACGCCAATGCATAATATGGTCATATATACTTATTATGAGCATATGTGGAGGTGGTTAGATGGAGAAGTATATTATTAATGGTGGAAATAAATTAACAGGTGAAACCTCAATTTTAGGTGCAAAAAATGCAGTATTGCCAATACTGGCTGCTACAATTATAGGTGGAAATAAAAGTATTATATCAAATATCCCTAATTTGAGGGATGTGGAAATAATGAAGCAGATACTCATAGATTTAGGATGTACTGTTGATGTAGAAGGAACTACTATGATAGTTGATTCTAAACCATTGAATCAAATAGTAGTTCAGGAAGAATTGGTTAGGGAGATGAGGTCATCTATTATATTTATGGGTGCCATGTTAGCAAGGACTGGAGAAGTTATAATATCTTATCCAGGTGGCTGTGAAATAGGACCAAGGCCGATAGATTTACATCTTAAGGCATTAAAAGATATGGGAGCAGAAATTGAGGAATCTCATGGACATTTATATTGTAGGACTGGTGGACTTAAAGGTTGTGATATACAATTGGATTATCCCTCTGTAGGAGCTACAGAAAATATAATTTTAGCAGGAGTAACAGCAGAAGGTACAACGATAATCAGAAATGCAGCTAGAGAGCCAGAAATAGTTGATTTACAGAATTACTTAAATAAATCTGGGGCAAGAATTTCTGGAGCTGGCACATCGGTTATCACTATAGAAGGAGTAAAGATTCTTAGGGATGTAAAACATAGTATAATATCAGATAGAATTGTAACTGGTACAATTATGGCTGCTGCAGCAATAACTGGAGGGGATATAATAATTAATAATGTTATTGTAGACCATGTTCTTGGAATTGTAGCAAAATTAAAAGAAGCAGGAGTTACTATATATAGTAATGGTAATTCTATGAAGGTAACGGGACCGAGAAGGATTAACTCTATTGAAATGTTGCAAACTCTTCCTTATCCTGGATTTCCAACGGATATGCAGGCACAAATGATGGCTATTTTATCAATAGCAAATGGAACTAGTATAATTTCTGAAACAGTGTTTGAAAATAGATTTAAACATGCGGAGGAACTCGTTAGAATGGGTGCAAATATTAAAACATTTGGAAGGGTTGCAGTTATTAAAGGTGTGAAGGAGTTAACTGGTGCCAAGACTACAGCAAAGGATTTAAGAGGTGGTGCTGCTCTAACCTTAGCAGGACTTGTTGCAAAAGGAACTACTGAAGTTAATAGTATTTATCATATTGAAAGAGGATACGATAATCTTCATCTAACTTTACAAAGCTTAGGTGCAGATATTAACAAGGTAAAATAGCAGCAAAGGCTGCTATTTATCTAAAAGGACAAGCTTAGGGGTGGAAATAATGAAAAAGCTTTCACGTGTGGAAAGAAAAATTAGAAGAAGAAGATTATTTTTTCGGTTTTTATTATTAATTTCTTTTATCTTGTTATTGTTTATATTTGCCCTTAATTCCAATTTTTTTCTTATAAGTAATATAGAAGTATTAGGAAACAATAAAATTTCAAAAGATGTTGCAATTAGTGCATCTTCCATAAATTTAGGAGAGAATATATTTAAAATAAGTACGAGAACTGGAGAGAAAAATCTAACAAAATTACCATATGTTAAGGAAGCAAAAGTAAAAAGGAAGTTTCCTAAAGGAATTATTATTGATATTATAGAACGTAAAGCAATACTACAAATAAAAGAGATTTCGTCAATTAGGTTAATAGATATAGATGGATATATATTAGATATAGTAGATACAGAAGATGAAAAACTACCACTATTAGTAGGTTTAAATGTAGAAGATAAAAAACCAGGAGATAATATATTATCAATATTGGAATCTAAAGGATGTACTGAGTTTATATCTGAGGGACAAGCTAGAGGAATATTATCAAAAATGAAAAAAATTGATATGGTAGATAATAACAATGTTAATATAATATTAATTGATGGTATTTCTGTTGCCTTTGGTACCCTTTATAATGTAAAATATAAAGTAGGTTTATTAAATGAAATTTTAAAGGATATTGAAGAAAAACAATTGCCATGTAAAATGATTTTAATGGATAGGGGAGATAACCCTATTATTGTACTTAATGAAGAAGGGGAGGGATAAAGTGAAAAATGCTAAGGAATATATTGCATTAACTGTAGTATCAATTTTTTTAGGAATTATTTTATCCATCCAGTTTAAAACCATAAATAAAACTGTTGGTGAAGGAATTTTACCTACTCAAAGAGCACAACAATTAGCCTTAGAGCTTAAAAAAGCTCAAAATGAAAGAGAATCCCAAACCAAAAGAATTGAAGAACTGGAAGCTAAAATAAAACAATATGAAATGGGTGAAGTAGATAAAAATGTATATGCAGAAAATCTATATAAGGATACAATGAAATATAGAATGCTTGCAGGATATTTAGAATTAGAAGGACCAGGAATTGTAATGGAAATAAATGATCCGCCTGTAGATTTGGAGTTTGGTGAGGCCTATAGTATAGTAGATGAATTGGATTTAGTGCTTCAAGTAATATCTGTTTTAAATGCAGCTGATGCTGAGGCTATATCTATTAATGACCAAAGATATACAGCTTTTACAGAAATAGAGAAGGCTGGAAATCATATTGAAATTAATGGAGTATCAACATCTGCACCAATTGTCATTAAAGCTATTGGCAAATCAGAAACATTGGAATCTGCTTTAAATCTTAAAGGTGGGATAGTAACAGTACTTAGAAATTATGATTATCTTGTTCGAGTAAATCAGGAATCTAATATTATTATACCTAAATGTAGAAGAATCAAAGAATTTATTTACTCGACTCCAGTTGAAGAAAATACAAAGCAATAGGGGTGATTATTATGAAAAGAGATAATCCCAAGATCATCCTAACTTTATTTAGTATTATAGTAGGTATTTTTATAGCTACTCAAATAAAAATGAAATTAGAAACATATGCTCCAGCAACTATTAAATCATTACAGGCTACAAAAGCTGAAATAATTGCTATTAATAATGAAATCTCCGAATTGAATAAAATGATAAAAGTAAAAGAGGAAGAATTAGAATTGCTTGAAAATATTGCAAAGGGTGACGATAATATTATTGATTTCCTTTTACAAGAGCTTAAATACAATAAAGTACATTCTGGACAAACTGCATTAAAAGGGCCAGGAATAGTCATTACTATGTATGATAATCCAGAGGAAAGAAGTGCAGAATTTGATCTTAATGATGATATTATTCATGATGTATATATATTAAACATTATAAATGACTTAAGAGTAGCAGGCGCAGAAGCTATAAGTATAAATGGAGAAAGGGTACTTGCTACTTCAGAAATAAAATGTGGTGGTCCTATTATTAGGATAAATGGAAGAAGCTCAGTAACTCCCTTTGTTATTAAAGCTATAGGAGATCCTAAGCTATTATATGCTTCTGTTATTGCACCTGGGACTTATGGGGATATCTTGAAGAATGTTTATGAAATGGGTTTTGAAACAAGAGTAGAAGATCAGGTAATAATCCCAGCTTTTACTGGAATATTTAATTTCAAATATGCTAAATTAATAGGAGAGGGTGATTAAATTGTTTTTTGCATTAATTGGAATTTTAATAGGAGCTGTAATAGGCTTCATCTTACCATATACTTATAATACATCCTACTCACTTTATATATCTGTAGCAATACTGGCTTGCTTAGATTCAGTATTTGGTGGTATAAGATCTAATCTTGAAAAAAACTTTAATATAAATATATTTATTTCAGGTTTTTTTGGAAATGCAATATTAGCAGCATTTCTTGCATATTTAGGCGATAGATTAGGAGTTCCTTTATATTATGCTGCCATATTTACCTTTGGTGGGCGACTCTTTGAAAACTTTGCAAAGATTAGGAGGATTCTGTTATTCAAAAAAAAGGAATCTAATTAATTTATAAAAAACAATATGAAATATAAGATTATCTACAATAATACAAGGGGGAAAAAAAATGTTTGATTTTGATGTTGATGTAGATCAATTTGCTAAGATAAAGGTTATTGGTGTTGGTGGTGGCGGAAATAATGCAGTAAATAGAATGGTTGAACATGGAGTTAGAGGTATTGATTTTATTGCATTAAATACAGATAGACAAGCACTATATTCTTCAAAAGCAGAAGTAAAACTACAAATAGGAGAAAAATTGACCAGAGGATTAGGTGCTGGTGCTAATCCAGATATTGGTGCAAAGGCTGCAGAAGAAAATAGAAACGAAATTATGGAAATTGTTAAAGGCGCTGATATGATATTTATTACTGCTGGGATGGGGGGTGGGACTGGTACAGGAGCAGCACCAGTTGTTGCAGAAATAGCTAAGGAATTAGGAATCCTTACAGTAGGAGTAGTCACAAAACCATTTACATTTGAAGGGCCTAAAAGATTAAAACATGCTGAGCAAGGAATAGAAGAATTGAAATCTAAAGTAGATACCTTAGTTACTATACCAAATGATAGATTACTTCAAGTTTCAGATAAAAAGACTACTATGGTTGAAGCATTTATGATGGCAGATGAGGTACTTAAACAAGGAATTCAAGGAATATCAGATTTAATAGCAGTTCCTAATCTTATAAACTTAGACTTTGCAGATGTTAAAACTATAATGCATGATAAGGGAATAGCACATATGGGCATTGGACAAGCTGCAGGAGATAACAGAGCCACAGAGGCTGCAAAACAGGCAATAAAATCTCCATTATTGGAAACTTCCATAGAAGGTGCTAAATCAGTATTGTTAAATATTACAGGCGGAGAAGACTTAGGTATTTTTGAAGTTAATGAAGCAGCAGACTTAATTAGGGCATCTGTAGATAAAGATGCAAATATTATATTTGGTGCAGGTATTGATGAAGAGTTAAAAGATGAAATTAAAATAACTGTTATTGCAACAGGATTCGATATATTATCCGTAGACAAAAACAATACAACATTAGGAGTAAATGATATTAGCCCTAGTGATAGTGTAAAAGATGAGGCAGCATCTACCTTAGACGATGAAGAATTAGATATTCCAATTTTTCTTAGAAGAAGAGATAAGAAAGGACTATAATGAATTAAGTAGAAAAACGTATCTTATTGTTGAGATACGTTTTTTATTTTGCCCATAAAATGACAAAAAATTTATAATTTATGTCCTATAATCTTTATTAGAGAATAAAATAAATCAAAGGAGGTATTCCTTTGTATATAATAGCAGAATATTTATTTATTGAAAATTTTATTATAAACTATGCCATATTACAAAGTACAAAAGTTGTCACTAGAACAAAAGTAAAGAAAAGCAGAATTTTTATTACTGCAACAATATCAGCTTTGTATCCCTTTGTTTTGTTTTTTCCATTCTTGGATTTTCTTACAAAATTTTATATGAAAATAATTATATCAATTATTATAATAAAATTGGCATATAATTCTAAATCCTTTGTTTTATATATAAAACAATTGTCTGCTTTTTATATTATATCCTTTATATTTGCAGGAGCAAGCTTGGGCATTTATTATTTCAATAATACTTATTATAATATATTGTTTAAACATAAGACAGTAGGAGGATTTCCTGTAAAATATATAATAATGGGAATAATATTAAGCGGAATTATGATAAAAAACATACTTTGTTATTATCAAGAAAAATTATCACAAGAAAAAGAATTATTGGAGGTAACTGTTTACTTAAATAATGAAAGCTCATCTTTTGTAGCATTAACGGATACAGGAAATTCACTAATAGAGCCATTATCTAAATTACCAGTTTTTGTTGTAGAGTATAAGGTAATAGATAAGCTATTGCCTCAGCCAATAAGACAAATTTTTGATTATAAAAAAGAAAATGATTTTACAGCTATAGAAAATGCCATGAAAGAACTAGAAGAAGAAATAATTATTAGATTTATACCATTTAAGTCCATTGGTTCAAAACATGGTATGTTAATAGGATTTAAACCAGATTATATAAAAATTATAGAGAATGGACTTGAAGAAATTCATGATGAGCTGTTAATAGGTATAGTTAATGATAAACTTTCAATAGATAATAATTATAGGGGTTTATTGAATTTAAGTATATTAAATAGGGGGAATTTAAATGTTAACAAAAATTAAAATGAAATTACATATACTCTTAAATAAGATATTAAATAAATTAAAGTTAAATAGGGGGATTTATTATATTGGTAGTGGAGAAGTATTGCCTCCTCCTCTAAAACCTGAAGAAGAGGAATATTACTTATCCTTACTTAAGGAAGATGAAAGCATAAAAGGTATTCTTATTGAGAGAAATTTAAGATTGGTAGTATATATAGCAAGAAAATTTGAAAACACTAAAATATCCATAGAAGATCTTATTTCAATAGGTACAATAGGGCTAATTAAAGCTGTAAATACTTTTGATCCAGATAAAAATATAAAATTAGCTACCTATGCATCTAAATGTATAGAAAATGAAATTTTAATGTATTTAAGACGAACTAGTAAAATGAAATCAGAAATATCTTTAGATGAACCATTGAATATTGATTGGGATGGGAACGAGCTTTTGTTATCTGATATTCTTGGTACAGATGGGGATGTAATATTTAAAGATATAGAGATGGAAGTAGATAAAACACTGCTTAAGCAAGCCATAAGTAAACTTTCTAGTAGAGAAAAGGCTATAATAGAAATGAGATTTGGTCTCTATAATGGAAAAGAAAAAACTCAAAAAGAAGTAGCAGATTTGCTAGGGATTTCTCAATCCTATATATCAAGATTAGAAAAAAGAATAATCAAAAGGCTTAGGAAGGAAATGGTAAAATTGATGTAAATTGGTTTGCCTCTAATATTATTTTCTGAATAAAAATAATATTAGAGGCAATAATTTTATACGAAAGGGGCAATACAGCATGAAAGGATGAAAGTAAATGCATATGTCTAAAGTTGAGATATGTGGAGTAAATACTTCAAAGCTTCCAGTACTAACTAATGATGAAATGCAAAAGTTATTCATTAAAATAAAAGCAGGAGATTTAAAAGCAAGAGAAGAATTTATACAGGGTAATTTAAGATTGGTACTTAGTATTATTCAGAGATTTAATAGACGAGGAGAACATGTTGATGATTTATTTCAGGTAGGTTGCATTGGTTTGATAAAGGCTATTGACAATTTTGATTTAAGTCAAAATGTAAGATTTTCTACCTATGCTGTACCTATGATTATAGGAGAGATAAGGAGATATTTAAGAGATAATAATTCGATTAGGGTATCTAGATCTCTCAGGGATATTGCCTATAAGGCTTTAAATGCTAGGGAACAATTAATTAATAGAAATTCTAAGGAACCCACTATATATGAAATAGCAGAGGAGCTAAATCTTCCTAAGGAAGATGTGGTATTTGCGTTAGAGGCAATTCAAGAACCAGTTTCTTTATTTGAACCTATATTTCATGATGGAGGGGACGCTATATTCGTTATGGATCAAGTTAAGGATGAAAAAGCTGAAGATGAAATATGGTTGAAAGAAATAGCACTTAGAGAAGCTATGGATAAATTAAATAATAGAGAAAGACAAATTTTAAATTTAAGATTTTATGAAGGAAAAACTCAAATGGAGGTTGCAGAAGAAATAGGGATTTCCCAAGCACAGGTATCAAGGCTAGAAAAAAATGCATTAAGACAAATGAGAAAATATGTTTAATTACTAAATTCTAGTCATATTTCACCCTTATTATGATATATCATAATAAGGGTGAAATATTTTTAAAGGGGTGGGATTATGTTAAAATTATCAGAAATAAGAGAAAAGGAAATAATAAATATAAACAATGGGGAAAGAATGGGATATATTGATGATTTTGAATTAAATCTAGAAAAAGGTTGTATAGATTCAATAATAATAAATGGAATTAGCAAGGTCTTAGGTATATTTGGAAAAAGTTCTGAAATAGCTATTAATTGGAATGATATAATAAAAATAGGTACTGATACTATTTTAGTGGATTATAAGAGTGATATATCTAATTAGACTTTTTTTATTCATTATAATATAATAAAATTGAGAACATTGAAAGAGGTGAAAATATGAAATGTCCATTTTGTTCATACTTTGAATCAAAGGTGATAGACTCTAGACCTACTGATGAGGGACAAACAATTCGTAGAAGACGAGAATGTATAGAATGTAGTAAGAGATTTACCACATATGAAAAAATTGAAGAAATACCTTTAATTATAGTAAAAAAGAATGGAAATAGGGAATCCTATGATAGAAATAAACTCTTAAATGGGATAATAAAAGCATGTGAAAAAAGACCTGTTTCAATAAATACAATTGAAAATTTAGTAGATGAAATTGAAAAGAATTTGGACAATTCCTTACAAAGAGAAATTAAATCTGAAAAGATTGGTGAAATGGTAATGGATAAGTTAAAAGATATTGATGAAGTATCATATGTAAGATTTGCATCAGTATATAGACAATTTAAAGATTTAAATTCATTTATGGAAGAGTTAAAAAAGATATTAGACGAAGGAAAATAGGAGATAAATATGGGAGTTATAGAAAAAAATAAAAAAGATATATTATATTATGAAATAGAAGGATTTAATCTTGATAAGAAGATGAAGCACGTTTTTTCCACTAGATTTGGTTGGAAACAGGATAAACTGTTTAATAATTTATCTGAATTATTAAATATACCTGAGGAAAATATATATAGGATAAAACAGGTTCATGGAACAGATGTATTGATCATTAGAGATCAAGATAATATTAAGGTGAGCTTACAGGAAAAAGATGGTCTTATAACAAATAAAAAAGGTGTAGCGATTTGTACCTATCATGCTGATTGTGTACCTATTTATTTTTATGATAAGGTTAAAGAAGTTATAGCTTTAGCTCATGCTGGATGGAAAGGAACTTTAAATAATATCAGTAAAATAATAATAGAAAATATGATTCAAAATTTTAATTGTAATATAGAAGATATTTTAGTGTCTATAGGGCCTTCAATAGGACCTTGCTGTTATGAAATAGGACATGATGTAGAAAAGCTTTTTAAAGATAGGTATTATAATTATTCAGATATAATTATAAATAGGGATAATAAAATGTATTTAGATTTATGGAAAGTAAACAAGATAAATCTGATAAACTTAGGTATAAATGAGAGGAATATTTTTGAAGGAAAGTTTTGCACATCTTGTAATATAGATAAACTATATTCCTATAGAAGAGAAAATGGTACAAAAAACAGAATGATTGCCGCCATAACCTTAAATCAATAAGCTAGGAATGATAAAATGAAGAAAATTGATTTAAATAAAATAATAATGCAAAATATTTTGCATCATGCAGATATAGGAATTCATGTAATAGATAAGGAGAGACGAACTGTTATCTATAATGAAGTTATGGCTAGATTAGAGGGGGTAGATAGAGAACAAGTTGTTGAAAAGGATATATTAGAAATATTTCCAAGCTTAAATGAAGAAACTTCTACCTTAATAAAAGTTCTACATACTGGACGAGCAATTTTAAATAGTACTCAGACTTATTTAAATTTTAAAGGACAGAAAATAACTACTATAAATTCTACCATACCACTTTATGCTGATGAAAAGATAATAGGGGCCCTTGAAATAGCTAATAATATAACTCATATTAAAAATTTATCAGATCAATTAATAGAGTTACAAAATGAATTATCTTCAGCAAAATCATCTAAAAGGAACTTTAAAGCTAAGATAAAAAGATATAATTTCGATGATATAATAGGTGAGGACATATCTATATCATTAGCTAAGAGAATAGCAAAAAAAGCTACTAATTCAAGTTCATCTGTATTGATATATGGAGAAACAGGAACTGGTAAAGAATTATTTGCTCAAAGTATTCATTATGGAGGAATAAGGGCAGATAAGCCATTTATAGCTCAAAATTGTGCTGCTATACCAGAAACGCTTTTAGAAGGAATATTATTTGGAACTGATAAGGGGGGATTTACTGGTGCAATAGAAAGGGAAGGAATTTTTGAACAGGCTAACGGCGGAACTTTAATGTTAGATGAGATTAATTCTATGTCCTTACCTTTGCAAGCAAAGCTTTTGAGAGTATTACAAGAGGGCTATATAAGACGGGTTGGAGGCATAAAGGATATACCAATTGATGTACGAATAATAGCTACAACAAATGAAGAACCAATAGAAAGCTTGAGAAAGGGAATTCTCAGAAAGGATTTATACTATAGATTAAATGTTATTTCTATACGTATACCATTATTAATTGAAAGAAAAAATGATATATATTTATTATCAAATTATTTTATCAATAAATATAACTCTTTATTTGGAAAAAAGGTAGAAAACATATCTGAAGATATATTAAATTCTTTTATGGAATATTCTTGGCCTGGAAATGTTAGGGAATTAGGCAATGTAATAGAAGGGGCTATGAATATAGTAAATGATGATGAAAAAACTCTAAAAAGAGAAGATTTTATTTCCTCGATTTATATAATGCAAGATAAACCTTTGAAGAATTCAGCTATTTTTCAAGAAAAAAACAAATCTTTACCTAATATTTTGGAGGATTTAGAAAAAGATATTATATTCAGTACTTTAAGGAATAACCAATATAATATATCTAGAACTGCTAAAGAGTTGGGGATAAAAAGACAAACTTTACAGCATAAGTTAAAAAAATATGGGACTGACGCAAAAATATAGGCATTATAGTGCAAGTATTTTTGCGTTTTTTTAATTTAAAAATTCTAAATTATTAGAAAATATTTTGTGCTAATATGTTAAACTATCTAAAATACAGACTCTTATATAAAATTGTAATTAATTAAATAGTTGGCAAAAATATTGCATATATAATTATAAGGTGAAAATGAAAATAAAATTAGGGAGGTATAAAATGAGAAAAGAAAATGTAAAAGTTATAGTATGGGGTTTGGGCTCAATGGGTAAAGGTATTGCAGAAATGCTTTTAAACAAAAAAGGTGTAGAAATAGTTGGAGCAGTTGTAAGAGGTGATAAAATAGGTAAATCCATGTATGATTTCCTAGATATGGAAAGGGGAGATAGAGAAGATTTACTTACAGGCTCCTATGAAGATGTTATAAGAGAAGGTGTAGCTGATATTGTAGTAATTGCTACTGATTCCTTTACAAGAGATTCATTTGATAAGATGAAATATTGTCTGGAAAGAAAGATTAATGTAGTGTCTACTGCTGAAGAAATGGCATATCCACAAGCGCAAGAATCAGAATTAGCTAAAGAACTAGATAGAATAGCTAAAGAAAATGGTGTTACAGTATTAGGTACTGGTATCAACCCAGGACTTATAATGGATTTATTAGTAATTACATTAACTGGAGCATGTATAGATGTTGAAAGTATTAAGGCAGAAAGAATAAACAACCTTTCTCCATTTGGACCAGCTGTAATGCATGGACAAGGAGTTGGCATAACTGTAGATGAATTTAATAAAAGAGTAGCAGAAGACAACCTAGCTGGGCACGTAGGATTTCCAGAATCTATTACAATGATAGCAGATGCATTAGGATGGAAATTAAGTGATGAAATTGAATTACACAGAGCACCAATTGTATCATCAGTATATAGAAAAGCTCCTTATGCAGAAGTACAACCAGGAGATGTAGCTGGATGTAATATGAAAGGTTTTGGTTATGTTGATGGAGAATTAAAGATCGAAATGCTTCATCCACAACAAGTAGAGCCGCAATTAGAAGGCGGAACAACTGGAGATTATATAACTATAAAAGGGACACCAAATGTAAATATGCAAATTACCCCAGAAGTACCTGGTGGTATTGGAACAATAGCTATGACAGTTAATATGATTCCAAATGTAATAAATGCAAGACCAGGCTTAAAAACTATGATAGATTTACCAGTTCCAAGAGCTATTATGGGAGATATGAGAGAGTTAATAGAAGAATAATTGATAATTAAAACATAAAGAATTAAATATGTAGGGAACGACACTCTTGTCGTTCCTTATAGAATATGCTTTGTACAACAATTTCTTTTATATTTTGTATTGTATTAATGATTTTAATTGTTAATTGTGAACTGTGCATTGCCAATTGATTAAATGGAGGGATATAAATGGATGCAAAACGTGGTGATTGGGTAAGAATTCATAATATAGTGTTGGAAGTAGGAGAAAGGGCAACAAATATTCCAGAGGATACACAGAATGTGCCATTGGAAATGTGGGTTAAAGGATTTTTACTTAATGATAGTGCAAACATTGGTGATAGTGTAAAAGTAGAAACTTATATTGGAAGAACAGTGGAAGGCAAATTATTGGAAGTTAACCCTTACTATAAACATGACTTTGGGAAATGTGTTCCTGAACTTTTATATATAGGACGTCAAGCAAGAGAATTATTAGCAAAGGATGGTGAATAATAATGACTAGAGATATGAGTTATGATGCTGTTATAGCAAGAAGACCGGAGATAATGAAAAAAGCAGTAGGTATGGATTATGACATATTTGAATCAGGTAGTGTAGCCTTTGATTATGAAAAGATGATGAGAGAAACGGGATATAGCTTACAAGAAATTGAAGAAATTCAAGGAAGAACAGGAGTAGGCAATACACCTTTATTTGAATTAAGAAATTTAACAGAATTAGGGAGAATGTTTGCACCAAAAGGAAAAGGAGCTAGAATTTTTATTAAAGATGAAGCGGGTAATCCTTCAGGAAGTTTTAAAGCAAGAAGAGCAGCTACAGCTTGTTATCATGCAAAAAAATTAGGATATAAGGGTGTTATAGCTGCTACATCAGGTAATTATGGGGCTGCAGTAGCATCTCAGGCAGCTATGCAAGGATTGAAATGTATTATAGTACAAGAGTGTTATGACTCAAGAGGAGTAGGTCAACCAGAAATAATCGAAAAGGCTAGGGCATGTGAAGCCTATGGTGCAGAAGTAGTTCAGCTTACAGTAGGGCCAGAACTATTCTATACTTTTCTAGTACTATTAGAAGAAACTGGTTATTTTAATGCTTCTTTATATACTCCATTTGGTATAGCGGGAGTTGAAACTTTAGGATATGAATTATCAATGGAGTTTAGAGAAAGAGAAGGAAAAGATCCAGATGTAGTAGTAGTTACAAATGCAGGTGGAGGAAACTTAACTGGCACTGCTAGAGGTTTAATAAAAGCAGGAGCTACAAATACCGAAATTATAGCTGCCAGTGTTAGTCTAAAAGGACTTCATATGGCATCAGATACACAGTTTAATAAGAAATCCTTTACTACAGGACATACAGGATTTGGTATTCCATTTGCAACTTGGCCAGATAGATCTGATGTTCCAAGGTCGGCAGCAAGACCTTTAAGATATATTGATAGATATGTTACTATGAACCAAGGTACAGTATTTTACATGACAGAGCTATTAGCACAATTAGAAGGACTTGAAAGAGGACCAGCAGGAAATACAGCTTTATCAGCTGCATTTAAAATAGCTCAAGAAATGAATGAAGACCAAATAATTGTAGTACAAGAGACTGAATATACAGGAGCAGGTAAGCATATTAATCCACAACTTACATTTGCTAAGGAAAATGGTATAGAGGTTATAGTTGGAGATCCTGCTGATGAAACACCTGGAAAAAATATTATACTTCCAAAAGATCCATCATTTGTAAAAATATATGAATTAGATTTAAATAAGAGTAGAAAATCTCTTATTAGAAACGCGATAAATCATGTTAATGCAACTAAGGTAACAAAAGAAGATATAGAATTCCTTGTTGAAGAAACTAAATCCAATGTTGAATTTGTGAAAAGTGCATTAGATGAACTAGGAATAGTCTATTAATTAGGAGGTTATAGAATGAGCAGAGAAGATGATTTTCAAGAAAGAAGAAAACATTTAGCTAATTTAACAGAAGAAGAGTTAGAAAATAGATTTTGGGAGTTAGCTGGAAAGATTGTTGACCCAATTGTTGAATTAGCTAGAAAGAATACATCTCCATCTATTGAAAGATCAGTATTACTAAGAATGGGTTTTTCAAGTATAGAAGCTAAATCTATTGTAGATGGAGCAATTGATAGAGGTCTAATAACTAAAGGTGTAGGACATATAGTATATAAATTAGCTAAAGAAAAAAAACTAGATATTAGGGAAGCAGGTCTCAAACTAGTTAAAGGTGAAATGTGGGATGATGTAGTAGTTTTATTTAAAGGAGGTGCCAACTAATGGAATTAAAGCCAAATAAAAAGTTAGATATAGAATATATCTTAAAAGATATTGATAAATATAAACCTAGAAGAAGAGGTTGGCACTGGAGAGAAGGAGTAGGAGAAAAAAGACAAATTGGTAAATTTGAATATTACGATACATCTGTAAATCTTGAGAATAGTCAACCACTACCAGCAGCTAAGTATTTTGATAATATAGACCCTCAAAATAAGGCAGTTATTACAACTGAAATCGCTTCAGGAAGATTTGAAGATGATATTAGACGTATGAGAATGGCTGCGTGGCATGGAGCAGACCATATAATGGTTATTAGAACAGCAGGGCAATCTCATTTTGAAAGCCTTATAGAAGGAACTCCTCAAGGAGTAGGTGGAATTCCTATTTCAAGAAAACAAGTTAGAGCTCAAAGAAAAGCTTTAGATTTTATAGAAGATGAAGTAGGTAGACCAATTAATTATCACTCTTATGTTTCTGGAGTAGCAGGTCCAGAAATTGCAGTAATGTTTGCTGAAGAAGGAGTAAATGGAGCTCATCAAGATCCTCAATATAATGTTCTTTACAGAAACATTAATATGATCAGATCCTTCGTTGATGCTGCAGAAGCTAAGAGAGTTATGGCATGGGCAGATATAGCACAAATTGACGGAGCTCACAATGCAAATGCTACTGCAAGAGAGGCTTGGAAGGTAATGCCAGAACTCATGGTACAACATGCTATAAACTCAATTTTCTCAGTTAAAGTTGGAATGAAGAAAGAAAATATCTGTCTTTCAACAGTACCACCAACAGCACCACCAGCACCTTGTATGAGATTAGACTTACCTTATGCTGTAGCATTAAGAGATTTGTTCAGAGAATACAAGATGAGAGCACAAATGAACACAAAATATATGGAGTCCTCTACTAGAGAGGCAACTGTAACCCATGTACTTAATCTATTGATTTCTCAATTAACTAGAGCAGACATTCAATCTACAATTACTCCTGATGAAGGAAGAAACGTACCATGGCATATATATAATATTGAAGCAATAGATACTGCTAAGCAAGCTTTTGCAGGTATGGATGGTTTAGGAGCAATGGTTGAAATTAAGAGAAATAAAGGTGAATTAGCGGAAAAGGTTAGAGAATTAAAAGAAAGAGCAATTTTATTTATGGAAGAAATCATTGAAGTTGGTGGATACTTCAATGCAGTAGAAGCAGGGTTCTTCGTTGATTCTGGATATTATCCAGAAAGGAATAGTGATGGTATAATTAGAAAAGCTAATGCAGGAGTAGGGGAAGGAACAGTATATGAAAGAGATACTGATTATATGGCTCCAGTAACTGCACATTTTGGATATAATAATGTGGTTCAATATGACGAAGATTTAGTAGATAATCCAGCTGCTTTAATTGGTGGAGGAACATTTGAAGACTCATCTAAGATTATATTTATAGATGAATTAGATGAAAATGATAATGTAAATGTAAGATTAGAAGAGGTTAAAGAACTAAGAACTACATCTAAGATTAAACCTGAAATGGAATGGTTAGGGGATGGTATAGTCCTAACAACATTATTCTTACCTACTGATGAAAGAACTGCTGAATTTGCTGCAATTGAAATAGGTAAGAAAATGGGCTTAGAAGATGTAGAAATAATTCATAAAGAAATAATGCAAGAAGCCGAAGGAACTCGTGTAGAATTAAAAGGAAGAGTTACCTTTACTATAGATACTAATGAGCTAATTATTCCACCTAAACCAAAGGAATTAACTGAAGAAGAAATTCGTGCAGATATTAAAGCTAAGCCGCTGAAGGTTGTAGCAGCAACTGTTGGCGAAGATGAACATTCCGTAGGAATTCGTGAAATCATTGATATCAAACATGGTGGAATAGAAAAATATGGTATTGAATGTCATATATTAGGCACATCTATACCAGTTGAGAAATTAGTTGATGCCGCTATAGAATTAAATGCTGATGCTATTCTTTCATCAACAATAATTTCCCATGATGATATTCACTATAAGAACATGAAGAAATTACATGAATTATGTATTGAAAAGGGTATAAGAGATAAAATCATTCTGGCTGCTGGAGGAACCCAAGTATCCAATGAATTAGCCATCCAATCTGGTATGGATGCTGGATTTGGTAGAGGAACGAAAGGTTCCCATGTAGCTACGTTTTTAGTTGAAAAGAGAAGAGAGATGTCTAATGAAGATTAATCTATTAGTTGCAGAAATAGGTAGTACTACAACAGTAGTTAATGCATTTAATGATTTAGATACCTGCCCAAAGTTTATTGGGCAGGGTCAATCAGCCACATCTGTATTAGAAGGTGATGTTAATATTGGACTAAAAGGGGCTATAGATGATTTAGCAAAAAATCTTGGTGAAAAATCTATAGACTATGATGAACTTATAGCCACCAGCTCTGCAGCAGGAGGTCTTAGAATGACCGTTCATGGATTGGTATATGATATGACTGTTAAAGCTGCTAAAGAGGCTGCATTAGGTGCAGGGGCTAATATTAAATTCATTACAGCTGGTAGGTTACGAAAGTCTGATTTAAGAAAGATAGAAGAAATAAAACCTAATATTATCCTAATTGCAGGTGGAGTAGATTATGGTGAAAGAGATACTGCTCTTTACAATGCAGAGCTTATTGCAGAAATGAATTTAAACATACCTGTTATATATGCAGGAAATATTGAAAACCATGAAGATGTAAAGGAGATATTCCAAGGAAAAGAAACGGAACTTTATATAGTTGATAATGTCTATCCAAAAATTGATGAATTAAATGTAGAGCCTACAAGAAAAGTAATTCAAGAAGTATTTGAAAAACATATAATTCATGCACCAGGTATGGAACATGTGAGGGAAATGGTAACAGGACCTATTATGCCAACACCAGGTGCTGTAATGGAGGCTTCCCAACTTCTATATGATGATATTGGGGATTTATTAACTATTGATGTAGGAGGAGCCACAACAGATGTTCATTCTGTTACAGAAGATAGTGACGAAATATCAAGAATTTTAATAAATCCAGAACCTAAGGCTAAAAGAACTGTGGAAGGTGATCTTGGAGTATATGTAAGCATGAAGAATGTAGTTGAAATGGTGGGCAAAGAAGAATTAACTAAGGAATTAAAGATTTCTATGGAAGAACTTGAAAACTTAATTTTTCACCACAAGCCAATTCCAGAAACTAATTTAGAAAAAAGGTTTGTAGAAGAATTAACATTACATGCTACTATTACAGCTGTGAGAAGACATGCAGGTGGGTTGAAACATTTATATGGACCATCTGGAAAGAAAACCATTGCAGAAGGTAAAGATTTAACTCAAGTGAAATATATAATAGGTACAGGTGGTGCGCTAACTAGATTACCTAATAGAAAAAAAATACTTAGTGAAATTGCACTTTCAAACAAAGGAAATGATTTGCTTCCAAATACTGAAGCAGAAATTTTAATAGATAATCATTATATAATGGCATCACTTGGAGTAATGGCTAAAAAATATCCACAAGTAGCTTTAAAGCTTTTGGAAAATAGTCTTAAGGGGGAATAAAATGTGAGCTATCCCAAAATGACAATTAATTTAAAAACCATAAGAGATAATGTACGGGCTGTATCTGGACTATGTAATGATAAAGGTATAAAGGTGGCAGGGGTAACTAAGGTTTTTGGTGGAAATCCAGCAATTGCTAAAGCATATATTGAAGGTGGAATATCTTATTTAGCTGATTCTAGAATTGAAAACCTTATAAGATTAAAGGACTTGAATATACCTAAGATAATGTTAAGATTACCTATGAAATCTGAAGTAGATAAAATAGTAGATTATGCAGATATTTCCCTTAACTCAGAATTAGATACTATTACTTCTTTATCAGAAAAAGCCTTAGAAAAAAATAAAATTCACAAGATTATCTTGATGGTAGATTTGGGAGATTTAAGAGAAGGATATTATGATGAGAAAGCTTTATTTGAAGATGTAGAAAAAATAATAGAATTAAAGGGAGTTAAACTCATAGGTTTAGGTACTAATTTAACTTGTTATGGCGGAGTAATACCAAATAAACATATCTTAGATAGATTAGCTAAGTTAGAGGAAAATATAGAAAAAAAGTATAATATAGAATTAGAAATATTATCTGGTGGAAATTCAAGTACAATACATCTCTTATTAAAAGATACTAAAATAGATAAGATAAATAATTTGAGGCTGGGGGAATCTTTAGTACTTGGTACTGAATTTGCTTATGGAGAACAAATAGAAGGTACGAAAAATGATGCCTTTAAGCTTCAAGCAGAAATTATTGAAATAAAAGAAAAGCCTTCCGTTCCTACAGGAGAAATAGGAAAAGATGCTTTTGGCAATATACCTACCTTTATAGATAGGGGTATTAGGAAAAGAATACTCTGTGCAGTAGGTAAACAAGATGTGGATTTTGAAACTCTTCATCCCTTAGATGAGGACATAATTATTCTTGGCGGTAGCTCAGATCATCTTATATTAGATGGTTCAGATAGTAAAATAGATTATAAAGTAGGAGATATTATTGAATTTAGGATGTCCTATGTTAGCATTCTAAGGGCAATGACATCTAGATATGTTGAAAAAGAGATAATAGAATAATTAAAAGAATGATTAAAAAAGCTTTGAAGGAATTACTTCAAAGCTTTAATTTTATTTATAAAGAATAATAGATAATTTGTTTATTGAAATATTTTTATAAATATAATATGTTATAATAAACAATAAAACAACTTTAAAAAATAATCAAATATTATTAATAGATTATATAAAAGCTATTAGAAAAAATTGAAATAAATTTTAGGTGGGATTAATTATGATAGAAAAGATTAATGATATTACTTATAGTATATTAAATGATTTAAAGGAATTAAATGAATATATTTATAATAATCCAGAACTAGGAAATGAAGAGTTTAAATCTTCAAAGGCTCATATAGAGCTTTTAAGGAAATATGGTTTTCAAGTAGAAGAAGAATATCTTGGTATAAAAACTGGATTTAAAGCTTATTATAAAAGTAAAAAAGAAGGACCTGCAATATCTTATTTATCTGAATATGATGCTTTACCTAAAATAGGACATGGTTGCGGGCATAATTTACTTGGTACTACTAATACAGGAGCAGCTATAGTTTTAAAGTATTTATTAGATGACATAGGAGGAACTGTTGTAGTATTTGGAACTCCAGCGGAAGAAACCAATGGAGCAAAGGTTAAAATGGTAGAAGAAGGAGCTTTTGAAGGTATTGATGTAGCCATGTTAGCCCATCCATCTTCTACATATAGTAAAAGTGGTACATCCCTAGCTATGGAAGCTATACAATTTACATTTAAAGGAAAAGCTTCTCATGCTGCTTCAGATCCAGATAAAGGTATCAATGCCCTTGATGCAGTAATAATGACTTTTAATAGTATTAATGCCCTAAGAGAGCATATATTGCCTTCTGCTAGAATTCATGGGGTTATAAGAGAGGGAGGTAAAGCTGCAAATATAGTTCCAGATTTAGCTATTGCTCAATTTTATGTAAGGACTCCCAGGAAAGCCTATTTACAGAAATTAACAGAAAAGGTTAAGAATTGTGCTAGAGGTGCTGCATTAGCAACAGGAGCTAGTCTACAAATATCTAATTATGAGCTTGGATATGATGATTTAGTTACTAATGAAACTTTATCAGAAATATTTACAAAAAACCTTAAAAGTCAAGGAGTACAAAATCCTGATAATATAAAATTAACCTTCGGTTCTGTAGATATGGGAAATGTAAGTCATGTATGTCCTGCTATTCATCCCTATTTTGGGATACATGGTGATGATAGTATTGCGGCACACACTGAAGAATTCAGAGATGCTACACTAACAGATAAAGCCTATGAAAATATGATTATTACAATTAATGCTTTAGTAAATACAGGAGTTCAAGTTATTCAAAATAAGGATTTACTTGAGAAAATAATAGAAGAGTTTAATGCTAGTAAAAATTGATTAAATTCATTTCTTATATGATATAATACTATATATAATATAAAGGTAATTAGGTGATTAAATGGATTTGTTTACTTTGAGTATGGAAGAAAAGCTTAAGAAAAGTGCACCCTTAGCCGATAGAATGAGACCTGAAAAAATAGAGGAATTTGTAGGGCAAGAACATATATTAGGTGAAGGGAAATTTCTAAATAGAGCTATAAAGGCAGATAGGATTACTTCTATGATATTTTTTGGACCTCCTGGAACAGGTAAGACTACTTTGGCCACTATAATAGCCAATACTACAAATATGCTTTTTGAAAAATTATCAGCTGTAACATCTGGAGTAAGAGATATCCGAGAAGTAATGGATAGGGCTGAAGAAAATTTAAAATTGTATAACAAGAGAACTATTCTTTTTGTAGATGAAATTCATAGATTTAATAAGTCACAACAAGATGCATTACTGCCTTTTGTAGAGAGAGGAATAATTATTTTAATCGGTGCCACAACTGAAAATCCCTACTTTGAAGTAAATAAAGCTTTATTGTCTAGGGTAATGGTTCTAAAACTAGAATCTTTAAATAGAGATAATCTGAAAAAATTAATTTATAATGCTTTAACTAATTCAGAAAAAGGATTAGGTAATTATAAAGTAAATATAACAGATGAAGCAATTGATTATTTAATAACTATTTCCGATGGAGATGGGAGAACGTTACTCAATTCTTTAGAAATTGGAGTTCTTTCAACACCTATAGATGAAAACGAAATGATTGAAATAGATTTAGATACAATAAAAGAATCTATTCAAATAAAAACGGCTAGATATGATAAAGGTGGGGATGAGCATTATGATACTATTTCTGCCTTTATTAAAAGCATGAGAGGTGGAGATGCCGATGGAACTTTGTATTGGTTAGCAAAGATGATTAATGCAGGGGAAGATCCCAAATTTATAGCTAGGAGAATAATTATATGTGCATCAGAAGATGTGGGAAATGCAGATCCCAATGCACTGAATATAGCAGTGTCTGCTTTTAATGCAGTAAATGTAATAGGTATGCCAGAAGGACGAATACCCTTAGCACAAGCGGCGGTATATATAGCTGCTGCTCCAAAAAGTAATGCAGTCTACGTTGGTATAAATAGTGCATTAAAAGATATAAGGGAAAAAGAAATAGGTAAGGTTCCAACTCATTTAAAAGATGGTTCTTACCCTGGAGCTAAGAATTTGGGCAATGGTATAGGCTATAAATATCCTCATGATTATGAAGGAGCTTTTGTTCAACAACAATATTTACCTACTGAATATATAGACAAAAAATATTATGTACCTACAGAAAATGGATATGAAAAAGAGATAAAAGAAAGATTATTGACTTAAAAAAAGTATAGTTATAATTTGTTTTTATAGTTTTTCTAAACTAATATTGATAGGTGATAATATGTTGGAACAGTTTAATTGTAAAAATGTAGTTATTGTTAACAACAAAGGAGAAATTATTTATTTTACCATGAATAATTTGCCTATTTATGACTTGGAATTAGAGAATACTATGGGCAGGAAGGTTACCTCTCTTTATAAAAATTTAGATAACAATAATAGTTCTATGATTGCCTCTATAAAAACAGGAAAATCTTTTATAAACTTAAAACAAGGTTTAAAAACACAAAATGATAATTTAGTTTATCAGGTGGGATCTACATATCCGCTTATAGAGGGAAATAAGGTAATTGGTGCCATTGAATTTGCAGATATTGTAGATGAAAATAATATTAGTATCTACAATAGAGACTATAAATATAAAATATATTATAGACAAAACGGTACTTGCTATACAATTGATGATATAATTACAAGAAATGCTAAAATGCTTGAAATTAAGGAAAAAATTCGTAGAGTATCAAAGACAGAATCTACAGTTTTAATTCAAGGTAATACAGGTACGGGAAAGGAATTAGTTGCACAATCAATTCATAATTGTAGTAATAGAAGAGATGGACCTTTTGTTTCTCAGAATTGTGGAGCTATACCAGAAAATCTATTAGAAGGTATTTTATTTGGTACAGCAAAAGGTAGTTTTACAGGTGCTGAAGAAAAAGAAGGACTTTTTGAATCGGCTAAAGGAGGAACTCTATTTTTAGATGAGATAAACTCTTTAAGTCCTATATCACAAGTAAAAATTTTAAAAGCAATTGAAGAAAAAAGAATTAGAAGAATAGGAGGTACTCAAGAGATACCTTTAGATATAAGAATTATTGTGGCATTAAATGAAGAGCCACAAAAACTTATGAAGGAAGGTAGAATGAGGAGTGATTTATATTATAGACTTTCAGTAGTTCAAATAATTTTACCAGATTTAATTCATAGAAAAGATGATATTGAAATTCTATCTAATTATTATATAGAAAGATATAATAGGGAATTAGGATATAAGGTGAGGCCTATTTCAAAAGAGTTACTTTCTGCATTTGAAGATTATCATTGGCCTGGTAATATTAGAGAGCTGAAAAATGTAATAGAAGGTGGTTTTAATGTTATTATTAGAAATGAAATTACCCTAAAGGATATACCAAAAAGAATTTTAGAAAGTAAAAATACTCTTCCAATACAAGCTTTACAAAGCTCTAATTATGATCTAAAAACATATTTGGAGAATCATGAAAAAAATATTATCTTAGAAGCATATAAAGTGCACCAAAATAATTTAAGTTTAACAGCTAAATCTTTAAAGATTTCAAAACAATTACTAAAATATAAGATAGATAAGTATATGAAATGATATAGTATTTTATAAATACGTATAATGAACTTATAAATCGTAAAAGATATTTTACAGTAAAAGAAATTTTACTATAAAATATCTTTTTTATTTGACTAAAAAATATCAAAATATAATGAAAATTAGCTATATTCACAATTGATTTTATTTAAATGTATTGGCATAAATCTTGCTGTAATATGATAATGAATAAAAAATGAAGGAGGAAGAATGATGGATTCTTTTGTAAACTTTATAGTCACAATTTCTAACTGGATTTGGGGCACGCCTATGCTTATTATTTTATTTGGCGGAGGATTAATTCTTAGCTTTTCTTTAGGTTTTTTTCAATTTAAGTATTTTGGATTTATTTGTAAAGAGACATTTGGTAAAATTCTTAAAAATCCTGAAAAAGGTGAAGGTACTGTGTCGCCTTTTCAAGCCGCTTCTGCTGCATTGGCTTCTACAATAGGAGCTTCTAATATTGTTGGAGTACCTGTTGCCATAGCTTTTGGCGGACCTGGTGCAGTATTTTGGATGTGGCTTACTGCTTTAATAGGTAGTGCATCAAAGTTTAGTGAAATTGTCTTAGGCATCAAATATAGACAAAAGAACGAACTAGGAGAATTCGTTGGAGGACCGCAATATTATCTAGATAAAGGCTTAAAAGCTCCATGGTTAGGTAAATTATTTGCCTTCTGTTTGATGCTTGAAATAGTTCCTTCTGTAGCCACTCAAACCGTATCAGTAGTACAAACAGCTAACACTCTTAATATTCCAAACTGGGTTTCAGGAGCAGTGGTTGCTATTTTAGTTGGTATTGTTGTTTATGGTGGAATTAAAAGAATAGTTCAAGTTTCAGAAAAATTAGTTCCTTTTATGGCAGGACTTTATTTAATAGGTGCATTAGTTATTACAATTATAAATATTGGAGAACTACCTTCTATTATTGTTTTAATTTTTAAAGGTGCATTTACTCCTATGGCTGCAGCTGGTGGATTTACTGGTGCTGCTATAGCTCAGGCTATTAAAAATGGAGTTGCAAGAGGAACTTATTCCAACGAGGCTGGTATGGGTACCGCTTCTATTGCTCATGCTGCTGCAGTAACTGACCATCCAGTTCGCCAAGCCTTCTGGGGTATCTTTGAAATAATAGTTGATACTTTAATGGTATGTACTATGACAGCTATGGTTGTTCTAACAACTGGATTATGGAAAACTGTTCCATCATCAGATGCAGCCAGTATTCCAGCAAGAGCTTTCCAGCAATTGTTAGGGGAAGGGCTTGGTGGTGGTATTGTAACATTTAGTATTACATTATTTGTACTTTCAACTATAATAGTTATTGTATTCTATGGTGAAAAACAAGCAGAATATCTATTTGGAACAAAATTTGCAAAAATAATGAAGTTTATATATCTAGTAGCTATTTTCTTAGGAGCATATGGGGGTATTGAGTTTTTATATAGTTTCTTAGATATATTATTGGCTTCTATTGTAATTCCTAATATGATAGGATTAGTATTGATGAGAAACCAAGTTAAGGAACTGAAAGATGAATTTTTCAGTAGTTCTGAATTTTATGCAAGTATAAAAGCTAAATAAAAGAGAACTAAATATTATAGGAGGCAGAGTATGAATAAAGAAATTGCAGCAAGAATTGAGCAGATTGCAGTAGAGTTAACAAAAGAGCTTAGTGTGGTAGAAACATTAGGAGAGTTAGATTCTGTGCAAAAAATTTATGATATTTTTTTAGAAATGGATTATTATAAAGAAAATCCTAATCATATAAAATTTGTGGATATAGCGAATGACAAACTAGGTAGAAAATCTGTATTAGTAATATTAAAAGGAAAAAAGGGAAATAGCAATAAAACTGTATTGATGATAGGGCATACTGATACAGTTGGTATCTCAGATTATGGCAGCTTGAAAGAATATGCTAATAAACCATATGAGTTGACAGAGAAATTTAAAGAGATAGCATCTACATTACCAGAAGAAGTAAGAAAAGACTTGGAATCGGGAGATTATTTATTTGGCAGAGGAATTTTTGATATGAAAACTGGTGATGCTATAATAATAGCATTGATGGAATATATATCAAAGAACATTGAAGACTTTGAAGGTAATTTGATTTATGCTGCTGTTTGTGATGAGGAAGGAAACTCAGGTGGTATGTTATCTATAATACCAGAGTTAGTTAAAATCCAAGAAAAAGAAGGATTTGAATATCTAGCTCTTTTAGATACTGATTACATGACATCTGAATTTGAAGGCGATGAAAATAAATATGTTTATATAGGAACAGTAGGTAAATTAATGCCATCATTCTATATAGTAGGAAAAGAAACTCATGTTGGTGAATCATTTAAAGGAATAGATCCTAATCAAATAGCTTCTTCTATTACCAATAGAATCAATTTAAATACTGACTTTTGTGATGTGGCTGAAGGTGAAGTTTCACTTCCTCCAATTACTTTAAAACAAAGGGATTTAAAGCCAGAGTATTCAGTTCAAATAGCGAAAACATCTACTTTATTCTTTAACTATGCAACACATTGCAGTACACCAGATGAAGTATTGGTGAAGATGAAAGATGCAGCCATGGAAGCCTTTGAGTCAACAATTGATAATTTAAATATCCAATATGAAAGATTTTGTCAGCTAGCAGGAAGAGAATATAAAAAGCTTCCTTGGAAAGCAAGAGTATTAACATATGAAGAATTATATAAAAAAGTAAAAGCAGAAATGGGCAATAAACTTGATGAAAAGATTGCTGAACTTACAGAAGAAATGTTAAAAGATGAATCTATAGATCAAAGAGATTTTTCCTTAAAGTTAGTAGAAGCAGTTCACAATTTATGGTCATATAGAGAGCCAGTTGTTATAGTATATTATACACCTCCATATTACCCTCATATTTATGTAGAGGGAAGTGCACCAAAAGAAAAAGCATTGCTAAATGCAGTAGCAGATGCTGTAAGTACAACTAAATCAGATTATAAATTGGTTTATAAGAAGTTCTTTCCATATATTTCAGATTTAAGCTATGGGGCAGCCCCAAAAGATCCAAAGATCATAGCAGCACTGAAAGATAATATGCCTGGATTTGGAACTAAATATGATTTACCACTAGAAGATATGCAAAAATTAGATTTACCAGTGTTAGATATAGGGTCTTTTGGTAAGGATGCACATAAGTTTACAGAGAGGATTGAAAAGAAATATTCTTTTGAAGTAGCACCGCAATTAGTATACAAAACTATTATGAACTTATTAAAAAATAATTAATTAAAAAAATAGTGCATAGTATAAAAGAATGTTATTTAAACAGCATTCTTTTATACTATAAATCTAATAAAATGGATATAATAAAAAAGAATTTCAAAGAAATATTAAAGATAGTATTTTTGAAACTTATATAGAGAAAGTTCATATTGTAAAAAATAGCAAAGCTATGGTTTCACTAGTAATTATAAAATATAAAGTAAAGATTAGCTAAATCCATTGACAATACTAGGGAAAATAACTATAATTATATAAAAGTAAAGAAAACTTTGATAGGAAGAGTAGATATAAGAAGTAGTCAAAGGGAGCCTATGATAGTGAGACATAGGCACGAAGCTTATATTGAAGAACATCCTTGAGTTTCTAACCGAAATCTTAGGAGAGTAGACTTAGACGGATTCACACCGTTATCAGTGACACATATTGTAATATGTGTTAAAGTGGCTGTTAGCAATTAGGGTGGTACCGCGGAAGATAAACTTTCGTCCTTTTGGATGAAGGTTTTTTTATTTTTTGAGAAAAGAAAGGAGAATAAAGATGAAGACTACAATTAGAAACATTTACAAAGACACAGATAAATATTTAAACCAAGAAATTCAATTAGAAGGATGGATAAGAACATCAAGATCATCAAAGATATTTGGATTTATAGAATTAAATGATGGAACATTCTTTAAAAATATTCAAATAGTTTATGAAGAAGGATTAGAGAATTTTAAGGAAATAGAAAAATTACCTCTTAGCTCTTCAATAAAGGTAAAGGGGAAATTGGTATCAACGCCAGAAGCAAAACAACCATTTGAGATAAAGGCTAGTGAAATTGAAGTTGAAGGATATTCAGCATCTGACTATCCCTTACAAAAGAAAAGGCATACTTTTGAATATATGAGAACTATTGCTCATCTAAGACCTAGAGCCAATACTTTCAATGCTGTATTTCGAGTAAGGTCAATACTTGCATATGCAATACACAAATTCTTTCAAGAAAGAGGATTTGTATATGTTCATACACCAATTATTACAGCTTCTGATGCAGAAGGTGCAGGTGAAATGTTTAGAGTATCTACCTTAGATTTCTATAATATACCTTTAACTCAAGATAAAAAGGTGAATTTTTCTGATGATTTTTTTGGTAAAGAAACAAGTTTAACAGTATCTGGACAGCTAGAAGCTGAAGCTTTTGCCCTTGCATATAAAGATGTTTATACCTTTGGACCAACTTTTAGAGCTGAAAATTCAAATACTGCAAGACATGCGGCAGAATTTTGGATGATAGAGCCAGAGATTGCTTTTGCTGATATTAATGATAATATGCAATTAGCAGAAGATATGATGAAATATATAATCAAATATGTAATGGAAAATGCTAAAGAGGAAATGGAATTTTTCAATAACTTTGTAGATAAAGGTTTAATTGAAAGACTTGAAAATGTAGTTAATTCTGATTTTGGCAGAATAACTTATACTGAAGCTGTTGAACTTTTGAAAAAATCAGGAGAAGAATTCCAATATCCAGTAGAATGGGGCATAGATTTACAAACTGAGCATGAAAGATATATTTCAGAAAAGATATTTAAAAAGCCAGTATTTGTAATTGATTATCCAAAGGAAATAAAAGCATTCTATATGAGAATGAATGAGGATAATAAAACAGTAGCTGCCATGGATCTTTTGGTACCAGGTGTAGGAGAGATAATAGGCGGATCACAAAGGGAAGAAAGGCTTGATGTATTAGAAAAGAAGATAATAGATAATGGTATGGAACCAGAAGACTACTGGTGGTATTTAGAACTACGAAAATTTGGTGGTACAAAACATGCAGGATATGGTCTGGGATTTGAAAGAGCTGTTATGTATATAACAGGTATGTCAAATATTAGGGATGTTATTCCATTTCCAAGAACAGTTAAATCGGCAGAATTTTAGAAAACAAGACCCTATGGGATAGAGTTATTTTTTATTCCCATAGGGTTTGTTTTTGCTCTTTGACGAAGAAACATGAAAAAATAGCAGATAATATTATATTCTAAGTATAGAAAAAGAGAAGTAAAATATTTAAAATAGAAAAAAGAAAATCTAAATTTATGTTATAATGTAGAATAATATGAAGTGGAATAAACTTAATATAAGGAGGATGTATTATGAGAAGGATAAGATTATTTACTATATCTCTATTTTGTATGACATTGGTCATTACTAGTTGTGGAAATATCCAAAAAAAAACTCCTATTGAAACACCAATAGAAACTAAGCAAGGTAATGATACAGAAGAAACATCTGACGATAAGATATATGATAAAATAAGTGCATATATGGAAGAAGAATCTAAGAAAGCTTTTTCTCCATATTATGAATTATTAGACTTTCAAATGACAAATTATCAAGAGGGAGTTGCTAATGAACGAACTGAAGCTATTTTTGACTATAAGATAATTCATAAAAATTATGACAAGGATCCAGATACAGTAGGTTACATTAAGGAAGCAAAGGAAAGTGACAACAGTAATTATCAGCAAATGTATGATGAGTATTTGCAACCTAAAGAAATGAATTTTCATTTAAAAGCTATTATTGACGAAAATGGCTCAATAACACTATATTCTAATGTTTCTCCTATAGGAATTGAATGGGAAGAGACCAAAATGTCTGATTTTATTTTAAGTAAATAAGGTTAATTTTTATTATTGGAGTAATTCTAATGTCAATAATATGAAGAATTCTATTAAAAGTAAACAAATATGATTATGTTGTATAGTTGTAGATAGATGCTGCTTAAATGATTATAATATCTTAAACAATATAAAGCTCTTATTGGGAGGTTTTTAATGGTGAAAAAGACTATAATAGGTTCGGTAATTATGTTATCAGGTGTAATAATAGGGATGAGTATAATTATTGCCGCCGCATTTTATGCTCCAAGCATAACAAGCTGGAATGGTTCAAAATTATGGTATGCAATTTTTGGGTCAAGGCAATATGGGAATGAAGTAGTTCAAAGTTTGTTTCTAGGAATACCTTTTATAATTGGAATAATACTAGCTATTATTGGACTAATTATATTAACAGTAGAGTATTCCAATAAGAATAATTAAGATGTATTCTTTATATTAGATACAGCAGAAAGAAATGGCTATATAAAAAATTAAAAGATTGGATTAGGGGACAGTGGGAAATTATTTTGTAGATATAAAGGTAATGGATATCATAGTTTAATAAAGTTAGATAATGGAAAGGAAGAGGTATTAGGCCATGATATTATTATTGGTTCTGAAATCTTAGAAGGTATAGATATATTTTTAAACAAAAAAGAGAATCTATATTCTGAATCTGAATTTATAAACTTAGGTGAAAATAATAATATAACTTTCAATCAATAAATAAATAATAGACTAAACCAACTTGCAAACTGAGACTTTTGTATTGGAAGAGAAAGTATCCTTTGAGAAATATATATCTAACAAAAATTTGCCAAGATTTGCTGATAAAACATTAGAATTAATACAAAAACAGGAGTTACAAGGTGGACATGGAGTGGATATTTTTGCTACAGGTCATTATGCTGTAAGAAAGGTGAATAATCTTAGTTTATGGGAAAACGAGGAATGGGTAAAGGATGTTTTTGGCAAATTGAAAGATTTTGATGGAAAAGAAAATAAATGAAACATGGTATCAAGTCCCTGTTGCTATAAACGATAATTATGGATTTGAAGATATTGGTCATGATTTAAACTCTGGAGATAATAGAGAATGGGAAATCAATTGGGACTGACTCTATGGAAGTCTGGAGCCTGGTGAATATCGTATATTGAAGGATATGTTTTTTAAAGATGGAGATATGATAAGTGCTATTTAGGGACAGAGTTTAAGTTATATTAAGCATATGCAGAAAATGATTATAGGAGTTCTACAATATAGTCGTAAAGTATTATGAAATATGAAGAAAGAGGTATTAAAGGGGGAAGAAGTAATGGAATTTATAATTCCATTACTTCTTTTTCTTTAGCATTACTTTTGGGGAATAATTATTTTGAAAATCAAGGATTGTGGAATTTTGGAGTGTTATTATATTTGAGTTAATATGTTAATTTCTTCCTCAGTAAAGGTTTTGCTTCATATGTATTTTTACATATTTAATATTTTTTATTTTGAACAAGGTCTTTTATTTTACATAAGATTAACAAAAACATTACGAACAACTTAATTAGATTTAACATAGATAAGTTATAGTGTAATTGTAAGAAAAAAATAATATGGAGGGATATTATGTTTAAAAGAGTTTTATCGTCTTTATTGTTTGTAGCAATGATAGTTGCAGTTGTGTCGGGAAGTTTATTAGTTTCGGAAGCAAATCTAACACCCCAATTAGTTGAAGCAACGGGAGATTTAGTTGCAGCAAAAGAAGCGGTAAGAACTGCAAAATACATATTTATGTTTATTGGAGATGGTATGGCAGCAGTTCAAGTGAATTCAGCTCAGATTTATGGTGGAAATAATCAACACAATAATATGAAATTAGATTCACTAAATTTTCAAGATTTTGAAGCAGTAGGATATCAAACTACCCATGATGCAACTTCATTTGCACCGGATTCAGCTTCTACAGCTACAGCATTATCATCAGGGTATAAAACATGGAGTGGTACTATAGGGTTAAAGCCAGTAGGCAATGTTACAGGTAATAAGGTTGAAAATGTAAAATCAGATAATGTTCCTAAAACTATTGCGGAAAGGCTTAAAGAAGAAAAAGGTATGAAAATAGGTATAGTTTCAACGGTTACTTTAAATCATGCAACACCAGCAGCTTATTACGCACATACAGCATCCAGAAACAATTATTATGATATAGCAATGCAAATGTCAGAATCAGGATTTGATTATTTTGGTGGTGGAACATTGAGTCAACCAAAGGGAAGAAACAATGATCAAAAAGATGCATATGAAGTTATGAAAGAAAAAGGATATAAAATAGTAAATACTAAAGAAGATATTTTAGCTCTAAACAATAACTCAGGTAAAGTATATGCAGTAACTCCCGTAGTTCAAGATGGTGGTGCTATGCCATATGCAGTAGATAATAAAAAAGGAGATCTTACTCTTGCAGATTTCGTTAAAAAAGGTATAGATGTTCTTGATAATAAAGATGGATTTTTTATGATGGTTGAATCAGGAAAAATTGACTGGGCAGGGCATGCCAATGATGCAAAAGCAAATATTGGTGATGTTTTAGCTTTTGAAGATTCTATTCAAGTAGCTATTAATTTTGCCAAGAAACATCCAGAAGATACACTAATAGTAGTAACAGGGGATCATGAAACAGGTGGTATGACTATAGGTCAAGCTACAACGGGATACGATACAGCATTAGGAATATTAAAAAACCAAAAGATGTCTTATATAGCCTTTGATGCATTAATTGATGAAATGATAGAAAAAAATCCTAACTTAACTTTTGAAGATATAATGCCAGTTATCACTCAAAATTTTGGTCTTAAAAATGAATATGAAGATGGTGAAGGAGATAAACCATATATGGCTTTAGAACTATCAAATAGAGAAGTAGCAAAATTAAAGAGAGCATTTGCTGAAACTATGGCTAAAGAGCCTATAGAAAAAGATAAAGAAGAATTGCTAATATTATATGGGGGTTACAATCCGCTCTCAGTAACATTAACTCATATATTAAATAATAAAGCTGGTATAGGATGGACTTCTTATGCTCATACAGGAGTACCTGTTCCTGTATATGCTACAGGTGTACAAGGAGAATTATTTAACGGAGCATATGATAATACAGAGATTTATTATAAATTAGTTACTGCAGCAGGACTTAAATAATCAGAAAAACAAGGCTGGAATATTTCCAGCCTTGTTTAAATGAAAGGGGTGTTAATTCTTGAAATATATTTTAAAAAATGTTAATAGAAAAGAAATAGGATTTATACTTTCTCTTATAATTTTATTAACAATACTTGCATTCTTACCAACGGGATTTGACAGGCAACTATATATATTTACAGAGGGAGTAAAGGCTAAGGTAATATCTGTTGATAATTCAGGGGTAATTAATACTGGATTATTTAGACAAGGAGATCAACAAGCTATAATACAAATAGAAACAGGTTCATATAAGGGACATATAGTATCCGCCAACAATATGTTGACAGGTAGTCTTGCAGAAGATAAAATTTTTAGAGAAGGAGATAAGGCATGGGTACTTATTGGTTTTGATGAAAATAGAAATATTAGTTTTGCTAATATGGTGGACCATTATCGATTAAACAAGGAAGTTGTACTTATAGGGTGTTTTGCTATAGTTATTATAATTTTTTCAGGAGTTATAGGAGTTAGAACATTATTATCCTTCGCTTTTACACTTATGAGTATATGGAAGATATTGATTCCAGCTATGTTAAGGGGATTCAGTCCTATTGTAGTAGCTTTGATAGTAGGAAACTTCTTAACAATCATAACTATTTTATTAGTGACAGGATTTACAAAAACAGCTTACGCTGCTATTATAAGTGCAATTTCTTGCTCCTTAGCTACTTGTATTTTAGCAGTCATATTTGGTAAGTATTTCAACATTCACGGTACAGTTATGACTTTGTCAGAATCATTACTTTATGCAGGTTTTTTGAAGCTTGATCTAACAGCTATTTTTCAAGGGGGAATATATCTCACAAGTTCAGGAGCCATATTGGATCTAGCAGTAGATATTTCAACGGCATTAGATGAAGTTGTAAAGAACAATCCTAATATAACTCGAAAAGATTTGATAGCATCAGGGTTCAATATAGGAAAATCCGTAGTTGGAAGCCAGACTACAACCCTTTTATTTGCATATATGGGAAGTTATTTATCAGTTATAATGGTATATATAGCTCAAGGAACACCAATACTTAATTTGTTAAATTCAAAGACAGTAGCAGCAGAGATACTTCACACTTTTATAGGCTGTATAGGACTTGTATTGGTTTCGCCCTTAACATCAGTGATTTGTGGATTTATGTTTAAGAGGAGTGAAAAGTGTACTAATGAATAAAATAAAAACAATATTGATTTTGTAATAAGATATACACCAATAGAAAAGTTGATACTAGGTCGGGTTGTAAGTAGCAAGGCCAAAATATGAAGCTGATTTTTAAAATAAGAAAATTTATATTTTGTTGTGCAGCTGTAGGATTATGGGTACTAAAAATTATTTACATAATAGGAGGTGTGTTATATATGGAGAACTGTTTGGCACAGCGTGTTGATAATACATTGTTAAGTATGGGGATGCCAACACTTAAACACCCTATCTTTTATAACTGTCCCATTGGTTTGAGGTTTGAAATTTCAGAGCCTTGGGGAGATAATGAATGTTTTAATTACTTTAAAAATGCATTTGAAAAAGTATTTCATATTTATAGTGATTTATCAGCAGATTTTAATATACTTCGGATTGATGTACTACTTGATGCAGATGATTGTCAAGGGAGTAGGCTTACTGATAAGGAACAAGATATTAATGTTATTTGTAGTACAACAGGATTGCCGTTTCCCATGGAAGAAAGAGAATGCACCATTCTTTATGATATAGGTAATGGGGAAACTGTAACCCTTATAGAGGTTCAGTATTACTGGAATTTAAAACTGATTTCTTTTGATATAAAAGCTTTACTAATGCAAATTATTCTTACAGACTTTCCATCACAAGGTGGTGGCAATCCACAATTTGAAAGCTCGGTGTTCCTTTTTGCTACAGATAAATATTTGATGTTTCATTTATATGATGATAGAGGTCTTGGTCTTGTCTCTAAAGATAAGGAAACACTTTATCCATTCTATAAGAAATACAATAGTTGGATAATGGATTATGATAGAAAACGTATAGAAAACATATTTACATCATGAGTATAATATAAAGTTTAGTTATTCTTAATGTTTATAAAACATACTTTAGTCATAGAAAATAGGGGAAATATAAAAATTTTTAAAATATCCTTGATTTTATAAGATTTCTTTGCTACAATAGACTTTAAATTAATAAAGACAAAGAAAGGAAGTAGTAAGTTGTATGTCAATTGTAGAGAGCTATCGTTTGGTGAAAGATAGTATTGATAAAGACTGAACTCGTCCTTGAGTTACTAAGATGAATAAAGTAATCTTAGTCGGTTAAATGCCGTTATATTTTGAGTGGATAGCAATATCAACAAGAGTGGTACCGCGGAATTTTACCTTTCGTCTCTATAAGAGACGAAAGGTTTTTTTATGACCTAACTTAGCGAAGGATAGTGAGCTTTAGTAAGTCAAACGCAATGAGTACCAAAGTTATATAACCGATAGGGAGCAAATAAATTTGAGTTGCGAAACTGCGTAGAATGACGTAATTCAATGAGTGTTAGTGATTGTATAAAGAGGAGGAATATTATGAGAGAGTATAGACCAAATGAAATTGAAAAAAAATGGCATAAGGTTTGGGAAGAAAGAGAGCCTTTTAAGGCAGTAAATAAATCTGATAAGCCAAAGTTTTATGCATTAGTAGAATTCCCTTATCCATCAGCAAATGGATTACACGTAGGACATCCAAGACCATATACTGCACTAGATATTGTCTCTAGAAAGAGAAGACTTGAAGGATATAATGTATTGTTTCCAATGGGTTGGGATGCCTTTGGATTACCTTCAGAAAACTTTGCTATAAAAAATAAAATTCATCCAGCTATAGTTACAGAGCAAAATGTAGCTAGATTTAAATCCCAATTGCAATCCATAGGATTTTCCTTTGACTGGTCTAGAGAAATAAATACTACAGATCCACATTATTATAAATGGACCCAATGGATATTTTTGAAGTTATATGAAAAGGGATTAGCATATAAACAAGAAATGCCTATTAACTGGTGCCCTTCCTGTAAAATAGGGCTAGCAAATGAAGAAGTTATCCAAGGTAGTTGCGAGAGGTGTGGTGGTGAAGTAGTAAGAAAAGTAAAAAATCAATGGATGCTGAAAATAACTGAATATGCTGATAGACTAATAAGTGATTTAGATAAAGTCGATTACATTGAAAGAGTAAAGGCTCAGCAGACAAATTGGATTGGAAAATCTGAAGGAGCAGAGGTGGATTTCCAAATTGCAGGTAAGGAAGATAAACTAAGGGTATTCACCACAAGACCTGATACACTATTTGGCTCAACCTATATGGTTATTGCAGCTGAACATCCTTTAATAGAAAAATATAAAGATGAAATAGAAAATCTAGAAGAAATTAAAGAATATCAACATGAAGTAAGTAAGAAATCAGATTTTGAAAGAACTGAGCTATCAAAGGAAAAAACAGGGGTAGAAATAAAAGGTTTAAAAGCTATTAACCCTGCTACAGGTCGCGAAATTCCTATTTGGATTTCAGATTATGTGCTTATGACCTATGGTACAGGAGCTATAATGGCAGTACCAGGACATGATAGCCGTGACTGGGAATTTGCTAAGAAATTCAATCTTTCAATAGTAGAAGTAATAAAGGGTGGAGATATAGAGAAAGAAGCTTTTACAGATACAGAGGCAGGAGTTGTTGTAAACTCTGATTTTATCAATGGTATGGAAGTAAATGAAGCAAAAGAATATATGATTAAATGGCTAGAAGAAAAAGGCCTTGGAACTAGAAAAGTAAACTTTAAGCTTAGGGACTGGGTATTCTCTAGACAAAGATACTGGGGTGAGCCAATACCACTAGTACATTGTGACGAATGTGGTTGGGTGCCAGTACCTGAAGAACAACTACCTGTTATGCTACCAGAAGTAGAAAATTATGAGCCAACAGACACTGGTGAGTCACCACTTGCTAATATTAAGGATTGGGTAGAGACTACATGTCCAAAATGTGGAGGTAAAGCTCATAGAGAAACAGATACAATGCCACAATGGGCAGGTTCTTCTTGGTATTTCCTGAGATATATTGACCCATGCAATGAAGAAGAATTAGCATCCCAAGAAGCAATAAATTATTGGATGCCAGTAGACTGGTATAATGGTGGTATGGAGCATACTACACTTCACTTACTTTATTCAAGATTCTGGCATAAGTTCTTGTATGATATTGGAGTAGTACCTGGACCAGAGCCTTATGCAAAGAGAACTTCCCATGGTATGATATTAGGAGATAATAACGAGAAAATGTCAAAGTCCCGTGGAAATGTTATAAACCCTGACGATATAGTAAGGGACTATGGGGCAGATACACTAAGAACCTATGAAATGTTTATTGGAGACTTTGAAAAGAGTGTACCTTGGTCAGAAAATGGAGTTAAAGGCTGTAGAAGATTCCTTGAAAGAGTATGGAGACTTCAAGATATAGTAGTAGATGGTGAAGGCTATACAAAGGAATTAGAATCAAGTATTCACAAGACAATTAAGAAAGTAACTGAAGACTTCGAGACATTAAAATTCAACACAGGAATAGCGGCTTTAATGAGTCTATTAAATGAATTTAATGATTATGGAAAGATTACAAAAGAAGATTTGAAAACTTATATAATACTACTAAATCCAGTTGCACCTCATATTACTGAAGAACTTTGGGAAATCTTAGGATTAAAAAGTTATTTACATGAAACTACATGGCCAGAATATGATGAAGAAAAGACAAAGGATAAAGTAGTCCAACTTCCAGTTCAAGTTAACGGAAAAGTAAGAGGTACAATAGAAATTAGTGTTGAGGATCCTCAAGATATAGCTCGAGAAAAGGCAAAGGCTGATGATAATATTAGTAGATTCTTAGAAGGAAAGCAAATAGTAAAAGAAATATTTGTTCCAGGAAAAATCTACAATATAGTAGTAAAATAAATTATTAAAACCCCGTATATTAATACGGGGTTTTAATATATTTATTAAGTCATATCAAATATGCTCATAAATGATAGATATGATTTACAATAAATATTGAGAATTAGCATTATCTACAGCCACATCCTCCAAACATATCTTCATTGCAGAAAATAAGCACTAATAATAAAAAGAAAAATAATAGTGAACTATCGTTACAGCAGTCATCTCTCCTACCTAATAAATCACCCATGAAAACACCTCCAATATAATTTATATCTAAGTGAAAGTAAAGGTATTCATAATACAATATGTCAAATAGCCAAAAAATGTTAATCATTTTTATTCCCAATGATAGTAACCACACTTTGTCCTAACTTGTATAAAAAAAAACCCTATGATATAATTTTCATACGGATTTTACTGATTTGAATTGCAATAAAAACAAGTAAAATGGAGGGATATTCCAATATGAAGATAATTTCAGGTCGAGCCAAGACAGGTAAATCCACTTATATATATGATGAAATAAATAGAGAAATCAACAAAAATACAGGAGATAATTTTATACTTATAGTCCCAGATTTAATCACATATCAGACAGAATATGATATTATCCAAAGACTTAACTTAGAAGGTATTATGAGTGTTGAAATTCTTAGCTTTAAGAGGTTTGCAGATAAAATATTAGAGGAAATGGGAGAAAGTAAAACTCAAGATATTAATCCTTTTGGAAAGATTATGCTATTAAAACAGATATTCGAGGAAAATCGTAATGAATTAAAATTATTTAAAAAAGCCTCAGGACATGGAGGTCTTTTAAAAGAGTTTAATTTACTTATACAAGAATTAAAGCAAAACTTAATCAGCCAAGATTCCCTAGAAGAAGTAGCTAAAAATACAGATAATATTCTTTTAAAAAGCAAATTATCAGATATAGGATGGATATACTCAAAATACAATGAAAAAACTAAGGATAAATTCCTTGATGAGGAGGATAGATTTAACTTAGTTATTTCAATGATAAAGGATTCAAACTATATTAAAAACTCTAGAATTTGGATTGATGGATTTGAAAGCTTTAATCAACAGAGGATAAAGATGATTAAAGTGTTATCAGAATATTCAAAGGGTGTTACCATGTCTTTAAACATAGATAAATCATATCTTAAGGATATAGAAGCTTTTCATGATTGGGAAGCATTTAAAACCATATATGATACATTTGCATCTATTGAATCAACTTTAGATGATAATATAGAAATCATACCTATATGGGAAAATAAAATTTCTTCAAATGAAATAAAAACCATTGAAAAAAATATATTTTCTATTGATATAGAACCCTTTACTGAATCTACTGATAATATAATAATCTATTCATCGATGAATACATATACTGAAGTAGAGAAAACTGCTCAGAAAATTATATCACTTGTAAGAGATTATAATTATAGATGGCAAGATATAAAAATAGCAGTTGGTGATATGGAAAGTTACATAATAAATATAAGAAAAGTTTTTGATAAATTTGATATACCTTATTTTCTAGATACAAAGCGAGATATTATGAATAATCCAGTTAGTAAATATATTCTATCTATATTAGATATCTTTATATGGAATTTCAGATATGATGATGTATTTCAATATCTTAAAACAGGACTTGCTCCATTAAATAGCAGCCAAATAAATTATCTTGAAAATCATGCTCTTCAATATGGAGTAGAAGGCATAAAATGGTTCCAAAAGATAGATTCAGATGCATTGGTGTATATAGAGGATATAAGAAAATTATTTATATCAGATTTTATAGGTAAGATAAATGAATTTAAAAAACTTTCAACAATAAGTGAAATTACAGCTTTTATCTTTGAATACCTAAAGCTTCATAGAATTAATGAGAAAATGAATAATTCTATTGAAAATTTTCTAAGACAAAATAAATATGAAGAATCAAGTGAATATGCACAGGTATGGAATCAAATAATGGAAGTTTTTGAGCAAATTTTACTTATAGGGGAAGATATAGAAATCACTCCATTAGAATATAGAAAAATTTTAGAGGTTGGCCTTAAGGAAGTTCAAATTAGTATTATTCCGCCAACTATTGACAGGATTGAAGTAGGGGATATAGAAAGAATTGCTGTAAGTAAACCAAGAGCATTATTTATCTTAGGGACCAATGAGAAAAATCTTGATTCTAATAAAGAAAAAGGCTTGTTATCAGATGAAGAAAGAAAAACTATACTGGATAACAATATTAAAATTATAAGTGGCTCAAGTTTTTCATATTTTAAGGACAAGCATATGCTTTATAAAGTATTTTCATCTCCTACAGAAAAATTATTTATTAGCTATGCTCTAGGAACCATAGAGGGCAAATCAATGGAGCCTTCCCTATATGTAGATACATTAAAGAGAATATTTCCATCTATTAAAGAGGAAACTGATATTTCATGTAAAAATCAATTAGAATATATATCAAATTATAATGGAACCTATGATATTCTTGTTGAAAATATGCGAGAATATATTGATGGCGGCGAAATAGATGATATATGGAAAGCTGTATATATATGGTATAAGAAGAATTACAATGATAAATTTCATATTATAAACAAGGGATTTAATTATATAAATAAAATATCAAAATTAGAACCAGAAATAATTAGGAATAGATTTAATGATAATATCAATATAACAGTTTCAAAACTAGAAAGATATGCAGAATGTCAGTTTAAATATTTTGTTGAGAATATATTAAAGCCAAGTCCAAGATTAATTCAAAAAATAGAATTTTTTGACATAGGAAATATAAATCATGCTGTTTTGGAGGACTTTATAAATAAACTTATAGTTTTTAATGATAAAATAGACCTCTTGACTAAAGAGGATATATACGAATTAGTAGAAGAATCTATAGAGAAGGTTCTCTCTATAATGTCAGAAAAAGTCACAGCATTTAATGCAAATAACAGAAACAACTATTTAAAAAAGAAAATAAGTAGAATATTAAAGAGAACAGCTTACACATTAGTTAAACAGCTCCAAAGCAGTGAATTTAGACCAAAATATACTGAATTACAAATTGGAATAATAGATGAAAAAGATGAAAAAATACAAAAGGGAATATATATTGATTCTTTAGAAATTAGCTCAGATAATTATTCTATAAACTTAAGAGGAATAATTGATAGGGTAGATGTTTTTGAGGATACTAATGGTGATATATATTTAAGTATTATAGACTATAAATCTTCTGGAAAAGATATAGATTTTACAGATACCTATGAGGGAATTCAGACTCAGCTACTTGTATATTTGAATGTAATAGTAAATAATGGAGAAAAATTATTTGGCAAAAAACCTAAAATTGCTGGAGTATTTTACTATCATGTAGATGACCCTATAATTAAAGGTGAGGGTGAAGATATAGAAGAACAGATACTAAAGAGCTTAAAGCTAAAGGGATTTGTACTTAAGGATAAAGACCTTATATATAAAATAGATAGAAATATTGGAACATCTTCTAATATAGTTCCTGCAGGAATAAAAAGGGACGGAGATTTTACTCAGGTTTCTAATGTATTAACGGAAGAAGAGTTTGATGGCGTTCTATCCTATATTGATTTTAAAATAACTGAATTATCAGGTGGTATTTTAAGTGGTAATTTTGATATGAATCCATATAGAAAAAAAGATGGAAGTACTCCATGTAAATATTGTGATTATATAAGTATCTGCCAATTTGATAAAACCATAGGCAATCAATATAGACAAATTAAGAGCATAAAAAAAGATGATTTTTTTGATAAAATCTCAGTGAAAGGAGGGAATTAAGAATATGGAATGGACTAAGGAACAAAAAAGGATAATTGATTTAAGAAATTCCAATATTCTTGTATCAGCTGCTGCTGGCTCAGGTAAAACTGCTGTACTAGTAGAACGTATAATTAATCTTGTTAAAAATGAAAATGAAGATATAGATAAATTTTTAGTGGTTACATTTACAAATGCTGCAGCTGCTGGAATGAAGCAAAAAATACAAAAAGCCTTAGTACAAGCAGTTCATGAGGGAAAAAACCAAAAGCATATAAGAAAGCAGTTAAATCTTTTAAACAAAGGACATATTACAACAATACACTCCTTTTGCCTTGATGTAGTAAAAAAGAATTTTCATATAATAGGTTTAGACCCTAGTTTTAGAATTGGAGATACCAGTGAATTAAGTATTCTTTTTCAGGACTCTATTGATGAAGTATTAGAAAAAGCATATACAAAAGAAAATGAGAATTTTAAAATTTTAGTAGAAGGATTTACTGGGAATAGGGGAGATTTAGAGTTATGTGAAATTATAGGTAGAGTCTATAAATTTTTACTTAGCTTTCCAGAGCCTTTTGGGTGGTTAGAAAATAGTGTAAATAGACTTAGTATGATAGAGGAGGAGTTTAAAAACTCCCTATGGTATAAAGAGATTTTAAATTATGTTCAAATGCAAGTCGAAGGGGCTAAAGGTATTGTAGAATTAGCATTAAAAATATCCACCGAAGAGGATGGACCAAAAGTATATGAAAAGACATTACAAGAGGATTTGCTAATTTTAGATGAAATAAACAGTTCCTTAGAAAAGGAGCTAGTTGAAGCTATAAATGAAATTCATAATTTTAAAGCACCTAGAATATCTTCCTTTAAAGCAGATGACCCCAAAAATATAAATGTAAATATAGAAAAACAAAAAGAAGTAAAGGATATATTAAGAGAAGAATATAAAAAAATCATAGCCTCATTAAAAGAGTTATTACCATATAAAAATCTTTCTGAATATGTAGAAGATATTAATTTTATGTATGAAGCAATGGAAGCATTAAAGGAATTAATCATTGATTTAGACAAAATATATAAAGGTAAAAAACTTGAAAAATCTATTGTGGATTTTAATGATTTAGAGCATTATGCATTGAGTATATTAAGAAAACCTATAATATCAGAGGAGTCATCAGTTAGATATATTCCCTCTGATATTGGTGCATCTTATAAAAATAAATTTAATTATATATTCATTGATGAATATCAAGATAGCAATAGTATACAAGAAACCATAATTGAACAAATCAAAAGAGATAATAATTTATTTATGGTAGGAGATGTAAAGCAAAGTATTTATAGATTTAGATTAGCTGATCCAAGTATTTTCAATAGTAAATATAGAGCATATACTAAGGATAGGGAAGATTTAGATGATAATATAATTAATAGAGTAGTTGAATTAAATAAAAACTTTCGAAGTAGGGAAGAAATCTTAGAGGGGACAAACTATATATTTAAGAATATTATGTCAGAGGATTTAGGAGAAATTGATTATAATGAGAATGTATTTTTAAAATGTGGAAATAAAGAATTTTCAACTAATAATCCTGTGGAATTAAATATAATAGAGAAAAGCTCAATTAGTAGCAAGGATAAACTAGAACAATTAGATGATATAAATGATGAATTAGAATCTATGAAAACGGCAGAAATAGAGGCTTTATTTGCCGTAAAGAAAATCAAAGAGCTGTTAAATGAAGAGATATATGATGGGAATAATGAAAACAAATTAAGAAAAATAGAATATAAGGATATTGTAATATTATTACGCTCAGTTTCAGACTGGTCCAATATATTTGAAGAGGTATTTAATAAAGAGGAAATTCCATTTTATTTTGATGGTGGAGCTGGTTATTTTAATACTATAGAAATACAGATTATGATTAATTTATTAAAATTAATTGATAATATTAGGCAAGACATACCATTGATTAGTGTAATGAGATCACCTATTGGAGAATTCACTACAGAAGAATTAGTAAAAATAAGATCTAAATATACAAAAGGTAGCTATATAGATGCATGTATAAAATATATAGGTGAAAATGATGAAGAATTAAATGATGAGAATTTTTTACCTGAGATTATTGAGAAATTAGATAGTTTTTTAAAAATGATTAATGATTGGGTAGATAGGAGCAAATATACGGATTTAAGTGATTTAATATGGGAAATATTAATGGAAACTAATTATTATCATTTTGTAGGCACCTTGCCAAAGGGAAAAATCAGACAAGCTAATTTAAGACTTCTTGTAGACAAGGCCTATGAATTTGAAAAAACATCTATGAAAGGATTATTTAAGTTCTTACGATATATAGAAAAACTGAATTCTGATGGAAATGATAGTTCAAGTATAGCAAAAACCTTAGGTGAAAATGATAATGTAGTTAGACTAATGACTGTACACAACAGTAAAGGTTTAGAATTTCCTGTAGTTATTTTATGTGGATTAAATAAAGGATTTAATTTACAGGATACAAGGGCTAAAATATTGATGCATAAAGAATACGGTTTAGCACCTAAATATATAAATATAGATAAACGTATTGAAAAAGATACAATAGGAAGAATAGCAATAGCTAAAAAAATTAAATTTGAAAATCTATCTGAGGAAATGAGAATTCTCTATGTAGCTATGACTAGAGCTATTGATAGGCTAATAATGGTTGGCTCAGTTAATAAAATAGATGATAGCATTAAAATATGGAGAAAGGGACATTTAAGGTATTTCTTATATAGGGGTAAATCCTATATGGATTGGATAGGAAGCTGCTTATTTGAAGGTATGGATTCAGAGGCAATAAATGAAATATTTGTTAAAGGTCAATATGAAAAATGGAAGGTAAATAAAGTTTCAGTTACAGATTTATTACAAGATAGAAAAACCTATAACAATGTTGACAATATAGAAAAGCTAAATAATATTGAAGGCTTTATAGACATAAAATCCTATGAAGAAATAGAAAGGAGACTTAGCTATAAATATCCCTATGAAAATGCTGTAAATATTCCTGCTAAACTAGCTGTTACAAAGTTGAAAAATATAAATACAGAAAAACTTTCAAGTTTAAAATATGATATTCCAACTTTATCTAATCTTTTAGAATTTGATAAAGAAAGTAAAAGATTCATCATGGATAAAAAGGAATTAAAAGGCTCTGAAATTGGTACTCTTATACATCTTATAATGCAGCATATAGACCTCAGTGGGAAATTAGATAGAAATGATTTAATACAACAAATAGAACAAATTACTTCTAAAAATCTTATAACGGATGCAGAAGCTAAATTTATACTTAATAACTATCTCGATAAAATTGAAGGATTTTATAATTCTAATATAGGTTTAAGAATGAGGAAATCTCCATTGATTAAGAGGGAAATTTCCTTTGTAATAAAAAAGAAGGCAGATGAAATATTAGAAAATCTAAATGGAAATGATTTTATTCTTGTACAGGGTATTATAGATTGCTATTTTGAAGAAGATGATGAAGTTGTAATTATAGATTATAAAACTGATAATATTAATGAAAAGGAAATAGAAAAACTTATAATTGAATATAAAGACCAAATTACATCATATAAAGAAGCAATTGAAAAGATAAAGAAGAAGAAAGTAAAAGAATCCTATTTATATTTATTTTCATTAGGTACTGAGGTAGCTATAAGATAATAAAAAATATTTATCAATAAGCTTCTGAATATAAGAATAAGATTTTAATGAGAATGGAGGAATAAATATGACAGGCTTTGATACAAAAGTAATTCACGGAGGAATTAAAGGTAAAAATCCAAGTAATGCATTGAATCCACCTATATTTCAAACTTCAACCTTTGTCTTTGACAATATAGAACACGCAAATAAAATAATGTCTTTTGAATCCGATGACTATGTTTATACTAGAGGAAACAATCCTACACTTCGACTATTTGAAAATCGAATGGCAGAACTAGAACATGGAGCAGGTGCAGTTGCTTTTTCTTCAGGAATGGCAGCCATTAGCTCAACTATATTTTCTTTATTAAAACCAGAAGATACTATTATAGTTCATAAAACTTTATATGGTTCATCCTACAGTGTAATTACTGAATTGCTTCCAAAATACAATATTAATTATAAAATAATAAATCTTACAAATTTAGATGAACTTAAAAATGCAATAGATAGCTCTACTAAAGTAATATATTTTGAAACTCCTTCAAACCCAGATTTATCAATTATAGATATAACTAAAGTTTCCGAAATAGCAAAGAAAAACAATATTAAAGTAGTAGTAGACAATACCTTTGCTTCCCCTTATTTTCAAAACCCACTATTATTAGGAGCAGATATTGTAATCCATAGTGCTACAAAATATATTTGTGGTCATGGAGATGTAGTGGGAGGAGTTGCCATAGGAAAGGATATAGATTATATTCAATATTTAAAATTTGGATATATGTGTGAATTTGGGGGAGTTATGAGTCCATTTAATGCCTGGCTTTTACTTAGAGGATTAAAGACTTTAGGTATTAGGATGAGACAACATGAGAAAAATGCAATAGAAGTAGTAAATTTCTTGAAAAGTCATCCAAAGATAGATTCAGTTCTATATCCAGGTTTGGAAGATTTCAAGGGTCATAGTATAGCTAAAGAACAGATGAAGGGCTTTGGAGCCATGATAAGCTTTGAAGTAAAAGGTGGTTTGGAATCAGCAATAAAATTTGTAGATGGATTAAAACTAGCTCAATTGGCAGTTAGCTTAGGGGATTGCGAAACTTTAGTTCAACTTCCAGCAGCTATTACTCATAGAGGATATCCGAGAGAGAGATTGGCTGAATTTGGGTTAACTGAAAGCATGGTAAGAATATCCGTTGGATTAGAGGATAGCAAAGATATAATAGAAGATTTAGAACAGGCACTTAAATCAATATGAAATTAAGATATTAAGAACAGGGGGATTTTATGGATTTAAACCGAAAAATCTTAAAAAGAGGGTTAATCATTATAATCTCAGGACTTATAATTTCCTCAGGAATTGCTATATTTATGAGATTAGATAAACCAGTGTTTCTTAAAAATTATTCAGAAACAGTATTTTCAGTTTCTGGAGATTATATTGATGAAGGTAATTTCACCTTCCAATATATTACAAATGTTTCAGATAAAAGAAAAGTTACAGATATTCAATTTGAAGAATGTCCTAATCTTGTTTTTTATCCAAGAGGAAATGGAGGGTTTGGAGATGTATTTTATATGTTTTCACAAAATAACTATCACAGAGAAGATATTTATGGTAGATATGTGATTCGTAATATCTATATTACTATTGATGGAAGGGATTTAGGCGAGTATGATGAAATAGAATTAAGTAATGGAAAGATTACCTTCGATAATGGGGACGTAATGGATGTAAATCTTGGCAGAATAAAACTATATAATTATAGTAAATATAGAGGAGAACATTTTGATTATTCCAGCGGTAGTAGTTCCTCTGATGGCACTTCATCTAGTAAAGCAAAGGTTAAGGAGGATATAACTTTAGTGGATATAGATGCCTCTTTATTAGAGGAAATAGAGGATTTAGTAGAAATTAAAATAGGAAATATAAACTATAAGGATATTTCAGGAATTCAATATAAAGATGGGGATCTTATGAATATATATTCAAAATTCCAAGAACCACAGGATATTTTAAGGAAATTTAATATATATGATATAGAGCCAAAATTTAATTATAAGACTTCAGATGACAGAATTTTTTATAGACCAATAAATAATATAAGATATGAAAAACGTGATTTTAATATTTGGGAAATAATTAAGTATTTAAGGGCAAGGGGGGAGATTTAGTGTTTGAAGGATATAGTCAAATTCTTTGGGGAATATTTATTACAACTTTTAACATAAAATTTGGGGTAGTTAAAATTCTACCTGTTTTTGTAGGTTTATTATTGGTTTCGAATGGATTAAGAAAGCTATATGAAGAAACTAAGATAGAATCATTTCATAAAGCTCAAAATATAGGATTATTGGCTACAGCTATGTCATTTATAGCTGGAATATTGGATTATTTTTACAATGGATTAATAAATCATTCTATATTTATGTTGATTTGGATGGTATTATATCAATTACTGGAATTGATTTTATTTTTCAAAACATTAGAATCTTCTATTGAATATTTAGCTTATAATAATTATCCCGAGGCAGCCAATGAAAATACACAAAAGCTTAAGAGTTACACTATTATTTCAATTATTAATATTGTTTTACTAAATTTTGCTTTTTTATTTAATATTAATGTTTTAATGTTTTTTGTTCCTATTATTGGAATAATATTAAAAATATTTATGATGGTATTGATTTATAGATTAAAAAAAATATTTATCGAAGCTGAGCCTTCAGATTAATATAAAACTCCATCTATCTAGATGGAGTTTTATATTTAGAGATATAATCATATTAAATATGATCATAAATGATAGATATATTTATAAGATGTTTTTTTAGTAATTAATATTTTATTTTCCATTTTACAAATAATGTAATCAGTGCTTGATTTTTCCATAGGAACAGAGTAAGATTGTTTTTTATGAAACAGCATTACAGACATTTTTTGACAAGGATATAAAGTAACATTAGACAGAAAACTAGAAGAAGATATTGAAGGAGAGGTAATGTTTCCTATGACTTATGATGTAGAAGGGTATGTGAGTAAGGATGATAAGAATAAGATAGTAGGTATGGTAATAATACAAAGAGCATAATTCCTCTTGAAAAATGTATTGTTAAGGTAGAAGACATAAAAAAAGCATTTGGAGGGAAAGGGGAATCATTTAGTTATTAAAATAGAATTTCTAGGTTTAGCTCAAATGAATTTCGCACCAATGATGAAGGATACCAAAGAATGAACGTACTTTAATATTAATATCAATAAAAAATTACATATATTTTCTAGCTACATATAATTTTCTAGAATTATCTATAGTGGCTAGATAGACCTTAGAGATATCATCTATATTATACATACTAAGATTATTCATAAGCCATTCTTTATTTAATTTTAAATCTTTTAAATTTTCTTCGAATAATTTTCCATCATTAATAACTACTACAGGTAAACTTAGAGGTCTAGCAGTTAAATTAAGATCTGTAGGAGTGATATATCTATTAGGTTCTTTTTTTATAACACTTAAATGTCCATTGGGTTCTAAAATTGCATATTTTATTTCTGAAATATCAAAAATATTTTTAAGTCTCAATTGACTTAAAAACAAGTCAATATTTATAAATTGCCTTTTAAAATTTTTTCTAATAATTTTACCATCCTCAATTAAAATCGTAGGTTTACCGTTGAAAAATAATCCTAAAATTCTACTTTTAAAAGATATAAGGCTTATTATATAGTGCCAGAAGAATAAGGTTAATAATGGAACTATTATATATGTAAAAGAAATTTCCCCATCTATCAATGGGGCGGCTATAATAACTCCTAGTATCCAGACTACTGTAAAATCATAGGCAGTAAACTGATTTATAGCTCTTTTCATTATAAATCGTCCCATTAAAAATGATATTATTCCCACAATCAAGGTTCTGATTAAATACTCTGATAAGGAGATGTTTTTTATAACTCCAAGAACGTTCATATAAAAATTCCTCCTAATTTATAAATTTATATATAACTTCTTATCTGAAGTCAGAACCCCAAGATAAATATTATTAATATTATCTATATTAATTAATTTAAGTTGCTTTTCAATCCACTTGCAGTTTAATCCATTTTTGCTAAGAACTTTTTCATCAATTTTTCCTTTATATATAATAACTTCTGATAAAATATCTTTTGAAGTTTCTATGCCTATATCGGATTTTGTTGGCGGAAGATTATTATTATTTATAGCTATACTAAAATTTCCTATGGATTCAGCAATTAAATATTCTACATTTTCAATATCATAAGCATTTTTTTCTCTTAATATTGAAAATAAATTATCTATTGTTAATTTCGAATTAGAAAGATTTTCTTTTATAATTTTACCATTTTTAATCAAGATTATTGGTTTCTGTGTAACTACAGATGGTGCTTTTAAATATAAATAAGAAATGATTAAATGTATTAAGGAGTACAATGTTATTATTAAAATTGCATCAATTAGTCTGGATTTTGGATTAATCATACGTGATGCAGCGATATTACTAGTTATGGCTGCCATTAAAAAGTTATATGGAGTAACTATACTGGATTGAAAAAATTTCATTAATTTAGTTGACGCAAATAATGTAAAATATAATATTGATGTTCTAATGAACAGTTCTAGTACTCTTAATTTTTCTCCTTCAAAGAAAATTCTATTTATATTCATAATATCATCCTTTTCTAAGTTAAAATTTCTAATTCATCTTTTATCAATATATTTTATCCATAATTGAAAGTTTATATGATTATGTATTTTCCATTTTACCTTTTATGCAAATGTCAGTTAATATTGAAATAAAATATTAGTACCAATAAGTTCTCATATATCTTTTAACCACAGTATGTTATAATTATTAACTATGAGAATTATCGAATTATAACGAATTTTGACGAAATATACAAATGGGGGAATGAAATGATAAAGATAATGGCTGACTCTACTTGTGATTTATCTCAAGAAATCATTGAAAAATATAATATAGGAGTTGCACCTCTTAATATTATGATAAATGGGACAAACTATAAAGATAAAATAGATATAACGCCAGATGAATTTTTTAAACTCTTGACTACATTAGAAGAAATACCTACTACCTCAATGCCAAGCCCTGAGGAGTATTTAAAAATAATATATAAGGCTATTGAAGAAGGATATAAGGAAATCTTATGCATTTGTATGTCTAGTGGTACTAGTGGAGCATATCAATCTGCTGTTTTAGCTAAAAATTATTTCTTTGAGAATAATCAAGATTCAAGTGTTAAAATCTATGTAGTAGACTCTTTATCTATGAGTCATGGCAGCGGGTGGTTGATTTTAAAATCTGCTAAATTATTAAAAGCAGGCTATACATTTGATGAATTAATTAAATTTAATGAGACCTATAAAGCTAGGGTAAAGCATCTTCTTTGTGTTGATGATCTTAACAATTTAATTAAAAGTGGCAGATTAACAAATGCCAGTGCATTTATCGGTAAGCTTTTAAGGGTAAAACCCATTATGTCCATGAGGAAAGGCAAAGGAGCAATAATTGCTAAAGAAAGAGGACGAAATAGGGTTTTGAGGTTTTATGTAGATGAGTTTATAACAAGAGTTAATAAAGAAATTACAGATTTCATTATTGTTGGATATACTTCCGATATAAATATTGCCAAAGATTTAATAGAAAAAATAAAAACTGAGACAGATTTTAAAGATGAAATATATATTATGCAAATGGGTGTTGCAGTAGGTACTCATGTAGGATTAGACGGGCTATCTATGTTCTTTGTAGAAAAAGAAAATTTAAAAGATGGCTTAGTGAAAAATGAATTAAGGAACATAAAGAACATGAAAGATGAAATAATTGAAAAGATTAAAAGCTAATATTAGTTGTACCTGAACATTCAAATTAATAAATATGGATTTATCTATATAACCTTTTAATTCTTTATCTTGTAAAAAATTTAATTATATGATATGTTTATATTGAATAAAAATTGAATAGTGACGTAAAGGGGTGCTTATATTAATAGGCTGAGATAGGAATGTTATTCTTGACCCTAAGAACCTGATTTGGGTAATTCCAACGGAGGGATTTGGCTAATTTGTTATGTATTTTTGCTATATACTTTTGTTGGTATATAGCTTTTTTGTGTTCAAATAAGTATCTAAAAATAAACTAAAGGGGGAAATTTCAATGAATTACACAACTCAAATGGATGCAGCTAAAAAAGGCATCATAACAAAGGAAATGGAAATAGTTAGTAAGAAGGAGAATATGGATGTAGAAAAATTAAGGAAAGCTATAGCAGAGGGTAGAATAGTAATACCAGCAAATAAAAATCATAAATCCTTAAGTCCAGAAGGAATAGGGGAAGGTTTAAGAACTAAAATCAATGTCAATTTAGGAATTTCAAGAGATTGTCCAAGTGTAGATAAGGAATTGGATAAGGTAAAAACAGCATTAGATATGAATGTAGAAGCTATTATGGATTTAAGTTCTTTTGGAAAAACTGAAGAATTTAGAAGAAGATTAGTAGAAATGTCACCAGCTATGATAGGAACTGTACCTGTATATGATGCAGTTGGATTCTACGATAAGGAACTAAAGGACATAACGGAAAAGGAATTTTTAGATGTAGCAAGAAAACATGGAGAAGATGGAGTAGATTTTATTACGGTACATGCAGGAATAAATAGGGAAACAGCAAATATGTTTAAAAGAAATAAAAGAGTTACAAATATAGTTTCAAGAGGAGGTTCTCTTCTTTATGCTTGGATGGAATTAAATAATAAAGAAAATCCATTCTTTGAATATTTTGATGAATTATTAGATATTTGTGAAGAATACGATATGACAATAAGCCTTGGAGATGCATTAAGACCAGGTAGTATAGCAGATGGTACAGATGCTGCTCAAATAGCAGAGACTATGGTATTAGGGGAACTTACCAAAAGGGCATGGGAGAGAAATGTACAAATTATTATAGAAGGACCAGGACATATAGCTATAAATGAAATTGAAGCTAATGTTTTACTAGCAAAAAAACTATGCCATGGAGCACCTTTCTATGTATTAGGCCCTATAGTTACAGATGTAGCTCCAGGATATGACCATATAACCAGTGCTATAGGTGGAGCTATGGCAGCTAGTTATGGAGTAGATTTTCTATGTTATGTAACACCAGCAGAACATCTAAGATTACCTAGTTTAGACGATATGAAGGAAGGCATAATTGCATCTAAAATAGCAGCTCATGCAGGAGATTTAGGAAAAAAGATACCTAATGCCCATGAATGGGATTTGAAAATGAGTAAAGCAAGACAAAAATTAGATTGGGAAGAGATGTTTAAACTATCAATAGATGAAGAAAAAGCAAGAAGATATAGAAAAGAATCTAAACCTGAACATGATGACAGTTGTACTATGTGTGGTAAGATGTGCTCTGTAAGAAATATGAATAGAGTAATGGAAGGTAAAAATATAAATATACTAAGAAGTGAAGACTAGAGATTAAACCACAGAATTCGTTCTGTGGTTTTTTAATAATTCCTATAATATTTTAGTTATAATAAAAACTTGCTCCTCCAGAGGCTGATTTAATGTTTATAGTTGAGAAACCCTATTATAGCTTTTCTATGGATATTTATTGTAAAAGACATAAAGATTTTGAAATTAATCAAATGAACTAGAAAATCATGATTTGCTTGGCATTGCCAATATGCCATAGAATATGAAGCCAAATGTGTTGTAGGGGCTGATATTTCAAGTAAAATACTAAAGATTAGCTCTTTAGCTCTCCACTATACTAAGTCTTTTGAAGAAATTGTCGAAACAGTATCTGGTTGTCTTGTTAAAGATGGCGAGTTTATTTTTTCAATAGAACATCCTACATTTACAGCATATGGTTCTCAAGATTAGTACTATGATAATAATGGAAAGATACTACATTTTCCAGTGGATAATTATTTCTTTGAAGGAAAGAGAAAATATTGTTGAGGGGATGGAAGAAGAGCTTCGTAGACCTATGAGGCTAATTGTAGATGCAAACAAAAAATAATATGTTGAAGAAATAGACCATTTATGATAATATGTAACTAATATTTATAAGGTGGTGAAAATGAGTATGGAAACTTTAGTTAACAGTGTTTTAGAGATGCTATCCAATATTATAATAACAGGATTTAGAAATATTATGAACCAAGGGATAGGTATGTCTAAAATTAATATTATGTTAACTAAAGGAAAGTGTTTATTTTACCATTAATTAAATTACATTGATAAACCAATGAACCTAGGTAAATTATTACTTGCCTAGGTTTTTTTATGTATAAATACATTTTGTTATATAACTTGTATTTTAAATGCTTATATAAATATCTTTGACCAAATAAACCTAGGTAAACTTTTCTTACCTAGGTTTATTTTTTGAAAGGAGAATGGAAAGATGATAGAAATATCCTTAAACAATGTTGAAAAGTATTATGGGGCAGATCAAGTACTAAAAGATATAACGTTTCAAGTGTTAAAAGGAGAAAAAGTTGGTATAGTTGGAAGAAATGGAACAGGAAAAACCACTTTATTTAAAGTCATAGCAGGTATGGAGAATTACGACAAGGGCTTGATTAGCGTTAGTAAAGGAAGTCAAATAGGTTATCTAGAGCAAATTACAAATTATCAAGATGAATTTAGAGTGATAGATGTTTTAAAGATAGCATTTCATAATGAATTTAAAATACTATCGAATCTTCGGGAATTAGAAGAAAAAATGAGTAATGTTGGAGGAAATAAATTAGAATCTATAATCGAAAAATATGGAGAGCTTCAAAATCTATTTGAAAGTAAAGGAGGATATGAAATTGAAGAAAAATTAAGCAAAGTATGTAATGGGCTAGGATTAAATGAAAAAATTTTGAATGCCAAGTTTAAAGATTTAAGTGGAGGAGAAAAGACTACTGTTCTTCTAGGTAAAATTTTATTAGAAGAGCCGGATATTTTGCTTCTAGATGAGCCTACTAATCATCTTGACATGGATTCTATTGAGTGGCTAGAGTCATTTTTATTAGAGTATAAAGGAACTTTTATAATTATATCTCATGATAGATATTTTTTAGATAATGTTGTAAATAAGATAATTGAAATAGAAAGAGGAAAAGCAAATGTTTTCATTGGGAGCTATTCATCCTATGTACGAGAAAAAGAAAAAGTATATTTGGAAGAGTTAAAACGTTATGAAAACCAGCAAAAGAAAATTAAATCAATGGAGGAGTCCATAAAAAGATTGAAAGATTGGGCAAATAGGGGAGATAATGAAAAGATGTTTAAAAGAGCTTTTAGTATGGAAAAGCGACTAGAGAAGATGGAAAAGGTTGATAGACCTATAATAGATAATGATACAATGAAATTAGATTTTTCTATTCAAAATAGATCAGGTCAAGACGTTATTATAGTTGAGGAATTATATAAGAAAATAGGAAATAAGATTTTGTTTAAAAATATAAATTATTCTGTTAAGTATGGAGAGAGAGTTGCTATGATTGGACAAAATGGAAGTGGTAAGACTACTTTGATAAGAATAATATTAGGTGAGACTCTTGCAGACAGAGGGGAAATAAAGATGGGGGCAAATGTAAAAATAGGATATTTGCAGCAAAACATTTACTTTAATAATGAAGAGAGGACTATCTTAGATATCTTTAGAGAGGAATATATATGTTCTGAAGGAGATGCAAGAAGCATCTTATCAAAGTTTTTATTTTATGGTGAAGATATATTTAAAAAGGTTAAGTATCTTTCTGGCGGTGAAAGAGCTAGGCTTAGACTTTGTCAATTAATGTATAAGGATGTAAATACGCTAATATTAGATGAACCAACAAATCATTTAGATATCATGAGCCGTGAGATGCTGGAAGAAACTTTATTACAGTTTGAAGGAACTATAATTTTTATATCCCATGATAGATATTTTATTAATAGAATTGCAAATAAGGTAGTAGAACTTTCTCATGGTAAACTAATATCTTACCTAGGAAACTATGATTACTTTAGGGAAAAGAAATTATCTGAGAAAAAGAATCGGGAATTTGATAAAATAAATAAAGCTAAAAATAACAAAGTAGTTGACAATAAGAAGAGTAATGGAAAGATGAAAACGAATAAATCAAATACTAAAAAAATTAAAGAAATAGAAGAAGAAATAGAAAGATATGAAAAATTAATTGCAAATAAAGAATTAGAAATAAATATAAGTGCTACAGATTATAGTGAATTGAATAATTTATACAATGAAAAAGTTGAATTGGAAAGTCACTTAGATAATCTTCTTGAGGAATGGATAATGTTAAATGAATAGACTAGATCTTATAATTAACAGAACTTAAAATTGTTCCATAAACTTTATAAGAAACTTGGGAACGAATTTATTCTGAATGGTTACCGGTAGTCAAGAAATAAGGATTTTAATTATTAAAATATTCTAGAATATAATATGCCACGTTATGGTAAACAGCTAAAAAATAAAAACTGTGGACTGAATTTGATAGTCAGAATTGATAAGCACTCTACTTGTTCAGGTTCGGTCTGCAGGCAATATCAACATCGTCTAAAAGAACAAGGTGTAAGACAGAGTATGTCTAGAAAAGGAAATTGTCTAGACAGTACAATTATGGAGAATTTCTTTGGACTATTAAAGTCGGAATTGCTATATCTTCAAGTATTTCAAGATATTGAACATTTTAAGAGAGAATTAATAGATTATATAGAATGGTATATTAACAATTTTATATTCATTTGAATGGCTAATAATTTGATCATTCTTTTTTTGATATTTCAATAGTTTACAATATTATTACAGGAGAGTAGGAAATGATGAATTTACTAATTTATATGATATTATATAGATAGGATATTAATCATAATTTTAATAAAAGCAGTTTTAAAATCAATTATTTTTGGTAGATAGTGGTGGTTCGAATGAAAGGAGGAAACACAAATGTTTAAGCAATGGAAGGGATTTTTATCAGGAATCATTTTTACTTTAACAATCATGATATCAACGAGTATTGTTTTTGCTGCTGTGACAGGCACAAATATAACTGTATATTATGACAACATAAAAATACTTTTAAATGGTAAAGAAATAGAAGTTAAAGATGCTAATGGTCATAATGTAGAACCGTTTAGTTACAATGGCACGACATATATGCCAATTCGGGGAATCGCAGAGTCATTTAATAAAATTGTTGAGTGGGATGCTGACTCTAAACAAGTTAAAATATATGACACTGAAATTGATAAGTTCTGGGACACTTTAATGAGAATACCAGAAAACTATACAGGGCTTGAAATATATTGGAGATATATGGATAACGATATCATGGAGAAGGCCAATTATTTCATTGAAAAGTATGGTGTGGAGGTATTGTTTAAAGGATTAGAATCAACGAATGTGTATAGTCAGTATTACTGTATAAATAGGCTCGTTGAATATTATAATCAAGACGATATAAGAATTCATGCAATATCTAAAATTACACCATTTTTGAGCAGTACCAATAAAACACTTAAACATGGTGCAGAATTTGCAATAAGCGTGTTAAGTAAGGAATTTGATAGTCCTTATATTGTTAATGGTACTGGAGGCATTAAAGTTTTTGCGCTTTTTAATAATTACTCTGACTACGGAAGTTATAATGAGTTATGGATAATTAGGAATGATAAGTTATCAAAGCTTTATTCTTTTGCAGATCCACAAACGTATATTGATACGACTGAAACCATTAAAGTTTCTCCATCCAATGATAAAATAGCAGTACAAACATCTAGCAGAAGAAGTAGTTCGCTTAATATTATTGACTTAAATAATGGAAAGATCAGTCCTGAAATTATGAAGTTAGCCGTAGAAAAAGTTGCGATGGATAATAAAGATTACAACAATACCTATCCAGACGGGCGATATAGCTGGGGCGGGAATTTAAAATGGATTGACAATAATACAGTAGAGTTTGAGGCAGCTCTTGCTTATGATTATATGGAAATAATTGAAAATGTAATTGTAAAATATAATGTTTTAGATAATTCTTTAGAATATATAAAGCAGTAGAATTACGTGCAATCATTTCAATTCTAATACGAGAGGTGGTTTTATGAAAAAATAATTATTTTACTAATTATTGATTGTCATTGTTTTCAGTTATAAGATGTACTAAAACTGAAGTAGAAAATCCTGAAAATAAAATAGAAGTTCTAACAGGATATATAGCTATAGAAGATAATACTTTGTATTTTTATCAAGTTGAAATTGTAGAAATGGAAGGCAAAGAAAGAGAATGGAAGAACTTGATTTTAATGAGAACGATATGCCAAATGGATATGCGATTATTAATGAAATTCCAGAAGAAAAACTTATGAATTAGCAGATAAAGTTGAGTAATATGTTTATTGATATAAATCTTAAATTTATCGAAGAATATAGAGCGGAAGGTGATAGAGTATATATTAAAACAAAGAAAGATGGATTTATTAAACATTTAAATGAGTATAATTTAGATGACATTCCGCTTTCTGAACAAACAATACCTTATTTCATTGAAATCAAAGAGGATTAATCAAAAGGAACCCTCTCTAAATTTTTATCTAAAATTATGAGAAATAGTAACAAAACCTACAGAAAACCTTATTTTCCATTCAACCCAGCTTGTGGGGAGCGTGTTATAATAATGACACGAGCATAAGGTGTAAAGATATCAATGAGTTTGAAGTCCTATCCTAAGATATTTTAAGTAATTTCCTAAAAAGTTGAATTTATATGGTGGAGTTACGATTATTAATATGCTGCATATAGATAATATAAATTAAGTGAGATAATTATATTGTCAGAAAAAACAGACCTTTAATATTAATTGTAGTAGGGGAATAATTTTGAAAATCATTGATTTAAAGCCTCATGGGGAAGGAATATATACAGAGATTTTAGAATGCAATAGTAAGGAAATATTACTTGAAACTCATAAAAAGATAGCTGATAAATATTATTACTGTATAATTATACCACCGTAGAGATTTATAGTATACTTGGTGATGTAACAGTAGAATTATGAGAAGCAAGGACTAAATTTGCTTATTGTTAGGGAGGGGGATAATTATTATAGAAATTCCATTTATTCCAGGAATTTTGATGTTTTTAATCATATTTATGGTAACTATAAGAGTTTATATAATAATATCAAGTTATATAGGTGAACAAATTAGACTGTTTTTTGTAAGCTTATGGCAAAGGATTAAGAAATAAGTATAATCAATATATAATAAGACGCATTCGTAGTATTATGTGTAATAAGAATTTGATAAAATAGGGAGGAATATCAAATTATAATTTTAAATGGCGGTTCATATTATCCAGATTCAAAGGAAATTGATAAGGAATGGATTTCGAAAATTAAAAAGGATGAACTTGTAGTGTTTGTTCCTTCTGCAACGACTAGGTCGCAGGAAGAGTATTATAGCTTTTTCAAGCAAAATATGAGCGAATATGGTCTTGTAAATATTCAATATGTAGATTTGTATGGAGATTGGGAAAAAGTGAGACAGGCAAGAGTTATATATATTGCAGGTGGTAATACATATAAACTCATGGATATTATTCGTAAATCTGGGTTTGGCGATTTCCTAAAGCAACAAAGAGAAAAGCTTATTATTGTGGGAAATAGTGCAGGAGCGGTAGTGCTTGGGAAAGATATTAGAACTACCAATGACGAAGATATCATTGGTACAAAGGATACTAATGGAATAGGATTAGTGGAATACTCTATTTGCCCGCATTACACTGATGGAAAGAATGTTAGATTGCTAAGTCTTTCTAAAATCTTAGGGCATAGAATAGAGGGAATAGCTGAAAAATCTGGAGTAGTGATTGATGATAATCTTACAAAAATAATTGGTTTTACAAAGGAATTTAATATCTGAAAAAGTCAAAGGGGTTAGAATCAACCTCCAGCTCCTCGATTCACCCCTAATAGATATTAGATTATTTGATACGTATAAGGGTGATATCCTTGTAGACTCATGATGAACATAATTTTTATTAAACGTCTTACTATGAATAATATTAATATCTTATTTTTCCCAAATCAGCAAATAACTAACTACCAAGTATAACCCTTTGTGTCAAAGTAATGACATGAATAAATCTCAAAAGTTCTAAAAAACATTAAATGTTACTAGACAAGATAAACAACACCTTTAGAGAGGATATACATAGATAAAATCCTCTCTAAATTTTTATCTATAATCATAAAAAATAGCAATAAAGCCATATGGATAATTCAATGGGTTTAAATCTCTATCCTAAAAAGTTAGTAAAAATATGGTTGAAAAAGTATTAATCTTTCTTGACTCTATACTCTACATGATGTAAAATAAAATCAATACTACAGAATGTAGAA
>NZ_DAMCHJ010000008.1:0-52581 GCF_032104385.1 Tissierella sp.
TAGAGATGAAATAAGAGCTAGAGTATCTAAATTATGTGATAAATATCCATTATATTAGTATAAAAAGAGCATATTACAAATAAATTTGATGATTTAACCTAATAAAAAATCTTCTAATAGTACTATTAGAGGATTTTTATATTTGATATTTTAATCAAATTGACATTAATTTGTAAATGTTTTTTAACTAAATTGGTATTCCTTATATGTTATACTTTTCCTATAAATACCAAATATAATTTAAGAGGGAGCGATATAAGTGAATAAGAGATTGATATTATGTGGTACTTTAGTAGTGGCTTTAGCTATAAATGTAGGTTGTCAAAAAGAAGAGGTGAAAGACATTAAATTAGATAATAATCCAGCTATTGCAAAAACTGTTGGAATGGATAATGGTAAAGAAAATAATATAATAAAGATTGAATCTGATAAAATAGATTTTTCGGGAATTGAATATAAACCTTCTGAAACGGAAAAAAGCGAAGAATTAGAAAAAATTATAATAGATTATCTGCAATACGATAAAAAAGAAGATGAGGAATTGGAATATTTTTATAACTATATAGACCTTAATGGGGATGAAAAAGAAGAGATATTTGTTTATTTAATAGGAAAAAGTGTATCAGGTTCAGGTGGTTCTACAGCTTTAATAATTGATAAAGAAAGTCACAAGATAATATCTAATTTTACATTAGTACAAAATCCTATTATAATAAGTGAAGAAAAGACAAATGGGTGGAATAATATTATAATGAATGTATCAGGGGGAGGAGTAGAATCTTTCTACGCTAAATTAGGATTTGATGGAGAGAAATATCCTTCTAATCCTTCAATGGCATCAGAAGTAGAGGAAGGTTCAGTTGTAAAAGGTATAGCGATTATTTCTGAGAACATATGTAAAGGAGATGGGATAGAGATTAAATAGATAAACTTATATGGCTCAATATATTTAGGAATACTAAATATAATAACAGTACTAATTATTTTAAAAGTAATTAGTACTGTTTTTTATTAAGACATATAAAGAAAATCCATAATTAAACATAGGATAATAAATATGATATAATATTATTTGACATTATATATAAGAAATAATTAACTTGTATAAAAAGAGGTGCTAATATGGAAGAGTGTCCAGATAAAAACAAAGTTAGTATATGTTTAAGTTTAGAAAAGATTAAAGACATTTTTGATTCATTAGATATTGGTGTTCATATAATGGATGTTGATGGAATAACAATTTTATATAATAAAGCTTGCGAAGAAATAGAGGGAATTTCAGAAGAGTGGATTGTAGGAAAGGATATGAATAAGCTTGTTTATGATGGAGTCTATTCTGAATCCGTTGCCTTGGAAGCTATATTAAAAGGGGAAACAGTTGCAAAAACACAGAAGGTAAATGGAAGACATATTTTTTCAACAGCTGTACCTATTTATGAAAATGAACAATTAATAAATATTGTTGTAAGTGTTATGGATATGACTAGTTTTGAAAATTTGAAAACTCAGTTTAATGAATTGAAAAATGTAAATATGAGAATACAAAAAGAGTTGAACATACTTAATGCAAAGGATGGAAAAAAGGATTCTATTATAACTAAAAGTGAGAAGATAGAAGGGATAAAGACTTTAGCACTTAGAATTGCAAATGTGGATTCTACTGTATTGATTGAGGGAGAGTCAGGTGTTGGTAAGGGACTTTTTAGCAAATACATACATGAAAATAGTAATAGAAAAGATGGACCATTTATCAAGGTTGATTGTTCCTCTTTACCTGAAGGTCTAATAGAATCAGAATTATTTGGATATGAAGAAGGAGCATTTACCGGTGCTAGAAAAGATGGAAAGGTAGGATTAATTCAACTAGCCAATAAGGGAACTTTATTCTTAGATGAAATTGGTGAGTTGCCCCTAAATTTACAAGTAAAACTTTTAAATGTAATTCAAGATAAGGTGTTTCAAAAGGTAGGCGGAACAAAAAACATATCTATTGATACAAGAATTATAGCTGCAACTAATAGAGACTTATATGCCATGGTAGAAGAAGGAACTTTTCGTGAGGATTTATACTATAGACTAAAAGTCATACCTATAAGGATTCCGTCACTTAGGGAAAGAAAGATGGATATTGTACCTTTGACTAACTTTTTTCTTAAAAAGCTCAATGAACATTATAATTATGAAAAAGTTATTTCTTCAGGTGCTATGAAATTATTGATTAATTATGATTGGCCAGGAAATGTAAGAGAATTGCAAAATGAGGTTGAAAGACTAGTTGTAACATCAGAATTTGAAATAATTACTGAAGAAGATATTTTAGATGGTGATATTGGAAAAGTAAGGTCAATGGAAGTAGATGAGAATATGTTATTTAAAGAAAATGTATATGAATATGAAAAAATTTTACTTGAGGATTATGTTTGTAGGGTAAGTGACATACATGAACTAAGTGAAAAGACGGGTTTAGAGGCTAGCACATTAAGAAAAAAGGCAAAAAAATTGGGAATTGATCTTAAGTTTCAAAAAAGAAAAAAATCCTAAATAAGAGGAAAAAAATCTTCAAATAGTTTCAAATAGTTTCGACCTATATTAGAGAAGTTTTAATAATGTATTTAATTTATCAAAGAGGAAAAAAATCATCTTTCAACCTATTTAGCATCATATATAATAAAATATAATTCATTACTATCATTTATTATTAAAAATTTGATATAGAGAACTTAAAAAGATTTATTGTTTTAAATTGATAATTTCTCGTGAATTAAGGTTGTTTAGTGAAGAACAAAGCTTACTTTTAACTATCTTTTTAGAAGTTATAAGTAAGCTTTGTTTTTTGGCATGTTATTTGCTTATTATATAAGATGTAGTTACTAATATTTTTCTTGAATTTATGATTAAGTAGAAGAATATAAAGTAAATTATACCCCTGAAAAATATTATTAAGCTACATTATATATTATATATATGGAGGTGTCAAAATTGTTTATAGACAAAAGCTTAAAACAATATGCATTAGATACCAAAAGTAGTGATCCTACACCAGGTGGTGGAAGTGTATCTGCTTATGTTGGAACATTAAGTTCAGCTTTAACAAGCATGGTAGGAGGATTAACATTTTCTAAGAAAAATTATTCAGAGTTGTCAGAAGATGTAAGGACTAAAATGGAGTCTAATGCTAAAGAGTTAGAACAATTATTTGAAGACCTAGCAAATGATGTAGATAAAGATACCAATGCTTTTGACAAGGTAATGGAAGCTTTTAAAATGCCAAAGGATACTGATGAAGAGAAGAGATCTAGATCCCAAGCAATTCAAGAGGGATATAAAGTTGCTTTAGAGGTTCCTTTAAAATGTGCTGAAAAATGTCACAGAGTTTTAGAATTACAAGATGTATTTGCAAAGTATGGAAACGTAAATGCAGTAACTGATATTGGAGTAGGTGTATTACTTGCTTATTCAGGATTAGAAGGTGCATTGCTAAATGTAACAATTAATTTAGGAAGTATAAAAGATGAAGAATACAAACAAGTTATTTCTCAAAAGGTTTCAAGGCTACTAAGTTCTGCTAAGGATTTAAAAGAAAAGTCATTAGCAATCGTGTATGAAAGACTTAATGGATAATTTGGTTTTTAATATTAATTTAGTGAGGAGAGAATAATATGGAAAAGAAATATATACTTGCTGTACCTAACTTTAGTGACGGTAGAAGACAAGAAGTAATTGATGCAATTTCTGGTACTATTAAAAATAGAGAAGGAGTAAAGCTTGTTACTTGTGAACCAGAACATGATTTTAATAGAACTGTTTTAACAATAATAGGTGAACCAGCACCACTTAAAGAAGCATTATTAGAAATGGCAGCAAAATCATATGAATTAATTGATATGAGAGAACAACAAGGAACACATCCAAGAATTGGTGGACAAGATACTATTCCACTATTTCCATTAGCTAATATAAGCTTAGAAGAATGTAAAGAATTAGCTGAAGAAATAGGTAAAGAGTTATTTGAAAAACATCAAGTTCCTATCTTCTTTTCAGGGGAAAATGCTAGAACGGAAGATAAGAAGAGCATTTCATTTATCAGAAAAGGACAATATGAAGGCTTAAAAGCTTTATTAGAAGATAGCAATAACCCTGATTATGAGTCTAGAAAACCTGACTTATCAGTAGATGGCAAGTTAAGTCCACAATATGGTGCGACTATTGTATCAGCAGATAAAGAAGGATTAACAGCTTATAATGTATTTTTAGCAACTGAAGACGTAAGTATAGCTAAACAAATAGCTAAGGCAGTAAGAGGACCAAGTGGTGGATTCTCAACAACTAGAGCAGTAGGAATAAAGTTCCCGGAAAGAGAAGGAGTAGTTGTATCTATCAATATGTTTGACTGTGCAAATACCCCACTTTACAGAGCCTTTGAATTAGTTAAGCTTGAAGCTCAAAAATACGGTGTAGCAGTAACAGGATCAGAACTTGTAGGACCCGTTAAGTTAGAATATTTATTAAATAATTTAACTCATTATTTGGGATTACAGGGATTAAAGCAAGAACAAATACTAGAAACACATTTAATGTTTTAATTTGTCATGAGACTGTCCATATCAAGTAATTGAATGGACAGTCTTATAATGAAAAGAATAATACATTGAAATGCAAAGAAGATGATTATTGATATAAGCTTATATGACAGAAAGAAGAAGGTGCCAACTTGGAAAAAATAAACTTAAGTGAAAATAAAGATTATGATTTAAGTAAATTAGATTTAAATGATCCCAAAGTTTTAGACTCAATTGAACTTAATAAATCAGATTGGATTAAAGGATTTATAAAATCATTTATAATTACTGCAATAGCTATATTTGTATTTTTTATACCCATTAATGGAGGAATTCCTTTTGGGTTTATTTATCAGAAGGCTATAGATATTGTTAGTTCTTTAATAGTTATTAATGGGCAAGATGTAGGAGCTTTGCTTATATGTACAGTAGTATTAATGAGTACTGGTATTTCAAGTGTTATTGGAAAATTCTTTTCAAAGAAAGATAGTAAACTTTATAAATATTTTGAAGCAGATTCAGTTATACATCCATTTTTATATTTAGCAGGTGGAATATTTATACTGTTTTATTTTCTTAATAAAATTGGTGTTTATGCTGCTCCAGAAATGATAGTTGGTCCCTCAACGGGAGAGATGGTAATACCTGGAGTAGTTATAGGAGTAGCATTTATTATTCCAGTGGGGGCATTTTTTATACCATTTTTAACAGATTATGGTTGCATAGACTTTTTTGGAGTTATTTTAGAGCCTTTAATGAGACCTTTATTTAAAACTCCTGGTAAATCAGCAGTTGATGCATGTGCTTCCTTTGTAGGTTCAACAACTATGGGTATTATCATTACAAGTAGAATGTATAAGGGAAATATTTATACTGAAAAAGAATCGTCTATAGTAGCTACTTGTTTTAGTGCAGTATCCGTAGGGTATGCACTATTAGTTATGCAAACAGCAGGTATAGGAGAGTACTTTATAATAACATATTTTGTATCATTCTTTTTAGCTTTTGTATTGGCTGCAATTATCAGCAGAATTCCGCCAATAAGCAGAAAGCAAGATGTATTTGCAAATGGAAAATTACAAACAAATGAGGAGAGGAAGGAAGCTTCATTAAAATTTGGTCCATCAATGTTTAAAGCAGGTGTAAATAGAGCTGTAGTAAGAGCTCATACTTCTGGTGGTATGCTTAAAAGAATTATTGCATCAGTTATAGATTCATTTCCTGTATTACCAAAAGTTATTACATTGTTATGTTCAATAGGTATATTGGGAATGATAGTTGCTAAATATACTCCCGTATTTGATATAGTAGGTTATGCATTTTTACCATTAACCAAAATATTAGGGGTGCCAGATGCCCAAGTTGCAGCAGCTGCTATTCCAACAGGAATTACAGAAATGTTTATACCTGTATTGACTATTGCAGATAAGGTAGCTCAATTACATGTTAAAACAAGATTTTTTGTAACAGTAGTATCAATGGTACAAATAATATTCTTAGCAGAATCTGTTGTAGTAATTATGAATACTGGACTGCCAATAAAGTTTAAAGAATTGATGATTGTATTCTTAGAAAGAACGATTATTGCAATGCCATTTGCTGCATTGTTTATGCATATATTGTTTTAATTAATACATTTAATTAAAGTTTTTTAAAAAACTCCATTTATAGTGAATAAGATGGAGTTTTTATTAATATTGGAAAGTAGATTTTTAAAAAGGTTCATAGTAGGGTTGACATATAGATAAATATATTGTAAGCTATATTAGACAATTTAATAATGCCTCACTTTTACAAGTGAGGTAGAGGCGCGGTATTTAACAGTCTTTAGTGGAGTATGAGAAAACAATGATACTAAGGAGAAGGAAATGTCGCCGAAGCTTGTAATATTCTCAGTATTGCTTGCTGGGTCTGCGGTTAAGAGCTGTAGGACTGTCTCAATAAACTTTCCCAGTTTATTGAGTTGTGCTATCTCATTTTGGGAAAAGGAGGGGAATTAGGTATTACTATGTCTATTAGGGCCTGAGTCTATCTCAGGTCTTTTTGTTATCAAAAATAGCATAACTCGTACAAGTGGCAAGTTTGACTTTAAGATAAAATACTAATTAAAATGAAGACAACAGGAGGAAAAACTAGTCATGAGAACAAAACTATCAGTATTAATGATTATTTTTTTATTAACAGTAACGATTTTAACAGGATGTGGGACAAGTAGTAAAATAAAAGATTCAAAAGCAATAGCAAATGAAGATGGAACTTTTAAGGTAGGTCTTGAAGCTGGATATGCACCATTTAATTGGACTCAAATGGATGACTCCAATGGTGGTGTTAAGATAGATGGTGCTAAAGAATTTGCAGGTGGATATGATGTAGAAATCGCTAAGAAAATTGCAGAAGGCTTAGGAAAAGAATTAGTTATAATTAAAACTGAATGGGATGGTCTTGTACCAGCATTGACTTCTGGTAAGATAGATGCAATCATTGCAGGTATGTCACCAACAGATGAACGTAAGGAAGCTATTGATTTTACGGATAACTATTATAAATCCAATTTAGTCATGGTTGTTAAAAAAGGTGGAAAATATGAAAATGCTACTTCTATCCAAGATTTTAAAGGAGCTAAGATAACTGGTCAATTAAATACATTCCATTACTCAGTGATTGATCAGATTAAAGATGTAGACAAGCAGACAGCTATGGATAATTTTACAGCAATTAGAGTTGCTCTTGAATCTGGGATAATTGATGGATATGTTTCTGAGCGACCAGAAGGTATTAGTGCTGAAACTGCCAATCAAAACTTTAAAATGATAGAGTTTAAAGATGGATTTAATACATCAGATGATGATACAGCTATAGCTGTAGGTGTAGCAAAAGGCAGTGATTTAACTGAAAAGATCAATAAAATATTAAAAGGTATTACAGAAGAAGAACAAACAGCTATTATGGATACTGTTATTAAAAATCAACCATCAGCTGAGTAAAAGGAGGAGAAAGATGAATTTTGAGTCGATATTAAAAATTGCTTCAACTAATGGACCAATGTTTCTCCGTGGAGCTGGTATGACACTTTTGATTTCCATGATCGGTACCGTAGTGGGTTTTATTATTGGTTTATTAATAGGGGTTGTACGCACAATTCCTATTCCTGAAAATGGAGCAAAGAAAGTTATTCTTAAATTTGTAAATACTATTTTTTCGATTTATATAGAGATATTTCGTGGGACACCTATGATTGTACAAGCTATGGTAATTTATTATGGATCTGCTGCCGCATTTGGTGTAGATATGAATCGAATTTTTGCAGCTATATTTATAGTATCTATTAATACGGGAGCCTATATGTCAGAAATCATTAGAGGGGGCATTGTTTCCATAGATAAAGGACAATTTGAAGCTGCTCAAGCTATAGGTATGAACCATATTCAAACTATGGTCAATGTCATATTACCACAAGCAATACGTAATATTTTACCAGCAATGGGAAATGAATTTGTAATTAATATAAAAGATACTTCAGTTCTTAATGTAATTTCTGTAACTGAATTATATTTTCAAACAAAATCCGTGGCTGGAAATAACTTTAAATATTATGAATCATTTTTTATAGCATGTGTTCTTTATTTTATAATGACATTTACTATAACAAGGATTTTACGTTATATTGAAAGAAGATTAGATGGTCCTGAGAATTATGTTAAGTATGCTAATGAAATACAAGTAAAAAAAGCTATGATTGGTAGGACAAAAGAGTGCAATGCTAATCAATATTAGAGAGGGAAGGCAAATATGGAAAAGGTTATTGATATTCAACATTTAAGTAAATCCTTTGGAAATCATCAAGTGTTAAAAGATATTAATTTTTCAGTAACCAAAGGAGAAGTAGTTTGTATTATTGGTTCATCTGGTTCAGGAAAATCAACCCTTCTTCGTTGTGTAAACCTTCTAGAGAAACCAAGTGGTGGTAAAATCCTTTATAAAGGAGAAAATATCTTAGATGATAAGCATGATATTTACGAATATCGTACAAAGCTAGGAATGGTGTTTCAACAATTTAACTTGTTTAATAATCATAATGCTTTAAACAACTGTATTGTGGGGCAAATGAAAGTGTTAAAACGCTCTAAAGAAGAGGCAGAAAAGGTAGCTATGAAATATTTACAAGTAGTTGGAATGGATCAATATATTAATGCAAAGCCAAAACAATTATCAGGAGGTCAAAAACAACGTGTAGCTATTGCTAGGGCACTTTCTATGGAGCCTGATGTTATGCTATTTGATGAGCCTACATCTGCTCTTGATCCAGAGATGGTAGGAGAAGTGCTTAAAGTTATGAAGGAACTTGCTGAAACAGGACTTACCATGTTAGTAGTGACTCATGAAATGGGATTTGCAAAGGAAGTAGCTGATCGTGTAGTATTTATGGATAAAGGAGTTATTGCAGAAGAGGGAAGTCCAGAGCAGATTTTAAATAATCCCCTTGCGGAACGTACAAGAGAGTTTTTGAGACGTACTTTATAATAGTTATAGTGCTAAAAGATATTAAAAGTAGTATTGTGAAATCTGTGTCTTTATCTTCTTTAGACACAGATTTCACTTACATTAATTAATATCCCATTTTTAAATTAACCACATTAATAAGTTCTTCCTTATTTATATATCTTTTCATATTTTCATAGGCTATCTCGTATCTTCTTCTACTGTACATTTCTGAAGCCCAAGAGTTATGAGGAGATATAATTACATTATCCATTTCCCATAAAGGACTATCTTCTGATAAAGGCTCTACTTCAAAAACATCAAGGGCAGCTTTTTTGATTTTACCAGATTTTAAATTATTAATAAGGGCGCTTTCATCTATGATGCTTCCACGAGCAATATTTATTAAATAAGTTCCATTTTTCATACTTGAAAATATATTTTCATCTATTAGATGATGAGTATTATCTGTATATGGAGCAGCTATTATTAAAAAATCACATTGAGGAACTATATCATTTATTTTATCTATACTAAAACATTGATGAAAATACTTTGCACTCTTTCCACTAGAATTAATACCCAGTATCTTTACCCCAAATCCTTCTAGTCTTTTAGCTGTTTCTTGGGATATAGAGCCGGTTCCAACGAATCCTATAGTTTTTCCAAAAAGCTCTAAAATTGAAGTATCCATTTTCCATATTTTTTTATTTTGTTTATCATAAAACTCTCTGCTATTTTTAATCATTTCTAATATTTTAAGAATTATCCATTCAGCTATAGGTATACTATATCCACCTCTGTTGTTTGTAAGAATAATATCTTGAGCTAGAATTTTATCTATTGGTACTTGGTTGATACCTGCACTTAAAAGTTGTATCCATTTAAGATTTGGGAAAAGTTCAATATCTATTTTATTAAATGGATCAAAGCATACCATCAAATCTATATCCTTTATTTCCTTGGAAAAGTTCATATCTCTTTCATCCTTGAATATTATTTCAAAACCTAAGTTTTCCAGATTTTTCATTTCATCATCTTTATATCTAAAAGTAATTAATGCTTTCAAAAATATTCCTCCTTTTAATGCTATGATAATATAATAATACCCATCTGCCTATAAAAACAACATTTGATTGGAGTTTTGATATGAAGAATAAAAATGTTGCAAAATGTCGAAAAATCTGGTATATTTATTACGTTAAAATAAAATATTTGCTTTCATATAATCTCGATAATATGGTTCGGGAGTTTCTACAGGATAACCGTAAACTATCCTACTATGGGTCAGGATAACAGATAAAACTACAAAGGTGGATATAATTTCTAACCTTTGTTTTCGTTTTCAAAGGACTGAATTCTTTCCTATAGGAAAGAATCAGTCCTTTGTTGTATTCATGTATTCCATTGTTTGAGGGCAAAGTAAAGGAGAGACATAAATGGATTTACTAAAAGATTTACTTGCAGCACTTAGTGTTATTCTTAATGGATTACCTCAAGGACTTTTGGCATTATCATTTGGATTTGCATCGGTTCCTACAGCTTTTGCATTTATTGTTGGTGCCGTTGGATGTTTAGTTTTAGGTGTAGTAGCTCCAGTTTCATTCCAAGCAGAAACTATTACATTAGCAGGAACAATGGGAAAAGATATGAGAGAACGAATATCTATGGTTATTTTAGGTGGAGTAGGTATGACTATTATAGGCATATTTGGTCTTCTTGAAAGAATTGTAACCTTTATAGGACCTGCAATTACAAATGGAATGATGGCAGGTGTAGGTATTATGTTGACACGTGTAGCTATTGATATGGCAAGAAAAAATAAGATTGTTGGTTTTGGATCTATTGCTATTAGTTTCATTACCTATATGATTACAAAAGATCTAGTATATACAATTGCAATTTCAGTGATTATCACAAGTGTAATAGCAATGATATTAAAACAAAAATCTAATATCAATATTACTGAGAGGGAAAAGATTGTTTTTCAAAAGCCTGTTATAAATATTTCTGTTGTTCGTGGTGCTTTGGCAATGATATGTCTAAATATTGGAGCAAATATTGCCTTTGGAAAAATCACTGGAAGTATTGCGAACACTAATGTAAATATCGACCATTTATCTATCGTAAGCAGTTTGGCAGACTTAGCATCTGCAATGTTTGGAGGAGGACCTGTTGAGTCTATTATTTCTGCAACAGGAGGTGCACCACATCCTTTGATGTCAGGCGTTTTAATGATGAGTTTAATGGCAATTATCTTATTTGCAGGATTACTTCCTAAAATGGGCAAATATATACCTAGTGAGTCAATTGCTGGATTTTTGTTTGTATTGGGAGCAATTGTAACAGCACCTGTCAATGCTACAGCTGCTTTAACTGCAACAGGCATACCAGGAGGTTCTATTGTTGGAGGAATAACTATGACTGTAACAGCAATAACTGATCCGTTTTTAGGTATGTTAGCAGGGATTATTTTTAAAGGATTTGCTAGTATATTAGGAATTTAATGTATAAGGAGGAGTTTAAATAATGAAAAAAACATATTTTATTGAAGTGGCTGGAGTAAAACGTGAGTTACCTATTATACAAATTAGTGATAATCTTAGTATTGCAAGTTTTGTAATATTAGGAGATACTGAAATGGTTTGTGCAGCAGCTTCTGAAATTGTAAAGAAGTTACCTGAAGTTGATATATTAGTAACTGCAGAGGCAAAGGGAATTCCCTTAGTATTTGAAATCTCAAGACTATTAAAGATGAAAAGATATATTGTAGCGAGGAAAAGTATTAAACCATATATGAGTTCACCAATTGTTGATGAAGTTATTTCCATCACTACACAAAAGAAGCAATTATTATGTTTAGATGAGCAGGATGTGGAGTATATAAAAGGAAAAAGAGTAGCTATTATTGATGATGTTATAAGTACTGGAGGTTCAATTCAAGCATTGGAAAGGCTTATAGACTCTGTAGGAGGTATTGTTGCTGCCAAAGCAGCTATATTAGCAGAAGGTGAAGCAGCAGATAGAGAAGATATTATATTCTTAGAACATCTTCCCCTTTTTGAAATAAAATAGCTTGTTTTATAGTAAAATTCTTGGAAAGCTAAAGATACTCTTTAGCTTTCCAAGAATTTTTTTGTTCTATATATTCATAAGATTCTTTTATTATAAATACGATTTCTAACTAGAACTAATTTATCTATAAGTTAAGCGCGGAAAAAATAAATGTTTCTTTGATAAAGTTACTCTAGTTACTATAGCCTATTTAAATAATTGATAGAGGGATAGAATGCTTTAATTAAATTGGAAATTAATATATAATCTTATAATAGAATATAAAATAAGGAGGAATATTGTGGGAAGAAAAGCTTATAATGCAAAAGGAGTATCAGCCTCAGGACCATATTCACATGCAGTTGATGCTGGAGAATTAGTTTTTTTATCAGGACAAACTGCAATGAACTCAGAGTCAAAAACAATAAATAAAGGGAATATAACAGAGCAAACTAAACAATGTTTTGTTAATTTGTTTAAGGTATTAGAAGCGGCTAATCTTACTTCAGATGATGTAGTAAAGGTAAATGTATATTTAACAGATATGAATAATTTCTCTGAAATGAATGAAGTATATAAAATGAATTTTTCTGAGCCATATCCAGCTAGAACATGTATATCTGTTTTAGGATTACCCCTTGGTGCAGATGTGGAAATAGAATTAGTTGCAAAAAGATCATGCAATGAATAGTTAATTATAGGGTTAACAGGCACTAGGTTGCTAATCTAGTGCCTAAGTTATTTTTTAAGTTTTCAATTTCATAGACCAATAGATTTAAGAATAAACCTACGTCTGTTACAATACCTGTAGTTTGACTACTTCCTCTATCACATAGTTTTGTAACTACAGCAGAATTAATATCTACACACATCATTTTAATTCTTGCAGGAAGCATATTTCCACTAGCAATTCCATGAAGCATGGAGCCAAGGACTAATACTATATCTGAAGATTGCAGATACTTATTATAGGCTTCTTGAGCTTCTATCATATCAGTTATGGTATCTGGCAATGGACCATCATCCCTTAAACTCCCTGCCAGGACAAAAGGAGTATGATTTTTTACACATTCATACATTATACCTGAATGTAATGCTTTAGCTTTTACAGTTTCTCTTATAGAGCCGTATTTCATAACTTGATTTATAGCTCTCATATGATTTCTATAGCCATTATTGACTACTTTACCTGATTTTGCACATACTCCTAAAGAAGTGCCAAATAGATTTTTTTCTATATCATGAACTGCAAGGGCATTTCCAGCTAATAAACTGGAAACATAATTTTGTCTAATGAGTTCTGAGAGATAATAATCTCCCCCTGTATGGACTACAACAGGTCCTGCAACTATGGTTAATTTTTTATTATTATAGAATAATTCAGAAGCTAGATCTTTTATAAGAATATTATTTTTTCTTTCTGAAGATATGGAACTATTCATAAAGTTAAAAGAGTTTTCCACTTTTATTTCATTATCATTTACTATCTTAACACCTGAATCCCCGCAAACTATCATATCACCCTTTTTAATATCTCTTAATTTTTTACATGAGGCATCATTTTCATCTATGACTATAAGTGCATCCATTCTTTGTTTTTTTACCTCTATCCATTTATGATTATGATAAACTAAAGTTTTATAATTTGTAGTCGAATAAAAATCGTCAGGGACATGCTTATCTTGTTCAACTTTTTTTAATACTATATTTTTAGATAAATTATTATTTTTTAATTTATTAACTTCCATTTTAAACTCTCCTTTCACTAATTGACAATTTAAATAAATTCTCCTATTGCCTAAACTAAAACTTACTTACTGGATATCTTCGTTGTGTTAGGTCATTTTCCGCAGTCTTACTGCACAAATTCATTTGCTACCTTAATTTGCTCCGCAGGATATAATTCAGTAGTCCTTTAGGGCTCATTATCATTCGCATGAATTTGGCGTTCGTTGCGTTTGACCTACATCAACTCACTTAACGTTCGTTGTGTTAGGTCATAAAAAAACCTTCATCCCAATACTGGGACGAAGGTAATTCGCGGTACCACCCAAATTGATTAAGCAATGAAAACAAAGCCTAATCCCCTTGAAGCCCATAACGTTGGCGAAACGGACAAATTTTATCATTTGCAGCCTAGAGGGTGGGTTCAAAAGAAATAATCTTAGAAGATCTTTCAGTCGGTGGATCTTCCTTCCTTTTAGAATCTTTCTATTTACTAGTCCTCATCATAGCTAAATATTTATTTAAAGACTATTATATGAATTATAAATCTAATTGTCAAGGATTTTTTCAAAAATATTTTTGTCTTCATATCCCATAATATTCTATATCTTATAATTAATGTATGGATATTAAATTGAAAAATTATACAAAGGGTATAAAATCTATAGTATAATACTAAATATATTCTATGAGGAGGTAAAGAAAATGGGATTAATAAAAGCAATTAGTTCTGCCATTGGAGGCTCACTTGCAGATCAATGGTTAGAAGTAATTGAACCTAATGATATGAGTGACAGCACTGTATTTACATCTGGTATAACTGTTAGAAAAGATTCTAGAAGGGGATCCAATAAAAGAGCAACAGAAAATACAGTTTCAAATGGATCAATAATTCATGTATATTCAAATCAACTTATGATTCTAGTAGATGGAGGGAAAATAGTAGATTATACTGCTGAAGAAGGATATTATAAAGTAGATAATTCTTCTTTACCATCTTTATTTAATGGAAGTTTCAAGGATTCTTTAAAAGAATCTTTCCAGCGTGTAAAATACGGTGGAGTTACACCTACTTCTCAAAAAGTATACTATATTAATTTACAAGAGATAAAGGGAATAAAATTTGGGACACCTAATCCTTTAAATTATTTTGATAATTTTTATAATTCAGAGTTATTTCTAAGAACTTTTGGGACTTATTCTATAAAAATAACAGATCCAATACTGTTTTATATGGAAGCAATACCAAGAAATAAGGATAAAGTAGATATAGAAGATATTAATGAGCAATATTTATCAGAGTTTTTAGAAGCGTTACAGTCAGCAATGAATCAAATGTCAGTTGATGGAATCCGTATATCCCACGTTCCTTCAAAAGGTAGGGAGTTAAGCCAATATATGGCAAATATTCTAGATGATGATTGGAAGAGAATGAGAGGAATGGAAATCCAATCTGTAGGTATAGCAAGTATTTCTTATGATGATGAGTCTAAAGAATTAATCAATATGAGAAATAAAGGAGCTATGTTAGGTGAACCAGCTGTGAGAGAAGGATATGTACAGGGATCTATTGCTAGAGGATTGGAAGCGGCTGGTTCAAATGAAGGAGGATCTGCTACTGCTTTTATGGGTATGGGAATAGGAATTCAAGGGGCAGGTGGTTTTATGGGTGCCGCATCGGCATCTAATTACAATCAAATGGCTCAAGGGCAAAGTCAACAAAATCAAGCCCAAAATATGCCGAAAAGTCATTGGTTCTGTACAAATTGCGGTGCAAAAAATTCAGGTAATTTCTGCTCAGAATGTGGAACAAAGAGAGAAACTCCAGCACAATGTTCCAACTGTGGATATAAGCCAACAGGAGAAAATCCAAAGTTTTGTCCAGAGTGTGGAAATAAGTTTTAATAGGATTAAAATTAAATATTCGGCAATTTGAAAAGAGGTGGACTATGGCGACTTATAGTTATAAATGTCCAAGTTGTGGTGCAGGCATACATTTTAAACCTGCATTGCAAAAATTTAAATGTGACTTTTGTTTAAGTGAATATACTGAAGAAGAAATTGAAGATATATATAAAGAAACAGATAAAAGTGAAAATGAAGAAACATATGACAGCCACAAGGAAAATGACAAACTATTATCCTATGAGTGTAATAGTTGTGGTGCAAAAGTAGTCACTGATGATACTACTACTGCTACATTTTGTTATTATTGTCATAATCCAGTTATAATATCAGATAGGCTAACAGGTGACTTTCAGCCAAATAAATTGATACCATTTTCTGTTGATAAAAATAAGGCGAAAAAGATGTTTTTATATTGGGCTGGGAACAAGAAATTTGTTCCTAATGATTTTTATAGTGATTCACAATTGGAAAAGATAACAGGAATATATTTGCCATATTGGTGGGCTGACTGTGAAGTTGATATAGATTATATGGGAGAAGGAAGAACTATTAGAATATGGAGAAGCAGAGATATGGAATTTACGGAAACCAAGAAATATCAAATTGTGAGAAAGGGTCAGATAGATATAAGGAATGTAGGCGAATTGGCATTTGCTAAAATAGATGATAACCTCTTAGATGGAATAGCTCCATATAATGAAGATGAGGCTATAGATTTTTCTATGCCATATCTTTCGGGTTTTTTTGCAGAGCAATACGATATACCAAAAGAAGATATTAGTCCTAAAGTAGAGGATAGAGTTAATAAATATTCAAAATCTTTGATAAATGAAACTATATCTGGATTTAATGGAGTAAATGTTGTCAGAAATAATTCTAAGATAAACTATAAAAATTGGAACTATACCCTTTTGCCTATGTGGATATTGACCTATCTTTACGAGGGAAAGACCTATGTATATGCGGTAAATGGTCAGACAGGTAAAGCTTTTGGAGAACTTCCATTTAGTAAGAAAAAGGCATTTAATGTCTGTATAATAGTTTTTATAGCAACTGTTATTGCTAGTCTAATAGGAGGGATATTGATGTGGCTAATATAGCTAAAAGATTAATGAGTTTAATATTATCTTTAATATTAACCATATTTATTTTTAATCCAGTTACTGTATCGGCTGAAAAATCATTAGTATTTGATGACGCTGTGCTATTTAGCGAAGATGAGAGAATTAAATTAGAAACTGAGGCAAATAGTTTATTTAATGCTTATAATATGGATATAGTTATTGTAACCACTAATGATACTGAAGGGAAAACATCTAGGGAATATGCAGATGACTTTTTTGATTATGGAGGATTTGGAGTAGGAGACAACCATGATGGAATATTATTTTTAATAGATATGGATAATAGGGAGGCTTATATATCTACTTCTGGCATAGGTATTAGATATTTAACAGATAAAAGAATTGAAAAAATACTAGATAATGTATTTGACAGTGGTTTAGGTGATGGAGATTACTATGGGGCTGCCATGGGATTTTTAAAAGGGACTAAGGGTTATCTTGAGTCTGGAATCCCATCAAATCAATATAATAAACCTGAAGAACCTAAAAAGAAATTAATATTTACTGATTTAATAGGAGATAGTATAATGGGAGGGCTATTGATTAGCAGCATATTTTACTTTACCATAAAATCAACATATAAGACAAAATCAAGAAATAAAACTCGAAGAAAAGGGAATTCTTTTGCCTATAAAAAGAATAGTTTTGTAAATTTAACTTTGAATGAAGATAAACTAATAGATACTTTTGTAACACATAGAATCATTCCAAAACCTACTGATAATTCCAATTCTTCCAGCGGAAGAAGTACAACTCATACTTCTTCTAGTGGAAATACTCATGGTGGAGGAGGACGAAAGTTTTAGGAAAAAATAAAGGGACTAATTAGTCCCTTTATCTTAGTATTTATCTTCTGTTTTTAAAACTTAACTGAATCTCATTATATAAACTTTCAGCCGTTTCTTTTATATTTGTCTTTGATAATATGGCAGAAGCTATGGCTGCCCCATCTACACCAGTTTCTATTATAGATCTCACATTAATTTCATTAATTCCACCTATTCCAACAATAGGAATATTAGTATTTTCTTTAATATACTTAAGTTGATCTAAAGTTACCTTTCGAGTATTTGTTTTGGTAACTGTTGGAAATAAAGCGCCTACTCCAATATAATCAGCTCCATCATCTACAGCTTTTTTGGCTTCTTCTAGGTTGGCAGTAGATACACCTAAAATCTTATTTTTACCTATAATTTTTCTTACAATATTAGCTGGTAAATCGGTTTGTCCAACGTGAACACCATCAGCATCTACTGCTAATGCAATATCTACTCTATCATTAATGATTAAAGGAATATTATATTTTTCAGTTAATTTTTTTACTTCAATTGCAAGATTATAAAATTCGAGTGAGTTAGTATTTTTTTCTCTAAGTTGAACAACAGATACTCCACCTAATATTCCTTGTTCTAAGCTTTTTAAAAAATCTCTCCCATTTAAAACATCTCTATCAGTTACTAAATAAAGTTTATAGTTAATATTTTCATAGGATTTCACAGAGATTTCCCCTTTCTTTAATATCATTTTTTGAAAATGTACTTACAGCATCTAGTAAGTAAACTTTAAAGCTTCCTAAGCCTTCAAAGTTTTTTAAACGTTTATTTGCTTTTTCCCCAGCAATACCCATTATCATTATTCCTGAGATAGCTCCATACAAAGGACTTTTCCCAGTCCCACAACAAAGTCCTATTAAAGACGAACTCATACATCCAGTACCAGTTATTTTTGATAATATTTCATGCCCGTTTTTAATATAAAAAACTTTTTTGCCATCAGAGATAATATCTACGGAACCTGTTATTGCCACTATGCAATTTAATTGCTTTGCTAAACTTATAGATATTTCTTTTCCACCATTTAGAGGATTATCTGTAGAGTCTACCCCTTTAGTTAAGCTATTTAGACCGTAAATATTTTTTATTTCTGACATATTACCTCTTAAAACTGATAATTTTACTTCTTTAAGAATTTTTTCTACAGTTTTATTTCTTAAGTTAGTAGCACCTACACCTACTGGATCCAATACTACGGGAATACCTAATTTATTAGCTTTTTTTCCAGCTATTATAAAGGATTCTATAGTTCTTTCATTTAATGTACCAGTATTTAATACTAAGGCAGAAGCTATTGATACCATTTCTTCGACTTCCTTTGGATCATCTGCCATAACTGGACTTCCCCCTAAAGCTAATACAATATTTGCACAATCATTGGCAGTAACATAATTAGTTATATGATGTACAAGGGGAGTTTTTTCTTTTATTTTTTCTAAAATTTTATATATTTCATTATAACAGTTCATATTTTTCACCTATTAAAATTATTTATATAGTTCATAAAAATGGTGGACAGGACCAACTCCTTTACCTATGGGAAAAGAGTTTTCTATAGCAAGAGTTATATATGCTTTGGCTTTTGCTATAGACTCTGTAACAGAAAGACCTTTCCCAAGATTAGAAGCAATTGCAGATGATAATGTACAGCCTGTTCCATGAGTATTTTTTCTATTAATTCTAGGTGAATTATAGTGAGTAAACTTTTGTCCATCATATAGTATATCTAAAGCTTCACCTTCCATATGTCCACCCTTAACTAATACATATCTAGGACCCATTTTATAGATGATTTTAGCAGCTTTTTCAACGTCATTAAGATTCTGTATTTCCAACCCAGTTATAACCTCTGCCTCTGGAATATTAGGTGTGACTACTGTTGTTATAGGAAACAAATGATTTATTAGAGCCTCTTTAGCATCAGGTTGTAAGAGATGAAATCCACTTTTAGATACCATTACAGGGTCAACAACTAAATTATTGATTTTATATTTATTGAGAGTATCAGCTATTGTCTTTATTGTTTCAGTTTTAGAAACCATACCAATTTTTGTCGCATCTACAAATATATCATCAAAAATTACTTCTATTTGTTTTTGAATAATATCAACTGAAATATCTTGTACAGCAAAAACACCTTGAGAATTTTGTGCTGTTACTGCTGTAATAACGCTCATTCCATAAACTCTATGAGCTGAAAATGTTTTTAAATCAGCTTGTATTCCAGCTCCTCCGCAACTATCTGAACCTGCTATAGTTAATAATTTTTTTATTTTATTTCACCTCATTTTTATTAATATAAGTATTTAAAATTCCTGTTTTTGAGATTATCTTCAGTAAAGAATATCCAATAATAGTTCCAGCAAAAGAACTTAGAATAAAAGGACCTACAAAGAAAAACAAGGTAGCTTCTTTTCCTAAAAAATATTTTGCTATTGGATATGAAATTAATGCGCCAATAATACCAGTGCCTAATACTTCACCTGCCATTGCATAAATTGATTTATTGGTTTTTTTATACAGTATACCAGCTAAAAATGCACCAATCATACTACCAGGAAAGGCAAGAAATGAGCCAGTTCCTAATATATTTCTTATTAATGAAATAAGAAATGCCACTGCAACTCCATACCAAGGGCCAAGTAATATAGCCATTATTAAGTTAATTCCATGTTGGACTGGAAAAATCTTTGATATTCCTATAGGGATATAAATAATATGAGCACTAATAACACCAACTCCTGTTAATAAAGATGATAGAGTTAACTTTCGTAAATTCATCATTGTCACCCCCTTAGTGAAAAAATAAAAAAGCACAAATCCCAATGCAGGATTTGTGCTTAATGTACATATAAATAAATTCTATAAGTATTTGTACACTTTCCTACGCTGGTATTATCCAGATCAGGTTAGGGGATAAAAGACTAATAGGGTCTTTTTCTCAGCTGGCCTTTCCAGCACTCCCAGTGACTAACTATTTATTTAATATTTTGATTATATGAAAATAATACCACAAAGATATTTAATAAGCAAATTAAATTCTTAAAACATCTGTTTATTGTTTAAATGTATTTACTAAATATATAAGAGAGAAGAAAAAGGCAAATTCAAACATGATTCTTAAAAGTGTTATTTAATCATGGTTATAAGAATATAGTATCTTAAAATTAAGTGATTAGTACTTAATAAACCTTTTTTAATAATTAAAAAACAATCTTAATATAGTTGGAGAATATAAAATTAAAATTGAAATAATGGTAGCAGTCCAGAATATTATTTTAGTTGTTTTGTTAGAATTTCTTTTTTCAATTAATCTATAGGACCAATATATTAAAGCAGCAGTGGCTATAACAAAAATAGGCTTATATTTTGTAAAACTAGATAAATAAGCGGTACCTATTGTCCCTAGACCTAGGGATGCTAATATTAATCCTCCACTTCAGCAAAAAGCTGCACCAAAAGCTGTAAAAATTGACAATATACTAAGAAATTTTTCTTTCACAAACAAACCTCCCTAGGGTATATTTATTATTTAATATTATCAAATAATAAATAAAACATCAAGCTTAATAATTTTAATCTTTGGATTTTCTTGAAAAAAGACTAAATCATGAATTTAAGATTGTAGTCGGGAAAATATAACTGGAATTTAGAAAAAGCATTGTATTTAATAGAAATATTTCAAAAATAAGTTGAGTCTGATTTCTAAGGGATTACAATATGGTTATATATAAGAGTTGCACTTATTATAAAATAGATATATAAGATATTAGAATAAAATACTATATTAATTAAAAAAATTGAAATTTTTGCATATAATAATTAATATAATCTTTTACTAGGAGGGGAAAATATGCGTGTTTTTTTAGCCATAGAATTTACAGGAGAGATAAAGGAATATTTATATAAAATTCAACAGATAGTAAAAAAACATAGCACTACAGGTAATTTTACTAATAAAGAAAATTTTCACTTGACACTTCGATTTATTGGTGAAGTGAAGGATGATGAATTAAACAAGTTAAAAGAAGTTCTTGATCATATATTATTAAATCAGGAAAGCTTTCAATTAGTCTTTAACCAGCTTGGAGAATTTACTAGGAAAAACAAAAAAATAATTTGGATAGGATTGCAATCCAATAAGGAATTAGATTTACTATATTCCAATTTAGAAGAGAGATTGGAGATTTATGGATATCAAAAGGAAGAAAGAGGATTTGTTCCACATATAACTTTAGGGAGAGAAATAATCCTTACAGAAGAACTCAATAAGATAGAAAAGTTAGCTAAAATTCATAAGGTGGAGATGATTGTAGATAAAGTTTCTATAATGGAAAGTACAAGAAAAGATGGTAAATTGACTTATGTTCCAATTTATGTAAAGCGAATTAATTCAAAGCCTTAGGAAGCATATAAAATATAAATATTTATGGTTTAAAATAATGCTGAAAATTTGGTTAATTGAAATTTTTTCAAAAATTTTTTCAAAATCTTATTGACAGCTATACTTTATCATGCTATATTAGTTCTTAAATATAAAAAGATTGCAATCTAATATTAAAATAAATAATAAAACTAAGATGAAGAGTGAACTATTAAAGTCATCAATTACAGAAAACTGGGGTGGATGAGAGCCAGTATTGATATAATAGGGAACAATCACTTCGGAGTTATATAGCTGAACTAAGTAAGTTATATCGGTGGTAGACCCCGTTAAAAGGTCAGGGTTTAATATTGAACCTAATGAGTTAATTATCGTGAGATAATTATAAGGTAGAGTGGTAACGCTATAATTGGCCTCTACATGTATTAAATATACATGTAGAGGCTTTTTTAATGGAAATTTTAAAGGAGGCGTTTATTTTATATGATTATTAATATAGATGAAGATGGTATTAGGCTAAAATAAAATATTAAAATTACAAGGAGAGTGTTTTAAATGAATAAAAAATTATTAGGAGTATTATCATTTGTTCTTATATTAAGTCTTGTTGCTGGATGTACATCTAAAACTTCAAGTGATCAAACTAGTGGAGATACAATAAAAGTTGGATTAAATTATGAGTTATCAGGTGTTGTTGCAACTTACGGTCAAAATTTAAGTGATGGAGTATTATTGGCTATTGAGCAAATAAATAAAGATGGAGGAGTACTTGGAAAACAAATAGAGCCAATCAAAGTTGATAATAAGTCTGAAGATACAGAAACTGCCAATGTTTCTACTAGGTTAGCTACTAGAGATAAGGTTGTAGTATTACTTGGACCAGCTACATCTGGAAATACAAAAGCTGCTTCACCAGCAGCTATGCAAAATAAAATTCCTCTAATATCCGCTTCAGCTACAGCTGATGATGTTACAGTAGATAGCAATGGGAAAGTTAGAGAATATATATTTAAAACTTGTTTTAGTGATTCTTTTCAAGGAGTTATGATGGCAGAGTTTGCCTTAAAGGATTTAGGATTTAAAAATGCTGCAATTTTAGCTGATAATACTTCTGATTACGCAAAGGGACTTTCAAAAGCGTTTAAAGAAACCTTTACATCTCAAGGCGGAACAATATTAGCAGAAGAAGCTTATCAAGCAAAGGATACAGATTTTAAAGCAGTTTTAACAAATCTTAAGGGATTAAACCCAGAAGTATTATTTGTTCCTGGTTATTATGAAGAAACAGGGTTAATAGTTAGGCAAGCAAGAGAATTAGGATTAAATGTACCAATACTTGGAGGAGATGGATATGAGTCTCCAAAGCTTACTGAAATAGCAGGGAAAGATGTTTTAAATCAGGTGTATTACTCAAGCCACTATTCTCCAATGGACGATGCAGAAGAAGTAGTTAAATTTAAAGAAAATTTCAAAGTGAAATATGGCAAAGATGCAGATGCATTTAATGCTTTAGGATATGATTTAGGTTATTTTCTAAAAGATGCTTTAGAGAGAGCTGGTGAAGCAAATTCAGAGAAATTAAAAGATGCTATTGCAGAAACCAAAGACTTTAAGGGAGTAACGGGAACTATATCCATAGATGAAAACCATAATCCAGTAAAATCTGTAACTATTATAGAAATGAAAGACGGAGTTCCAACATTCTTAAAAAAATTAGATCCAAAATAAGAATAAAGAACAATGTTTTTAAATGGTTGAAAATTTAAAGACATTGTTCTTATATACTTTTATAGAAAGGAAGTTATAAATGAAACAACTATTACAGCAATTAATAAATGGGATATCGCTAGGAAGTATATATGCTCTAATAGCATTAGGTTATACCATGGTATATGGGATAATAAATTTAATTAATTTTGCCCATGGAGATATTTATATGATGGGGGCATATGTGGGATTTGCTTTAACAACCTTTCTAAAATTAGGTTTTCTTCCTTCATTGTTAATCTCTATGTTAGTTTGTAGTATTCTAGGAGTAGTAATAGAAAAAGTAGCATATAAACCTATAAGGAATTCAACAAGGATTGCAGCCCTTATTACTGCAATATCTGTATCTTTATTTTTACAATATATCATGGTATATTTTGTGAAACCAGATACAAGAACGTTTCCAGAAGTCTTAAAGAGTAGAATTCTTACTTTGTTTAACGGCAAAATTATAATAGATATAAAAAATATATACATTATTTTAATAACTATAATATTGATGATGAGTCTTCAATATATAGTTCACAAGACAAAGGTTGGCAAAGCCATGAGAGCGGTTTCTCTTGATAAGGATGCTGCTGAGCTCATGGGGATAGATATAAATAAGACTATATCAATTACGTTTGCTATTGGTTCTGCATTAGCAGGAGCAGCAGGAGTTCTTGTGGGAGTCTATTACAATACTATAAATCCTCTAATGGGGGCAGGCCCTGGATTAAAAGCATTTGTTGCAGCAGTATTAGGAGGAATAGGAATTATTCCTGGTGCAGTATTTGGAGGGTTTTTTCTTGGCATGACTGAAACCCTTGTTTCTGCTTACGGAGGATCAGTATTTAAAGATGCTGTTGCCTTTTCAATACTTATTATAGTCTTATTATTAAAACCTAATGGGCTTTTAGGTAAGACTGTAAAAGAAAAGGTATAGGAGGAAGAAAGATGAAAGAATTAAACAAAAAAAATATTATAACTTTTGGTGTATTAATAACAATTTATTTTTTAGTAAATATTTTAATAAATTTCAATATTATAGATTCTTATTTGCAATTAAATATTTTTCTTATTGGAATTAATATTATCTTGGCTCTTGGCTTAAATTTGATTACTGGATTTACAGGTCAATTTTCATTAGGGCATGCAGCTTTTATGTCAATAGGAGCATATACATCGGCCATACTTACGGCTAAATTAGGGCAACCTTTTATATTAGCTATATTAGCATCGGGATTTGTAGCTGCAATTTCAGGTGTTATTATTGGAATTCCAACTTTGAGATTAAAGGGTGATTATCTTGCCATAGCTACACTTGGATTTGGTGAGATAGTTAGGATTTTAGCATTAAATACTGAATATATAGGTGGAGCTATTGGATTTAATGATATTCCACAATATACAAATTGGACTTGGATTTTTTTTATGACAGTAGCTACAATAATGTTAATAAAACATTTTATTAATTCCTATCATGGAAGAGCATGTATAGCCATAAGAGAAGATGAAATAGCAGCTGAGGCTATGGGTGTTAATACTACTTTTTATAAAGTATTAGCTTTTTCCGTTGGAGCATTTTTTGCAGGAATAGCAGGCTCACTTTATGCTAATTATTTTTACTTCATAAAACCTGATTCTTTTGGCTTTATGAAATCCATTGATATATTAGTAATTGTTGTATTTGGTGGAATGGGAAGTATTGCAGGTTCAATAGTTGGTGCAATCGCTTTATCTGTGATTTCATTATTCCTTCAGAGAATACCAGAACTTAGAATGGTAATTTACTCACTTATTCTATTTTCTATAATGATTTATAGACCAACAGGACTTTTAGGCAAAGAAGAATTTAAGTTATTAAAGAAGGGGGGAATAAAAAATGTCAGTATTGAAAGTAAGTAATCTATCGAAGAATTTTGGTGGTATTAAAGCAGTATCCGATGTGAGTTTAGACATAGAAAGGGGAGAAATCATTGGTCTAATAGGGCCAAATGGTGCTGGAAAGACAACATTTTTTAATTTATTAACGGGAATATATACTCCTACATCAGGAGAAATAGTTTATGATTTAGAGAAAAAAGTAGTTACTAAAGATTTAAAACCCCATAAAATTACTCATTATGGAATCTCTAGAACTTTTCAAAACATAAGACTTTTTCAAAATATGACGGTACTTGATAATGTACTTATTGGGTTTCATAATGGTTTGAAATATGGAGTAGCCTCAGCTTTATTTAAGCTGCCTTCATATTATAAAACTGAAAGAAATACTTATGATGAAGCAATAGAGCTTTTAAGTAAGTTTAATTTATTAGATAAGAAAGATGAATTTGCAAAGAATCTTCCTTATGGAGATCAAAGGAGACTTGAAATTGCAAGAGCTTTAGCTGCAAAACCTAAAATACTTTTATTAGATGAGCCAGCAGCAGGAATGAATCCCAAAGAAACAAAGGAGCTTAATTTTTTAATTAAATGGATAAGAGAAACTTTTGATCTTACGATAATTCTTATAGAGCATGATATGTCTTTGGTGATGAATATTTGTGAAAGAATATTTGTATTTGATTATGGAAATTTAGTTGCAAGTGGAACACCAAAAGAGATACAAAAAAATGAAAGAGTGATTAAGGCCTATCTAGGTGAGGAGGCTGCACAATGCTAGAACTTTCAAATGTAAATGTTTATTACGGAGCTATTCATGCACTTAAAAATATAAGTATAAAAATTGAAGAGGGAGAAATAGTAACGCTTATTGGTGCAAATGGAGCTGGTAAAAGTACAACATTAAAAGCTATATCAGGAATGGAGAAACCTAAAAGTGGAGAAATAAAGCTAAATGGGGAAAATCTAAATGATTTAAATGCCCCAGATATTGTTAAATTAGGTATATCCCATGTTCCAGAAGGAAGAAGAATATTTTCTAAAATGAGTGTAATGGAAAATTTGGAAATGGGAGCTTATATAAGAAATGATAAGGAAGAAATAAAGAAAGATTTTGATAAAGTGTTTTCCTTATTTCCTAGACTTCTGGAAAGAAAAGAGCAAATGGCAGGAACATTATCTGGTGGAGAACAGCAAATGCTTGCAATAGGTCGTGCCTTGATGTCAAGACCAAAATTACTTTTATTAGATGAACCTTCTATGGGGCTTGCTCCTATAATAGTAAAGGAGATATTTTCTATTATAAAAAATATAAATGAAGATGGAACTACAATTTTATTAGTAGAACAAAATGCAAATATGGCACTTAATGCTGCAGATAGAGCTTATATAATCAGAAATGGAGAAATTGAAATAGAAGGCAATGCAAAAAAGCTAGTAGCAGATGAAAGAGTTAAAAAGGCTTATCTTGAAGGATAATTTTATAAAACCTATAGACTAATTATAAGAATTGAGTCTATAGGTTTTTTTATTTTAAAACATTTTTATAAAGGAGTTTCAAAGAAATTTGTCTTAATAATGCGTCGGCAGATAATTTTTTTATTTAGAATTATGAATTCATTTGTATAGTTGAATACTTTTTGGAATTATGCCAATAATATACAGATGTAATCTTAATTTATAGAGGAGGTAAATATGAAGGTAGGAATTCCTAAAGGATTGTTATATTATAAATATCATCCTTTTTTACAGACATTTTTCTCTGAATTGGGAGCAGAAGTAATTGTTTCACCTGATACTAATACTGAAATATTAAATGAGGGTATTAAATATTCAGTAGATGAAGCTTGCCTTCCAGTTAAGGTATTTCATGGACATGTTTCTTCATTGAAGGATAAGGTTGATATTATTATAATTCCTAGAATAATGCAGGTCAGGAAAAGAGAATATATATGTCCAAAGTTTTGTGGACTTCCTGAAATGGTTTTAAATAGTATACCAGATATTCCCCAAACAATTATAGAACCTATTTACGCTATATCAAAGAAAAGGCTATATAGTTGGGCTGAAGAAGCAGGAAGTAAAATAACAGAAGACAGCTCTAGAATAAGAAAAGCATTTAATATAGCTTTAAGTGAGCAGAAAAACCATAAACAAGGTATAAAAGATGAGAATTATAAATTGAGAGTTGCTTTGGCAGGACATCCATATAATATTTATGATAAATTTATCAATATGAATATAATAGAAAAGCTTAATGAGTTAGGAGTAGGTGTTATAACAGAGGAATCTATTGATGACAAATTAATAGATATGGAAGTTAAAAACTTATATAAAAAACCTTTTTGGACATTTGCAAGAAATTCCTATGGTTTTACAGCAAATGTATCTAGAGAAAAGATGGTAGATGGAATTATATATATATCTTCCTTTGCGTGTGGAATAGATTCTGTAGTAGTTGAACTTATTAGGGACAAAATAGGGGATTTTCCTTTTATGATATTGAAGGTAGATGAACATACTGGTGAGGCAGGTCTTGATACAAGAATAGAAGCCTTTGTAGATATGTTGGAAAGGAGTTAATAAGATGAAAATAACAGCTCCACATTTAGGGAATGTATATTTAGCTGCGAAGGCATTATTTGATGGACTGGAAATAGATTATATAATGCCCCCATTAAGTAATAAAGAAGCCTTGGAAATTGGTTCTTTATATTCTCCAGAAGAAATGTGTTTACCATTTAAAATAATGATAGGTAATTATATACAAGCAATTGAAAAGGGAGCAGATACAGTAATAATTACAGGAAGTTGTGGGCCATGTAGATTTGGGGAATACTGTGAATTGCAAATAAATTTATTAAAAAAACTTAAGTATAATTTAGATTTTGTAGTAATTGATGCTCCAAGAGATATAGGAATTAAAGAGTTATATAATAGAATAAATAAGTTGTCTTCCCAAAGTAGTAAGTCAAAATATCAAAAGTTAAAGGCTTTGACTGATGCAAAGAAGGTAATAAATCTAATTGATGAAATAGAATCAGAGGCTCATTATTTATCTGGATATGAAAAGGTGAATGGTCAATGTAAAAGAATATTAAATAGCTGTAAAAAAGAGGCTTTAAAATGTAATAGTCCTAAAGAAATGATTAATTTACTAGAAGGTTATAAAGATAGTTTAAGGAGTATAGAGATAGATAAAGATAAAAATCCCATAAAAATAGCTATAATTGGTGAAATTTATACTGTAATTGAGCCATTTTCAAACTTGTATATTGAAGATAAGTTGATGGATTATGGAGTTACAACATCAAGAAAATTAACTCCTAGTTGGTGGGTTAAAGATATGATATTAGTTCCTACTAAATTAAATTCACTTGATATAAAAAAGGGAGCAAAGGAATATCTTAACCTTGGAATAGGAGGTCATGCAAGGGAGTGTATCGGCGAGGCAGTTTTGGCTTATGAGGAAGGGTTTGATGGGGCTATTCAAATATTTCCAATGGGGTGTATGCCAGAAATTGTTTCGAAAGCAATCCTTCCTACAATATCAAAGGATAAAGATTTTCCTATAATGTCCCTTGTAGTTGATGAAATGACTGGTGAGGCTGGTCTTGTTACTAGGATTGAAGCATTTGTAGACTTGCTTGAAAGGAGAAGGAGATATGCATTATCTTGGAGTTGATGTAGGTTCAGTAAGTACGAATCTTGTAATTTTGGACAATAAAATGGAGGTAATAGAAAAGATATATTTACGAACTAAAGGAAGTCCAATAAAAGCCGTACAAGATGGTCTGAAAATATTAAAAGATAAATATAGTAATATTGAAATTGGAGCAGCAGGTACTACGGGAAGTGGCAGGCATATAGCTGCTACATTAATAGGAGCCGATGCAATAAAGAATGAAATAACAACTCACGCAGTTGCAGCTCTTGAAATAGATAAGTATGTAAGAACAATAATTGAAATTGGAGGGCAGGACTCAAAGATTATTATCTTAAGAAACGGAGTAGTATCTGACTTTGGAATGAATACTGTTTGTGCAGCTGGTACAGGTTCATTTATTGATAGGCAGGCAGAAAGACTTGATATTCCAATAGAAGAGTTTGGAGATTACGCCTTGCAATCAAACACCTCTGTAAGAATTGCTGGAAGATGTGCAGTTTTTGCTGAGTCAGACATGATACATAAACAGCAGTTAGGATATAATAAATCTGACATAATAAGAGGACTTTGTGATGCTTTAGTTAGAAATTATCTTAATAATATTGGGAAGGGCAAGGAAATCATGCCTAAGGTGTTTTTCCAAGGAGGAGTTGCTGCAAATAAGGGGATAAGGTCAGCATTTGAAAGTGCTTTAGGCTTTGAGATATTTGTTCCAGAGCATTATAATGTTATGGGATCTATAGGTGCAGCAATAATAGGGAGGGAAGCAGCTGAAAGAAATGGAAAAACTAATTTTAAAGGCTTTAATCTTGCTGAAAATAAATTTATTTCTAAAAGTTTTGAATGTAACGGATGTGCAAATAGATGTGAAGTAGTTACAATCAACGAGAATAATAGTAATATTGGATGTTTTGGGGATAGATGTGGAAAATGGAGTAATAAAATGGCAATATAAAACTAAGCTAAGATAATTCTTAGCTTAGTTTTATATCTCTAAAATTAAATTAAACCAATTAATCTAATACTATTTGCTACTAAAAAACAAATCACAATTCCAGTGATAGTGGGTACAAGGAAAGAAACAATAGTCCATTTTAGGCTCTGAGTTTCTTTCTTTATAGTAAGACATGTAGTAGCACAAGGCCAATGCATTAATGAAAATAGCATTACACATACAGCTGTTAACCAAGTCCATCCATTAGAAATAAGAAGTTCTTTTAAATGTACTAGACTATCTAATTCAAGTAGAGAACCAGTAGCCATGTAACTCATAATTATTATTGGGATAACTATTTCATTTGCTGGAAAACCTAAAATAAATGCCATTAATATATAACCATCTAATCCAATTAATTTTCCAAATGGGTCTAGAAAGTTTGCAGAATGAGTCAATATGCTTGAATTTCCAATATAAATATTTGCCATAATCCATATAACTAGACCAGCAGGTATAGCTACTACGATTGCTCGACCTAAAACGAATAAGGTTCTATCAAAGATTGAATGTACTATTATTTTACCTACCTGTGGTTTTCTATAAGGCGGTAATTCTAAGGTGAAATTTGAGGGGATTCCTTTAAGTATTGTATTGGATAATATTTTAGATACTATCAATGTCATTATAATACCTAGAATTATAACACTAGTAAGAATTAATGTTAATAGTATAGATTCAAAAGGACCTCCTATAGCTCCAGCAAAGAACATTGAAATGATGGCTATTAATATAGGAAATCTTCCATTACAAGGTACAAAGTTATTGGTGATAATTGCTATTAGCCGTTCACGTGGGGAGTCAATTATTCTGCAGCCAATTATACCTGCGGCATTGCAACCAAAACCCATGCACATAGTAAGAGCTTGCTTTCCACAAGCACAGGATTTTTTGAAAAAGTTATCTAGATTGAAGGCAACTCTAGGAAGGTAACCTAAATCTTCAAGCAATGTGAATAATGGGAAAAATATAGCCATAGGTGGGAGCATAACAGAAACTACCCAGGCAAGAGTTCGATAAACTCCTAAAACTAGCATTTCATGTAACCAAGTGGGGGCACCTATCCATATAAAAAGTAACGTGATTTTATCTTCCAGCCAAAATAATCCTTTAGCAATCATTTCGGATGGGTAATTAGCACCAGTAATAGTTATCCAGAAAACTAAGGCTAAAAGACAAATCATAATAGGAATTCCTATTTTCTTTGATGTAAGATATTTATCTATTTTTCTATCAAAATTATTATAGTTTTCATTTTTAAAAGAAACAACTTTGTTGCTAATGTTTTCTGAAATATTGACTAAATGACTAACTATTTTATCACGAAGTATATTATGAGTAATTCCTTCTTCATTTAGAGATTTTCTTGAGTTATGAATTTGAGCTACTAGATCCTTTTTATCCATTAAATTAAATCCAAGATATTTATTTATAGAGTTGATTAACGTAATATCTCCATCTATAAGTTTTAGTGCAACCCATCGAGTATTTAATCTATTTCCAATTAATGGCTTTAGTATTGCTTCAATGTTAGATATAGCTTTTTCAATTGATTCTTCATATTGAATTTTTATAGGATTTAATTTAATTTTATCAAAGGCTATATTATAAACGGAATCCATCAAATCTTGTAATCCTTTTCCTTTAATAGCGCTGGTTCCTACTACAGGAACACCAAGTTCTTTAGATAGTTCTTCTAAGTCTATTTTTATACCTTTTCTTTTTGCTTCATCCATAAGATTAACACATACTACTGCTTTGGAAGTAATTTCTAAGGTTTGTAATACAAGATTGAGATTTCTCTCCAAGCAAGTGGCATCTACAACAATTACTGTTGCATCTGGATTTCCAAAACATATGAAATCTCTAGCAACTTCTTCCTCTATAGAATTTGACATTAAAGAATAGGTGCCTGGTATATCTACTAAGATAAAATTACTATCTTTATATAAGTAATTTCCATGTGCATTTGTAACTGTTTTTCCTGGCCAGTTACCAGTATGTTGATTTAGCCCTGTCAGACTGTTGAAAACTGTAGACTTACCTACGTTAGGATTTCCGCCTAAGGCTATAACCTTATCATCAAATGAGTTTTTTTCAATTTTAAGTTCTTGTTCTAAAATTCCTATTCCTGTGGATGTGCTAGTTAAACCCATAAACTTCCCCTCCTAATTTAAAGTTTTTCTACTAAAACCATAGAAGCCACATCGGAACGAAGGGCAATTACAGCGCCCCTAATAAAATAAGCAATAGGGTCACCTGAAGGACTTTGATGTAAAGGTTCTACTATAGTATTGTCAATTAATCCTAAATCCAATAATCTCCTTCTTGTTAACCCCTCAGACATTAATTTTTTAACCTTACACTTTTCTCCAATTGATAATGAGTTAAGTGGAATATAAATATTATCCATATAAAAAACCCCCTAAGAAATATATTTTAGTCTTGGGAAAAAAACTTTCCCTACACTAAAATATGTAAAATACTTTCTATGTGTTACTCGTATATATAATAATAGTGTATAATTTATTAGTTAAATTTTAGGAGTGATAATATTGAATAGCAAATTTCGTACAGTAAGAGGATATGAGTTAAATGAGTATGGCAGGACTTTACTTACTCCAGCATTAGAAGATTATCTTGAAATGATATATAGAAATAGCTTAGAAGAACCATATATTCGAATAAATACATTGGCAAGACTATTGAATGTAAAGGACTCATCTGCTTCAAAGATGGTAAGAAGACTAGGGGAGTTAAGATTAGTTAATTATGTGAAATATGGAATTGTAACCTTAACAGAGGATGGGGAAAAATTAGGAGAATTTTTATTAAATAGACATAATATCATAGAAAGGTTTTTGCATTTTATAGGATGCAAAGAAAATACTTTAATTCAAACAGAACTAATAGAGCATTATATTTCATCTAGTACGATTAATAATTTAGAGATTCTATATAAATTTTTTCATGAAAATAAGAAGATATTAGAAATGTATATTAACTATAGGGAGATATTTAAGAAAGAAGAATGATAGGTTCTTAGGGCTTTGTCATTAATTACTAGGTATTCATATTATATATTTTAAAAAGTTAAATCCCATAAATTGTTTTCATGATAATTCTTTTAAAACAGCTATTAAATTTATTCAGAAGATATCAATCAAATTACTTGCTTTATGTTTTTGGAGATATTTAATTTAAAAAGAAGGATTTTGAAAAAAATATAGAATAATAAAAATATAGAATAATATTTTATAGAATAAATATTAAAATATTATTTTTGTTAAATAGGATTATTAATAATAGGAGAATATAGGATGATATTAAAGACAAAAAAATTGACCATAAAAGAGATAGCAGAAGAAGATATTAAGAGAGTTCTAGAAATATATAATTCAAACCAGGACTTTCTTATGTTTCATATTGGGAATCAAGAGGTAAATATGGACTGGTTAATTCAAGAACAGAAAGAAATAAAGAATACAAATTTATTAATTTCTATTAGTGCATAGGAAATAATGCTGTTATAATTATGAGATTTTATAATATAGTAGTGAAAGATATTGACTTACTAATGCTTTATTAGGGAGGTGTAAAAAAATATGGCTTTAGTTTTACTCTCAATACTAGGAGGATACATAGGTATTGCTATAGGAGCAGTACTTAATAATGAACTCTATGAAACCTTATTTTTGATTGTTGGAATTTTAAGTCCAGCTTTAATTACTTTAGAGCGAATTTATAAAGAGATGAGTAGCAAATCAGACTAATTTAAGATTAAGTTAAAATATAGATGTTCTAAATTCGAAGGCAAAAATTAAGATGAAGATTATATTAACTAAGGTAGCTATTTATGGTAGAATTACGGAAAGTTACATTTGATAATTTTAATGGTTGTAGCAAAATCACTCTATGCATCATTATGGTTTATGGAAACAGGTAAGATTGAAGAAGGTGAATTAATAGAAAAGATGATTTTACAGAAGTGAAAATTTAGTTTCTTGTTAAAGTTTTATATATGTTAAATATCATGATTATTAAAACTCAATATTCCATTGAAATACCGTATTATTTATAAAAGAATCTTATGGTATTTTTATATTGAGGAGAAATAGAAATTAAAAGTATTTTTAGTAAAAATTTATTTGGATTTAAAATATAAAAGGTATATAGGAGATTATAAGAAAAGTTGATTGTGTAAATGTCTATGGAAGGCATGCTTCTAAATAAGGAAGATAAAAGAAGAATTAGAGAATGTCTTACTGAAAAGATTAGTTTTGATGAGATGACGAGAAAATTAATAGATAAACATAGGATAACCATATAGTAAAACACATGATAGTATGAGAAAAAATAGCCGAAAGTCTTACATACTATTTAAGTGAAATTAATGTGATACATCCTTTTAGAGAAGGCAATGTAATAACACAGAGAATGATGATGGAACATTTAGCACAAGCAGCAGGATATGATATTAGATTTTACAATGTTTCACAAGAAGAAATGATAGATGCAAGTATAACTTCTTTTAATTGTGACTATGCTAAAATGACAGAAATATTTAAGAGAATATAATAAAAGATCATATGGAAGCTTAAGTAATTTTATAAAGGTATATCAATTTATACCTGAGAGCTATGTTGCTGATTGAAAAATAGTAATCCTACAATAGTTTTGAATATGTACAAATTTCATATTGGACTAGCCGTTGGCAAAATCATATTAAGATAATAGCTATCCAACCTTTAGAAACTTTGGCAATACTCGAACGTTATAGGAAATAAGCAGAAATATAAATTGCAAATAGGAGGATAATATGACAGAAATTATATATAATGAACAGAATTCAATAAAAAAATCTATTATATTTGATATGGATGGAACACTTTTTCAGACGAATAAAGTTTTAGAAATATCATTACTTGAAACTTTTAATTATTTAGAATCAATTAATGAATGGGATGGAGAAATGCCAATTGAAAAATATCGTGAGATAATGGGCGCCCCATTACCAAAAGTATGGGAAGTTTTATTACCAGATCACTCAGAAGAGGTGAGAAAATTTACAGATTCATTTTTCCTTAAAGTATTGATTGAGAATATAAAAAATGGTAAAGGTGCTTTATATCCACATGTAGAAGATATTTTAAGTTATTTAAAGGATAATAATTGGTCAATATTCATAGCTAGCAATGGATTAAAGGAATACTTAAAAACTATTGTAAGTTTTTATCAATTAGATAACTGGATATTTGACTTCTATAGCATAGAAGAGATTGAGTCATTAGATAAATCTAATTTAGTTGAGTTTATTTTAAGAAAGTATAATATTCAGAGAGGGGCAATTGTGGGAGATCGTATTTCGGATATAAATGCAGCGAAGGATAATGGATTAGTATCCATAGGATGTAATTTCGATTTTGCACGTGAAGAAGAACTATCAAAAGCAGACTATGTTATTGATGATTTAATTGAATTAAAATCAATTATACATAAATTGTAAAAATAATTTGTACTCAAATAAAGATTGATTAATAAGGCATAGAAGTTGCTGATATCCTATAATAGCTGTATATGTGGTATTTGCTAACAGAATAAACTTATCAATGCAGACTTTAATCTGGAGTAAGGGCTATCTAATGTCGAAATTTGCAATGAATCTTTAATGGTATAAGATATATTTATATTAGGAGTAAGCTTTGAATCCAATTGTTAGGATGAATTATGATAGAAAAGGTTAAATTTAAGAACTCAAGGGATTTAACTCTAGTTGGAAATCTATATTCAGTTGATTCTGAATCAATAATCGTAATGTGTCATGGCTATACTCCTGAAATAATAACGATGGTTTTATCAGGTGCTTTAACTGATTCAATGAACCATAACTGGTCTGAAATTTTTACAAAAAAACAAATGAAAGAGCTGGAGGAAAAAGGATATTTAACTGAATATACGCCACAAGAAATACGGAAAGAGATTGTAATTGATAAAAGGATTTTGAAAGATTTTGAATTGATTGATCAAAATAAATTATTAGAAGATGTTAATTGTCCAGTTTTAATAATTCATGGTAATAATGACGAAGAAGGAAAGTTGCTATACAAAAGATCTAAAGCAGCAATGACATTGCTTTCAAGTGACTCAAAATCTGTTAATAGTTTAAAGATTGTTCCTGTAGCATCAAAACATCTATTGACTATGAAATTACTTCTAGCAGGAATAACAGACTAAGACTATGATGATATTAAATACTTATTAAACAGATTAAATATAAATCCGTATAGGTAAGTGTGTAATTTAGTTGTTTTTTCAATAAGGAAAATATTGCTCCAGATGATGAGAATCTAAGAATATAGCTTCTTTTTTATTTTTGTTTAAGTGTCGGATATGAGCCCGAAAATAGAGCTTTGAATAAGTTAATCACTCATTCAAAGGCTCGTAAGAGGATACTCCCACAAAGGAAAAAGATATAATTGTAAAAAAGCTTTCAGGAGAATTTTCATTAAATAGAATCGTAGATGAAACCCAAACTTATAATATAATAACAGCTAAAAGTATCGAAAAGATAATAGAAGAAATACGTATATGTGTAAGTCCCCAGGGAATGAATAAGGAATATTTATTAAAATCCATGAATATAAGTATGGATTTTGATATAGAAACAATTACACAATACTCATTCACAGGAGAAAACATAAAGATTATAATAGCAGGAGCTATAACAAGAGTGGGAACTACTACAGCAATGAATATGGCATCTTATCTATCTAGTATAGGGGCAAAGGTATCATATACAGAAGCAAATAGAAATAATCATCTTGAAAAAATTCATTCCTATTTCTTTTTCAATATCCCTATTAATGATGAATATTTTTCACAAAATGGGGTAGATTATTTTTTCAATGGCAATATTCCAATGGAAAATTATAACTTTAACATTATAGACATAGGGACATTAAATGAAAGAAATTTAAAGGTCTTTGAAATTGGGGAAATAAAGATGTTATGTAGCGGAATAAAGCCTTATGAAATACCACAGTTACATGATGCCTTAGATATTTTGAATAGAGATGATATAGATATTATATTATCTGAAGGAAAAATATCGAATGTAAAGAAGGAACTATTAGTGAATCAAGATAAAATACATTATACTAAATTCTCATCAGATCTATTTGATAATACAATTAATTCTGATGTTTGGAAGGTAATTTTAAGCAAATACATTATTGAGCATAAAATTTTATAGGTTTGGTTCTAATTATAATATAAAGTATTGAGAATCAATATATAGGTAAGTTATCCTCAAAATAAAGTAAGGTATTCAGAAGGTAGGTAAACAATGGAGATATTTATTGTAAATATGTTATACTGTCCATATAAGTAATTTTTAGTAGAATAATATTACGAAACAAAAAATTCATATAAAGATATGGAAGGGGGGAGGGAAACCTATGAATATATCAAATATAAAAAAGAATTTAGCTTATTACATTTTAGGAATAAATCTTATTCTGTTTTTTATATTTGGATTAATAGAAGCTCCTCTGTTGGTGCAATATATAAATATTAGCATAGTTCTTTTCGTACAATTTATAGTAATTCCAATAAATGAATATAGAAAAGTAGATATTTTAAAGAATAAATCAGTTATCTCAATACTTACTATAAGAATAGGATTAATAGTAGTGTTTAATGTATGTTTATATAAAATATTTTTGTCAAATAATTATAATTTAAAGTATACTTATTGGGTGTGCTTTGGTACCTTTAGTTTAATAATACTTGTTTTATTAATTGAGAAGTTAGTAAATAGCTATAGGGAAAGAAAGCTAAATGAGAAGAAGTATAATAATTTGTATATATTAGGAAATTTATTAATAACTATTTTCATAATAAGCATTTTAGTATATGAGTTAATATTGTTTCGTATGCGTCCTTCAAGGAATATATTCATTGATAGTGTTAAAGTTCCTGAATATATTTCGATTCATAAATATTATGCTAATGGGTCTGGAAAGAATTCAGTAAATCTAAATACAAATATTAAAATTAAATCACCTGAAGACCTGAAGAAAATTACAATGGGACTAAATTCAATTATGATTAAAAATATTATATCTACTGATTTTTTAAACTATGAAAGAATGAGAAGTGATAATAGTCCATATTATATGATGTCATTTCATTATGAGAATTCAAATAATCAGGAAAACAGATTAGAAAATGGATATATTGACCGGATTATTATAACATCTAATAAAAATATAGCAATTGAACAACTAAATAAAGATGATTTTCATTTGGACAGGAAATACTACTATGATATTTTTCCTATTAATTTTTCTGAGGAAACTATAAATGTGATTTTTACTTATCTAAATTAATTTTCTAAATATTTCACATGTACATCGGTATAAAATGGGCAATAGGAAGGAGAGAATTCTGTGGATAATAAAGACAAAAAAATACTAGAAGATCATGATAGATTTATGAAGAAGGTATTAAAAGCTGTCTTATATACTCTTTCTATATTTTTATTGACTATGTTTGGAATAAACCTAATTTTGGGTTTAATATTCCAATCAGATTTTTCAATTATAGTAAGTTTTAGTGTTGGTATCATTTTTATAATATTCTATTGTGCACTGACTATTATAGAAGAAATAAGAAAAATTAAATAAGACACATCATGGACTAGACCCGGTTAGGCGGACTTGATGAATAGCCTATTTGCTCAGGTTCAGTTTTTTATATTCTAAAGGAGATAAATATCAAGGGGAAGAAGTGCCTTCACTTTCTATTATAGAAAAGTTCTATGTATTCAAATATGGCTTTTTTAGCCTCTTCTCGTGTGGCAAAGACTTTGTTAGCATTGTTTTAATGATTTATTAAAGGATTCCATGATGGCATTGTCATAAGGATTACCAGCATCGCTCATACTTTGAATAATACCATGTTTTTCAACTTCAATGTGGTACCTCTTACCAATAAATTGAGATTTTCCATTCGGTATGCACAACAAGGCCTTCATGGGGTGATTCATTTCATATAGCGGACTCTAACGCATCAATTACTAATTGTTCTCTCATATTTTTATCCATAGACCAACCTACAATTTTACGAGTATATAAATCCATATAAGCCATCAGATATAGAAATCCTTCTTTAGTAGGAATATATGTTATGTCACTAACTCAAATTTTATTTTTCATATCAGCAGAGAAATCTTGCATAAGAATATTATCTTTTATTAAATGAAAAAGATGGATTAATTGATATGATTGATATGGATGAGCAGATAAGAAATAAAGGATTTATTTCCTATAAAGATTTATTATATAATTTAGGACTTGATAATAAACAATGTTATGATTATCTGTATAACGCTTGGATAGAAGCTGTCAAAAAGGCTATTTATGAAATGTATTATTTTGATGATACTAAAATTAGAGGCAGAAAGATAAGTAGATTTGATGGCATCAGCAAATTACAAAATATTAATTATGATATAATTATTTCAGCAATTGATAAAGTCATAGAAAGCAGTAAAGAACAAGAAATTAAATATCCATCTGCTTTTATTAAAATTACTCTATTCAATGAGATAAGCGAATTTTCTGCAAAAATTCAGGCAATGGTTAATTATGATTTAGCCAATAGTTAATCTGTTTTTATGTAAAATAAAGTCTATTATTGTTATAAAAAGCTTAGTAAATATTCAGAAATCGACATATAAATTAGAATATTTATTTTATATTATACTTAATAACAATTTAGGAGTTTTAAAAAATAATAACCTTAGTACAAGATAAAAATCTATATTACAATTTAGCTTGATTTTATAGAAATGGTATTCTATAGTAAATTAATATCAGAATGTTTCAAGAGTCATTATAGTAATTAATTATTTCAATATGAAAGGGTGGGAGATGTGATTAGATTAAAGTGTTGCTATAAAAATAGAGTAATAATATTAATAATTATCTCAATGATTAATATTGTTATTCTGCCAAGTTGTGAAAGAAATGAAGTTAATAAATCTACTTTTTCTGAAAAAATAGAGGCCATTAATTCTTTATCTTTAGTCGATGTTGAAAAATATATGACAGATAATGTAGAGTCTACTTTAAAAGAATTTGATGAGTTAAGTTTAAAGAAAATAGTTTTATATGAAGATAAGTTATTATTAAAAAAAGATAGTTATGAAAAATCGTTGAACAATATGTCTGTGAAAATTTACTTAGATATTAATGAAGAACTAGATGATGTTGAAAAGGAAAAAATATCTGATTTATTTAAACAAAAACTATTAGAAACTATTTCAAATAAAAACAGAATTGAACTGACAAGGGTGAGATTAATAGATATAGTTTATTCATCTGCAGATTTAAATAATAGTATTGAGTTTATAGAAACTGATAGTGATGTTAAAAGCTTATCATTAAAGCAAAAAGATGAATTAAATTTATTTGATAGAACTATATTTGAAGTTTTCAAATCAAATATTTCATCCCTAAATGAAAAATCTGAATATGAAATTAATAGATTAGGTTTAGAAGAAGATACTTTAAAATTTGAGACAAAAGTATATTACTATAATGATGAAGAGTATGAAAATAAATTAAAGAATATTAGTGATGTAACTTTTAACGAAATTGTGAAAAATAAGGATCTACTAAAAATTTTAAAAAACAATAATATAAAAAATATAGAATTTACTTATGACGGTAAGTGGTATAAATATGGAGATCCATTAATTTACAATTACAATTTATAAAATATATTATTAGCTATTTCTTATTTAATAAAGAAGGAGAAAAATGATAAACATTAAGAAGATATTAATTACAACATTAGTTTTTCATTAGTATTATTAAGTGTATTTAATATGCCTACATTTGCAGAACAATTGAATAATAAATTGGATGAAGATGGTATACCTATAGGAGAGTTTAAAGCATTAGATAAAAATGGAAATACTATAGACAATGTTAACTCTTTTTTAATGCGAAGAGATTCTGATTGGATGTATACTAAGACATCAAAAACTTATGCTTTAAAAGCTTCTGAAAAAGTAATAGGATATTATTACTCTCGTGCAAAGTTTAAATGTGATTTTAATAAGAATGTTGCTGACTGGGACAATGATGGAAGTAAAGCTTGGTCAATATATGATGATGGTTCTTGGGGAAGGGTTAGAGTTACAGGATCATATAAACCGAATCCTTCTACAGCTAGATTTTCACTAACAGGGGAAACTTCAGATGTACTTCTTGGAGTATATGCTGCAATGGATCATGTATATTATTTCTATGGCAATGGCACATGGGATATGAGTGTATTTGAATAATTATTAAAAGGTATGTTAATGTTAAATAAAATCAATATAAAAGAGTCAATATGTATAAGTATTTATTGTTCTATAGTATTAAATAAATAATTTCTACATTTTAAAATTGTAATTAGTTTTGAAATAGCTAATAAATAGTCACAATTTATTATAAAAGTGCAAGGACAATAGTTCTTGCACTTTTACACTTTTTAGACTGTTGACAAAGTAAAAACGTAAGCGGTTAATAGGTTCTTTCCAACTTTAGATGAATATAAATTGATTTATATAGAATACTAATATCTAATTAATAAAATAGATAGGATGGAAGTGTTATATATGGATGAATTTGTGAAATCATTATATCCTGCACTCAATTATTTAACTTATGAAACACATGAACATAATATTATCATTACTGTAGAGTCAAGCCGACATGAGATAGTATGTCCCTATTGTAGAAAGAAGTCATCTAGGGTTCACTCTGTTTACCGAAGAAAATTTCAGGATTTGCCTTTACAGGATAAACAGGTTACTATTATACTAAACAATAAAAAATACTTTTGCGATAATTAAGACTGTAGCTATAGGACTTTTGCAGAAAAATTTAATTTTATTACTCCTAAATCTCGAAAGACTAATAGATTAATTGGGAAAATTCTAAGACTATCTACTATGGTAAGCTCAGTATCTGCAGCACAAATATTAAAATCAGATATGACCATAGTAAGTAAAGGTACAATATGTAATCTGCTTAAAAAAATGCCTGTCTCTATGGATAAAAATGGTATCATTAGAGTTTGTATAGATGATTTTGCGTTTAAAAAACGATATTCTTATGGAACTATTATGGTTGATCTTGATTCCCATAGAATAATTGATATACTTGATTCTAGAGATAAAGAGCCAGTTATAGAATGGTTAAGGAATTATCCAAGTATTGAGATTGTATCCAGAGATGGGTCACAGGTTTATGCTTCGGCTATAACAGAAGCTCATCCAGGAGCCGTTCAAATCAGCGATCGATTTCATCTTTTAAAAAACTTGTCCGAGGCAGTGGGAAAATATATGTTTCGGTTATTTCCTGCTCGTGTTGAAATACCTGCTACAGCAACAACAAGAACACCAACTACTCCTATTAGAATCATTCCATCAAATCAATTAAAGTTGGAAAGAACCGGTTAATAACCACATGTATATACAATAATGGCAGCCATTTGACTGCCTAAGCTATCTCAGTTATTTGATTTTACATACTTCTTGGACTTTTGGATTCCAAGAAAGTAAATTGTCTATTAGTTTCTCATCTTCTCCAGTAGTTTTTGGCTACTGAAAAACACCCTAAAAATTTCAATATGTCCCTTTTACTTAATTTAAATATCCATATCACACCTATTATAACTTCCATTCATATTATATATTGGAAGGGAGGGATAGTATGTGTTTTGAAAATAGAACCAAGGCATATGCAAAAATAGAAGGTGGTAATTTATATCCAAATTTACATGGTGTAGTATTTTTTGATGATGTGGAAGGTGGTACAGAAGTAAGTGTAGAGGTATGGGGGTTACCTCCATATAAGCCAGCAGAGGATAACCAACAACCAATAGGACCCTTTGGATTCCATATACATGAGAATGGATTATGTCAAATTACCGATCCAAATAATCCATTTGAATCTGCGGGAGGACATTACAATCCTACAAATCAACCTCATGGGAATCACTCTGGAGATTTTCCTGTTTTATTTTCAAATAATGGATATGCTAGAATGAGTTTTTTTACAAATAAATTCAAACCTGAAGATGTTATAGATAAATCCGTAATTATACATCTTAATCCAGATGACTATAGATCACAACCAGCTGGTAACTCTGGTAAGAGAATAGCTTGCGGTGTAATTTATCCATCTTAAAAAATTCTACAATAAAAAACAAAAGCTCAGATTAATGGGCTTTTGTTTTTTGAATTATATTATTGAAAAGTACTTAAAAGCAAACTACAATACATCTTCTAGGAATACATATTACTTGGCCTATTTGCAACCTATTTGGATCTATCCCTGGATTCGCGTTTATAATTGCTTGAACAGTTACATTAAATTTTTGGGCAAGTGAGAATAAAGTATCTCCAGGCATTATTGTATACAAAAATCCATTAGGACATGGAGGAGTGGGTGGTATTGATCTAGGAATACATATTACCTGACCTATTTGCAAAAAGTTTGGATCAATTCCTGGATTTGCGTTTATGATTGCCTGCAAGCTTACATTAAATCTTTGAGCAATTCCTATTAAAGTATCTCCTGCCACTACTGTATAGAGAAATCCATTAGGACATGGAGGTGTTGATCTAGGAATACATATTATCTGACCTATTTGCAATCTGTTTGGATCAATTCCTGGATTAGCATTTATGATTGCTTGCACAGTTACGTTAAACCTTTGAGAAAGTGCAAATAAGGTATCTCCTGCCATTATTGTATATTGAAAACTTCCAGGAGGACATACTTGTTCTATTTGATAATCATCATTCATAATAATCACATTTCCTTTCTAAAGTATAGTCACTACATATTATGCTAAAGAGGTAATAAATGCTAAAAATATTATAAAAAAATAGGTAATATATTAACTTGTTATATTATGATGAATTTCATGATAGGTAATATATACATTGAGCAAACTCTAGTTCTATGATATAATATGTTTGTAGAAAAATAATAAAAGAAATGTATATAGTGGTGTTCCAATGCATCCACTTCTATAAGTGATGAATAGTTCACGACATAATCAATATATTATAGATATATTATTCTAGTAATAGGAGGGTAAAAGTGAAATTATTGAAGATTTTATTTATTATTATAACTGCTATAATACTTCTATATTTTTATAATTTAAATCAGATAAGTATATTTAGAGTGAGAGATATAAGGATAACTTCTAAAAAATTAAGAAATAGTCTAAAAATAACTCAGATATCTGATTTTCATTCTAATTACTTAATTAATTTAGAAAAGATGCTAGACGAGATAAGAGAGTTTAACCCAGATTTCATAGTGTTAACTGGTGATATTATAGATCATAATGATATAAAATTAGATACTGTAATTAAACTATTTAAAACTCTATTAGAATTAAATAAGGATATCTATTTTGTGCAAGGCAATCATGAAGCTAGACAGGAATTATATAAGGATTTAAAGAATGAAATGGAAAAATTAGAAATAAACATTTTGGAAAACAGTTCTACTACAATTATAGTAAAGGATCAGAAAATAAATCTTATAGGCCTTAAATTTTATCCTAAATCAAGAGAAGATGAAGAAATTATATATTATCAGGAAGCTACACAGGACTTAAATTTAGATTGCTATAATATATTATTAAGACATTCTCCTAATAATATAGAAGGAATTTTAAATGGAGAAGAAGATTTGATATTATCAGGACATACACATGGAGGACAAGTTAGAATTCCTTTTATAGGGGCAATAGTAGCTCCTGGGCAAGAACTTTTTCCAAAGTACGATAAAGGAATTTTTAAAATAAAGGATATAAATCTTTATATTGATAGTGGTCTGGGAAATAGTGTTGAGCCAATAAGAGCATTTAATTCTGTTCAATTTTCAAATATTACAATTGAGACAGAGAAGTGATAAAATCATGAATTTACAAGACTCAAAGAATAGAACAAAACTGAATATTATTCATGTGGATATGGACGCCTTTTATGCATCGGTAGAAGAACAGGATAATCCTAGACTTAAAGGATTACCTGTTATAGTAGGAGGTTTAAGTAATCACGGTATTGTCACTACTGCTAATTATGAAGCTAGAAAATATGGAGTTCATTCTGCTATGCCTATATTTATGGCTAAGAAAAAATGTCCTAAAGGATGTTTTATTCCTCCAAGGATGAAAAGATATAGGGACGTTTCTAAAGAAGTATTTAGTATATTATATGATTTTATAGATTTAATTGAGCAGGTATCCATAGACGAGGCTTATTTAGATATTTCTAAGATAGCTATGGAACCTATAGAAATAGTTATGAAGATAAAAGAAAAAGTAATGCTAAATACAGGATTGACCATGTCTGTAGGGATTTCATATAATAAATTTTTAGCTAAGCTTGCATCAGACTGGAATAAACCAAATGGTATAAAGGTAATAACTGAGGATATGATACCTGAAATACTATTGCCATTACATATAAGAAAAGTTCATGGCATAGGTCCAAAGTCTGCCAAAAAACTAAATGATATAGGTATTTATAACATTAAAGACTTGCTGGAGCTTTCGGAGGATTTTCTTATAGAACTTTTTGGAAAAGCTGGTATGGAGATATATAGTAGAATTCGTGGTATAGATTATAGAAAAATCAATACTACACGTGAGAGAAAGTCTTTAGGGGTAGAGCGTACTTTTCAAGAAGCCACAAATGATAGAACTACACTTGTAGGATATATAGAAAAATTTTCAGAAGAATTATCATATGATTTAAAGAATAAAGGTATACAAGGGCGGACAATTACCTTAAAAATCAAAGATGAGAATTTTACAGTTCAAACAAGAAGTAAGACTTTAAATGAATATATTAACAATTTCTCTCAGATATTTGATATAGCTCTTGAGCTTTTAGATGAAATTGAAATAAATTGTAAAATTAGATTAATTGGAATAACTTCATCAAATCTTATGACCTCAGAATTAGAACAACTTTCCCTATTCGACTAAATTTTAATGAATATTATTTATATTAAAAAGATACAGTTATACAATTTATATAAATTGTATAATTGTATCCTGTTTTCAATTTAAAGATTAATTATTATATTGTTTTGGAGGTGCATTTAATATTCTCATAAATTCTTCACCAGTAATAGTTTCACGTTCTAATAAATATTCAGAGAGTTCATGAAGTTTATCAATATTTTCAGTAAGAATACTTTTTGCTTTCTCATGAGCATCTTTGATTATTTGAAGAACCTTTTCATCTATTCTAGATGACATTTCAGCCGAACAAGCTAGAGATGCATCTCCGCCTAAATATTGATTTGATACTGTTTCCAGTGCCATCATGTCGAAAGTATCGCTCATTCCGTAGCGAGTTACCATAGCTCTTGCCATTTTAGTGGCTTGTTCTATATCATTAGATGCACCAGTAGTGATTGAATTGAAGATAATTTCTTCAGCAGTACGGCCACCAGTTAGAGTAACTATTTTATTGAAGATTTCTTCTTTGGACATTAAAAATCTTTCTCCTTCTTCCACTTGCATAGTATATCCTAATGCACCGGAAGTCCTTGGAATAATAGTGATTTTATGAACAGGAGCAGAATTTTTCTGCTTTGCTGCAACTAGAGCATGTCCTATTTCATGATAAGAAATGATTAGTTTTTCCTTAGTAGATATTACAGCACCTTTTCTCTGATATCCGGCTATGACTGTTTCAACTGACTCGTCAAAATCGGATTGATTTACTTTAGTACGATTACATTTTACTGCACGTAGTGCTGCTTCATTGGCGATATTGGCAAGTTCTGCACCTGACGCACCAGAAGTAGCTCTAGCAACAGCATTATAATCAATGTTATTTTCTACTTTAATCTTTTTAGAGTGAACTTTAAGAATATCTTCACGACCTTTTAAATCAGGAAGTTCTACTGGAATACGTCTATCAAATCTTCCAGGACGTAGAAGGGCTTTATCTAAAGTTTCTGGTCTGTTAGTTGCTGCAAGTATGACAACGCCTTTACTGCCATCGAATCCATCCATTTCAGTAAGTAACTGATTAAGTGTCTGTTCACGTTCATCATTACCACCCATACCAGAATTATCGCGTTTTTTACCAATAGCATCAATCTCATCAATAAATACTATACAAGGAGCTTTTTCCTGTGCTTGTTTAAATAAATCACGTACACGTGCAGCACCCATCCCTACAAACATTTCAACAAATTCAGAACCAGATATGGAAAAGAAGGGAACATGAGCTTCTCCTGCAACTGCTTGAGCCAGTAAGGTTTTACCAGTTCCAGGAGGCCCTACAAGTAAAGCACCCTTTGGAAGTTGTGCACCGATTTCCTTATACTTTTCTGGATTGTGAAGAAAATCAACGATTTCTGTGAGAGCTTCTTTTGCTTCATTTTGTCCAGCAACATCAGCAAAAGTTTTTCCAGTTTGAGCTTCTACATATACCTTAGCATTACTTTTGCCAAAGGTCATAGAATTACCTCCGAATTTTCCTTGTAAATTACGGGAAAATAACTGTCCAATTCCTATAAAAAATAATATAGGAATAATCCATGTTAATAAGAAATTAGCAAGAGGTGATCTTTCCTTTGGAATTAACTTTGAGAATTCAATTTTTTTATGCTTATTAAGCTCATACAAACGATTTACTAAATCAGGGTCATCCATTTTACCAGTTATAAATACACTATCTTTTCCTTTATCATCTGGTGCAATAAAGGCAATTTGATTTTGTTGAACCTCAACTTCTTTAATATTTCCAGATTCTATCTGCTTTAAAAATGTTCCATAATCAACTTGAGTTATTTGCTTCTTTAATAATGATGGAAATACAAATGTATTTAGAAGCATCAATACTATCATCGCAATGGTATAATAGTAAATTAAAGGCTTTTTAGGATTTTTTTTTCTATTCATAAACATTCCAACCTTTCTAATTAAAAGTTTTTATACTTGATTCATTCTTATTAACAAGTCTTTTAAATCTTGTAGACCAGATATAATGGCGTGGAGATTATCAGGGTCTTCATTTGAAAATATGGGAGAATATCTTTCTTTTAAAGTATTATCAATTTCATCAATAGTAGATAAACCTTTATCAGTAAGCTCTATTTTTACAACTCTTTCATCTGATTTATCTCTATGTCTTTGTAGATATCCTTTTTTCTCTAATTGTTTGCACATAGATGAAGTATTTCCACTTTGTATACTCATAATCTTTGCTAAACTACCAATGCTATGATCTTTATTGTCCTTTATTTCTCTAAGGATTCGAGTTTGTATAATAGTTAAATCATATTTATTAATTATAGGAATGAAAGTAGTACCCATGTTTACAGATACATCTCTCATTAAATCCATCAATTGATTTTTAAATTCTAAAGCATCCATATTATAGGCCTCCTTTTATGTTCACTAATATTCAAATAACCATATAAGGTATATTATATATGATGCATATATAATATACCTTATATAGGGGGTTGTCAATATAATTTATTTTATAAATCATGCTTAGTATATATTTTCGTTATAATGTATACTTAAAAATAGGGGGTAAAGGATTTATTTTTATAAAATATAAAATTATTTTAGGATATCTGTAACATTCTCATAAAAAATGCGACTAATTATATGAAAGGAGGATTTTGATGAGAGAAATAGAAAAACTATATAGACTTTATAAAGATGATATTTATAGATATCTACTTTCTTTGACTCATAATTCTGACCTTTCAGAGGATTTGCTGTCAGAAACTTTTATAAATGCAATTAAAACCATCGTGAACTTTAAAGGACATTCTTCAATAAAAACATGGTTATTTTCCATAGCTAGAAATTTATGGTTACAAAATATTAGAAAAGAAAAAACAATGGTTGAATATAACGAGCTTTTAGAATTATACGTAGCAGATACAATAGATGAAAAATTGATTACAAAAGAAGCAGCTAATAGGATAAGAAACTTGTTATTAGAAAAAGATAATCGAACACAAAAAATAATAAACATGAGATTAGAGGGTTATAGTTTTATAGAAATTGCAGAGGAAGTAAAAATATCAGAGAGCTCAGCAAGAGTTATTGATTTTAGAACTAAAAAATGGATTAAGTCTGTTTTAGAAAAGGAGGGAATATATTGAAAAATATTTCTTGTGATATAATACTAGATTTAATTCCACTTGTAAAAGATGGTGTAGCAAGTGAGGATAGCGAAAAAATAGTAAATGAACATCTTAAATATTGTAATAGTTGTAAAGCTGAGTTTGAAATATTTGAACCCATTAAGTTTAAGCAATCATTAATAGAGGATAAAAAAATAATATTTGCTATAAAACGTAGTATAGTTGTAACTCAAATTATTATTTTGATAGTGGGTACCGTTGTAGGAGTGGGGCTTACTAATTCGATGGGGATGTTTTATAATTTTATAATAATGCCTATTATAGGTGGTGTTTCATTTATAACACTAAGGAGAAAGTGGTATTTCATGCCAATTGTAGTCTTTATCTTAAGTTATATATGGCAAATTATAGACTGCATACTATCTGGTGAATTTGTTTGGGAAATTCTTTATGCTGGATTATTCTTTAGCACAATATATGCCGTTTTAGTAGGATTAGGATTAATCATTGCAGTACTTTTAGAATTTGCGTTTAGGAAAGAGAGGTGAAGAAAGTGAAAAATACAAAGACGAGGATATTAAAAATATTTGCAGGACTAATAGCTATAATTTTGATTAGTGGAATACTTTTTATTACCAATGCTTTTGCGGGGAATCCGATATCTGCAAAGATTGCAGAAAAAACAGTCAACCAATATGTAAAAGAGAATTATTCTTTTCTTGATTTAGAAGTAGAAAAGCCAATTTATAATTTTAAGTTTAATGAATATATATCAAAAGCTAAATCAAGAACAAGTATAGATACTAAGTTTAATATTTATTATCGAAATGGTAAGGTACATCATGATAATTACGAAAGCTCTGTTCTAAAAATGTTCAATACAATTGAAAGATTCTCAGATGAATATACTGATCTTGCAAAAAGAATTATTGCCAAAGAGCTTGGATATGAAAAAAATAATACGAGAGTAATGTATGATAAGACTGTTTATGAAAATGGTAAAGATGCTTTGCAACTTGATATGAAATTTGATAAATCATTACCTATAGATACAGAAGTTACTATTGATATTGATGCGGAGAATACATCCTTAGAGGATATAGCAAGGATTTTAATTGATGCACATAAGGCTTTTATAAAAAATAACTGTTATTTTAAAAAATATGGATTATTTATTGAAAATGATGAAATACTTGTAATGGTTAATGGAGTTACTTCAGAGGATATTGAAAGTGGTGATTTGGTAAATATGCTTCAACAAGCTAAAGATTATAAGAATGATAATGTAGTTGAAAAAGGAGAGGAAGAAAAGGACTGGGAAGAAAGAATGAGTGTTTATATTAGAGATAAAAATTCTAAAAATAACTAATGAGTTATATATAAATTTAGAAACTAGATAAAAAGAAGAGGTTAATTCAATGGTTGAAGATAAATTTATAATGAGAATACAGAAGCAAAATGAAAATATTAAAAAATACAGTAGAATATCTAATTTGATTAGCATTGCTAGATTTATAGTATTTGTAGGAATTATATTTCTTACTTATATAATTATTAAAATTAGTTATAAATCAATTTATGTAAGTATAGATTTTATTTTGGCAATGCTATTTATTGCGTTGGTCGTATATCACAATGTAATTAAAGATAGATTAAATTTTTCAAAAGAAATTATAAATATAAATAATAAATATTTAGCTAGAATTGATGGAAATTGGGTGGATTTTAATGATATTGGAGAAGAGTTTATAAATAAGAAACATAGATATTCTTTTGATTTAGATATAGTAGACAAAAAGTCTTTGTTTCAGTTTATAAATATAGCTAATACATGGAACGGCAGAAAGGTATTAGCAGAAACTTTATTGGAAGCTAAATATGGTAAAGATGAAATATATCTAAGACAAGAAGCGATAAAAGAACTTAGCAAAAAACTAGACTTCTGTCAAGAACTGGAATATTTAGGGGGTAAGCATAAAAAAGAATTGCAAGACCCAGAAAAGATAATAAAATATGCAGAAAACAAAGAAGTTTTGATAAAATCACAAAAAATAAGAGCGTTAATTCATTTTTTTCCAGTATTTTTTATACTATTATCAGGGATAATTATAATATTTAAAATTAAAAGAATATATATATTAATTCCGTTTTTAATATTGCTTCAAATTTTATTATGGATGATAAGATTTGCAAAAATCAATGAGATCATAAGACCAGTAGGGAGTTTTAGATATAATCTAGAAACCTATGTAGATATGCTCAAGCTATTGGAGAAGGAAAAGTTTGAATCTAAAAAGTTAAATGATATTAAAGAAGTATTATTTAATGAAAAGTATTCATCTATATTGGCAATAAAAGAGCTGGATAAGATTACAGAAAAAATTAATTTAAGACATAACAATGCTTTAATATATCTAGTATTTAATGGGCTATTCTTATGGGATTATGAATGTGTTTTTTTATTAGAAAACTGGAAAAATAAATATGGGGTAAAAGTGAAGAAGTGGATTGAAGTCATAGGAGAAATTGAAGCTCTAATGAGTTTAAGTGTTTTGATGCAAATAGATAAAGGAGTTTCATTTCCAACTATTGATAATTCAAAGTTAAGAGTAGTGGCAGAAGGTTTAGGACATCCACTTATAAGCAGTAATGATAGGATATTAAACAATATAGAAATGGATAATAGTATTTTTATTATTACTGGGTCAAATATGTCGGGGAAAACAACATTTTTAAGAACTATAGGTATAAATCTAGTATTAGCATATAGTGGAGGCCCCGTATATGCTAGTGAGATGTCCTGTCCAATATTGGATATATATACATCTATGAGAGTAACAGACGATTTGAAAAATGGAGTATCAACTTTTTATGCTGAACTACTTAGAATTAAGAGAATCATTGATGCTGCAAATGAAAATAAAAAGATTATCTTTTTAATTGATGAAATTTTTAGAGGGACAAATTCTGTAGATAGAATACTAGGTGCTAAAAATGTTCTTGG
>NZ_DAMCHJ010000008.1:52591-62684 GCF_032104385.1 Tissierella sp.
AATAAATTAGGGATAGTTGGAGCGATAACTACCCATGATTTAGAATTATGTGTATTAGATAAGTACAATAGGATAAAAAATTATCATTTCTCTGAGCGATATAAAGATAATAAAATATACTTTGATTATAAAATCAAACTAGGTAAATCAACATCAACAAATGCAAAATATTTAATGAAATCAGTAGGGATTGAAATACTGGAAGATTAGAACAAATATTTCTTTCAATTATTGATATTTTCAACCCAAAAATATAAGGGCTAAATCTATGAAGGTATTGAATCTTTTTATTTATATTCTCTGAGTAAAACTTAAGTAAGCCATACTAAATTAAATAATTAAATTCCAATAATGATAGAATAAGACAAAGACAAAATGAATTCATCAATAATTTTATGATGATGAAAAGCAATTAGTTATTCAAATATTTAAATGTAATTGGATATGAATATTTAGGTTCTATTATTTGAAGGTAATTAGTTAGCAATAGAAAAATCGATTGGGAATAATTCTCAATCGATTTTTTAATGCAATGAAAATTTACCTTTATTAGAGTCTGCTTGTAAAATTCAACTAAATATTGACAAAAACTTTGACAAAAAATAAACTATACAGAATAGTCGCAATATTCATTTACTTTTGCATATAAATGTAGTATAATCATTTAAAATCATAAATATAACAAAAAATATTAGAGGAGGGATATCGTGGATAATAAAGTTAATAATCAAGAAGGGAGAGGCTCTTGGGGATCTAGTTTTGGATTTATTATGGCTGCTGCAGGTTCTGCTGTAGGATTAGGTAATCTATGGAAGTTTCCATACTTGGCAGGGAAAAATGGTGGTGCTGTGTTTGTTGTAGCTTATTTATTGATAGTAGTATTAGTTGGATTTACCATGATGTTGGGAGAAATGATTATAGGTAGAAAAACACAACTTGACCCATATGGAGCTTATAAAAAGCTGAATAAAAATTGGGGGTTTTTAGGATCTATTGGAATTTTAACTGCATTTCTAATTTTATCTTATTATAGTGTAGTAGGTGGATGGGTTATTAAATATATTGTGGCAACTGTAACTGGAAAGATTGGTGCTGATAAAGCAGCTTATTTTACAGGATTTATAGGAGGATCAGTAGAACCCTTAATTTATCATGGTATTTTTATGGTATTGACAGTAGCTATTGTAATTAAGGGGATATCTGATGGAATAGAAAAGGCAAGTAAATTTATGATGCCAGCATTGCTAGTTATGTTGATTGTAGTGGCAATAAGATCAGTTACACTTAATGGTGCTTCTGCAGGTCTTTCTTATTATTTAAAGCCTGACTTTAGTAAATTTAGACCTAGTGTTTTAGTTGATGCATTAGGGCAAGTATTCTTTTCATTATCTCTAGGGATGGGAGCTCTGATTACCTATGGAAGTTATTTGAAGGGGGACGAGAATTTAGAAAAGAATGCTCTTATAATCCCGAGTTTAGATACAGCAGTAGCATTGTTAGCAGGTTTTGCTGTTTTGCCAGCAGTATTTGCCTTTGGATTTGAACCTAGTCAAGGTCCAGGGCTTATGTTTATCACGTTACCAGCAGTATTTGAAGTAATGCCTTTTGGAACAATATTTGGTATAATTTTCTTTGTATTAGTATTTTTTGCAGCTCTTACATCGGCTATTTCATTACTTGAGGTAGCAGTAGCTTATTGTATTGATAGTCTTAAATGGACTAGAATCAAGGCTGTTTCCATTGCTTCAACATTAATGTTTATAATTGGTATATTTGCTTCTTTATCTATGGGACCGATGGCAGATGTTCATATTCCGTTGTTTAATAGAGGAGTTTTTGATACTTTGGATTTCTTTACATCTAATATATTGATGCCTATAGGTGGATTTCTAATGGCAATATTTATTGGATATATTTGGGGTGTAGATGAAGCCATAGCTGAAGTGAAAAAGAGTCCAGGAGTAAAATTTAAACTTGAAAAATTCTGGACTATACTAATTAAATATGTAGTACCATTTGCTATATTTATAGTACTATTAAGCTCATTGGGATTGTTAGATAAAATTTTAGGTAAATAAATAGTATGGATAGAAAATAGAGATTTTTAGAATAAAAACTTAGATAAATATATGATTTTATATATAAAAAACCACATAAAAAACTCCTTTATAGAAAAGATACTATAAAGGAGTTTTTTAAATTAATTATTAGTAATTATAAAAGGAGGTCTTAAGTATGCTATTTAATAATATTGTGGAAAAAAGATTCGTTAAGGATGGAGTCCATAAGTCAATATTGGAGATGACAGCAGATGAGTATAATAAGGTGTATAATGGTGAATATAGTGAAAAGATAGCTTCAGAAATTATAAATCACCACTTAGAAAGACGGGGAGACGATGGCAGAGCTACGAATATTCAAATTGAGCATGAGGATAATAGTAATATGGTTAGGATTTATGCAAATATAAATTACTTAGGAAATGATCATACAAGATATGGTAGGAGATAATAAATGGTACCTAATATCAGGTACCATTTATTTATGACTATCAATCATTAAAAGAAATAGTATACCTACTTTAAAGAAAATATTATATAATAAAATAATGCGTTAGGTATTATAATCTTTTTATTATAAACATTATGGGAGGTAATAGATGAAGCAAATTTTTAAGAATAAAGAATTTTTAAAGGATCTGCTAGCAATAGCAATTCCAATCGCATTACAAAATCTAATAACATCTTCATTAAATATGGTGGATACTTTGATGATATCCCAGTTAGGTAAATCAAGTATAGCTGCAGTAGGATTAGCAAATCAACTTTTCTTTTTTTATTCTTTGATTATTTTTGGAATCAATAGTGGATCTTCAATTTTCATATCTCAATTTTGGGGAAAAAAAGATATAGAAAACATAAAGAGAATATTGGGATTAGCAGTAAGTTTAAGCACTTTGGCAGGACTTATTTTTACCATAGTTGCTTTCTTTTCTCCAGAAATGATTATGAAGTTTTTTATTGATGATGAAATAGTAATAAGGTTAGGAAGTGACTATTTACGCATAGTATCTCTATCATATATAATAACAGGTATAGGATTTGCTTTTAGTATAGCATCTAGAAGTATTGGGGAACCTAAAATGCCCATGGTAGTTTCAGCTATATCTTTTATAATTAATACGATATTTAATTATTTACTTATTTTTGGTCATTTTGGTTTTCCAGAACTTGGAGTAAAAGGGGCAGCCTATGGAACTTTGATTGCTAGAATAGTTGAAATTAGTTTTATTTTTTACTTTATATATAAAGATATAAAACCTCTTGCAGCTAGTTTAAGGGAACTAACAGATTGGAAAAAAGAGTTTATAAATAGATATTTAAAGACTACTTATCCTGTAATAATCAATGAAGCATTTTGGGCATTGGGACAAGTTATGTATTCTGCAGCCTATGCAAAAATGGGAGCAGAGGCAACGGCAGCAGTTCAGGTCTCAGGGACTATTCAAAATATTTTTTTTGTAATGGTTAGAGGGCTTGGAAATGCCTGTACAGTTATGGTAGGTAATAAGATTGGTGCTAGAGATGAAGAACAAGCATATGATTATGCAATACAATTTCTTATTATGTCAACTATTGCAGGCTTAATATTGGGTGCAATATTAAGTTTAACACCAGATATAACTTTAAAATTATTTAAAAATCTTGAGCCAGATGTATATAATTTGTCAAGGAAATTGTTATTTTTTTCAGGATTATTTTATTTCATAAGAACATTTAATTCTACATTAATTGTTGGAGTTCTTAGGGGTGGTGGAGATACTACATTTTCTATGTATCTTGAGATGGGTTCTGTGTGGTTAGTAGGAGTGCCTTTAGCATTTGTTGGAGTTTTAATATTTAGATTGCCAGTTTACATTGTTTTTATATTGGTTTCTGTTGAAGAAATAGTTAAAGCAGTTATTGGGTTACCAAGAGTTAAGTCTAAAAAATGGATTAGAAATGTAACTTAAAATTTAAACTGCTTTCTAGGCTTTTTTATACAGTATATAATGTCTATGATGATATTAATTCTTGAAGGAGTTGATTTTTATGTTTAAATATAGAAAAACATTTAAGATTCCATATTATGATGCGGACAAATATAGACGAGCTACACCTCTGGCAATGCTCACATATCTAGGAGAAACATCAAGTGCACATACTGAGTATATTGGATTTAGTGTTGATAAATTACAAGACTTAAATTATTGTTGGATGCTTAACCGTTGGAAGGTTAAGATGAGTAGATATCCAGATGTAAAAGAAGAAATAACCATTGAAACATGGACTTCTAGCATTGATAGATTCTATGCTACTAGAGAATTTATTATATATGATGAGAAGGAAATAGAAATAGGGAGAGCTTCTACAGTTTGGATATTTATAAATATGGAAAAGAAAAGACCCATTAGAATACCATTAGAATTTGTAGAAGCTTCTAATCTAATAGAGGAAAAGACTTTTGATGACTTTTATGATTTCAAAAAAGAAATAGATATAGAAGAATATATTGACTTTCACGTAAGAAGATTAGATATTGATTATAATAATCATGTTAATAATACTAAATATCTTGCTTGGATGCTAGAAATTATTCCAGAAGATATTTATGAAAATTATATATTAAGCGAATTTGAAATTTTATATAAAAAGGAAACTGTTTATGGGAAGACAATATCATCTGGTAGCAAGGAAGTAGACGATAATGGAGATATACATGAATATTTCCATAAGATTTTAGATAGCAACAATAAGGAAATTCATTCAATGGGAATAACAAAGTGGAAAAGGCTAAAAAAATAAGTTAGGCGATTACACCTAACTTATTTTTTAGCCTTCAAAATCTATCTTTATGATTTTCCCTTTTTCGTCTAGATGCATTTTTGTAATCTTGGTTAATTTTGGTACATTATCAATCTTAGCACATTCTATAAGGTGGTACACTTTAGAAGTATCTTCTGTTTCTTTATAAACTTGTCTTAATAGTTTTAGTATGGAATATGGATGCTCAGGTTCCTTTAGAGATATAAATGATGTATTTGGTTTTGTCATAGCTTCACCAATTAATTTTTCAAAATCTAGATTATCTAGACCTGGAATAAGGAAATATTCTACGTCACTATTTAAATCTTCAAAATCTTTAACTTGGATTGACTTAAATCTACCTTTGGCTACTGCCATTAAAGTAGCCATTAATGGTCTTATACCAGCAGATCTATGCCCCGATACAATAAGAGATTCCTTTTTAGAAATAGCTTCGTCAATATAGTTTCCTTCTGCTTCAGTCATAAATTCTTGTGTTACATACTTTTGAATCATTGTGTTCATATAAAACGCTCCTTTATTTATTAAAATTTATTAAATTTGGTTAATGATGTGAATATATACACCATTACAATAACACTAAAAATAGTGAAATAAATTATTCTATATAATATTACCCAATTTAATGATAAAATAGCTATATTATGTTTAAAATAAAAAATTAATGCTAAATATATTTAAGCTTGGAGGTGTAAATGATGAAAATAAAAATGGAAAGACAAAAAAACATAGCTCTTATTGCACATGATAATAAGAAGGATGAACTAATAAATTGGGTAAAAGAAAATAAAGAAATATTATCTAAACATTTTTTATGTGGTACAGGGACTACTTCAAAGCGAATAGCTGAAAGTACAGAATTGCCAGTAAAAGCGTTTAAATCCGGTCCATTAGGTGGGGATCAACAAATCGGAGCTCGTATTGTTGAAGGTAAAGTTGATATGGTGATTTTTTTCTGGGATCCATTGGAAGCTCAACCTCATGATCCAGATATAAAGGCATTACTTAGAATTGCTGTTTTGTATGATATTCCCATAGCTACTAATAGATCTTCTGCTGATTATATATTGTCTTCACCATTAATGGATGAAGAATATATAAGAGAAATAGTTGACTATTCTGATTTAAGAATATCAAAGTAGTTTTTAGAATCATTATGTTATTAATGTAAATTTGGTGTATAATTTGTTAAAAAAGATATAAAATGTAGTTGCAATCTATTTTAGAGTATGTTAATATTAGATTGTAGCTTTAATTCGGAAGTAAATAATCAATACACAATAATTTCTATGGGTACAGAGGTTTATCTGCATATAGTAAAGAAATTTTATTGTTGGTATTTTTACAAAGAATTAAAGAAATAAAATTTCGGAGGTATATGCAATGAAAGGTACAGTAAAATGGTTTAACGCAGAAAAAGGATTTGGATTTATTACTACTGAGGAAGGAAACGATGTATTCGCTCACTTCTCACAAATCAACAAAGAAGGATTCAAAACTTTAGAAGAAGGTCAAGAAGTTGAATTCAACGTTGTAGAAGGCGCTAAAGGTCTACAAGCTGAAAACATTACAATTCTATAGTAAATGGATACTTACAACCTCTTAAAGATACGTCTTTAAGAGGTTTTTAATTATTGACAATAGAAAACCTATATGATAATTTAGTAGAGATTATGTTCTAAAATTTAAATAAAAGGAGAATACATATGAGTGAAAAAAGAGTGCTTGCAGTAGTTAATGGTAAAGAAATAACTGAGGATACTGTACTTAAATTTCTTAATGATTTGGGACCTCAAATGGCAATGCAGTTTCAATCACCTGAAGGTATCAAGAGAGTAGTGGATGAATTGGTAAGTCAGGAGTTAATATATTTAAATGCTTTAGAAGATGGATTAGATAAGGAAGAAAATTTTACTAAGGAATTAGAAAGATTAAAGGAAGGCTTGCTTAAACAATATGCATTAAATAATATTTTATCTAAAGTTACAGTAACAGAAGGTGAAATATTAGAGTTTTATAATAAAAATAAAGAAAATTTCAAAAAACCGGAATCTGTAGTTGCTAGTCATATTTTAGTGGATAATGAAGATAAGGCTAAAGATATTATAAATGAAATAAATAATGGACTTTCTTTTGAAGAAGCTGCACAAAATTATTCATCCTGCCCTTCTAAGGAGCGAGGAGGAGATCTAGGTGAATTTACTAAAGGACAAATGGTTCCAGAGTTTGAAACAGCTGCTTTTAATATGGAAGTGGATACTATTTCAGAACCAGTAAAAACCCAATTTGGATATCATATAATTAAACTATTAGCTAAAAATAAAGAATCCTTAAGTACATTTGATGAAATTAAAAGTCAAATAACCCAGCAAGTACTTGGAGTTAAGCAACAAGAAGCATATATAAATAAGACAAATGAATTAAAACAGAAATATGAAGTAATAAAGAATATGTAAAAATGAGAGGTAATAAACCTCTCATTTTTATTTAATTGACAACTTTTTTATTATCTCTAATTACTTAGCCTAGAAATGTTATTTTAGGAGAAAATTGGGAATATATCAATATAGTAGATTAATTCATCAATATACGGGGGTGTTATTTTGAGTTTAGAAAAGTTTTCAAAGCATTTCATCAAGCAAAAGATGATGCGAACAGTTATCATTTCTTTAATGCCAATAGTATTTGCATCTATCTATTTTTTTGGATGGAGGACATTAATACTTTTGGGAATTGTTACAATTGCAGGAGTAGCAACAGAATGGATTTTTGAGAAAAATTATAACAAAAAGGTATCAGAGGCAATATTTGTTAGTTGTATTTTATATACTATGACATTGCCTCCTACTACTCCATATTGGATAGCAGTGATAGGGATTATATTCGGTATTTTATTTGCTAAGGAAGTATTTGGAGGATTTGGAAAGAATATATTTAATCCAGCCTTAGTTGCTAGAGCATTTGTATATGTATGTTTTCCTACGCCATTAACTATAGAATGGTCAAAGGCTTCTTTGAGATTTCCAGGTGGGTTTAGTAATTATATAACAGAAGGAGTTGAGGCCGTATCTCAAGCAACACCGATGCTTTTATTTAGAGATACTGGGAAGATAACATCTTTAATAGATTTACTTATAGGAAATGTATCGGGCTCTATAGGGGAGACTTCTGCTATTTTAATAATATTGGCAGGTATTTATCTAATCTATAAGAAGGTCGCTTCGTGGCAGATAATGTCTGGTGTGTTAGTTGGATTTACTGGATTAAGTGGAATCCTATATCTATTGGGAAATAGTCAAATTCCGAATCCTATCTTTGGTATTTTAGCAGGGGGATTATTATTTGGTACTGTATTTATGGCAACAGACCCTATATCTGCTCCAAAAACTAAGGAAGGGAAATGGATTTATGGTATTCTCATAGGTATAGTTACTGTAATTATTAGAGGATATGCTTTATTCGCTGGAGGTATGATGTTTGCCATACTTATTGGAAATACATTTGCCCCCATAATAGATGAGGGAGTTAACTCCTATAAGCGATATAAAAAGGATAAGGCTAAAGAAAAAGAGGTGGCAATATGAAAAAAACTTTTAGTTTTCCAATAATTTTCATGGTTATACTTACTGCTTTTTTTACTTTTATATTAGCTTTTTTAAACTACAGTACTGCTGATAGAATTGCTTTTAATCAAGAAATAGAACTAAGTAAAAAACTTCTTTATATTTTTGATATTCAGCCATTATCCGAAAATCCTAATGATATTAATCGAACTTTTATAGATAATATAGGTAACATAGGGTCAGAGGATGAACCAATATATATATATTATGGCGATAATAAAGAAGTTTTAGGATATGCTGTACCTATAAGTGGGTCTGGTCTTTGGGGAAGCATAGAGGGTTATGTTGGGGTTTCATCAGATTATTCAACAATTCTTGGATTAGACTTTATCTCCCATAGTGAAACACCGGGATTAGGTGGTAGGATATCAGAAGATTGGTATAAAGAACAATTTAGAGGAATTGATATAACAGAGTCACAAAGCGGAAATTATGTTATATATAGACCAGCAGCAGGAGGAAATGTAGATGCCATAGCAGGTGCAACTTTAACATCCAAGTCTGTAAGTAAATTATTAAATGAAGATCTTGATAAATTTATTAAAGAAAGAAAGGGGGAATAGGAAATGGCAGGAGATAGCCCTAAAAAAATATTCAAAATGGGACTTTGGGAAGATAATCCTGTATTAGTTCAAATAATAGGTATATGTTCCGCATTGGCCGTAACTAATCTTATGTTAAATTCATTAATTATGGGAGTAGGACTAATCTTTGTTACTGCATTATCATCTTTCACTGTATCTTTGATTAGAACTTTTACTCCTAAGCATATTAGAATGATGGTACAAGTACTTATAATAGCAGCCTATGTAATTATAGTAGATATTTTTCTAAAGGCATATATGCCTGAAATGAGTAAGGCATTAGGACCTTATGTAGGCTTGATTATTACAAACTGTATAATAATGGGCAGAGCGGAAGCATATGCTCAAAAAAATCCACCTATACCTTCATTCTTAGATGGAGTGGCTTCTGGTTTAGGTTATACATTAGTTCTTCTAACTATAGCATTTTTTAGAGAATTATTAGGATTTGGAACAATCTTTGGTGTTCAGGTTTTAGGCGATTGGTGGACACCGTGGACTATTATGATAATGCCGCCAGCAGCTTTTTTTATTCTAGCAGTTATTATTTGGATAACTAAAAATGTGAGAGAAAAAGAGAAAAGAGAAGATAAAAAGAAAGGTCAGGTGTTTAGTCAATGATAGAACTTAACCCTTTCGTTATATTTTTTGCAGCAATATTTACAAACAATATGATATTTAGTAATTTTCTAGGCATGTGTTCATTTATAGCGGTTTCAAGAGAAATACCTACTTCTCTTGGATTGGGTCAAGCAGTTACATTTGTTTTAGCTTGTACAACTATAATAAACTATATTATATATCATTATGTTTTACTGCCACTACATTTAGATTATTTAAGGTTTATAGTTTTTATTATTAGTATAGCTGCTTTTGTACAACTTTTAGAGATGATTGTTGAAAGATATCTTCCCAACCTATATTATGCACTTGGAATATTTTTACCATTAATAACTGTTAATTGTGCTATTTTAGGAGTTTCATTATTTATGATAATTCGTAACTATAATTTTCTTCAATC
>NZ_DAMCHJ010000008.1:62694-119567 GCF_032104385.1 Tissierella sp.
GCATCTGTTCCTAAGGGGCTTGAAGGACCAGGTATAACACTGATTATCACTGGATTAATGGCTTTAGCCTTCATAGGCTTTTCAGGCATAGTCCAAATTCAATGATGGGGGAAAAAATATGAATGAGATAATAATAACCACAGCAACTGTTACAGGCATTTCAGCCATATTTGCATTTTTGCTTACTCTTGCCGATAAAACCATAGGAAATTATGGAGAAGTAAAATTAACTATAAACAATGATAAGGAATATATAGTTAATGGAGGTTCTTCTCTTTTATCCACTTTAATTGAAGAAAAGATTTTTATCCCCTCTGCTTGTGGGGGGAAGGGAACTTGTGGGTATTGTAAAGTAAAAGTTATTGATGGTGGAGGTCCTGTGTTGCCAACTGAAACTCCTTTTTTAACAGAAGATGAGTTGAAAGACAATATTAGACTCTCTTGTCAATGTAAAGTAAAAGAGAATATTAAAATTCAGATACCAGAAGAACTATTTAATGTAAAAGAATATATTGCAACAGTGGAAGAAATAGAAGATATGACTTCAGTAATCAAAAGATTGAGAATTAGATTACCAGAAGGAGAGGAAATTAAATTTAAACCAGGTCAGTTTATTCAGCTTAAAGCACCTATTTATGATGGGAATGATGAAGAAGTTTATAGAGCTTATTCTATAGCATCTTCTCCTTCAGATAAGGGATATATTGAATTGTTTATAGGATATGTGCCTGGTGGTAAATGTACTACCTATGTACACAACCATTTGAAAGTGGGAGATACTGTCCAAATTAATGGACCCTATGGAGATTTTTATTTTCATGATGATAATGATAGGGAAGTTATATTAGTTGCAGCTGGAACAGGTATAGCACCTATACTTTCTATACTTAAGCATATGAAAGAATATAATATAAATAGAAAAGCAAGATTTTACTTTGGTGCAAAAACCCCAGATGATTTATTCTTACTAGATTATTTTAAGGAACTAGAAGAAGTTCTTTATGATTTTAAATTTATTCCTACTTTATCAAGGGTGACTGAGGAGCATAATTGGACTGGAGAAAAAGGTAGGGTAAACAATGCTATAGAAAAATATCTTATGGATTCTGAAAATAAAGAAGCATATCTTTGTGGGAATCCACCAATGATAGATTCTATGGTAAAATCTCTTGTAAACAAAGGTTTACCGGAAGAATTAATATATTTTGATAAATTTGATTAAGAGAAATCCATTAGGTTTCTCTTTTTTGTGGACTAATATCGTATATTTTATGATATAATTAAATGTGTATATAAATTATATACAAAAAATCCTAGGGGGATAGATAATGAAACTCGAATTATTCGACTTTATAGATGAAACCTTAGAACTTATAGAAGAAAGAAAGGAAAGTATAGAAAATGTAGCGAATTCATTAGAAAAATTTTTTACTGATAGTTTTTTTATAAAGGATCATTTTTTAAATGTTAATTATAGAATTAAATCTCCAGAAAGCCTAAGAGAGAAAATATTGCGTCATAATTTCTACATAAAATATAAAACGCCAGAGAACCTATTAAATAATTTATCCGATTTAATAGGTTTTAGGATTGAATGTAGATTTATTGAAGATGAAGAGAAAATTTATAAAGATATTATGAACTTATTTGAGATAAAATGTGAAAATGGTTTTTACACTAATCATCTTAATTCAAATATTTTGTTACAATTAGATGAGAAACAGCCACAGAAGCAAAAAAATGGATTTGAAATATATAAAATTGATGGTAAATATTGCAAAGATGGAAATTGCATTAATTTTGAATTGCAAATAAAATCTTTGGTAAATGTTTTTTGGGGTGAAATAGACCATAGAATATTATATAAAAATTTTAATTATATGCTGACTGAAGATTTTTTTAGGGATATTATGTCTTCTATAAAAGATAATTTATCTATGATTGATAGACAATTAATGCTTGTATATAATCATTTAAATGGAATGGATGCAAGCAATTCCTTAAATAAGAAAATTCAGCTTCAGGCTTTATTGTCAAAGATTATTCATGATATCTATATAGTCAAAATAAGGCAGGAAATAGGATTTGTTGTGGATTTTAAAAAATCCACAGATGTAATTGTAAACTATATTTTTATGAAGGGCGGACCTGAAGAGTCAGAAAACTATAGTATAAATTTCCTTAGAATACTAAATAGATTAAATGATATAGGTAAGAATGATATATCCTTTAATAGATATATAAACTTTGAAAGAGAGATTTTTTTCAATGACGATTTTACAAGAAAAATTGGTAGTAGAATTCTTGAAATAATAAATAAAGACTTTAGATGGAATTTGTTTTTTAGAATAATATTTGAGATAGAAGAAGGTAATAATGCAGAAGATTTTGAAGGTTTTATGATATTTATTAGATATAGGTTTTATGAGAATTTAATGCTTAAATTAGAAAATAAAGATATTGAGGAATATGAAAAAGATGAAATAATTAATTATGTGATGGATGATATAGCCACTGCATTTTCAAAAGAGGTTGATATTGACTTTTTAAGTGATTGTAGTATTAAAACTTTAAATTATAATATAGGAAATCTCTTTGATAAGATAGATTCTTTTATGGATTGGAAAGAAAATAAAGAAAAAATATCAGAGGCAATATTAACTCATGATTTTTAAAGTATTTGAAAAAATCAAATACTTTTTTTCTTATTGGGTAAACATATATTATAAGGCAGAAAGGAGTTGAAAAGATGAAGTTTTTTAGTAGAGTAAAAACAACTTTATTAAGTATAAGAGAAAGTGTTAAAAGATTTCCTATAACCGTAGCTATGTCTACATTTTTGGCTATTCTCTTAATTTATATGAATGAAACACATCTAACCCAAGATAGTCAAGAAACATTAGAAAAGATAAATCTAATGGTAGGGCTTAGTATTCCTTTATCTTTATGTATTGGATTATTAGTGGAGAAATTTTTTAGGAAAAAGAAATCAATTCAAATAGCTCTATATGTAATTGGAAGTGGATTTTTAGTATTATATTATTTTTATTTTATAAATGATTACAAAATGGTACCTATGTCTAGATACTTAGGAACCATGACGTTTTTTTTAATATCCTCTTTATATATACAGAGGATCGGAAGAAAGAATAACTATGAGTATTACTTAATGGATATATGGTCTAGTTTTGCTCTGACCTTTATATATTCATTTGTTCTATATTTTGGTGTAGCAGCAATACTTTTTACTATAGAGAAGTTATTTGATGTAAATATTCGTGGTGAAATTTATTACTATATGTTTTTAATAGTATCTTTAGTATTTGCAGTGTCCTTGTTCTTATCTAAATTTCCATCTATGGAAGAAGAATATAATGAAGTGGAATATACTAAGGCATTAAAAATACTTTTAATTTATATAGTAATTCCTTTAATAACTATATACACAGCAATACTATATGTTTATTTTGGAAAGATACTTATAACAAGAGAATGGCCTAGGGGATTAGTATCACATTTAGTATTATGGTATTCAACATTAGCTGTTGGAGTAATATTTTTAATAACTCCAATATTAGAAGATAGCAGAGTAGCTAAATTGTTTAAGGATTTATTTCCTAAAATAATACTCCCAGTGCTTCTTATGATGTTTATGTCTATTTATCAAAGAATAGCTCAGTATGGAATAACTGAGAATAGATATTATATAGTGTTCCTTGGATTGTGGGTATTGGGAATAATGTTATATTTTTCATTTAATAAATCTTTGAAAAATATTATTATACCTATTAGTTTATCTTTGATTATATTGAATTCAGTATATGGACCTCTAAGTAGTTTTGCTATTTCAAAGTTTAGTCAAAATAAAAGATTTGAAAAGATATTAGCTAGGAACAATATGTTAAGTAATGGACAGATAGTTAAAAATAGTGAAATACCTTTAGATGATAAAAGAGAAATAAGTAATATAATAAGTTATTTTAACTCAAATCATCAGTTAAAGGATATAAAAGCATTGCCAAAGGATTTTGATTTAGATAAGATGGAGGACGTAGTTGGATTTGAATATAAACCTTATTATTCATATGAGCAAAATAGATATTTTTACTATAGTGTAAATAATGCAGAAGATGTTATTGATATAAAAGGATATGATTATTATGTACGGATGAACTCATGGAATGAAAATAAAATAGAATTTTATGGGCTTAATTTACAATATAATAGATTAAAAAACTCTTTGATTGTTTCTAAAGAAGATAATATTATATTTGAGCAAGATATGCTTCAGTTTGTAAATGATATATACCAAAAACAAAAAGATAAATTACAAAACGAGAATAAAAATAATATGAGTTATAAGGATATGGAATATGAAATTACTTTTCTTGGTATTGGGGGGGATATGAATTTTAAATTTATATTTACTGATGTAAGTGGAAGGGTAGAAGATGATAATAATTTAGTTATTCAAAGTATAGATTTTATTCTATTAATTGGGAATAAATAATAATATAAGTATCGATTTTATTTTATGATAAATAGTAATATAATATTTATTTGGAATATTAGCAAAGGAGGATGACCATGAAAGAAATATATTTAGCAGGTGGATGTTTTTGGGGAGTACAGGAATATATGTCAAGAATAAACGGAGTAGTAGAAACAAAGGTGGGCTATGCAAATGGAGTTACAAATAACCCAAGTTATAAAGAAGTATGTATGGGTACTACTGGTCATGTAGAAACTACTTATGTAAAATATGACGAGAGTATTATTTCCCTTGAAGAACTGTTAAATAAATTTTGGAAAATAATAGATCCAACTATGTTAAATAGGCAGGGACCAGATATAGGAAATCAATATAGAACGGGAATTTATTATATAGATGATAAGGATTTGGAATTTATAAATAAAACCTTAGAGGAGCAGAAAACTAAATATACTAAACCCATAGTAACAGAGATTATGAAATTAAAATCTTTTTATGGTGCAGAGGAATATCATCAATACTATTTAAAGAAAAATCCAGGTGGTTATTGTCATATAGATTTAAGTAAATAAAATTGAATCCCTTAGGGGATTCTTTTAATGTATATGGAGTTGATAGGATGAAAAGATTTAAAAAGATATATATAGAGATAACAAATATATGTAATCTTCAGTGCCGTTTTTGCCCGAAGACTAAAAGAGAGCAAAGATTTATTACTACTTCTGGATTTTCTCATGTACTGGATGAAATAAAAGAATTTACTGACTATATTTATTTTCATGTAAAAGGAGAGCCGCTCTTACATCCAAATATAGAGGAATTATTGAGTATATCCTATAATAAGGGATTTAAAGTAAATATAACGACCAATGGTACTTTAATTTCTAGGGTACAAGAAAAGTTAATTGGAAGCCCATCGCTTAGACAAATTAATATTTCATTACACAGTTTTGATGGAAATGATGAGATGGATAAGAAAGAAGATTACCTAAATGATATATTTGAATTTATTAATCTAGCAAAGAGAAATGAATCATTAATAATATCATTAAGACTTTGGAATTTAACTGATGATAATTTAATTAATAAAAAAGTAGAAAAAAATAGAGAAATTCTAAGAAGAATTGAAGAAGAATTTAGACTTCAATTTGAAATTGAAGATACAATAAATCCTCATAGAGGGATTAAAATAGCTGATAGAATATATTTAAATCATGATAAAGAATTTATATGGCCAGATTTAAGAAATCAAGATTTTGGAGATAAAGGATATTGTCATGGATTAAGAGATCATATAGGGATTTTAGTCGATGGTACCGTAATACCTTGTTGTTTAGACGGGGAAGGCAAGATATCCTTAGGGAATATATATGAAACAAAATTAGATAAAATTTTATCGAGCAATAGAGCAAAAAATATTTATGATGGATTTTCAAAAAGAATTGCTGTAGAAGAAATGTGCAGAAAATGTGGATTTAGAACTCGTTTTAATTAATTAATAAAAGTTATAAAGATAATTATCTCATAAAAGGTTGACACAACATATAGTGGTTTGTTAAAATAGTATGACGATATATAGTGTTTATAGAAGATGAGGGGGAATTAGAGTGATTACTAAAATTAAAAAAAGGGATGGCAGAGAGGTTCCTTTTAATATTGAAAAGATTTCTAATGCAATTTTTAAAGCGGCACAAGCTGCAGGAGGACATGATTATAATACATCTATGGCTTTAGCAGAGAAAGTAGTAAATGTAGTAGATGATAAATTTCAAGGAAAGATACCAGATGTAGAAGATATACAAGATATTGTTGAAAAAGTGCTTATTGAATCTGGTCATGCTAGGACTGCTAAGGAATACATATTATATAGAGCTGAAAGAAATAGAGTAAGAGAAATGAATACTAGGCTTATGAAGGTATTTGAAGACCTTACATTTAAGGAAGCGAAGGATGTAGACATAAAAAGAGAAAATGCAAATATAGACGGAGATACAGCCATGGGTACAATGCTTAAATATGGTTCTGAATCTGCCAAACAATTCTATGATTTATTTGTTTTAAATCCAAATCATTCAAAGGCTCATAAATCGGGAGATATCCATATACATGATTTAGACTTTCTTACATTAACTACTACTTGCTGTCAAATTGATATAGTAAAACTATTTGAGAATGGGTTTTGTACTGGACATGGATTTTTAAGGGAGCCGAAAGACATACAATCCTATTCAGCTCTAGCATGCATAGCCATACAATCAAATCAGAATGATCAACATGGAGGACAATCCATACCTAACTTTGATTATGGAATGGCACTGGGAGTTAAAAAGACTTATATTAAACAATATAGGCAAAATCTAAGGAAAGCCATTGAATTATTAGTTGAGGATGTGGATTTAGATGATAATTTAGATAATGTATTTAAAATTTTAGAAGAATATAAGTTGTTTCCCACATTAGATAATAATGAGGAATATAGGGAAAAAGAAGCTGAATATTTAAAAGAATTATTAAATGATAATGAAGTTGTTGAAAAGATACAAAATTTTGCTGAGAGAAATAGTTATAAAGATACGGACAAAAGAACCTTCCAAGCTATGGAGGCATTAATTCATAATCTAAATACTATGCATTCTAGAGCAGGTGCACAAATTCCATTTAGTTCAATTAATTATGGTACGGATACATCGGTTGAAGGCAGGATGGTAATTAAAAACTTGCTATTAACTACTGAGCAAGGCTTAGGAAATGGAGAAACTCCAATATTTCCAATACAGATTTTCAAGGTAAAAGAAGGAGTTAATTATAATAAAGAAGATATAAATTATGATTTATTTAAATTGGCATGTAAAGTAAGCTCTAAAAGATTATTTCCTAATTTTTCATTTATAGATGCGCCTTTTAATCTTAAATATTATAAAAAAGGGGAACCTGAAACAGAAGTGGCTTACATGGGATGTAGGACTAGAGTAGTAGGAAATGTTTATGATCCATCTAGAGAAATTGTAAATGGTAGAGGAAACCTAAGTTTTACCACCATAAATCTTCCAAGATTAGGTATTCAAAATCAGGGTAATATAGAAGGATTTTATAAACAATTAGATGAAACTATAGATCTAGTTATAGAGCAATTAATAGAAAGATTTGAGATACAAGCAAGTAAAAAAGTAAATAACTTTCCATTTCTTATGGGACAGGGCATCTGGATGGATTCAGAGAAACTGTCTAAAGATGATAGTATAAGAGAAGTATTGAAACATGGTACATTGTCCATTGGTTTTATAGGTTTAGCTGAATGTCTAAAAGCTTTAGTAGGAACTCATCATGGTGAGAATAAGGAGTCTCAAAAACTTGGAATAGCAATAGTTAAGCATATGAGAGATAGGATGGACGATATTAGTAAACAATATAAGATGAATTTTACTTTAATTGGAACTCCAGCTGAGGGTACTGCAGGGCGATTTGTTAAGATTGATAGGGATATATTTGGAGATATAGAGGGTGTAACTACAAAAGAGTATTATACAAATAGCTTTCATATTCCAGTTTATTACAAGATTAAAGCAATAGATAAGATAAATTTAGAAGCACCATATCATGAATTAACTAATGCTGGACATATAACTTATGTAGAGTTAGATGGGGATCCATCTTATAATTTAGAAGCATTTGAAAAGGTTGTTAGAGCTATGAAAGAAGCTGGTATTGGATATGGCTCAATTAACCATCCAATAGATAGAGATCCAGTATGTGGCTATACAGGAATAATCGGAGATATATGTCCGCAATGTGGAAGGCAAGAAGGAGATATTAAATTTGAAAGAATTCGCCGTATAACAGGATATTTAGTAGGTACTCTTGATAGATTTAATGATGCTAAAAAAGCTGAAGAAAGAGATAGAGTAAAACATTTTTCCTGTAAATAAGTAAGGAGAAGCAAAATGAATAAAATAAGAATAGCAGGAATAGAAGAAGAGTCTATTGTAGATGGTCCAGGTATTAGGTTAGTAGTATTTACTCAAGGATGTAGTCATAATTGTATTGGATGCCATAATCCTGAAACCCATTCCTTTTACGGAGGTAAATTAATAGATATAGATGATATAGTTAATATGATAATACAAAATCCTTTATTAGATGGAATTACTCTTAGTGGGGGAGAACCTTTTGAGCAAGCAACGGAATGTAGTATCTTAGCTGAAAAGGTTAAAAATATGGGATTAAATGTAGTTACCTATACAGGATATACCTTTGAAGAAATACTTAGAAATGATAAATTTAGAGAATTGCTATTGCAAACTGATATATTAATAGATGGTAAGTTTGATATATCTAAAAAATCCATGATGTTACAGTTTCGAGGTTCAACAAATCAAAGGATAATAGATGTGAAAAAATACTTGGGACGATAACAAGATTATTTTCATTGTTAAAGTATAATATATTTGATAATATATGGTAAAGGAGTATTTTGAGAGGTGAAATATGTTTAAGTTGGATGTTATTAAAGATATGAATCAGGAAGAAAGATTAAGATATATGCTAGTTCTTACCAAAAGTCAAGTTAGTTCAGAGAAAGATGATTTAGCCAATATATCAAATGTAACAGGTATAATAATGTCTTGTGTTGATATATTGAACTGGGCAGGTTTCTATATATTAAGGGATAAAGAATTAGTATTAGGACCATTTCAAGGGTTGCCAGCTTGTAATAGAATTTCCATAGGCAAAGGAGTATGTGGGAAGGCAGTAGAAACTAGAGAAGTTCAGTTGATTCCAGATGTTAATTTATTTCCAGGACATATTGCGTGTGACTCGGCCTCAAACTCAGAGCTTGTTATCCCATTAATGAAAGATAATAAAGTTTATGGAGTATTAGATTTAGATAGTCCTGTAAAAAATAGATTTACAAAACTAGAAGAGGAATATTTTATTAAACTTGTTGAAATATTAAATGAAAATATTAATTGGGATAATATATAGACTTTATTAATAAAGTATTTTAATTAAAGTTTAAAGACTATTGATGTTGGTAAAGATTATAATACTGTATTCAACTAGGAATAATATAAAAAACAAATAATAATTACAGAGAGGATGATAAATATGAGAGTCTTGGAAGGTCTTAATCCAGAGAGGGTAATGTATTATTTCGAAGAAATATCTAAAATACCTCGTTGCTCTTATGATGAACAAAGAATAAGTAATTATTTGGTCAATTTAGGTGAAAATTTAGGATTAGAAGTTATTCAAGATGAAGCATTAAACGTAATTATAAAAAAACCAGCATATAAAGGATATGAAAACAGTCCTACTGTAATACTACAAGGACATATGGATATGGTCGGTGAAAAGATCAATGATTCAAATCATGATTTTTCAAAGGATCCAATTAATATGGAGATAGATGGAGATTATATTATTGCAAGAGAAACGACTCTTGGGGCTGATAATGGTATTGCAGTAGCTATGGCATTAGCTATACTAGAATCAAAAGATATACCTCATCCAACATTAGAAGTGCTTATTACATCAAATGAAGAATCAGGTATGAGCGGAGCTGAAGCATTGGATCCAGCTAATATAAGAGGTAAGATTTTAATAAATATTGACTCTGAAGAAGAGGGGAAGATACTTGTAAGCTGTGCAGGTGGAGAGAGAAATATAATAACCATTCCAATAGAATGGAAAGAACTACCTGAAAAAAAGGAATTATATGAGTTAATAGTTACTGGATTAAAAGGTGGACACTCAGGCATGGAAATTGATAAGGGTAGGGGAAATGCCAATAAAATAATGGGAAGGATATTAAATACACTAAATAGAAATATAGATATAGATTTATGTTATATAGGAGGTGGTTCTAAATCCAATGCTATTCCTAGATATGCGAAAGTCATTATGGGGATTCCAAGTAATGATATAGAAGAAACTAAACGTATAGTTTCAAATATAGAGGAAGATTTAAAATTTGAGTTAAGTTCTTCTGATAGGGATATTAAATTAGAAATTAATAAAATAAAAAATAATATAGATAAGGTGTTTTCAAAAGCAACTAAGGATAAGATAATTACTTCATTGATGCTTTTACCTAATGGAGTTAAATCTATGAGTATAGACATAGAAGGATTAGTAGAAAGTTCTAATAATGTAGGTGTTATAAAGGTTGCTGAAGATGAGATAACTATTGAAATATCCATTAGATCATCAGTAGGAACATTAAAATCCTATATTTCAAATCAAATAAGTTTATTAGCAGAAATTATGGGAATAAAATGGGAAAGACTTTCCTCATATCCTGCTTGGGAATATAGCAAAGAATCTTATATAAGAGATATATTTAAAGAAACATATAAAGACATATATGGTAAAGATATAAATGTTACGGCTATTCATGCAGGTCTTGAGTGTGGATTATTTAAAGAAAAATTTGGTGATATGGATATGGTGTCCTTTGGACCAAATATGTATGGGGTACATGCACCTGGAGAAAAACTTAGTATTTCGTCTACAGAAAGGACATATGAATTGTTATTAAAAGTATTAGAAAGAATTAAATAAATTTTCTAAAATATATATGTACTTCTATAGTTAAATAGGGTATCATTAGCATATAATTAATTAAATATAATTGCAAAGGAGAATAAAAATGGACAATAAAAAAGATGAAACTTTTGAATACAATGATGAGCATTGTGGTGGATGCGGATGTGGGTGTGACTGTAGTGATGACCATGAATATGAAAATTTTGAATTTGAGGATATGGATGGAAATGATATAATTTATCTAACATTAGATGATGATACTGAGTTAGAGTGCAATGTTTTAGGTATATTTGAGGTTGAAGATATTGAATATATTGCATTGTTGCCTATGGGAGAAGAGGAAGTGTTACTTTATAGATATGTTGAACTTGAAGATGATGAGTTCGATTTATTACCTATTGAAAATGAAGAAGAATTTACAACTGTATCAGAAGCATTTGAAGCTTTATTTTTGGATGAAGAAGATTTTGTAGAGTATGAAAATTACGATGAATTAGACGAGGAATAATTATATAGGAGCACTTTGCCATTTGGGTAAAGTGCTTTTTGTAAACTGTAGGAGGGCAGGAAAATTGTATAAATTAATAGCCATTGATTTAGATGGAACATTGCTAGATGATAATAAAGCAATACCAAAAGAAAACTTAGATACTATAAATGAATTAATTAAAAGAGATTATGAGATAGTTATTGCTACAGGACGAAGATATTGGTCTGCCAAGGAATTAACTAAGAAAATAGATGGTCATATGACAATTTTAGCTAACAATGGCAATATAGTTAGAAACTCAGAAAATGATAAGGTAATATTTTCTAAGTACCTCAATATGGAGGATTTTCGAATTGTTGTTGAGGAAGGAAGAAAGAGGAACTTAAGCCCAATTATCCATATAGATGGATATGAAGATGGCATTGATATGATAGTTGAATTTTCTGGAGATTATCAGGATTATTTGGAAAACGATAATAGATTTAAAAAGGTGAATGATTGTCTAGAAATATCAGATGATAGGATATTAGCAGTGGTTTATGGAGATTATAAAGAAGCGATTTATCCTTTTTATGAGGATATAAAGAATAGATATCCTAATGCTTATAATATCCATATAATGGAGAATATAAAATTTGCAGAAACTATGCTAGAAATAATGAATCCTCTTGGAAGTAAGTGGATTAGTTTACTAGAGTATGCTAGTACATTAAATATTAAAGCTGAAGAAATAATTGCAATTGGTGATGACAATAATGATTTAGAGATGATAAAAAATGCTGGTCTTGGCATAGCAATGAAAAATGCTAGTACTTTAGTAAAGTCTTCAGCAGAAATAATTTCAGATAGAGATAATAATGAAGCAGGTGTTGCTTTTCAATTAAAAAGGGTATTAAATATTTAAGAAAGGAGGAAGAAGTTGAATCAAATAACAGTATATAACACTTACTCCAAATACCTAAATGATAAATATGGTGAGAAGGTATATAAACTACCCATAAATCTTCCATTAACATGTCCGAACAGGGATGGAACTGTTGGCAAGGGGGGGTGTATCTTTTGTGGAGAAGAGGGAGGATCTTTTGAAAACCTAGAATCTTCTATATCTATAAGAGAACAATTGGAAATAAATAAAGAGTATATTGGGGTAAGGTATAAGGCGAAGAAGTTTATAGCATATTTTCAAAATTTTACAAACACTTATTTGCCTTTTGAAAAATTTAAAAATTGTATAGAAGAGGCTTTGATTGATGATATAGTTGGGATATCTATATCAACTAGACCTGATTGCATTAATGATAGATATCTAGAATATTTATCTAAGGTTAAAGAAGAGTATAATATTGATATAACTATAGAATTAGGACTTCAAACGGTAAACTATTATACTTTGAAGAAGATTAATAGAGGACATACCTTGGCGGAATATATAGATGCTGCAATAAAAATTAAGAAATATGAGTTAAGAAACTGTACTCATATAATCTTAAATCTTCCTTGGGATAATGATATAGATGTAATTGAAAATGCAAAGATAATATCATCCTTAGGAGTAGAAGAAATAAAACTTCATGCTTTGTATATAGTAGATGGAACTGCCTTAGGAAATCTTTATAAGAGAGGAGAAATATCTTTAATATCTAAGGAAGAGTATATTGAAAGGGTAATTTTGTTTTTAGAATATTTGGATCCCAATATTGTAATACAAAGAATTATAGGTAGAGCTCCTGAGAAAAATTCATTATTTACTAATTGGAATGAGTCTTGGTGGAAGATTAGAGATGAGATAGTATCAATTATGGAGCGAAGGCACTCTAGACAAGGTACTAAGTTTAATTATCTAAATGGAAAAGGAATAAAAAAATTCGAATAATCTTGTAAGATAAAAGAGGAAATTCAAGATTTATGTCGAATATATAATTATAAAATAAAAGAAAGGTAGAGGTGGTTAGTCATGGTTAAGTTAATTTTAGGTGAAAAGGGTTCAGGGAAGACAAAATGGTTAATTGACAATGCTAACAAAGATATGAAAGAAGGCAACGGGAATATTGCTTTTATTGATGTGGATGACAACCATATATTTACTTTAAATTATAATGTGAGATTAATCAATGCCATGGAGTTCAATATATTAAATATTGAATCATTCTATGGCTTTTTGTGTGGTTTAATTGGAATGGATTATGACGTGGAAAAAATCTATGTAGATAGTATATATAAGGTAATTAAGTTGGATATACCAAGTTTAGAGAAACTTGTAGAGAATTTAAATATAATAAGTGAAAAATTTGAAATAGAATTTTTTATAAATATAGACTATACTATGGAACAAATACCAGAAAATCTAAAGGAATATTGTATAGAGTTAGAAGTTGAATATGCAATATAAGACAGGAGGCAGAAATCTTTATGATTTCTGCCTTTTTAGATAATTATTTTCACTATTTCATATTATTTGGTTTAAATGTACCACAATCTGTTTCTTCAGATGAAGATGCATTTCTCGGCTGTATTTCTATTTTACCAGCTGTACAAAGATCTCCATTTTTATAGTAATGGCAAGTATTTACTACACACTTTACTCCTTGGGTAATATTTTCATCATGCATGATAAAGTCTCCTTTCAAAATAATTTTCAATATTAGTTTTACTAATTTCTAAATTATTATACCTATAATAGTTTAAATAAAAGAGAAAATAAGGTAGAATATTTATATTAGATGAGAAAGGTGATAAAATGGTAAAAAAAGAAAGACTTGATAAAATACTTGCTAATATGGGATATGGCAGTAGAAAAGATGTAAAAAAATTTATAAAAGATGGTAAGGTGAAAGTAAATAATGCTATTATTTTAAATAATGAGTTTAAGGTAAATCCATATGAAGACCAGATTTTTTTTAATAATGAAGAAGTATTATATAGAGAATATATATATATTATGTTAAACAAACCTCAAGGAATTGTATCATCTACAGATGATCCAAAAACTAGAACCGTAATAGATTTACTTGATGAAGAATATTTAATTTATAAACCATTTCCCGTAGGAAGATTAGATAAGGATACAGAGGGATTGTTGATGCTGAGTAATGATGGAAAGTTAGCACATGAGCTACTATCTCCTAAAAAAGGAATAAATAAAACATACTATGCAGAAGTAGATGGATTTGTAGAAGATAAATATATTGAAGTATTTAAAGCTGGTGTAATTTTGGAGGATGGATATAAAACTTTACCTGCAAGTTTAGAAATAATAAATGCAAATATAATATCTAAAGTACATTTAACTATTCAAGAGGGGAAATTTCATCAAGTTAAGAGGATGTTTGAAAGTATTGGAATGAAAGTTTTATTTCTAAAAAGAATCTCTATGGGACCTTTAGCTTTAGATGAATCATTAAATCCTGGAGAATGCAGAGAATTAACGGAAGACGAAATAGAATTATTAAAAATTCATGTAAATATGATATAATATAATTAAAATTAAAATTAGATAGGGTGTGTAGTTTGAATTTTTATAATAAAAGGGGAAGTTTTGAAAGATTTTTTGATAATAGGTCTTCCATAATAATTCAATTTGAAAATGGAGATATAACCAAAAAACAGTTCTTAGAATATAATTATGATTTAGTAATGAAGATGAATTTAAAACCATTTTTGAGGATAGATAGTTATGAGATGGGAATGTATAATTATCAATATTACAATGTATTAGCAAAATATTTTAATATGTTAGCAAAAGAAGTAAAAAATACTAGAAAACATCAAAAGTATTATAATTATTATCTAAATAAGGGTAATAATTATTATCATGAAAAGGATAAAGCAGCTCTAAATTTACTTAAATATTTGGAATTTAAAGGAGTAGAAGCATATTATATTAATGTCAATTCTAAGCTTTTAAATGGTAAACTTTATGAGATTGTACTTCTTGATTATAAGGAGGCAATATTTCATTCCAAGGCTATTTGGCTATTGGATATACTCAAGAAAGAAGGAGTATTCGTAGAAGAAAAAAAGATATCTTTAATAGATGAATATATTAATGAAACTTATTAAATAAAAAATAGAGTCTTCTAAAAAGACTCTATTTTTTACCTGCAATTAATGTAACTATTTCTTCTACAGAACTGCCTGCTTTAATTTCATAATCACCAGATTTAAGCTTAGTATCTAGTTTTAGCTCCTGAGCTTTTTGAACAAATTCAATTTTATCAACAAGACCATTGGATTCTAATATGCTTCCAATTTTAGAAGGCAAGGAGCCAGATGGAATTGTAATTTTAACAACTTTACCATCGGTAGATTCATTTGTACTATTATTTGGATTTTCTGGTGGAGTTTCAGGTTGTGGTGCTTCACCAGTATTATCGTTATTACTTAAATTGTTATTTTTAGATTCATCATTAGGTTTCTCAGTAGTTTGTTCTTGACTATTATCTACGGTAGAAGAAGAGTCATTATCTTTATTATCTTCAACAATAATATCAGTTTTAGGCGGCATATCTAATGCATCTTTGGCAAATAGAAGGTCAAGTCTCCAACCTATTACTAAGACTACAATACCTACTATTCCAATCATTATTATGTAGTCTACAGAATCATATAGGAAGTCCTTTATTCCTTCAAAAAAATTCTTCATAGTTTCACCTCTCTAAATAACTTTTGTAAAAATTTAGGTTTTAATTAATTAATAGTGTATAATATAATTATAACATAAGATTTTAGAAAAGGTGAGAAAACTTTGAGAGAAATAATAATAGATAAAAATGAAAATGAACAAAGGTTAGATAGATTTTTAAAGAAATATTTAAAAGAAGCGCCTCAAGGCTTCGTATATAAAATGATTAGAAAAAAGAATATAAAGGTAAATGATACTAAGGCACAGCCAGAAACTACCATTTACGAAGGAGATAGAATTCAGCTTTATCTTTCAGATGAAACTATAGATAAATTTATTGCGAAAAAAGAAGAAATAAAATCAAAGCTGATACCTAATATTATATATGAAGATAATAATATTATACTCATAAATAAACCAGTAGGTATACTATCTCATGGTGCATCTAAGGAGTTTGAAGAAAATATAGTAGATAGTATGATTTCATATTTAATTGAGAAGGGGGACTTTGTACCTAGAATTCAGACAACATTTACTCCTTCTATATGTAATAGATTAGATAGAAATACTTCTGGTGTAATAATTGGAGCAAAAAACTATCAAGCATTAAAAGAAATAAATGAAGCAATTAAGAAAGGAAGAATAAGAAGGTTTTATAAAACCATAGTTAAAGGGAATATAAGAAAAGAATTTACTGTAGAAGGATATTTATTAAAGGATGAAGATAAAAACAAAGTAACAATACATGAAAAAAATTTAGATGGCTCAAAAAAAATCATAACAGTTGTAAAACCTCTTAAAAGTAAGAATGGATATTCTTTACTTGAGATTGAGTTAATTACAGGAAGAACACATCAAATAAGAGGACATCTATCCTCCTTAGGATATCCAGTTATTGGAGATAGAAAATATGGAAATAAGGAAACAAACAAAATATTTTATGAAGAATATTCATTAGATAATCAATGGCTTCATGGTTATAAAATAGAGTTCAATGGTTTATATGATGAACTTAAATATCTAAATGGTAAAAGTTTTATTGGGGACTTAATGGGGCAAGCTGCAAAAATAGAAAAAAAATTATTTGATTAATTTTGGAGGTGTTTAATGTGGCTAGTAAGATTAAGCTAAATGTAGAAGGAAAGGGAGAAATATTAGTCCAAAAGGGTATGATTTTAAAAGATGTAGCTAAATTAGTATTTGAAGAAGATTATAAGAAATATTTAGGTGCTAAAATAAATAACGAGGTTTTCAATTTAAGTAAAGCTGTAGAAGATAGTACAGATATAAGTTTTTTAGACATCCGTGATGTAGATGGATATAGAATATATACTAAAACCATATCTGCTGTTTTTATAATTGCATGTGGAGAATTGTTTCCAGAAAGAACTGTGAGAATAGAGCATTTTTTAGGAGAAGGACTTTATGCAACTTTTGAAAAAGGATATTCCATAACTTTTAGAGAAGTTGAGAAAATACAGGAAAAAATGGAGAAAATAGTTGAAAGGGATTTTCCTATAATTCGTGAAAAAATGCCTAAAGATAATGCCATAGAACTTTTTAAAAAACATAATTATTATGATAAGATAAGACTTTTTAATACTTTAGATAGAGAAGAGATAGATGTATATAGTATAGGAGGGCATATAGATACATATCATGGTTTCTTAGCTCCATCTACAGGATACGTAGACATTTTCAAACTGAAGTATTATTATCCAGGAGTTCTAATTATGTTTCCTAGTATGAATTCTAATTATCAATTACCAGCGTTTAGAGAGTTAAAGAAATTATCTAAGGTATTTAAGGAAGCAAATGATTGGGGAGATATATTAGATTTAGCATATGTAGGCTCCTTAAACGAGAAAATTATAGATGGAGGAATAGCAGAGGTAATCAGGATATCTGAAGCATTTCATGAAAAAAAGATTGCAAATATCGCTGATAAAATTTGTGAAGATGAAGACATTCATTTAATTTTAATAGCTGGGCCTTCATCCTCTGGAAAAACTACATTTTCAAAACGATTAGCAGTTCAATTAAAAGTAAATGGGAAAAGACCAATATCAATTTCAGTAGATGATTACTTTGTTGATAGGGAGAAAACTCCAATAAATGAAGATGGAACCTATGATTTTGAAGCCATTGATGCAATAGACTTGGAGAGATTAAATAAAGATTTAGTAAGTTTATTAGAGGGAAAAGAAGTTGAATTACCTAAGTTCAATTTTATTACAGGTAAGAGTGAAAGATCTGGAAAAATAGTAAAAGTAGATAAAGATCATCCAATAATAGTTGAAGGAATTCATAGTCTAAATCCTAAGATGACCAGCTATATTCCTGAAAAGAATAAATATAAAATATATATATCAGCTTTAACACAACTTAATATAGATGCTCATAATCGAATTCCAACTACAGATACAAGACTTATTAGAAGGATTGTAAGGGATATTAAATATAGAGGTAATGATGCTACACGTACTCTAGAAATGTGGGCTGGAGTAAGAAAGGGAGAAGAAAAAAATATATTTCCTTTCCAAGAAGAGGCGGATATAATGTTTGATTCTGCTTTAGTATATGAATTAGCAGTTCTAAAAAAACATATAAAACCATTGTTAGAAGAAATAGATAGCAGTAGTATTTATTATGGAGAAGCAAAGAAATTACTTAAATTCTTAGAATATTTTAAGGATATTGATGATGAAGGTATAATACCACCGAATTCAATTTTGAGAGAATTTATAGGAAAAACTTATTTTGATATTCACTAAGTAAGGGGGAAAAAATGGAGGAGCTATTATCTAAAATTATTGAAGAAAATAGATATTTAATATCTAAGGGGAAGGTTGCAGACTATATACCAGCACTGTCAAAGGTAGATCCTAATAATATAGGGATTTGTCTAATGGATACAGATGGAAACATTTATAAGGCGGGAAATTATGACGTAAAGTTTACTATCCAAAGTATATCTAAAATTATGAGTCTAATGTTATCTTTAATAGATAATGGTGAAGAGAGTGTGTTTAAAAAAATAGATTATGAACCAACAGAGGAACCATTTAATACATTATTTAAATTGGATTTCCCTCATACGGTGAAACCTTCTAATCCCATGATAAATTCAGGTGCTATAGTTACTACCTCTTTAATTAAAGGTAAAGGTGAAGAAAAATTCAATAGATTATTGGATTTTATTAGAATGGTAACAGAAAATTCAAGTATATCTTATAATGAGGAAGTATATTTATCAGAAAAAGAAACAGGGCATAAAAATAGGGCAATGGCTTATTTAATGAGGGCTAGGGGGTTTATAACAGGGGATGTAGAAGAAATACTAGATGTATATTTTAAGCAGTGTTCCATAGAGGTAACTACATTAGATATTGCTAAAATGGGACTATTTATAGCTAATAGATGTAAATTGATAAATCAAGACACCCAAATATCTGGTGATAGGGTGGCATCAATAGTTACGGCTATTATGGCAACCTGTGGAATGTATAATTTTAGTGGAGAATATGCTGCAACAGTAGGTGTACCATCAAAGAGCGGAGTAGGTGGAGGTATATTAGGGACAATACCATATAAAATGGGTATAGGGATATTTAGTCCAGCATTAGATCAATATGGTAATTCTATTGTGGGATATGGAATTATGAAAGATTTATCTAGGGAATTAAATTTGAATATATTTTAAATTGGAGGGAGAAATCCCTCCATTAACTTTATATTTATTGTAAATAAGGTAAAACTATAATAAAATTAATATAACATAAGAAAAAGGTGATTAAATGAAGTTATATCTAAGAATTTTTATATTATTAGTAATTACTATTTTCATTGTAGGATGCAATCATAAGAAATTAGATATAGAAAAACCTAATATTGAAGAAAACAATGATTTTAAAGAAGAAAATAAAGAGCCAGCAGATAGCATAGAAGATAAGATTAGAGCCATGTCATTAGAGGAAAAAATAGGGCAATTGATGATTATTGGTTTTGATGGAACTGATGTTAATGAAGAAATTAGAAATTTTATAGAAGAATTGAAGGTTGGAGGATTTATACTATTTTCAAGAAATATAGTAGATGAAAACCAGACTTTGAGACTTCTTAATAAAACTAAGGAAGAAAATTCTAATAATGATATACCTTTATTCTTATCTATAGATGAGGAAGGTGGAAGAGTTAGTAGATTATCTAAATCATTTGTAAAACTTCCAGAAGCTATGAAAATAGGAGATATAAATGATAAAGATATTTCTTATAATTTTGGTAAGATATTAGGTAAAAGAGTAGGCTCACTAGGATTCAATATAAACTTTGCACCAGTACTAGATATTAATTCTAATTCTCAAAATCCAGTAATAGGAGATAGAGCATTTGGAACCACTATAGACCAAGTAGTAAACAATGGATTGGAAGTATTGCTGGGAATGAGAGATATGGGAATAATACCAGCAGTAAAACATTTCCCAGGACATGGAGATACAGATACAGACTCACATATTAAATTACCTAAAGTAAATAAAACCATGGATGAGTTAAAATTATTTGAATTAGTTCCATTTATAGAGGCCATTAGTAAAGATGTAGATATAGTAATGGTAGCACACATACTTTATCCTAATATAGATAAAAATTATCCCGCAACTATGTCTCCAAAACTTATTCAAAGTGTTCTAAGAGAAGATTTAGGATATGATGGCGTTGTTATATCTGATGATATGACCATGGGTGCAATCGTTGAAAATTATACTCTAGAGGAAGCAGTGTTATCATTTCTTAAGTCAGGTGGTGATATAGCTTTAATTTGTCATGGGAAGGATAATCCAGAAAAAGTATTTGAGAGAATAAAAGAAGCAGTAAAGATTGGAGATTTAAAAGAGAAAGATATAGATGACAAGGTCTATAGAATCCTAAAACTTAAGGGAAAGTATGATTTAGAAGATAAGATAATTAATACAATAGACTTAGAAACATTAAATAAAGATACTAAGGAGTTAATTAATCATATTAATAGATAATATTTTAGTTAAATTGTAGGGGGCTGATACATTGATAATTGGAATATGTTTTATATTTATAGGAGTATTTTTTTATATAGAAAAAAACTATAATATAGATATTGTAGATGGACAAAGAATTTTTAGCAAAAAAAGATATATGGTGAAAGATAGTAGATATAAGGCTTTGACCAGGGACTTTCCCTTATTATTAGGAATATTTAGGATTTTGAGTGCAATTATATATTAAGGTGGATTTATTATGATGAAAAAAATAATAAAGTTAATAATATTGGCTTTAATAATATTAAGGCCTAACAATATATTTGCTGAAAATGTAAATTCTATTATAGTAATAGTTGACGAGTTATCAATAAAAACAGTGGAAGAATTATCACTTGATAAATGTAATCTAGGCTTTGTAAATTTAAAATCCAGACCACCATATTCGGAAGAAGGATTATATCTATCTATAAATACTGGTAAGAAGCTGAGTTTAAAGGATATTGGTAAAAAAGATATAAAAATAAACTATTTAGGAGATATCTTAAAAGAAGAAAAAGTCTCTTATATAGGAGATGGTAAAGCTTATTTTTTAGTTAGAAATAAGGAAGGGAATGTTAATTATAGTGAAGATTTTATAATATACAATTATAGCTGGTTAATAGAAAAAACAGATGCTTTATTAAATAAATCTGACGTATTGGTTTTAGAGTATGAAATTGAAGGTGATAAAAATAAAGTAGATATTTTAAATAAATACTTAAATAGTTATAAAGATGAACAGATAATTGTTTTGCCAAAAACTGTTGCTATGAAAGATAAGTATCTATTAAATAGATATCTTGTTCCAATTATTTATATTAATGGAAAAAATAGTGGTTTATTGACGAGTTTATCTACTAAAAGAGAAGGATTTATTGCTTTAGAAGATATTTCATATCAAATAAAAAAGACATATGGACATGGAAAGAAAATTGATATAGGGAAACCATTTAAATTCGTAGAAGTAGAGAATCCTAAAAAAGAATTTGAAAATATATATAAAAAAAATATGAATTTATTAATTATTGCATATTTATTTCATGGATTCGCCTATTTTTCTCAAGTACTACTTGGAATATGGATTTTGAAGTTTAATAAATTGAATAAAGGGATATATAATATATATGCTTTTACCTTGGTAAATATCTTTACATCTTTAATATTGGGATTGTTTGAATTTCATAAGACTTTTTTACCGTATTTAGTTATTCATATATCAATATCTTATTTAATTACAAGATTTATTATAGAAAGACAAATAGATTTAACTAAAATTTTGAGTATATTAACATATAGTATAATTGTTCTAGGTATATGTTTATACCCTAATATGATTTACAATTCCTATATAGGATTCAATAATCTAGTTTATGGAGCAAGGTACTATGGACTGAATAATGGGATTATGGGAATTTTATTAGTTTCTTCCATATTAAGTTTTTTTAGTATAACTGAATCAGTAAATATAACCATAAAAAGACTTATTGGATTATCTATTTTTATTATAAATATGCTGGTATTATCAACATACTTTGGGGCTAATACTGGTGGATTTATAACATCTATTATATTATTTGGAATTATGGTTTGTGTTTTATTTTTCTCCGATAAAAATAATTATAGAAAATTACTTTTGTTTTTTTTAATAGGTATATCTATATTTGCTTTAAACATAATGATTGATAATATTACAGGAGAAAATACTCATGCCCTTGGATTTTTCTATAGACTGAAGGAAAATGGCATATATGAATTGGTATCTATGGCATCTTTTAAAGCTAAGGAACTTTTTAAATTAACAATATTGCCACCATTCTCTATAGTATTGATTTTTCAAATAATTATACTTAAAAATATGAAGAAAACTATAATAAATAATGAAATTCTAAAAAAAGAAGCAATGATAATCATCATCACTTCTTTAATAGGCTTTATATTAAACGATACAGGAATCATAACACTTATCTATATGATTAATTATTTGGTATTAAGAATAATTAGTGATACTAAAACTGTAGAATAGAGGCTATTCTTTTATATGAAGTTTAGATATAATAATAATTGCTAAAGCTGACGAAAAACTAGCTATTCCTATGATAAGTTTAAAACCTCCAAAATTATAAATAACAGGGGCAACTATGCTATAAAATGTTATTGTTATAGCGTTCATAGTATAGAACAAACTCATAAAAGTTCCTCTTTTTTCAGGAAAAATTTCTGAACACAATGCTTGGTAAGAAGTCCAACCACCATCCAATCCAAAGGAAAATACTGTTGTAAATCCTAGTACAAAAAATAAAGAATGAAAATAAGGGATTGGAGCTATGGCCAATACCATAATAGCAAACAATATTTTAGATATTTTAAATTTACCAAGTTTATCTGAAAAGACTGCAGAAAAAAGGATTCCAGAGATTGTACCAATGGCAATGATGGTATAGGAAATTCCAATATTTACTTGGGAAACGTTGAAATTGTTTGATAAATATATACTCAGATAATTTAATATTAAAGATGGTGCAGTAAGTAATAGAAATACAGTAATTAATACTTTTTTAGCAGTTGAACTTTTCAAAAGGGATAAGAATTCATTTTTATCTACCTTTACATTAGGTGATTTATTGGTTTCTGGTAAATAACTTAATAAAATTAAAGATAATATTCCTACAATAGCTAAGGGCATATATATCACCATAAGATTATTATATTTACTTACTAAATAGGTAGCGTAAATAGGACTAACTAGGATAGCAATACCAAAGGCTGTTCTAAGTAAACCAGAGGCTTTTCCACGATTTTCATAGGAGATAAACTCAGATATGTAGGAAAGATTTGTACCACTTATAGAAAAATAAGCGAAGCCAATGAATATTCTAGCAAAGGCAAAAACATATGGAGACTTTGCAAAACCACCAACAATAGAGCCAAATATAAATAAAATTAGTGATATGGCTAGACTTTTTTTCTTACCTTGTTTATCGGCAAATACCCCTAGATAAGGAACTAAAAAACCAATAGCTGAGTATCCTAGATTAAATAATATTACCATACCCTCTTTTATGGAGAAATGATTAGCAAGAAAAGGTGCTAAAGGACCAACTATGCCCATTTCCATGGCTATTATCAATTGAATTAAGAATGTAGTTAAAAACATTAATATACTATTCATTTTACGCCTCCAATCTTTAATGATTAATGAGTATATATTATAATACAATTGAAAAAAAAGCAAAGCTATTATATAATGTTCGTGACTCGAAATATTTTATTAAATTGTTAAGGGGAGTGATTATTTGATTAAAAGATTTGCATCATATTATAAACCCTATAAAAAATTATTTTTTATAGATATGTTTTTTGCCCTTCTTATATCTATATCTGATCTGATTTTTCCGATTTTCACTAGAAAGATGATAAATAACATAATCCCAGAAGGCAGAATGGATTTGTTAGTGAGATGGACGATTATAATGATTTTATTATTTATTCTTAGATATATAAGCAATTATATCGTATTATACTGGGGGCATATTTTGGGTGTTAAAATTGAGCATGATATGAGAAGAGATATATTTTCTCATTTACAATCTTTGCCTTTCAGCTATTATGACAATACTAAGACAGGTCATATAATGTCTAGAATAGTAAATGATTTGAGAGATATAACAGAACTTGCTCATCATGGACCAGAGGATTTATTTATATCTTTAGTAATGCTATTAGGTTCTTTTGTAGTGCTAATTAGAATTGAATGGAGGCTTACTTTAATTCTATTTACATTTATTCCTATTGCAATATGGTTTATTATGTCAAAAAGAAATAGAATGTCAAATTCATTTAGGGAAGTAAGGAAAAAGATTGCAAACGTAAATTCACAACTTGAAAATAGTATTTCAGGAATTAGAGTTGCAAAATCATTTACCAATGAGGAGTATGAAATCGAAAAGTTTAATGAGGGAAACCTTAAATTTAGCAATGCCAGGAAAGGGTCATACAAAGTTATGGCTGAATTTTTAGCAGGAATTGGAATTATGTCAAGTATACTTAATTTATTAGTAATAAGTCTTGGTGGTTATTTTGTATATAGGGATATAATTAATTTTGGGGATTTGTTTTCATTCACTCTTTATGTTAATTTCTTTATGCAGCCAATCAGAAGGTTGTCTGAATTTTCTCAACAATTTCAAGATGGTATGACGGGATTTGAAAGGTTTATTGAGATCATGAATATAGAATCTGATATTACCGATAAAGAATGTGCAATAGAATTAGATGATGTAAAGGGAAATATTAAATTTAATAATGTATCCTTTAGTTACAATAATGGTAAGAATACAGTACTTTCCAATTTGGATCTTTCCATTGATGCAGGAAAAACTATAGCTTTAGTTGGACCTTCAGGTGCAGGAAAGACTACACTATGTCATCTTATTCCACGATTTTATGAAATAGAAGAAGGAGAAATATTAGTAGATGATATAGACATTAGGGATATTAAAATTAAAAGCTTGAGAAAGAAAATAGGATTAGTTCAGCAAGAAGTATTTTTATTTACTGGTACAATTAGAGATAATATAATATATGGAAATCCTGAGGCAAAGGATGAAGAAATAATTGAGGCAGCTAAAAAAGCAAGAATACATGATTTCATATTATCTTTACCAGATGGATATAATACCTATATAGGTGAGAAAGGAGTAAAATTATCTGGAGGGCAAAAACAGAGAATTTCAATTGCCAGATTATTTTTAAAAAACCCTCCAATTTTAATACTAGATGAAGCTACTTCAGCACTTGATAATGAAACTGAAATAATGATACAAAAATCTTTGGAAGATTTATCTAAGGGAAGAACCACATTAGTAATAGCCCATAGATTATCAACAATAAAAAATGCCGATGAAATTCTAGTATTGACTTCTGATGGAATTGCAGAAAGTGGAAATCATGAAGAATTGTTAAAAAAAGATAATTTATATGCTAAGCTATATAAATCTCAATTTAAGGATTTATTGGAAGAATAGTATCAAAAGCATCTCCCATATCATATTATATTAAAGGAATATAAAGGGGAGGTGTTTTTATGTATTATGATTATCCTGAATTATATTACAGAATCTATCCTAAGGTTATAGCAGCAGTAAATGAACATTTGGATGAAAATTATTCTATGGAGAATATTACTAAGGAGCAAATGGAGAAAATGGTTGATGACATATATATAAAAATGGTACATGAATGTCCAGAGATACATGAAGATCCATATGAAAGAAGGTATAGAGGAAGAGTCAGAGCTGAGCAAAGGGTGTTTTATGGAAGGAGTAGGATTCTTAGGGATTTAATAACAATATTATTGATTTCAGAGATATTCAGAAGAAATCAAAGTTTTTATCCATTATAATAAATAGGCTGAAAGCAGCCTATTTTAGTTTGAATATTGTTTTTTGGGAAATATATATATAAGAATATAAAATGTAAAAGCTTTGTAACTATTTATTAATTTATTTGTAACCAATAGAATTAATATTTATAATATGCTAGAATTAAATATAGCATAGTCAATATATAGAGAGGTGACATAAATGAAAAGAAAACATGTTTTTTTAGCTGCTATTATACTATTTTTAATTGGCAGTACATCAGTAAAGTTCTTTTTTAATTCGACGAATACAGTTGTAGCTGTAAGTGTAGTAGATACCTTAGATATAATGGGAGAAAAAAATCCTATTAATAGAGCATTAGATCAAGAAATCAGACAAATTAAAGAAGAGCGATTTAAAGCTGAAATGGAAGCTAAAAGAATAGAAGAAGAAAAAATTGCAGAAGAAAGAGTTAAAAATGGTAAAATAGCTTATTTAACCTTTGATGATGGGCCGTCTAAACAATCAACACCTGCAATATTAGACATATTATCTGAATATGATATTAAAGCTACTTTTTTTGTTTTAGGGAGAATGGCAAAACTTAATCCAGATATGATAAAGAGAATTAATGAAGAAGGCCATTCAATTGGACATCATTCTTATAGTCATAATTATGGTTATATCTATAAAAATACCAATAATTTTTTAGGGGAATTAAAATTAACAGAAAAGGTACTTAAAGATATTTTAGGAGAAGATTTTGAAACAAAATTATTAAGATTACCAGGTGGTTCTTTTGAAAAGCATAAGCAAAAGTTTTTAAAGGTGACAGGAGATTTGGGATATAAAAATTACAATTGGAATGCGTTAAATGGCGATGCAGAAGGAGTAAGTTTGCCAAAAGATAAATTAGTAAATAGATTAAAGTCTACAGCTAAAGGGAAGAAGGAAATTATTATACTAATGCATGATACTGATGCTAAGAAAACAACAGTGGAAGCTTTGCCTGAAATAATAGATTATCTTATAAAAGAAGGGTACGAATTTAGGGCATTGGATCAATACTAAGATTGGGATGTGATTTTTAATGGATAAATCAATTCTTGTGGTAGAAGATGAATCTTCTATAAGAAAGTTTGTAAAAATAAACTTAGAGAGAAATGGTTTCAAAGTACTTGAAGCTGAAAGTGGAGAAGAAGGAATAGCAATAGCAAGAAAAGAAAAAATAGATATGGTAATTCTGGATATTATGCTACCAGGAATTGATGGATTTCAAGTATGTAAGGTTTTACGAGAAGAATTTCCAAATTTAGGGATAATAATGCTAACGGCTAAATCTCAAGATGTAGATAAAATAATGGGGTTAGAATATGGAACAGATGATTATATGACTAAGCCATTTAATCCAACGGAGTTAGTCTTGAGGGTAAAATCTTTAGTAAGAAGGATAGAGTCATCGGAGGACATAGAGGAAAGCACTATATTAGTTTCTAAACCTTTTGAAATAGATACTTATTCTCGTAAGTTTTATAAAGAAAGTTGTGAAATAGAACTTACTCCTACGGAATATGCTATAGCTAAACTCTTTCTTCAAAATCCTGGAAGAGCTTTTAAAAGAGATGAGATTTTAAACCTAGTATGGGGATATGACTTTGTAGGGGATTCTAAAATTGTAGATGTGAATATCAGAAGACTTAGAGCTAAAATAGAATATGACTCTAGTAATCCTAGTTTTATAGAAACGGTTTGGGGAATTGGATATAGATGGAAGAATGTAGATTAAAAAATCTATCGATTAGCTATAGTATTGAGAGTAGAGGAAATATAAATGAAAAAAAGTATAAAAATTAGATTGGTTAAGAACTTTATGCTAATAATTATTATAACTGTAGTTATTTTAGAGATTGTTCTCATAAACGGTGTAAAGGATTATTATTATAAAAATATTGAGGATATACTTACTAATCAAATAGAGTTTTCTATAGATTATTATTTAAGATATTTTTCATCTGATACATTGGAAGATACTGTTGTAGACGATGTAGATGCATTTTGGCAACATACAACAGCACAAGTTCAGATACTTAATTTTGATGGTGAGTTATTAATGGATTCATTAGGGGTTACAAATGATAATTCTAATTTGTATCCAGATATAAAAAATGCAGTAAATGGGCAAAAGGGTGTTTGGGTAGGAAATGTAAACTATTATAATAGCCCAGTAATGTCTGTTTCTATACCTATAAAGGATAGAGATAAAATTATAGGACTTATTAGATTTATTACCTCTCTTAAAGGAACAAATGATATGATAAAATCTATTTCTTTTTTATTATTGGGGATGGGACTTATAGTTATATTTATCTCTGGTATAGTAAGTATTTTTCTTGCAGATTCAATTGTAAGACCTCTTAAAGAAGTGACAGAGATAGCAGAAAAAATGGCTGATGGACAGCTTAAAGTCAGAAGTAATATTCAGTTGCAAGATGAGATTGGTAAATTGTCAGATACATTAAATTATATGGCTGAAGAATTAATCAAGAAAGAGCAGATAAAAAATGACTTTATATCTTCTATATCCCACGAGCTTCGCACTCCACTTACATCTATAAAAGGATGGGCTATTACACTAAAATCTGAAGACTTTGGTGGAAATGAAATTGTATTAGATGGACTTGAGATAATTGAAAAAGAAAGTGATAGACTTAGTAATATGGTTGAAGATCTTCTGGATTTTTCTAGATTTGTTTCTGGAAGAATAAAGTTAGAAAATGATGAGTTCCAGATAAAGGATACAATTGGAATGATTGGAAAACAATTAACTCCTAGAGCTATAAATAATAGAATTGAATTTATTATAAATATAGATCAAGGTCTTGGATATATGCTTGGAGATGAAAATAGAATAAAGCAAGTACTTATCAATCTCTTAGATAATGCATTTAAATTTACATCAGAAGATGGTAAGGTCATTTTAAATGCATATAAAGAAGATGATAATCTAGTATTAGAAGTAAAGGATACAGGAATTGGCATATCTGAAGAGGATTTACCTAAGATAAAGGAAAAATTTTATAAAGGCAAAAATAGTAAATCCCATAGTGGGATTGGGTTATCTATTTGTGATGAAATCGTTAAACTTCATAATGGAATTATGGAAATAACATCAAATATTAACGAAGGAACGAAGGTAACTATAAAGCTGCCACTAAGGGAGGCTTTTAAATGAAAAAAGTATATTTGATTATATCTACTATAATCCTAGTTGTTTTTTTAAGTTCTTGTAGTGTTAATAAATTTGAAATAAAAGATAGGATAAAGACTCCAGAAAATAATTTGCCACCTATAGAAGGAAAATGGACTATGGATAAGTTCATTGATAGTCCTTATAAAAAAGGAGAAGTAGAAGATTCTGAAAATTTAACGGGAAAAGAAGCTTTATTTCATAAATCTGCTATAGTAATAGGTGAGAATTATGCTATAGAACCAACCTATAGATTGAAGAATGTAAAGCTTGCTGATTATTTATTATATAAATATAAAATAGAACCTAAAGAACTGGGGATTTCAGATGATAATGCTCAAATAATAACCATATATAGTAATGATCAATATTTTCATGAATTTATTAAATATAATGATAATGAAATGATTACATTTATTGAAGATAGATTTTATTTTTTAAAAAAGAGTGTTGACCAAATAAGTAAGGAAGAAATTGATAGGTATATAAATATTGAAGAGAGTATCATGAGAATTTCAAATACTGAGGAAGTTGATACTTTACGTTCAGGCATCCTTTTAGGAATAAAATCTCGCTTTTATGATGAAACGAATCATCTTGATACCTGGGAATATAAGACTATTTGGATTCGAGCAAATAATCGTAGTATAGCTTCTATATATGAAATGGGAAATCTATTAGTACCAAGAAAAAAAGGATTTTGGTTAGTAAATGTAGAAAGAGAAAATATAGATAACTCTTTAAATGATAAAATTAAAGCAATACAAAAAGGGGATATTAAAGAAGAATTTCTTGATAATAGAGAAGCCTACTCATTTGGAGCTCTTTTGGAATCAAGGGCAAAGACTTTATATCCATCTATACTTAAGAATATTTTATACATTGGTAATGATTATATCTCTACAGAATTAATTGATTTATCAAATGGGAAAAGAAACTTAAAAGTTTATCCAATTGATCACTTAGAAGATGAAAGACCTATTAAAATTTCAGATATAATTGGTCAAGAGGGATTGAGCGTATTTAAAGAAGGTGCTCAAAATGCAATTAAAACAAATTCAAATATACTACTGGATGAGGAAAGTTTTGGATTAGCTCGAAGAAATGGATACTGGATTATGAAGGGAAGAATAAATTATAAAAGTGATGACGAAGAATATTATAAGGATTATAATATAAAAACAATTCCTCCTAAAGAATTAGTTAATTACGATAAGTTGACTATACCCTGGAGCATTGTAAAATCAAAAGTACCTGAAGCTATAGATGCTTTTACATCACCTAATGAAGATATAATAATAATCGTGACTAGAAGAAATTTATTATTATATTCAATTAATAACAATGAAATATCTCAAAATGAAATAGGTAGAATTAAAATGGATAATTCAGAAACTGTTATTATGGCAGAATGGGCTACAGGTAGATATACTATGTTATGGGAAGAAGAATTTTTGAAAAATGAAACGGAAGTAATAAAATATTAAGCAAAAAATGGGGGATGGGAATGAATGAGTTCATAGTTCATTTGGAATTTGCAAAAATATTGGGGATATTTATATTTAGTGCAATAATTATTACTTCTGTAATGTATTTTATTTTCAAAAAAAATAGATTTATAAAATATATCCCAGGATTTGTTTTAATGATTATTGGAATATACAATTTATTTTATATAGGAAATGATAGTTCTAATTTAGATAGAGTTAATAGACTGCTAATTATTATGGTTACAATGGTTTCTGGATTTATTGGACTATCTACAGGACTTATTATTGGAATATTAAAAAAAGGTAGGGAATAGGTTAAATATCCCAAAGAATTTTATTAGATGTAGCTATTCCTATGGCACCAGCATCTAAACTAGAGTTTAAATCATATTTATCCGTAATTAAACCACTGGCAATTACGGATATTTTTGTTTCGTCAATAATATTTTTTATTATTTTAGGCATTATGCCAGGCAACAATTCGACAGCATTGGGACGTATTTGTTTTATAGAAGATATGGAATTGTTAAGAGAATGTGAATTAGAAATAAATAATCTTTGTATAGTGAATACACCCATATCTTTACTTAATTTTACTAAATGGCTTTTCTCTGTTATTATTCCATCGGGAGAAATATTCTTAATTATATATTCTAAGCCCAAAGTATCCTTGGAAAAACCATCAATAGAATCAATATATATATATATACCTTTATTTTCTAATCTTATTTTATTTGTTATTTCTTTTAAATAGAATATATTTCCTGTAGTAAGAAATATAATTTCACAAGGAGACTTTAAGGCATCATCTAGTCTATTTAAGTCTTGAACAGTTGCAATTATAGGATTTCGTAGGATTCTATCAAAAAAGTGAACCATTATCTCACCTCTAGAACTTTCTATTATTTAATTATGAGCTTTTATAAGTTTTAGTTTTTGTTGCCTAGAGAATTGCTTTATTGCATACTCTCTTTTTTGTGCATCTATTTTATTATTAAATTCTTCAAAATATACTAGCTGTACTGGCAATCTAGAACGAGTATATTTAGAAGCTTTACCTGAATTATGCATAGATATTCTTTTATCTAAATTTATAGTCCAACCTGTATAAAGAGTATTGTCATTACACTGCAAAATATATACATAACACAAACTTAATCACCTAATCTTTCAAAATATCCTTAACTACTTTAGAGATAATATCATAAGAATATCCTTTTCTTTGCAGAAAACCAGAAAGTTTTCTATATATACTATTGTAATCATCATTTTTATAAGATTTTAGTTTTTTTAATGCTATTTCCATTGCTATTTCATATTGTTCCTCATAGTCAACAATAAGAAGCTCATCTATTATATCCTTAGATATTCCTTTTAATATCAATTCATATCTTATTCTTTTTGGACCAAGTTTATTTAGATTTGTCTTATCTTTAATAAAAGATTGGGCAAAATCTTTGTCATCTAAATACCGATTTTCTCTACAGTAATTCATAGCATATTCTATATGTGAGCTTTCAAAACCTTTACGTTTCAAAGCATTATATATCTCGTTTTCTGATCTTTGCCTATAAGATAGTAGGTTCAGTGCATGATTCAAAACTTTACTTCGTTCCTCAGCTTCTAATACTTCTTTAATAAATTCATCATTTACTTCCATGTCAATTTCTAATTTATATTTATATCTTAATTCTTCGTCAATTCCTATGGAGAATATATTATCCACATAAATATTAACTCTGTTTTTATTTCTTTGTGGTTCAATGCTGGTAATTTTCATAATAACTCCTTTTATTTATCTCTTTGATTAATCAATATATATATACCCAATAAAATTAATAATATTGGCCAAAACTTCCTTAGACTTGCTAGTTGGAAGGTGAACCAAGGAAAGATTACCCTAGCTAACATAAAACTACCCCAAATTATTAATCCACCACCTATGAGCAAAGGGGTGTTGTTGCGAAGTTTCTCATTACGTACACTGTAATCATCGCTATAAATAATTCCGTCATCTTCAGGTATAACTAAACCACAAATTAGATAAACTAACACTGTAGTACCAAAAGATGGTAATCCAATTAATATCCAAGCAATGCGGACTACAGTAGGGTCAATATTAAAATATTCTCCTATACCACCGCAAATACCAGAAAATACTCTATTATTTTTAGAACGTTTTATTTTATTCAAATTAACACCTCATTTCTTGTATAATATTTTATCAGATTTTTGTGATTGTTTAAATAGGCGTTATAAAAATTTAAACTAATTCACAATCTATAAGGTTTATGATAACATAAGTAAATAAAGAGAATTTTGGAGGTAGCTATGTATAATATATTAGCTTTATTATTCAAATATATATTTATTGTAATTATATATCTATTTATTTTCAGTATTATTAGACTTATTTATCTAGACATAAGAGGAATTGAGGGAATAAGTTCAGATGCTAATGTATATTTAAAACTTATTAATAGAAAGGATTCATTGCCATTTAAAATGAAGGAATATTACTTTATTAAAGAAGTTATTTCTTTAGGAAGACATGGAGATAATAATATTGTGGTAAAGGATCCCTTTGTTTCCAAAAGGCATTTCCAAATAATAGAAGATGAAGGAGATTACTATTTGGAAGATTTGAATAGTGCTAATGGAACATATTTAAATGGAGATAGGATATTTGATGTAGTAAGATTAAATGATGGAGATATTATTAGAGTAGGGCAAATAGAATTTTTATTTGTAGATAGATGATAGGAGAATATTATGTTTAAAAGAGTAATTAAGGGAAAATCCCCAAGAAATTTATTATTTGTTTTTGAAATTTTGGCTTTGCTTTTATTATTAATTTATCAAGGAGAAAAAATTGATAAATTAACTTTGGGAACGGGATTAGGATTGGTATTAGTAATATATTTATCCAATTATTTACTAACTAAAGTTTCAACCGGAGATAATTATATATTTTTAATTGTTACTATGCTAATATCCATAGGTATTATAATGATATATAGAATTGACGAGGGGCTAGGTATTAAACAGCTAATATGGTTGTCCGCTGGTATATTTATATTTTTTATAACTTATTTTATTTTAAAATATATAAGAGGATGGGGAAATTGGATTTATCTTTATATAGCTGGAGCTTATATTCTCTTTTTTATAACTTTTATATTTGGAAGTAGAAAAAAGGGAGCTATAAACTGGGTAAGTCTAGGGAAAATTGCTTTTCAACCAGCTGAAATTACGAAGCTTTTACTTATTTTTATATTAGCAGCTTATTATTCCAATATTTCAAAATGGAAGGAAAGAAAGTATTCATCGTATTATTTAATGGGAATAGTATATTCCTTTATTACATTATTGTTTTTACAAAGAGACTTAGGGACGTCCTTAGTTTTTTATGCCATATTTATTGCAATACAATTTATTTATGAAGAAGACAGAAAATTAGTATTATATAATATTGGTTTTTTTGCCATTGGGGGTATATTGGGGTACACATTATTTGACCATGTTAAAATTAGGTTTCAAGCCTGGTTGAATCCTTGGAAATATATAGAAAGACAGGGATATCAAATAACCCAGTCTTTATTTGCCATTGCTGAAGGTGGATTTTTTGGCAGTGGTTTGGGACTTGGATATCCAGATTTTATTCCTGTTGTATATACAGATTTTATTTTTTCAGCTATTTGTGAAGAAATGGGAATATTTACTGGGATAGGCATAATAATGTTGTTTATGATTTTAGTATATAGAGGTTTTAAAATTGGAATATCACAGGAAAATCAATTTTATAAAATACTTGCTTTAGGTATCAGTACTTTATTTGGTATACAATCTTTCATTATATTAGGTGGGGTGCTTAAGATGATACCATTAACAGGATTAACTTTACCTTTTGTAAGCTATGGAGGCAGTTCAATAGTGTCTAGTTTTATTGCCCTTGGAGTATTGCAAGTATGCTCTGAGGAAATAGAAGTAAAGGAGTATGCTGATGAACAAGGAGAATAAAAGAATAGTTGTTGTTTTAATAGGACTTTGCCTAATGTTTATATCTTTAATAATATATATTAGTTATTTTCAAATTTTTGAAGCAGAAGCAATAAAAAATAACAGCTATAATAAAAGATTATGGATTAATGAAGAATCAATATTAAGAGGCTCTATATATGATAGAAATGGAAAAACATTAGCCTATAGTGAAAAAATAGATGATACTTATAAAAGATATTATATATATGGTAGGTTATATAGTCATATAATAGGATATAGTTACAGAGAATATGGCAAGTCAGGTTTAGAGCTTCAATACAATAATACATTATTAAATATAAATGAAAATGCTGCAATAAATGAAATAAAGAATATTGTAGCACCAACAACTGAAGGAAATTCCATTAAGCTGACTATAGATCATGAACTCCAAGCTAAAGCAAGAACATTATTAAAGGGTAAGAAGGGTTCTATTGTGGCTATGAATCCTAGTACAGGAGAGATATATGCAATGGTTAGTCTTCCAGACTTTGATGTTGCAAATTTGAAGGCAGATTGGAAGGCAATAACAGAAAGCCCTGATAGTCCACTTATTAATAGAGCTACACAAGGGCTATATCCACCAGGCTCTACATTTAAACTTATAACTACTATTGCTGCCCTAAACACAGCAAATTTAGAGGAATCTTATAACTGTACAGGTAGTACAAATATTAATGGTTATGTATTTAAAGATTATCAAGGAAAAGCACATGGAAATATAGATTTAAGACAAGCATTGATTAAATCATGTAACACATATTTTACTACAAAATCCATTGAAATAGGGAAAGATAGAATAGGGAATACAGCAGAAAGATTTATGATAAATAATAATATTCCCTTTGATTTACCTATTAAAAGTTCACAGTTTCCTTTTAAAGAGAATTTAGATAAAACAGATATAGCTGCTGCAGCAATAGGGCAGGGGAAAGTATTAGTTACACCATTGAATATGGCTTTAATAGTATCTGGAATAGCAAATGAAGGACAGATAGTAAAACCTATTCTGGTTAAAGAGATTATATCTAAAAATAATAAGGTTTTAAAAAATAATACTACTGAAGTTTTATCCCAAGGAACTGATTCTATTACAGCTAATGAACTTAAAGATATGATGGTAGATGTAGTAAAATCAGGAACGGGGAAGAATGCAAGAATAAAAAATATAAAAGTAGCTGGAAAAACTGGTACTGCTGAGAATTCCTCAGGTAAGTCTCATGCATGGTTTGTCGGCTTTGCACCAGCAGATGAGCCCAAAATTGCAATTGCAGTGATATTAGAGGAGGAAGGGTCAACTGGAGGGAAATCTGCAGCACCTATAGCTAGGGACATTATGATTCATGCAATAAATAATATCAAAGATTAAAAGGAGGTAATTGGATGGAAAGTAATAAAGAAATACTTGAGAGAAAAGATATTAAAAAAGAACATCAGTGGGATTTGGAGTCTATGTTTATTAATTTTAATGAATGGGAGAAATCTTATAATAAAGCTAAGGAAATGGCTAGAGATTTTATCTTATATAAAGGTGGAGTAGTCTCCAGTGCTGAAAATTTTTATAATGTACTTAGAGATAAAGATGATTTATATAGAATAACAGAACATTTATATTCATATGCTCATATGAAATTAGATGAAGATACTAGAGAAGGAAAATCTCAAGAACTATCAGACAAGGGTCTAGGTTTGTATGTAGAAGTAGAAGAAAAAACTTCATTTTTAGTGCCGGAGATATTAACTTTAGAGCCTAATACATTAGATAGGTATTTTCAGGAAAAGCCTGAATTGAAGGTATATAAACAATATATTGAAGATATAATGAGACAAAAAGAACATATACTTTCTTCTAGAGAAGAATCTATATTGGCTCAAATGGGAGAAGTGGGAAATTCACCACAGAAGATATTCTCAATGCTAAATAATGCTGATTTGAAGTTCCCGACTATTAAGGATGAAGATGGCAAAGATGTGGAAATCACTCATGGTAATTTTATTCCACTTATGGAATCAAAGAATAGAGATGTAAGAAAAAAAGCTTTTGAAGCACTATATAATACTTATAAAGGATTCAAAAATACATTTGCAGCTTCACTAAATGGAGATTTAAAAAACAATATATTTAATTCAAATGTAAGAAAATATAAATCAAGTAGAGAAGCATCTTTAAATCAAAATAATATATCTTTATCTGTATATGATAATTTAATCAATTCAATTCATAATAATCTAGGCAGTATGTATAAGTATATGGAAATCAGAAAGAGAGCTTTGGGAGTAGAAGAACTTCATATGTATGACTTATATACTCCAATAGTTAAAGATGTAGATTTGAAGATACCATATGAAGAAGGAGTAGAAATAGTAAAAAGGGCATTAACTCCCCTTGGTGAAGAGTATATGGCAGTAGTAGAAGAAGGATTTAGTTCAAGGTGGATAGATATATATGAAAATAGGGGCAAAAGATCTGGTGCATATTCAGGAGGTTCCTATGATTCCAAACCATTTATATTATTAAATTATCATGACACATTGGATAATGTGTTTACAGTGGCTCATGAATTAGGGCATTCAATCCATAGCTATTTTACAAGAAAGACACAGCCTTTCGTTTATGGAAATTACTCTATATTTGTAGCAGAAGTTGCGTCAACAGCAAATGAAGCTTTACTTATGGACTACATGTTAAAGAATGTTAAAGATAAAAATGAGAGATTATATTTATTAAATCATTATCTAGAAAGCTTTAGAACTACAGTGTTTAGACAAACTATGTTTGCAGAATTTGAAAAAATAATAAATGAATATCTTGAAAGTGGCGGAGCTATAACTGCAGATTATCTATGTGAAACCTACAAAGATATTAATAAATTGTATTATGGACCAAATATGGTAGTGGATGACGAAATAGGAATGGAATGGGCAAGAATACCTCATTTTTACTATAATTATTATGTATTTCAGTATGCAACAGGCTATTCTGCAGCAGTGGCATTGTCTGAAAAAATATTACAAGAAGGAAAACCAGCAGTAGATAGATATATAAACTTTTTAAAGAGTGGAAGTTCAGATTATCCGATAAATGTATTGAAATCAGCAGGAGTAGATATGACAACAGAAGAACCAGTAAGTAATGCAATGAAATTATTTAGTAAGCTAGTTGATGAAATGGATAAGCTAATATAGGTATAAATATAAGGGGGAAAGAGATGGTTACTGTACAAGCAAGACCGGATTCTATTTCAATGATATGTTCATATATTATCTATAATACTTCTAGCTATAATAGATTTAGATATATATTTGTTTAAAAGATAATTAAAGTTATGAATAACCTATTCTCAATAGGAGATGATAGTATGAATAAGAAAAAGATTGTATTATTCTATGCTTTGATAATAACTTTCATAGTTGTTTTTATTATAAAGACTAAAAGTAATATTTATAAATATTATGATAATAAAGGCATAAAAAAGATGGATATTGAAAATATTATTGATGAAAGAATGGGTTTGGGAACATTAAGTATAAAATTAACAGAGCTATTAGAAAAATATGAGATTGAAGATGAATATTCATTAGTTGAGAAAATTGTAATGGACAAGTTTGCCAATAAATCAGTTGAGGTCAAGATGGACATAAAGCCTAAAGATATGCCAAGTATGTATGGTGTAATATTTGAAGAAAACTATGTTGTGGATTTAATAAAAAGACATAGTGGCAGTAAAACGAGTAAAGAAGACTATAAATTTAATCTTGAGTATTTAAAAGATAATTATGAGGAACTATTAAAATTTGAAAATATTAAAGATAAAAATCATATTAAAAATAATTATATAGATGAATATATTGAAATCTATAGCCACTATGAGTAAGTTTAATAGAATTCACTACTAGTTTCTACAAGTGAGTAGTGAATTCTATTTGTATTTGTTAGGAAAAGTTTTCTATAAAAATTTACTCTTAAGATTATTCCAATACATATTCTTATCAAAGTTTAATTTTTTAATAGTTTTATCGGAAATTTTTAAATCAATACTTGTAATATTATTATATTTAAACTCAACTCCATCATTTATAACTAAAATTGAATTTTCATATCTAAGTTCTGGTCTGATAGATATAATTATATCTCCAGGTATTACTGCACTATTTGGTAGAGATCTATAAGCTTTTGAACTAATAGGGGATAATGGGGTGAGTTGCAAGGTTTTCAAGGATGGATAAATTATACTGCCACCACTAGAAAAGTTATAGGCAGTACTGCCTACAGGTGTTGATATAATAACTCCATCACCACTAAAGCGTTCTAAATGATTGCCATCTATAAATATTTCTAAATGAACAACTTTTGATTTAAGTCCCTTAATAACTATTTCATTAACACCAGTTAGAAAAAAAGTCTTGTTTTTAGTACATATATTTGCACTTACTAATGAAATTTCTTCTACGATATAATCCTTTTCTATATATTTATCAATAAACTCATCTATGTTTTCTGGTAATATCTCTTGAAAAAAACCTAAATGTCCAGTATTTATTCCTACAAATGGGGTATTTGGAAACTTGTTACGATGTATTGCACGTAGAAAAGCTCCATCACCACCTACACATATATTAAGCTCTGCATTATCGCTATAATTTTCTGGAATATAAAATCCTTTATATTTAAGCTTTTCTGATAAAAGTTTAGATGTTTTCTTTGATTCGAAGTTATAATTTGAAATAATATTTATTATTCTGTTATCCGTAAGTTTCACAAATTGACCCCCTAAATGGTTTTAGCCTTTAAAATTAAATAAAATTTGATATAATTAGTTTACCAATATTATATAATAAAGATAAGAAAATTTGGAGGGAAATATGAATTTATTTGAAGAAAGTGAAAATATTGTTGTTTTTGAAGTCCAAGAGGATGGGCTGGATTTAGAAGATTTTCTTTCCAGTAATGATATATCAGGAAGATTGTTTAGAAAACTATATAAGGCAAAGCAGATATATGTGAATGGTAAATTTAAGCGGAAAGGATTAACTCTAGAAAAAGGAGCAGTAGTTTCTATTTATATGGAAGATGAAAATGAAAACACAAAGCCAGAGAAAATGGATATAGATATTGTCTATGAAGATTTTGATTTTTTAATTTTAAACAAACAGCCAAATATCGTTGTACATCCAACAAAATCCCATCAAGAAAATACTTTATCCAATGGAATATCTTATTATTTTAAGGAAAAAGGTATAAAAAAGAAAATAAGATTTGTCAATAGATTAGATATGGATACTACTGGAATATTAATAGTGGCAAAAAATCCTTTTGCTCATCAGCAGATGGCGTTACAATTTGAATCTAATAAAGTGGAGAAAAAATATCAGGCAATAGTAGATGGTATTGTAGAAAAGGATGAAGATTATATTGACTTGCCAATTGGTAGAGAAGAAGATAAGAGTATTAGAAAAGTAGTAACTGAGAAAGGTCAAGAGGCATTAACTAAATATACTGTTATTGAAAGATATAAAGATGCAACTTTACTTGATGTACAAATATTTACAGGAAGGTCACATCAGATCAGGGTTCATCTAGACCATATAGGTCATCCAATAATTGGAGATAGTTTATATAATAAAGAAAGTCCCTATATAAAGAGGCAAGCCCTCCATTCATATTATTTAAAAGTAAAGCATCCTAGGACGAAAAAGGATATAGAATTTATTGCCCCATTACCTAAGGATATGAAAAAATTAATAGATCATCTAAAGAATAAGTAAAATACTTATTCTTTAGATGGTTTTTCTATTATCTCTATTTTTTTATTCTCTTCCATAGTTTCTTGCTTTGGTGAATTTAGAATTTTCATTATTTCCATCATCTTGCCCATTTCTTTAAATTTATCTTTGTTTTTTAGATCGTCATTATCCATTAAAGGTGTGAGTATATTCATTAACTGAGCAGGATCTTTTAATCCACCTTGACTATTCATTACAGAAGTTAATACTGAAAACATTTTTTTATACGTATCCATATTTATAATTAAATCCATAATCATTCCAACATTTTTAGTTTCTGATCTAGAAGCTTCTTTTTGTAGTACATTTATTATTTTATTCATCCTATCTTTATTATTATCTACCATTGTGGCTTCTTTAATATATTGATATTCTTCATTTTTCATGAATTCAATTAATTCGTTTATTTTCATAATACGTTCAGTAAATAATATTGATTTATTTATCAAAGGTATGTACTGTTCAGGGAAATATGTCCCAACTTTTTTTGCCATTCTAATTTTTTCCAAAGTATATTTAGTATCAATCTCCATAGTATTTACAAAATTTTCTAAGGTATTTAACCCTGTTAACTTGTTACCTTGATTTTTTCCAGATATTAAAAGAATTATAAATATTAAAATATTATTATCCAAAACCAGCCCCCCTGACTATAGAATAGATATAATACTCATTATATGCAGCGCTAGATTAATAGTTGCAATATCTTTTAGTAATATATTTATTTTATATTTCATAAATTATGATATAAGAAAGGGAGGGATTAAAATGGAAGATAAAAAAATGAAAAATATTATTGATAAGATTGAGGGATATACTCCTAGTGATGAAGAGATTTCAATAATTGAAAATCTTGCAGATAAGTATATGGATAAGTCAGAAGATGATATATTTGTAGAGATTATAAAAGTAAAATCTGATATGGAAGATAAGATAAGCGAGGAGCAATATGCTTCAATATTAGAAAAACTAGACACTATTCGACCTATGTTAAATGAAGAGCAAAATATTAAGTTGAATAAAGTACTAGAGTTACTAAATAAAAACAAGTAAGATGAGGAGGGTTATTTACCCTTCTTTTTGTTGATAGAATTTAACATAAAACTTATGTTTATAGAAATTATTAATGAAAGAATTAATTACAAATAGATAAATTAATGTTAATATATAGGTATGGTAAATTTTAAAATAAAGAGTATAAACTGTGATTTTGATAAAATTAGAAATTGGAAGTGAATAATATGGAAGTTGTTAAAAAATTAATTAAAGAAAATGATCATATAACAACAGAATGGTCAGGGGGAAAGACTACACAATTATTTATATATCCAGAAGATTCAAATTACGATGCTCGTAATTTTAAATTTAGATTAAGCTCTGCTACTGTGGAATTGGGAAAATCAGAGTTTACCAAATTAGAAGGAATACATAGATTTATTACACCGCTTAATGGAGAACTTAAGTTAACACATAATCATAAAGATTATATTAATTTAAAACCTTTTGAGATATATGAATTTGACGGAGGCATAAATACTACAAGTTATGGAATAGTAAAAGATTTTAATTTAATGTTAGGAAGTGGAGTGAGAGGAGAACTTGAAAGTATTTATATAAATAAAGAATATTCTTTAATAAAGGAAAATCAATCTAATTTTAATGAAATTTTTTATTTTTTATATACCTATAATGATACAGTATATATTAATATTGATAAAGAGATAAATATTATTAGACCTTTTGAAATTTTTTTGATTAAATTGAATAAAAATTTAGATTTAAACTTAAATATAAAATCTCAAAATCCTACTTATATTTTATTAGCAAGAATCTACATATAAATTCTACACAAAAGCCTTCATAAAGATGAAGGCTTTTGTGTAATATTTCTCAAAGTGGGTAATAATTAGAAAGAGTGATTTTAGGAGGAGATACAATATGGAGAAGACAAAATATTTAATTATAGGTAATGGAATAGCGGGACTTGCAGCTGCTAGGGAAATAAGAGCTAATGATGAAAAAGGTATTATTATAATGATAAGTAGTGAATCAACCCTTACTTATTATAGAGTAAAATTAACTGAATATATGTCTAAAGAATTTACTGATGAAGAACTATTAGTCAGTAAAGAAAATTGGTATAAAGATAAAAATATAAAGGTTATTCTTAGAAAAGTTGTTGAGGATATTGATATTACAAATAATAAGGTAAGACTTGATGATGGACAAGAAATAGGCTATGAAAAGTTGCTAATAGCAACGGGAAGTCGTCCGTTTATTCCTCCTATTAATGGAAAATATAAAGAGGGATTATTTGCCTTGAGAACTTTAAAGGATTTACATTATATAAAAGAGTATCTGAAATCTTGTAATGATGTTTCATTAATTGGAGGAGGACTTTTAGGACTTGAAGCGGCATGGGCATTAAAGGAATTAGACAAAGAAGTAAGTATAATAGAATTTGCACCATATCTATTACCTAGACAATTGGATAAAGAAATATCAGATAAACTAGAAAAGAAACTTTCTGAACATGGTTTCAAAATTTATCTTTCATCACAAGCAGAAGAGATATTAGGTGATGGTGTAGTCACTGGTATAAAATTAAATGGGGAAAGGAAGATTGAATCTGACGGCATCTTAGTATCTTCAGGGATCAGACCAAATTTAGATTTAGTTAGGTATACAGAAATAGAATGTAATAGAGGTGTAATAGTTGATAAACATTTAAAAACAAATATAGCTAATATATATGCTGCAGGAGATGTGGTTGAAATAGATGGAATGGTATTAGGACTTTGGACGGCTGGAAATGAGCAAGGTAAGGTAGCAGGGGCGAACATGACGGGCAAAGAATTAGAATACAATCAACCTAAGATATTTACAACATTAAAAATGGGCAGCATAGAACTTTTTTCTGCAGGGATTATAGATGATTTTGATAGGGTACATGAATACAAAGATGACGAAAGAGATATTCATCATAAGCTATTTACTCGAGATAATAAAATAGTTGGAGCAATTCTTTTTGGAGATTTAAAAGAAATGAATACCATTAGAAATGCAGTAATATCAAATACAAGTATAGATGAATATATTAAAAAGGATAGCAGGTTTAAATAATTGATAATAGAAATATATTATTGGGGGTAAGGTTATGGATATTAAATTTTATGGTGCGGCAAAAATGGTTACTGGTTCTAACTATCTTGTGAAAACTGAAAAATATAATATACTTATAGACTGTGGAATGTTTCAGGGAAATGAAGAAATAGAAAGGTTAAATTATAATGATTTTCCTTATGATCCCAAGGAAATAGATTTTCTTATATTGACACATGCACATATAGATCATAGTGGTAGAATTCCTAAATTAGTAAAGGAAGGTTTTACAGGTAGAATAATAACTACAAATGCTACCTATGATTTATGTAAAATTATGTTAAAGGATAGTGCGAAGATACAGGAATCAGATGTGGAATGGGAAAATAGGAAAAGACAAAGGGCTGGGAAACCACCTATAGAACCACTATATACTATGGACAATGCAGAAAGTAGTTTGAAATATTTTGAACCATATTTTATAGACCAAAAGATAAAAATAAATGATAATATCCAAATTAGATTTAAGGATGCAGGGCATATTTTAGGCTCAGCTATAGTGGAACTATGGGTTAAAGAAGGAAGTGAAGAAGTAAAGTTAGTTTTCTCAGGAGATTTAGGTATGCCAGGTAGACCCATTATTAACAATCCAGACTATATAGATGAAGCAGATTATCTTATCATTGAATCCACCTATGGTAATACTATACATGAAAGTTTCGAAGAAAGTACTGAGAAATTAATAGATATAATTAATAAAACTGTAATACGAGGAGGAACTGTACTTATTCCCTCCTTTGCAGTAGGAAGAACTCAAGAGCTTATTTATCAGCTAAATAAATATTATGAATATAATCCATCTATAGAGGAACATATGAGGATTCCAATTTATATAGATAGTCCAATGGCAGTAGAGGCTACAGAAGCATTTGAGAAAAATTCTAGTAGCTTTAATGAAGAAGCAAGAACTCTTGTATTAAAAGGAGATAACCCCTTTGAATTTGATAATTTAAGATATATAAAAAGTCAAGAAGAATCAATGGCATTAAATAAATATACATTTCCAAAGGTAATAATATCTTCAAGTGGAATGGCTACAGCTGGTAGAATAAGACACCATTTAAAGCATAATTTATGGGATAAGAGAAATAGTTTAGTTTTTGTTGGATATCAAGCTGAGGGAACTTTGGGAAGAATACTTTTAGATGGAAAAAAACAAGTAAAAATACTTGGGGAAGAAATTAATGTAGGAGCAGAAATTTATGATATAGAAGGATTTTCAGGACATGCTGACCAAAATATACTGCTTGATTGGGTAAATAAGTTTAAGAAAAAGCCTAAGAAAATATTCATTGTTCATGGTGAAGAAGAATCAGCAATTGCACTTTCAACTCTTATCGGACATCTATATAAAATAGAAACTATAATCCCTGATATAGGAAATAGTTTTAATATTGATGGAGATGAGGTTGAATTAACAAAGAGTATAGAGATATTACCGGATGTTGTAAGGAGAGATATTGAAAATGAATTTAGAATAGCATATAATCAATTTGAAGCATTAATAGATAAATCTAGCCAAATGATTGATAATAAAATTCTAATCCAAAGATATGATGAAATCAAAAATCAATTAATTGATATACAGCATAGATTAATGGATTTGAATATCATGGTAGGAAGATGAAAAAACCTTTATATATAGGAGGATAATATGAAATATTTAGTAAACAGCTCAAATGATCCACGATATAATTTAGCTTTTGAAGAGTATTGCTTTAAAAGTCTAGACCTTAAAGATGATTATGTAATACTTTGGATAAATGGACCTGCAATAATAGTAGGTAAAAATCAAAACACTATTGAAGAAGTAAACCAAGATTTTGTAGATGAAAGAGGTATAAAGGTTGTAAGGAGAATAACTGGCGGAGGAGCAGTATATCATGATTTAGGGAATCTTAACTTTAGTATTATATCTATGTCAACAGGTGCAGAGAAAATTGATTTTAAAAAATATAATATTCCAATAGTTAAATCTTTAGAAAAACTTGGTATTAATTGTGAATTATCTGGTAGAAATGATATTACTATAGATGGGAAGAAGTTTTCAGGTATAGCTCAATCAGTATGGAAGAAGAGAGTTTTAAATCATGGCACATTATTATTCGATACTGAATTAGATATATTGTCAAATGCCCTAAGAGTAAAACAAGATAAAATTGAATCTAAGGGAGTAAAATCAGTAAAGAGTAGGGTAACTAACATAAAACCTTATATAAATAAGGATATAAATATTTATGAGTTTAGAGATGTTTTATTAAAAAGTATATTTGGAATGGAAGGCTTAGAACCTGAGGAGCATAGATTATCTAAGGAAGATTTAGATAATATTCAAAAATTATTTAAAGAAAAATATTCTACTTGGGAATGGAATTATGGAGAATCTCCAAAATCACATTATCAAAATTATAGAAGATTTAATTTTGGAAGCATAGATATTAGATTTAATTTAGTAAGTGGATTGATTTCAGATATTAAGATTTATGGAGATTTTTTTGGTACAGAAGATGTAAAATTGCTTCAGGAAAAATTAAATGGAATAAAATATGAAAAGACAGAAGTATTAAAAGTTATAGAAAGTGAACCTTTGGAAAAATATTTTGGTAATATCTCCAAAGAAGAATTTATGGATTTAATGTTTCAATAGCAAATAATCTTAATTTTAGCAGCTAAAACTCAAAATTATATAGAGCTTTAGCTGCTAGTTTTTTATCTTTAAAAGAAACTATTGGTTGAGTAATGATTTAGATATATAATGTAATTAAAATGAATAGTCTAAATATAAGGGGGAAAACTTATGAAATTACCAAAAAGAATTGGTTTTGCAAATCTACCAACTAGAATTGAAAAATTAGACAGAATAAGCCAAGAGCTAGGAACACAAATTTATATAAAAAGAGATGACCAAACAGGCAGTGAAATATCAGGAAATAAGGTAAGAAAGTTAGAGTTTGCAGTACAGGAGGCTTTGGATAATGGTTGCGATTATTTAATTACCTGCGGAGGCATTCAATCAAATCATGCTAGAGCAACAGCAGCAGTAGCAGCAAAGATTGGTATGGGTGCTTATCTTGTACTTAGAGGAAAAGAAGATTCAGAAGTAGAGGGGAATTATTTTTTAGATAAGATGCTAGGAGCAAAAATTAAGTTTATTACTCCTGAAGAATATAAAAATAGTAGAATGGATATTATGAAAGAAATTAAAAAAGAGTTAGATAAAGAAGGACATAAGGCATATATACTCCCAGAGGGGGCATCTAATGGAATTGGTTCGTTTGGATATTATAAAGCCATGGAAGAGATATTGGAGCAAGAAAAAGAACTTAATATTAAATTTGATGCAATAGTTACTGCCGTTGGTTCAGGAGGAACTTATGCAGGATTATATTATGGAAATTATATAAATAATAATGATGCAATAATTTATGGAGTAAATGTATGTGATAATGCTGAATATTTTACAAATACTATATTGGAGTTATTTAAGGAAATATATAAATATACAGGTGAAGAAGTTTTAGTGGGGAAAGAAGATATAAAAATTCTAGATGGATATGTGGGAAGAGGATACGCTTTGAGTGAGCCTCAAGAAATAGAATTTATTCAGAATTTAGCTAAAAAGGAAGGTGTAATTTTAGACCCAGTATATACTGGCAAGGCAATGTATGGATTAGTGGAAGAAATTAAAAAAGGAACATTTAATAAACATAAAAATATATTATTTATTCACACTGGTGGTATATTTGGTTGGAATAGCTTTGCCAGGAGTTTAGCGGATATAAAAGATTGTTAATTCAACTAAAATGTTATGAACATTTGGATGCATGGTTTCGATATTCTAAAGTAGCCATGCATCTTAGTCTTTTTTGAAATCTCTTTACGTTGTAAGATTTAATTTGTTCAACTATCTTTTCTATTAATTCTTCGAGTGTTTTAAACTTTTTCCATAAAACATTCCAGCTTTTAAAGAACTAAAAAATCCTTTCATAGAACCATTGTTTATATATTTACTAACTCTAGATATGCTTTGAGTCATACAAACTTCCTTAATTTTATCTCTAAAGAGATTGCTTTTATATTAAAACCCTCTATTACTGTTGAATATGGAAATTACATTAATTGGGCTTAAATAAAGTTTTCTACTATATTCAGGGATTGAGAACTTAGCTACACCTTTATGATTAATATTATTAAGTCAACCTCTAATAACAGAATAAGTAATATTATATTTATCTGCTAAGTATAGCATTGAATATTTACCTGAGGTATATCCTTCCACTACTAAATCATTTTTATAAAGGGATTGTCTTTAATAAACTCATTAAGATTATTTTCAAAGATTTTTAGAGGTTCCATAGCTCGCGTCAGTGGATTTCTATGTTTAATTTTGTAACATGTTCTCTCAGGAGGGGGCTCTATAAGTTCAGAAATTTTAATAGGCTGTATGTTTTTAAAAATATGGGCAATATTTTCAGTTACAATAGCCCAGGAACCTGGTATGTCAATGAAATTAAAAATAAGTCCTGCAGTGTCTACAGCAATATTTATAGAATCATTAGGATCCCACCAAATATCATGCCAGATTTGGAAAGCTGGACCCCAATCTAGCCCTATTTCTTTTGCTAAATCTAAGTCTTGAGGATGTACAAAGTCTTCAAAACTGGAAACTAAAGAATTGCTTACTAAAACCAACTTTTCGCTAAATATAGGTTCACTTACTAAGCTATTTGTTTTAATTAATCTAGGGACAAGACCAATATCTATTTCATAAGATTCTAAAAGACCAAATACGGTGTTAGACCAATGAGAACTTACGCTGATTTTGAGTTGACTTTCATTTGAAATAATCTTTTTAAACAGAGGTGGAAAGACATAAGTATTTAAGCTGTCTACTGATCCGATGTTTAATTTTAATGAAGTTTCTTGATTTGCCCAAACATTAGTATCTTTTTTTAAAGACATCCAACGTCTAGCGATTGGCATAAATTCTTCTCCTTTTGAAGTTAATGTAATAAATCGCTTTCCTCGATATCTTTTTATCAGTTGAACGCCCAGTTCTTCTTCTAATACATCTAGTCGATTACTTACAGTAGATTGAGAGAGAAAAAGTTTTTCTGATGCTTTCAATAAACTCTGGGTTTCTACTATGGCAAGGAATGCTTCAATGTTAGATATGTCCATATAATTACCTCCATATATATAATATCTATGATATAGATATTATATAACAAAATGATTCATTATTCAAACTATTAAGAAAGTGATATACTTCTAATTGAAAGAAGTGATACTGATATATCCAAATAAAGTGATATTAGTTTGTCTAGGTAAATTATTTTACAAATCATTGAAATTTTATATAGTTCAATATAAGGGGAGGGCGTTTTAATGGAAAAAAAGATTCAGATGATGGTAGGACCTACAGCAATACCTCATAGGGTATTGAAGGCAATGAACAGAGAATCAATTTCACATCGTTCCAAAGAATACTCTATAATTCAAGAAAGAGTAACAAGTAATCTGAAAAAGGTTTTTGGAACAGAACAAGAAGTTTTATTACTTACATCTTCAGGTACAGGTGCTATGGAATCAGTAATACAAAATTGCTTTTCTTCTGATGATGAGATAGTAGTACCTATAATAGGTAATTTTAGTGAACAGTTTGCCCTTATGGCAGAAATATATGGATTGAAGGTTAAGAGAGTTAAATTTGAGCTTGGAGAAACAGCTGATGTTAACAGAGTTATGAAAGAAGTTAACAAATCTACTAAAGGAGTTTTTGTTGTACATAATGAAAGCTCTACAGGAGTATATAACGATTTAGAAGCCTTCGGTAAAGCTATAAAGGACACTAATGCGTTATTAATAACAGATTCTGTTAGTGGATTAGGTGGATTAGAAATGAAAATGGATGATTGGCATATAGATGTGGTATTAACATCTTCTCAAAAAGCTTTAATGGCTCCGGCAGGATTAGCTTTTGTATCTCTTAGTGAAAAAGCATGGAGTAGAGTAGAGGAATCTAAGTTTCCAAAACATTATTTTGACTATAAGAAAGCAAGTAAATTTAATGAGATACACCAAACTTTAACTACACCTGCTGTTTATACAGTATTTGCAGTTGATGAGGCCCTTAAAATGATATTTGAAGAAGGTCTAGATAATTTATATTTCAGACATCGTACTAATACTGAACTAATAATCAAGGGTGTAAAAGAGGCTGGATTGGGACTTTTTGCAAAGGATGAAAAATTTGCCTCTCCTACTTTAACTGCTGTTTATGCTCCAGGAAAATCAAAATATATAGTATCTGAATTATCAAAGAAAAACATTATAGTAAATGGAGGCTTAGCACCTTTAGCAGAAGACGTTTTTAGGGTAGGAACTATGGGATATGTTTCAGAAAATGATGTAATAGTATTTTTATATGCTTTAAATCAAGTAGTTAACAATATTCGATAAATAGGGATGAATTACAAGTTTAACAGAAAGAAGGTAAAGACAATGGTAACAAAACTTTGTCATGAAGGTAAACTATTTGCTTCAGACTTACAAAAGGAAATAAAAGAACGTTTTTACTACGTTGATGAAGATCAATTAGGAAATAAAAGGTTGTTTTTCGATAACGCGGGAGGATCATTTAGACTAAAAAGTTCTTTGGATAGCTTTCAAAAAGTTGAGTCAATAGGAGACTGTCCAGAAAGAGTACATAGAAATGCAATATACTTAAAAGATATAGTAAAAAAAGGAGAAGAGGATATAAGAACAATACTTAATGCATCTAACGGTAGTATTTTTATGTCTCTAAGTGCTTCTAAAACTATATTTGAAATTACTGGAGTTATTGCTGAAAATGTAGATGGGAATAATATTGTAACAACTATGCTTGAGCATCCATCAGCTTACGATGCTTGCGAATTTTATGCAAAAAAGACAGGAAAAGAACTTAGAATAGCAAGATCTAATTGTGAAACAGGTGCTGTTGATATAGAGGAAATTGTAAAGCTGATAGATAACGATACGTGTTTATTAAGTATTATATATGCATCAAATATATCTGGAGCAATTTTAGACATTGAGGGAATTGTAAAAAAGGCTAGAGAAGTAAAACCCGATTTATTCATAATTTGTGATGCAGTACAGCATGCACCGCATGGGAAAATAGATGTTGACTCTATAGGAGTAGATGCAATTAACTTTGCTCCATATAAATTCTTTGGAGTAAGAGGCTCAGGAGTTGCCTATGTATCTGATAGAGTAGCTAGTTTACCACACCATAAATTAATAGCAAAGCCTTCTAAAGAATGGAATCTAGGGAGCCCTGCACCGGCACAATATGCTTCTATAAGTGAAATTGTGGGTTATGTTTGCTGGTTAGGAGAAAAATTAGCTGGTGATGGGGATCGTAAGGAGCTATTTGATCAAGGGATGAAGGGGATAGCTTTACATGAGAGAGCATTGTTATTTAGGCTATTGAATGGCTCTAAAGAGATTGAAGGATTGAGAAATATGAAGGGTGTTAAGGTTTTATTAGATTATCCAGATTTGTCAACCAGAGATCTAATTGTTGCTATTGAAATAGAAGGTATGGATTTTACTGAAGCTGTTAAAAGATATGAAGAGAAAAATGTAATTGTATATGAAAGGGTATCAACTAGCTTATATTCTAAGAGAATTGTCGAGTCATTAGGATTAAAGGGTGCTATTAGAATATCACCTATACATTGTCATGATATAGATGATATAGATGCTTTTCTAAGAATAACAAAAGAAATAGTAAAAGGGCTTTAATATGTCATAGATTTCTTACAAGGATAAGTTAATCCTGTATGAAATTAAATATAAAAATATGGGGGCTGTATAATTTCCCCAAAAAAGGAGGATATATATGTCATATTTTAAGATTAAAGGAGTTATACCACCAATGATAACTCCATTTAATGGAAATGATGAGGTAGATTTTGAAAAGCATGTAAAAAATATGGAAAAATGGAATGAATATGATTTGGCCGGATATCTGGTACTAGGTTCCAATAGTGAAACTGTCTATTTATCAGAAGAAGAAAAGTTGAAACTAATAGAACTAACAGTTAAGCACAAAAAAGAAGGAAAGTTTGTAATGGTAGGTACTGGAATGGAATCTACAAGGGCTACTATTGAGCTTACAAACAAAGCAGCAGACTTAGGAGCAGATTGTGCACTTATATTAACACCATTTTACTATGCTGGGAAAATGAATGACGAAGCATTAATTAACTATTTTAAAGAGGTTGCAGACAATGTAAATATTCCAATATTAATATATAATGTAACTAAATTTACACACATAAATATTTCTCCTAAGGCTGTTGGAGTATTGAGCAAACATCCAAACATTATTGGAATGAAAGATAGTTCAGGTAGTGTACCACAGTTAGTTGATTTTAAGAGAGTTGTAGATATGGACAAGTTTAATCTGTTAGTAGGTACAGCATCGGCCTGGTTCCCTGCCCTTGCTATAGGTATTGAAGGTGCTATAATGGCCTTAGTAAATAGTTGTCCAGGTGAATGTGTAGATATACAAAAAGAATTTGATAAGGGAAATATTGAAAAATCAAGAGAAATATACGAAAGAGTATTTCCGGTAAATAGCGCAGTAACAGGGGCATTTGGAATAGCTGGATTGAAGTACGCATGTGATTTATTAGGATTTGCAGGAGGACTTGTTAGAAAACCATTATTACAGCTTAAGGCTCAAGAAAAAGAAAAATTAAAAGAAATTTTAAGAAATGCAGAGGTACTATAGGATTTAGTCAATATAAAAATAGCTAAAGGATGGTGCTAATACATGAAGTGGTGGTTTAATCAAAAAATGCATATTAAAATTTTCATATGTATTGTAATTGGAATTATTTTAGGTGTTACACTTGGAGAAAAAGCATCTGTACTTAAACCATTAGGAGAAGTATTTCTAAGACTATTAAAAATGTTAATTGTACCTCTAACATTCTTTACTATTGTTAGTGGAATCACTAAAATGGAAGATATCAAATCACTAAGAACTGTGGGCGGCAGAGTAGGAATATATTATATATTTTCTTCTTTATTCGCAGCAACTAGTGGTATGATAATGGCATTGATAATGAAACCAGGTAAAGAAGTTATAGGAATTTTAGATCAAGGAGCTACTGTAGAAGTATCTAATTTTAACTTCTTAGAAAATGTAATTAGTTGGATTCCTACTAATCCAATAGAATCTCTAGTTACTGGAAACATGCTACAAATAATTTTCTTCTCAGTATTTATGGGAATTGCATTATTATTGTTAGGTGAAAAGGTAAAAAAACTAGTTGAAATAGTTGATCAAAGTGCTGAAACAATGATAAAAATTACAGATATTGTAATGGGATTTGCACCTTATGGTATATTAGCTTTAATTGCCGAAATGGTAGGAACATTAGGTAGTAAGATGTTGGCAGAGGTAGGGAAATTTATATTAACAGATTACTTAGCTTTAACTCTTATGATATTAGTAGTGTATCCAATCATACTTAAATATATTGGGAAATTAAGTCCGCGACAATTCTATCGTGCCATAGCACCAGCTATGTTAGTAGCAGCAAGTACTACTTCATCTGCAGCAACATTACCAATATCTATGAACGTTGCAGACAAAAACTTAAAAATACCAGAAAAAATATATGGCTTTACTTTACCTTTAGGTGCTACAGTAAATATGGATGGTATGGCAGTAGCTCTTGGAGTAATATCTGTATTTGCAGCAAATGTTTATGACCTTCCAATTACTTTGCCTTTAATGCTACAGTTTATGTTCCTAGGACTAATATTATCTATTGGAGCAGCTGGAGTAAAAGGTGCTGGTATAGTAATGTCTACGATTTTATTACAAACCTTAAACTTACCTCTAACATTAGTACCAATATTTGCAGCTATTTGGCCGATAATAGATATCGGTCATACTACAACGAATATAACTGGCGACTTAGTAGGAACTACAATAGTTGCAGCTAATATCGGAGAAATAGATGTAAATGAGTTTAACAATTCTGTAATAAAAAACGTAAAGCCATAGAATTAAACATATAAACTTCTAAATTAATTAAAAGACTTCAAATAACCAATTGGTTACGAGAAGTCTTTTAAATTAATTATTAATGTAAAAATGTCTAGATATCTAAATCCCTATATAATACAATTAATCTATATAGCAAAAGGAGGAATTATATGAAAAATAATAACCTTTACTGTACAAACTGTAAAAAGGTGTATTCAAAGGAGACTATTGACTTTAGATGTGAGGTTTGTCATGAACCTTTAGAGTTAGAAGAGGTAAAGATAGGAAAAATAAAGGATGGGAACATACTAGAACAAAGTATGCTAGAAAGATACGAAGAATTCTATCCATTTTTAAATATAGATAGGGATATTACCTTAGGGGAAGGATTTACTCCTCTTGTAGAATCAAAGGAAATAGCTAATGAGTATGACTTAAATGGTATTTACTTTAAAAATGAAGGACAAAATCCTACATGGTCCTTTAAAGATAGGGGCACTATCACTGGTGTATATAGAGCAATAGACTTGGGATATAGAAGGATAGGGACTGTTTCGTCAGGAAATATGGCTACATCAATTGCAGCATATGGAGCGAAGGCAAACCTAGAAACTATTGTACTTGTAAAAGGTGATATTGCTGATGAGAAGCTAAAACCTATTGCCATATATGGGCCAAAATTGATTAAGGTTGAGGGTGATTATGGTAGACTTTACTCTGAAAGCTTCAAACTAGGCCTTGAAAATGAAATACATTTTATTAATTCTGATGTACCTTATAGAGTTGAAGGCTATAAAACAATTGCTTTTGAAATCTGTGAACAACTTAAATTTAATATTCCAGATTATGTAATAGTTCCTACATCTGCAGGAGGAAATATACGGGGGATAGAAAAAGGATTTAGAGAGTTTAGAAATGCTAATATAATAGACAAGATTCCTAAGATAATTTGTGTTCAAGCAGCAGGATGTGCACCAATTTATAATGCATTCCATAATAATATGATAAATGTGGAAAGGTTTCAAAATCCTAAGACCATAGCCCAAGCAATACAAAATCCTACGCCACCTAGTGGAAATCAAGTTCTTAGAATGATAAGAAAAAATGGTGGTACTATTGTGACTGTCAGTGAAGCAGAAATAATAAATGCACAGAAAAGATTAGCTAGATTAGGCATTTTTGCACAACCAGCTTCAGCTACTTCCTTAGCAGCAGCGGAAAAACTAAAAAATATAAACTATATTAAAGCTGAAGATAGAGTAGTATGCATAGTTACTGCCTCTGGACTTAAATATACTGCTGCATTAGAAGAACATGATTTAGAATTAATGGAATGTAGAATAGAGGAGCTTGATAATATTATAAGAAGTTGATTATAATATGTATCAGTTTTTATTACTCTATTATGGAAGGGAGAATTATTATGAGAATAGCTATTATAGGATTCGGAGGGGTAGGAAGGGCTTTTCTTCAGTTATTAATAAATAAAAGTTCTGAACTACTTAGGGAAGGAATAAATCCTAAAGTAAAGTATGTAATATCGTCTAAAGGTGGAGTGTATGATTCAGAAGGAATTGATATTAATAAGTTTGTGGATTATTCAAATGCAAATAAAGATATAATTAATTATCCTATAGGGGGTTCTCAAAATATAACATTTAATACTTTGTTAGAAAATAAAGATGTAGATATTATAATTGAAATGACTCCTACAAATATAAAAACTGGTGAGCCAGGGATGACCTATATTACCAAATCATTAGAAAATGGTTTTCATGTAATTACAGCAAATAAAGGTCCAATTTTACTAGACTATAAAAAGTTAAATGAAATTGCTTACCAAAATAATGTACAGTTAGGAATAGGATGTACTTCCGGTGGAGCATTGCCAACAATAAATGGTGGGATTATTGATATGGCAGGGTCAACTATAGAAACTATTTAAGGGGGACTAAATGGAACAACTAACTTTATTATAAATGAAATGGAGAAAGAAAAAGTAGAATATAAAGAAGCATTAGAAAAGGCTCAAAAGTTAGGGATTGCTGAAACAGATCCAACGCTTGATGTAGAGGGGTGGGATACTGCTACTAAGCTATTAATCTTAACTAATGTTCTTATGAATGAAGAAAAGACCATGAAGGATATCAATGTAGAAGGTATTACTTCTATAAAAGCTTCTGATATTGAAGAAGCAGCAAAAGAAGGGCTAAAATATAAATTGGTGGGTAGAACAATTAGGACGAAAGAAGGATTAAAGATGTCAGTTAAGCTTGAAAAATTAGATATAGATAATCCTCTTTTTGGGGTAGATGGGAAAAGTAAAGCAGTAAGATACACTTCTGATACTTTAGGAGATTTGACTATTATTGGTGGAGCATCAGGAGTAATACCAGCTGCCGCATCGATTTTGAGAGATCTTATTAATATAAAAAGAGGATATAAATTTACTAGATATTAACATGAATCTTTTGGCTAAATTTAGCGAAGAGATCACAGTATATAAAATTTTGTATAAACTTGAAATAT
>NZ_DAMCHJ010000008.1:119577-139889 GCF_032104385.1 Tissierella sp.
ATAATCACTCTAGTAATACAATAAAATTATATGTAGATTGAGGATGTTATACCAATACAAAGGGGATAAATTAAAATGAAAACACTAACACCAACAAAAAATGAACATTTTAAAATCAGATTTGCTGAGGGAAAAGATGTAAAACTTATATTAGATTTTATTAAAGAATTAGCAGATTATGAAAAATTGTTACATGAAGTAGTTGCAACAGAAGAAATACTTATGGATTCATTATTTGTTAGAAAGGCTGCAGAGGTTATTATTGGAGAGCATGATGGTGAGCCAGTAGGTTTCGCTTTGTTTTTTCATAACTTCTCTACTTTCCTTGGAAGACCTGGTATTTACTTAGAAGATTTGTATGTAAGACCTGAAATGAGAGGAAAAGGATATGGTAAAATATTTTTATCCTTCTTAGCAAAATTAGCTATAGAAAGAAATTGTGGGAGATTTGAGTGGTGGTGTATAGATTGGAATGAGCCTTCTATTAATTTTTATAAGAGTATAGGTGCAGTTCCTATGGATGAATGGACAGTATATCGTGTACATAATCAAACACTTATTGATTTAGCAAACGAATTTTAAATTTTAAAAATAAAAAAACCAAAAATTTCCAGATGCCATTTGAGCATCTGGAAATTTTTCAATATATAGTCTATTAAGCTAAATAAATAGCTACATATGTAAATTATATAGTGGGCAAATTAATAAAGATAATAATTTATTAGATTATAAAATAATTTTTCAAAGGAGGCAAAAATGGATATACTAACTAGAAAAAAATTTGAAGAATTAATAAATTCAGAGGAAGAATGGTGTATCTCAATCTATATGCCTACCTGTCGTATGGGAGCAGATATTAAACAAAATCCAATACGATATAAACAGTGCATTAGAGAAGCAGAAGATAAATTATTTAATATGGGTTTAAGTAAATCAGAAGTTGGAAACATCTTACAATCAGCTAGTAATTTAATTGATGAAACAACATTTTGGCAAAACCAAACAGAAGGTTTAGCAATATTTATAACTCCAGATAAAATAAGTTATTATCACCTTCCATTTGAGGTTAAGGATCAAGTGGTAATTTCAGATAAATTTTACACTAAACCACTCCTTCCTTTATTTACAACAGATGGTCAATTTTATATATTAGCATTAAGTAAAAATGAAGTGAGATTATTTAAAGCTTCTAGACAAACAGTTAAGGAAATAGTGATGGAAGATGCACCTCGAAGTGTTGAAGATATGAAAGTAGATGATGACCCAAGAACTAAATTACAAATTCGTACTGCAAATCCAATAAGTAGCTCTTCACTTTCATATAATATAGCAAGTCAAGGGCAGGCTGTAGAAAATGACTTTGATAAAAATGAGTTAGCTAGATATTTTCGTGCAATTGATGAATCTCTAAATAAATTGAATAAAGGAGAAGAAATACCCTTAGTGCTTGCTGGGGTAGAATATTTAATTCCTATATATAAGGAAATTAGTAAATATCCAAATATAGTAGATGAATTTATTAAAGGTAACCCTGAGATATTATATGGGGATGATTTACAAAAGATGGCATGGGAGATTATGGAGCCTAAATTCTTAAAAATACAAGAATTGGCAGAAGCTAAATATAATCAATTTTCAGGCCAGAAAAATGGATTATCTTCTAAATCATTGAGAAAAATTCTATCTCAAGCTTATAATGGTCAAATTGAAACATTATTTATTGCTAATGGAATTCATCAATGGGGTAGATTTAACCCAGATAATAATAAAGTAGATTTTCACGAAGAACAAAATATAGAAAATGAAGATTTAATAGATCGTGCGGCTACCCTCACTATATCTCGAGGTGGTACAGTATATGTGGTAGAGCCGGATAAAGTGCCAGATGGCGGGACTGTTGCAGCTATATTAAGATATTAGGATAATAAAAATACAATCCGAATTAAAATTTTATTCGGATTGTATTTTATATTAACTTGTTAAATAATTAAATTTTGATATTGTTATTTTAGTTGATTTATTAATTATAAGCTAGAAAAGGTTTTTACGGAAAATATCATTGGTATAATATTATACTAATGGAAAAATAATTATTTAATAACTTAGATTGAAAAAAGTTTATTAATATTTTCTATAGATACATATTCAATTATAGATGAAATTAATTGGACATACCTAAGTATTGAATATAGACTATATTATGTACTTTGTTAATATTAATACATATAGGAGGTCAGTATGAGAAGACGAATTAGTTTGTTATTAATTGCATTAGTTTTAGTTACATCTTTAGTTGGGTGTAAGGATAAGGAGGGTACTCCAGCAGCTGTAGAAAATGAGTTTAAAGCCCAAATGACTTTTAATGGTTCATCTACTTTAGCGCCTGTAATATCTGCTATTGCGACAGATTTTATTGAATCAAATACTACCTGGGATAAGGTAGATCCTAGTTTTCCAGATAAGAATGTATCCATCTATGTATCAGCAGGTGGCTCTGGTGCTGGTGTTAAGTCAGTAATAGAAGGAACTAGTGATTTTGGTATGTTAGCTAGGGGAGTAAAGGATGAAGAAAAAGATAAGGTGGGTGATATGAAAGAATTTGTTTTAGGGATAGATGCCTTAACTATTTCTATAAATCCAGAAAACCCATTGGTAAAACTAAAGGACAGTTTAAGCACTGAAGAGATTATGAAAATATTTTCGGGAGAATATAAGTATTGGGATGATTTAGATGATAGTCTTGAACATAAGGAAATAGTAGTTGTTATTAGAGATTTAGGTGGTGGAGCCCATGAAGTATTCCAAAAGAGTATAATGGGTGATGTACAAGTAAGAGAAGATGCGATTCAATCTCCTTCAATGGGTGCCTTAGTTACAAAGATAATCGAAAACAAAGATGCAATAGGTTATGCTTCCTTTGGTATGGTAAATCAAAACGTAGGAAAGCTTATACCATTAAAAGTTGATGGAATAGAGCCAACAGAAGAAAATATAGTAAATGGATCATATAAGGTATCAAGACCTCTTATTGTAGTTAAAAGAGGAGAATTGACATCTGAGCAAAAGGCATTTATGGATTTTGTTTTGTCAGATAAAGGTTCAGAGATTATTGCAAAAATGGGGTTTGTACCAACAAACTAAAATTAGGGGCCTTAGCCCCTTATTTTTTTGAGGTGATTATAGTGAAAGACCTAGAAAATAGAATTTTCAAATCAATAGTTTGTTTTCTTACAGTATTATCATTATTGATACTTTCTTTCATAATATTATTTATTTTAAGAGAAAGCATTGTGTTTTTTAAAGAGGTTTCTATAATAAAATTTATTTTCGGTAATAAATGGAACCCTCTTAATTTTCCAAATAAATTATCAATATACCCTACTATACTAGGAACTATATATGTATCATTAATAGGAATTGCTATTGCATTGCCTATAGGAGTAGGGAATGCTATTGTTTTATCAAATTATACTAATAATAAATTTAAAAAAATAGTTAGAGTTATAGTAGATATACTAGCTGGTATACCTTCTGTTATTCATGGATTTATTGGATTGCTTGTGCTTGTAAAATTCTTTGAGACAAAATTTTTATTAGCTACTGGAGAATCCGTATTAGCAGGTGGTATAATTCTTTCTATTATGATGTTACCATTTATTATTTCCACATGTGAGGAGTCTATGGAAAAGATTTATAATGAAAACTCTACATACTCAAATGCATTAGGGGTTTCTAAATCCTATATGATTAGAAAAATAGTTTTGCCTAATAGTAAAAGAAGCATATTAGCTTCTGGAGTATTAGCATTAGGTAGAGGTATGGGGGAAACTATGGCCGTAATGATGGTAATAGGTAATGCACCAATAATTCCTAAATTGTTGGGAAAATGTCAAACAATTCCTTCCCTAATTGCACTTGAAATGGGAATGGCAGAAGTAGGCAGTCTTCATTATCATGCACTTTATGCTTCAGGTTTTGTACTTATGATGATTTTGCTTATTATCAATGTTATTCTATACATAATAAAAAGAAAAATAATATAACTAAAGGTTGAGATATTTATGAAGGAAAAAATTAAAGATAATATATTTAAACTGTGGATTATAATGAGCACCATTATAGTAGTAGGAGTTACTATATTTATTCTAGGATATATATTTAAAAAAGGAATGGGCTCTATTGATTTAGAATTTATTTTTAACAATCCAAAAGGCATACCATTAGGAGCAGAGGGAGGAATATTTCCAGCTATTGTTGGCAGTCTATTATTAATGTTATTATCTTGCTTTTTTGCATCTTTTTTAGCCATAGCCACAGCTATTTATACAATTTTTTATTGTAGAAATAAATACATAGGTGATATAATTCATTTAATAATACAATGTATGGCTGGCATCCCTTCTATTATTTTAGGTATGTTTGGTTATACATTATTAATTTTATATTTTAAGATTAATAGATCCTTATTAACAGCAAGTATAACATTGGGAATTATGATATTTCCATATATCGAGGTTAGGATTGAAAAGATAATGAATGAGATAAACTCTAATATTATCAGTACATCATATGCTTTAGGAGTATCAAAATTTTATACCATATTTAAATTGATATTACCAATATGTAGAGAAGACATTATTTCAGCCATTCTCTTAGGGGGAGGATTTGCTATGGGAGCTACTGCACCAATAATATTAACAGGGGCTGTAATATTTGCTCCAATACCTAAATCCATACTTTCTCCTGTCATGGCACTTCCCTTTCACCTTTATATATTAACGGGGGAAGGAATATCGTTGGAGAAAGCATATGGTACTGCTGCAATACTTATTATACTATTACTTATAATTAATGTTTTATCTTTGATTTTAAATAGAAAGGAACATAGGTAAATGGAATTAATAAAGGTGAATGATTTAAAGGTTAGTTATGATAATAAATTGATATTAAAGGATTTGTCTATGTCCTTTATGAAAAATAAAATAACTGCAATTATTGGACCTTCAGGTTGTGGTAAATCTACATTTCTTATGGCTCTAAATCTGATGTTAGAGGAACAAGGCGGTAGCTATAGTGGAGAAATTTTATTTAAAGATAAAGATATCAGAGAATATAATAAAGATAATATAAGGAAAATGATAGGTATGGTATTTCAAAAGCCTACACCCTTTCCTTTGTCCATATATAAAAATATGATTTATGCACCTGTATATTATGGAATAAAAGATAAAAAGGAACTACAAAACATAGTAGAATATAATCTAAGAAGAGTAGGACTTTTTGAAGAAATAAATAATGAATTAAATATGTCAGCTATGAAGTTATCAGGAGGACAACAGCAAAGACTTTCCATAGCAAGAGCATTAACTGTAGAACCAGAAGTATTACTTTTGGATGAACCGTGTTCATCATTAGATATAAAAAACACTGCTATTATAGAGGAAATGTTACTGAAACTTTCTAAGGAATATACTATAATAATAGTGACTCACAATTTGTCCCAAGCTAGAAGAATATCCGATTATACAGCATTTATTTTAAATGGTGAACTAATAGAATATGGGAAAACTGAGGAAATGTTTTTTAATCCAAAGAATAAAATGACAAAAGAATACTTAGAAGGAATATATGGATAGATTTAAAGTGGAGGGATGAATTTGTTAATATATGAAATACCAGGTAGAGAGAATATAGAAGTACAAAATATTGTTTTTGACTATAATGGTACTATAGCAGTGGATGGGAAATTAATAAATGGTGTAGAAGAGTTGATAAATAAGTTAGCAGAGTATGTAAAAATATATATATTAACAGCAGATACCTATGGAACTGTAGAAAAAGAGTGCATAGGTATCAATGGAAAAATCTTAACTTTTCCCAAGGATAATGCGGGAGATTCAAAAAAAGAAATAGTAAGAAGTATTAAAGGAAATACTGTTTGTTTAGGTAATGGATATAATGACATCCCCATGTTTAAAGAAGCAATATTATCTATAGCCATAATAGAGAGAGAAGGAGCTTCAGGAGAACTATTATCTAAAGCTGATATAGTAGTGAAATCTACTATAGATGCATTAAATATATTACTTAATAAAAATATGGTTAAAGCAACTTTGAGAAGTTGAAACCCTTATAATGGAAAAGGTATAATTAATAAAAAATACCAATTAACCATAATTAATATGCTCCCTTTGTAAAAGACAGTTAAAATAATAAAAACTGTAACTACAAGGAGGAGTATTTTTTATGTAAAAAAGCCGAAGGTAGCTCCTGAGAAAAAAGTAAAAATTCCAATTATTATTATAAAAGTTATTGACATATGTCCAAAATAAGATATAATAAAGTCAAATGGACATATGTTAATAACTAATAATGAGGAGGAAATAATATATGTTTGGAAGATATGGAATGGGAAAAAATAAAGGTAGAAGGTGTAATAGAAGAGGGGTACACTATGGACTTAGAAGAAATTCATTATACTCAACGATGTGTATTAGAGAAAAAGATCTGTTAGAGGAACAAAAAGTTTTACTTGAAAGAAGGTTAGAAATGATAAATACTCAATTAGAATTTTGTAAAGGAGAATAATGATGGCAAGGCCTAGAAAATGGAGGAAGGTATGTTGCTTACCTGAAAGCAATATGTTTGGACCACTTGATACTGAAAAAACAGATAGTAAAGCAATCATTATGACAGTTGATGAATATGAGGCCATTCGTCTTATAGATTTAGAAGGAATGATGCAGGAAGAATGTGCTGATAGAATGAATGTAGCTAGGACTACTGTCCAGAGAATTTATAATGATGCAAGAAAAAAGATTGCAGAATCCTTGGTTAATGGAAACATATTGAAAATAGAAGGCGGAGATTATATGCTTTATGATGAAAATGAAAAAAGACATGGATGCAGAAGATGTCGAAGACATAGATGTAATGAAAGGCTAGAGCATAAAATTAATGTAAAAGAATAGGAGATATTAAAATGAAAATAGTTATTCCTGTAAATGATAATTCTATAAAAACAACAGTATGTATGTCCTTTGGTAGAACACCTTATTTTCTTATTTATGATACAGATACAAAAGAAAGTATTTTTATAGATAATAGTGCAATTTCAAGTCAAGGCGGAGCAGGAATCAAAGCTGCTCAATCAGTAGTTGATAGCGGGGCAGAGGTGCTAATTACTCCAAGATGCGGGGAGAAGGCAGCTGATGTAATAAATGCAGGCAGAGTGAAGATATATAAAACAATTAATGATTCTATAGAAGATAATATAGATGCTTTTATAAATGGACAATTGTCTTTACTTGAAGAGATTCATTCAGGATTTCATAATCATGGAGGCAAATAATATGAAGATAGCAGTGCTTAGTGGCAAAGGAGGTACAGGGAAAACCTTTATATCAGTTAACTTGGCTACTGTTGCAGAAAAGTCCATTTATTTAGACTGTGATGTTGAAGAACCGAATGGGCATTTATTTTTAAAACCCCAGAAATTATCTATTAAAGAAATATCAGTGAAGATACCTAATGTTAATCAGGAGCTATGTACTGGGTGTAGAAAATGTGTTGAGTTTTGTAAATTTAATGCACTGGCTTATGTTAAGGATAGATTAATTATTTTTGATGAAGTATGTCATTCTTGTGGAGGATGTGCATTGTTTTGTCCTGAAAAGGCTTTATCAGAAAAGGAAAGAGTTATTGGAATAATAGAAAAAGGATTATCTGACAATGTAACTGTATTAACAGGAATCCTAAATACTGGTGAGGTTTCAGGGGTTCCTATTATAAGTGAAATTCTAAGAGATAATTTAATTAATAATGATTTAGTTATAATTGATTGTCCTCCAGGAAGTTCTTGTATGGTAATGGAAAGTATTAAAGATGCAGATTATTGTGTCTTAGTAGCAGAACCTACAATATTTGGGGTTCATAACTTGAACATGGTTTATGAATTAGTTAGATTGTTTGAAAAACCTTTCGGGATAGTTTTAAACAAATGTTTAGATGATAATAACCCCGTTGAAGAATTTTGCATTCATAATAAAGTAGAAATTTTAGCAAGAATTCCTTTTAGTGTTAAATTAGGAAAAATGAATTCAAATGGTTTAATTGCATCAAAACAAAGTAAAAAATATCAAGAGGTATTTATAAATTTATTAAATAATATTACTAAGGAGGTATGTGATGAAACAATTATTAATCCTTAGTGGTAAAGGAGGAACAGGAAAAACTACTGTTGCTAGTGCTTTTATAAAACTGGCAAATGCTAAGGCATTTGCAGATTGTGATGTTGATGCTCCCAATCTGCATTTATTAATGAATCAAATTTCTCAGCCTATAATATCAGATTATTACGGTATGGACAAAGCCTTTATAGATACTGGGAAATGTAAAAGCTGTGGTATATGTAAAGAAAGTTGTCGTTTTGATGCTATTAAATTAGTCAATGAAGAATTTAAAGTTGATTATTTTTCATGTGAAGGCTGTGGAGTTTGTGAAGAGATATGTTCATTTGACGCAATAGCTCTTAGACCAGATATTGCAGGTAAATTAACTTTATATACAAAAGATAAAATATTTTCTACAGCACAATTAAAAATGGGGAGTGGAACTTCTGGAAAATTAGTAAGTGAAGTTAAAAAACAGATGAAAGAATCTGTTGAAAATGCAGATTTGGCTATTATTGATGGTTCTCCAGGAATTGGCTGTCCAGTAATAGCATCTCTTAGTGGTGTAGATATGGTGCTTATCGTTGCAGAACCTTCCCTTTCAGGTATTAATGATATGCTACGAATTATTAGGACTGCAAAAAAATTAAATGTTAAAACCCTTGTTTGTGTTAATAAATATGATACAAATGTAGAGAATACTAATAAGATTAAATCAATATGTGAACAACTGAACTTAGCATTTGTGGGGGAAATACCTTATGATAAAGAAGTAATTAAAGCTATAAACACTGGGCAGAGTATAGTTGATGTTAAATGTAAAGCAGGCAATGCAGCAAAAGATGTGTTTAAAAATACAATGAAAATCATAAATGAATAAAGGAGAAAAAATATGAGCGAAAACTGTAATCAAAATTGTAATACTTGTAGCGTAGAATGTAGTGACAGAAAGGAAACTACTATGGACTTTCTAGAAAAATCACATGAATTAAGTAATATAAAAAAGGTAATAGGAATAGTAAGTGGTAAAGGTGGTGTAGGAAAGTCATTAGTTACATCTATCTTAGCAGCATCAATGAATAGAAAAGGATACAATACTGCAATATTAGATGCAGATATTACTGGACCTTCAATACCTAAGGCTTTTGGAGTAGAAGAGAAGGCTAGAGCAAATAAGCTTGGTTGGTTTCCAGTTAAAAGTAAAACAGGTATCAATATTATGTCTATTAACCTATTAGTAGAAAATGATACGGATCCTGTAGTTTGGAGAGGACCTATAATAGCTAGTGCTGTTAAACAGTTCTGGACTGATGTAATCTGGGGAGATATTGATTATATGTTTGTTGATATGCCTCCAGGAACTGGAGATGTTCCTCTTACTGTATTTCAGTCTCTTCCAATTGATGGAATAATTATAGTAACATCGCCACAAGAATTAGTTTCAATGATAGTATCTAAAGCAGTTAAGATGGCAGAAATGATGAATATACCTATCATTGGATTAGTTGAAAATATGTCATATTTAAAATGTCCTGATTGTGGAAAAGAAATTAAGGTATTTGGAGATAGTCATATTGATGAAATTGCAAAAGAACATAATATAAATGTACTTGCTAAGATGCCAATAGATCCTAAACTTGCATCATCATGTGATAATGGTTCTATTGAAACATTTGAAGTTAACTATTTAAACAGTATTTCGCAAATATTAGATGAAATGGAGGAGTAATTATGAAAATAGCAGTTGCTAGTGAGGGCAAAATGGTAACAGAGCATTTTGGACATTGTGAGAATTTCAGCATTTTTGAAATAGAAGAAAAAAAGATTATTAAAACTGAGATAATTCCTAATCCAGGGCATAAACCTGGATTTCTACCAAATTTTTTAAATGATTTGGGAGTAAATGTTATTATTTCAGGCGGAATGGGAGGAGGAGCAATTGACATTTTTAATGAAAAGGATATAGAAGTAATAGTAGGTGCCAAAGGAGATGCTAAGGAAGCTGTAAATAGTTATTTACAAGGTTCACTTAAATCAACAGGCTCAGTTTGTAATGAACATCAACACCATAATGAGTGTGGAAATTAAAAGGAGGTTTTTATTATGTCATATAGTCCATCTTTAGGAAGTTCTATAACTAATACGAAAATGAGAGATTTTGCACACCTATCTGAATTTTCAGGTATGTGTGCTGTATGTACTGCTAATTGCACTGGTACATGTGAAATAGGTTTATCAGCAGTTCGTGGCTCAGAAGCAATTTATCCTTATAAAACAGATATAAATCAATTTGCATCTGAGAAGAATTATCCATTAGATTTTTCTCATTTCAACATTAATGGGAGAGTATTTGGTGCATTGGGATGCAATGAAGATGCAGAATTAGTAACTTTTCCTAAAGCAAATATAGGTACAACATTTGGAATAAACAATAAAGTTAAATTAAATGCACCTATAGTTTTACCAGCCATAGCAAAGCTTAATTGGAGAGATTATTATGCTGGAGCTGCTTTAGCAGGGGTATTAGTTGTAATAGGTGAAGATGTAGTAGCAAAAGATAAAGATTTAGTTTTAAAAAATGGGAAGGTTGTTGCATCACCTTTAATAGAAGAAATGGTATCATCATTTAGGAAATATTATAGGGGCTATGGAGATATTATTCTTCAAGGGAATTATGATGATGAAAATTTAGGTGTATTAGATTATGCTATTACTAAACTAGGAGTTAAATCCGTGGAGCTAAAATTTGGACAAGGCTCTAAAGGAATACAAGGAATGGGCAGGGTTGAAAAAATTGAAGATGCTTTGGAGTTTCAAAAAAAAGGATATTTAGTTTATCCTGATCCATCTGATCCAGTAGTAGCAGATAATTATAAAAAAGGGATAGGACAGGTATTTGAAAGAATTAGTAAGCTACCAATATGGAATGAGGATATTTTAATCAATAGGGTAAAAGAACTACGAGAACTAGGTGCAGAACATATATGCTTTAAAACTGGACCATTTGATCCAGAAGATTTAATTAGAATACTTAAAATTGCATCAAAGGCTGGCGTTGATTTAGTTACATTTGATGGTGCTGGCGGAGGTTCTGGAAATAGTCCAAGTAAGATGATGAATGAATGGGGTATTCCTACAGTTTATATGGAAAGTTTATTATATAATATTTTAAAGAAAATGAATGAAAAGAATTATCCACTTCCACAGATTGCAATAGCTGGCGGAATTGCTATGGAAGACCAAGTATTTAAGGGATTAGCCTTAGGTGCTCCATATATAGGTCTTGTTGGAATAGGAAGAGCAGCTATGGCAGCAGCTATGGCAGGAAAGCAAGTGGGGGAACTTATAAAAGGAGGCACTGTGCCTAAGGATTATCAAAGATTTGGTTCTAATATAGAAGAAATATTCAGTGGTATAAGAGAACTTAGAGGATTATATGGTGATGATGCTTTAAATATTTCTACTGGTGCTATAGGTGTTTATTCCTATATAAATAGAATATCCACAGGATTAAAGCAACTTATGGCTTTAAATAGGAAATTCTCACTAGAATATATAGATAGAAAAGATATAATTCCATTAACTGAATTAGCAGCTAAAGTAACAGGATTAGAAACATATAGTGATATATTAGAGAGAGAATTAAGTAATATATAATTAATTAAATAAATCTATGGGTATCTGTAGGGAATAGATATATATTATAAAAATTGAAAATTAAGATTTATAATGTTATAATCAACAAGGTAAAATTAATGAATTATAAAATAGGGGGAATATTAATGAATAGCAAAAGATTTAAATTATTTACTTTGTTGGTTGTAATGATATTGACAATGTCATTGATGGTTGCATGTGGAAAAAATACTACAGAACCTGCAGATAAGTCTGGAGATAACTCTACAGATGTAGCAGCAATAAAAACAATGACAGGTGAAGAACTTGTAAAGCAAAATTCAGGAAAAGAAAAAGATAAGGTTTTAATTATTGATGTACGTTCACCTGAAGAATATAAAGCAGGTCATATTCAACATGCTATTAATATGAATATTGAAGGTTTTGAAGGTAGAATTGGTGAACTTGAAGATTTAAAAGATTTCCCAATTATAACTTATTGTAATTCAGGAAAAAAGAGTGGACAAGTTGCAGAAATTTTAGCAAATAATGGATTTAAAGATGTGACTAATGCTGCAGGAGTTAAGGAATTTGAATATGATTTAGTTCACTATGATGACTTAAGGGGAGCTGCATTTCAAGAGTTTATTGATGAAAACAAAGATATGGTATTAGTAGACGTTAGACCAGAAAAACAAGTTGCAGATGAGGGAATGATTGAAGGGGCTATCAATGTTCCATTTGATGCAGTAGAGTCTAATATTGATAAATTACCAAAAGATAAGACGATAGCTTTATATTGCAATACTGGTACGAAGAGTGCTGAGGTTGCAAAGCAACTAGAAGATATTGGTTATGAAAACATTGTAAATGCTATTGAGGGCGTGAAAGAATTTCAATTTGTTTTAGTAAAATAATAATTTTTTTTAAAAAGAACCTCTGTTGGTTTAATGGAATTATCTAGAAACCACATATCAATGAGGTTCTTTTTTATATTATAGAACACAGTCTTTTGATCTGTAGGAATACTACCTTAGTCTTTATAACAGATTTTGACAAGGGAATAGGAAGTAGCTTGTTGAGATGTGCAAGGTATATATCTTTGAAATGAGAGGGAGTGTAATTATAGATTAAATAGAGAGGATTTATAGAGTGATAGAAGATAAAAAGAATCGGGGATAAACCCCGATTCAGTTATTACTAATTATCAGAAATCACAGTTCATGAAAATAATTACTAATATTAGGAAAAAGAATAGTAGAGAATTATCCATGCCACATTCTCTGTCACATCCTCTTCTGCCGCCAAATAAGCCACCCATAAAAGCACCTCCTATTTATACTTTTTGTTTAGGTGAAAGTAAGGGGTATAATAATACAATATGAAAGATAGTTATAAAGTGTTAATTATTATTTTTAGGAGAGAGATAAATTAGATAAGATTTAAATGACTAGAATCAATCTATTCTTTTATTTTTCAAAAATATTCTAATGCATAATATTTTAAATTAATCACATACTATAAATGTGAGGTTCGTAAACAGATTTCAATTTTCAGTTAATACTGAAAAGATATGTTCTCCTTTTACAAGGTCCGTAATGGATTTTGATGAAAGCAGGCATATTATTTGAATTCATTACGGACCTTACTTTTATTTGAAAACTTTTCAAAAAATAAGGGTTTTAATTCGAATATCTTGAATATTGAATTATGTAAACGAATCTAATGCAAAGTGTGATAAATAATTGTACACTTAGTATCAGCTTTGTTTTTTTCTATCAATGCCCGTTACTGCTCATCTACCGGGACACTTCCTATACTTGCTACGAAACTTTATTCCTCAATACTTACAACAACGGAAAATCATTTTTTTCCAAACTTTCGCAAAAGAAAAATGTGCTAATCTGTTTCGTGAAAATCCCCTTACCTTGACAACAGCATAGAGATGGCCTATAATTAAACGTGTATTAAACATGTTTAATTATAGGAGGAATAGCAATGCAAAGTGAGGATACAAAAAGCCAGTTAATTTCCGCAACAAAAGAATTGCTTCTGACTGCAAAAAATCCAGAAAAAATTACAGCACGTCAAATAGCAAGTCAAGCAAATGTCAATTTGGCTATGATAAATTACTGTTTTGGATCAAAAGACGAATTATTAAAATTTGCTATTGATGAAATTATTGCGTTAGAGTTCAATCAATTTACCATTAAAGACAAAGATAATTTTAGCCCAAAGGAAAAATTGAAAATGCTTCTTTACCATATTTCTGAAGTGACTATACGATATGAAAGCATAACAAGGCTTTCTATTCCTTATGTACTACTAAACGCTCCGATTGATATACCATATAAGATATTACCTTATATTAAGGAACATTTCCACGGTAAAAAGGAGGAACATATTTGTAAAATATTAGCCTATGAAATTGTATCATTCATGCAGGTCGTTTTTTATAGGGCAAAAGATTTTCACAAGTATTCCGGTATAAACCTACAAGAGTCAGCGGAGCTACAAAGATTTATAGATAGTCAGCTTGATTTACTGTTGGGAGGAGGTGAAACAAATGAAAAATAATTTAAAAATACTCTCTATACTTGCTTTTGTCGCAGCTATTCCGTCCTTAATTATTACCGACTGGCACTATAAAGGTTATGGCATATTAGTTATGTTTATGTTTTTGACGATTGGGTTGGTTTTGGATCAAGTAATACGCTTGAAATTTCCTATGTTGAGCGTTACTCCGATTGGTAATTATCAAAAAAACAAATTGATTAACATATTTGCCTTAATTCTTTTTGTGCAATCTCCAATAGGGTTGATTTTTGGTAATAAGATTTATCCCAATTTGGGATTTTGGCTTTTGATAATTATGATTTGTGTTGGTGTTAGCTCCAATCATATTGCAAGAATAAAATATCAGTATTCAGTGGAAAACGTGGAGGAAAACTTATGAAAATACTCGGAAGTTTAGCAATCGTTCTTATTTGTGGTTTGTGGATAAAATTTCATCCTCAAGGAAATGTTAATCAATGTAAGACAGCTAAATATATCAGTTATCAAAGAGCCAGACGCTAAGACGCAGAGCAGATAACCTATGAGAATGTTTCGCGTGGTTATGGGCTTTTTATTTGTCTAAAATCAAAGTCGCCTGATTAAAGCCTATTTTGAAATTAACTACCTTAATTCAAAGGGGGAGTGAACAGTGGTAGAGAAGAAAATCACCATAACAAACAGTAATCCACCCAGCACTTGCAATTTTACCCATTATATCTGCGCAGATTTTTTAGCACAAGTAGTGCTTGCCGAGGTATGGTGATTAACACGCTTTGCAAGCCAGTACGAGGACGAGCAAAGTGTACTTACTGCAAGGGTAGCTCTGGAAGCTGACCTTGAACAGAATAGCTATAAATCTATGACAATCCACCGGTGGATTTTGAGTTTTTTAAGTCATTCCGAAGTATTTGTAATGTTGAGGAACAGGTTGGAATTTAGAATCTGTAAAATTCGCATAAGCATACTTCATTGCAATTACAGGATATATAAAAATCTATGATTTTGTAAGAAAAAATTCCGTTGGAGGGATTTCCATTATTTCTTACAAATAAGGTACAGTAAATTTTAGATTACGCAGTCAGCACCTATCACTGAAAAATGATTATTAGGGCTGGCTTAAGAATGAGAGACAAACAATATTATAAAGAACGATTTAAGGAGTATCTTGAGTGACACTTGAACAAAATGTTAGGAGGCATTGGTGGACGGTACTGTAAGAAAGCTTATGAGGGTAGGAAAGGTCAAACATTTCTATATAAGAAAACCTTATATGAATATATAATTGAGTATTCTTTAAAAAGGCTGGTGAACAGATTTTATTTTTTATGATAAATTTTCTTTGCTTTTACAAAGGTTGGCTTTTTAGCCAACCTTTTAATTTTGTACATAAAACTTTTCAAGACTTATTGACAAGTAAACTTGGTAGTGATAAAACAAACTTGCAAATTAAACTTTGCAAAAATACAATAATACTTGTAAAGGAGTATAGATTATGAATAACGATGAAATTTTGAAAAGAAGTCGCCAACAGAAACAAGATGAAGGAATGGAACACACAGAAAACAACGGGAGGAAGCTTGGTTTTATTGCGTTTTGCTGCGTTTTTTTGTTCGAAGTAATATTCAATAGCTTTTTGGGAGAGCAAAGCTATGCAATATTTGCACTTTTCTGGACATTTATAGCAGCAGAGGCAATTCCTAAATATCGTTTCACTCAAAAGAAAGCGTGTCTAATTACTATAATTGCAGGGTTTATTGCAGCTGCAGCATCGTTGGCAGGCTTTGTTTCGGTGAGGTAAAGAATATGAAAGATGATTTGATATTAAAAAATAAATTGAAAGTGGCAAGAGCGGAAAAAAATCTGTCCCAACAAGAGCTTGCTGAACTGGTCGGAGTTTCTCGCAATACGATCAGCTCTATTGAAACAGGACAATTTAATCCTACTGCTAAATTAGCGCTTATTCTCTGTATTGCACTTGACAAAAAATTCGAGGAACTATTCTATTTTGAGTGAGATTATGAGCATACAATTGTATCCTTGCAAAAACCTAGAAGGGAATAAAATTTTAATAATTAAACAAGGGCAATGAAAGGCGGGAGAAATCTCGTCTTTTTTTGTTGTCTAAAACAAGAAAGGAAAGTATAAAATACTTAAAAATCACAATAGTTTTCCGTTTCTAGAGGAATATTTATCTTATTTAACAGTAATTAAAGATCGCTCATAAAACACCATAATTGAATATTACACCGAGATATTGATGCTCTATGAGTTTCTTTGCCAAAAAAGAAGAATAAAGAGAGATGTATATAATTTAAGTGCAGGTACAAGAGCAAGAAAAATAGTATCTATCAGATAGTTAAGGAAGTATCTAAAAAAACAAGGTTTATATGATAGAAAACAATGTTGCTGAAGATTTAGAAACTTCTAAAATGCTGAAACGCATACTATATTTAACCCTTGAGGAAAGCGTAAGGCAGTGAATGTTCAGCAAGAAATCATTGCATTACCACTACAGAGATTTATACCACATTGATGAAACGAAGTTACGCTTGGCAGTAAACTCTAATCACTTATCTCTCAAGCACGAGGATCAATTATTATTACAAGATGATATTGCTTACACTCCACAGATGATAGCAACTTTGACAAATTATCAAAGTGGAACAGTAGAAAAAGCACTCCAACAATTTTTAGGACAATATCAAAATGTTTCTTTTAGTGATAATGAATTAGAACAGTTAGAAAGTGAGTTGAAATCTGTCTATGAGAATATATCGAAAGACTTTCAGAATATATGATAAGTACAGGAAAAACCTACAAAAGCCACTTTTCTACCATTTGCAGACGGGCAAAGGAGGACGCACAGGAAAACAAGCCTATTTAAAGCACATATCTTTGAGGGAATAGACAAGCACCCTATTATGGGTGATTGCATGGCAAAAGCAAGGTTTTAGAATAGACTTTTGCAAACGATAACGGAACTATCCCCAATATGGATAAGGCAAAAAAGTATGTAGATAATTTTGAGAAAGTGAAAGCCGATAATATAGATTTGCTTCTATGGGAAGATGTGGAAACCGAGAAAAGCTACTTTGCCGGTTGTATTGCTAAAAGGGAATATATAGCTGCCCTCAATTGCAATGCTCTATTGATAATTAAGGAACCTGCACCCAGCTTCATAACGAAAATCGGTGGCACAACATATATCGTCAATCTGCATTTTAGCAAAGCCAGTAAGGGAATTTTATGCAAAAGCGCAAGGTGTGTACCAACTTCCCCTGCTTGTCAGGCTTCTTTTTTACATATCTGTTTTGCAATTTATAATGTAGTAATGTAGTTATATAATGTTATTTAATAATCACAATATTCTGTTAGTAAGTATTTTTAGTGTTTTATATAGGAACTATTTTTCAAAGTTTTATTACGGCTATTACAAATTTTATTCAATTGATAACATGAAGTTAACTAAATTGCAATCTAGTTTTATAGGTGGTGGTATATGATGATAATTATACTACTGGGAGTAATATGGGATGAAGAAAAGGATTTGTTTAATAAGATTTTCTCAAAATTGAATGTATGGATTTATAATATTTCTTTTAATATATTAAGGAATAAATTTGATGTAGAAGAGCTTCTATCTGAAACATTTTTAAAAATTATCTAAAATATAGAAAAAATATCTATTTTGCCCTGTCCCCAAATAGAAGCCTACTGAGTTATAATATTAAAAATGAAATAATTAATATTATAAGAAAACGTAAGAAGATTATACATGTAAAGGATGTAGACTATTTTGACCATAGCGAAGGAGATTATGATATTGAAGAAGAATATTTAGAAACAGTAAATAAAGAACAATTACTTTACTGTATGAATAGACTTTCATATGACAAAAAATTTTTTGTTCATCTGCGCTTTGTCAATGAAATGAGATTTAAAGATATTTCAGAGCTTTTAGGAATCACTGAAGAAACTGTAAAAAACGTGGTCAACGCATTTTAAAAAATATGATTATATTATAAGGAAGGTGAAAAAAGTGAACAATACGGTTAAAGCTGTCTCAAAAGAATTGTGTGAATTATCTCTTCAGAATGAAATACAAATTTAATATAAAAACATTTTTTTCTTTCGATATTGTTTTAAAAGTATACCTTCTGAAACAGATAAGATATTGAAAATAGAAGACTCTAAAAACAAATTACGTTATATACAAAAAATGCTATCATGCTTTATGGATTTGGGAAATTCATGGATTGATGATAATTCTTTGAAAAAGGTTTGTGAAATAGTTCTTATAGAAGATACAAAAGACTATGATAATATTGAAGTACTACATCAACCTACTTATTCTAAGTTTTTCAGGCAAAAGCTAAAAGATATTAAGAGTCCACAAAAACCTAATAAAATATTCCTAATAATGGCTGAAAGAGTAGCTATCTTTATATTGGTATGTTTTTTAAGTTTTTCTACTGTTTTGGCAGTTAATATAGAGATATGTGAAAGGTTTTTTGACTGGGTAGTTGTAACATTCCCTAAGCTTAGCATCTTTATACCACAAAATATAAATAAAGATATTGATACTATCGATCTAAAGTTATTAAAAAACAATTATATTCCTTCCGGTTTTAAATTAACTAATGTTGATGAAGGCAATAATATGCTAATTTATAATTATTTTTCAGAGGATGATAAAAAACTAGATATAAGTTTTTTCGAATCGTCCAGAAAAGGTGAATTATTTTATGATACAGAAAATATAGAAATAGAGGAGTTTATTTTTAAAGAATCTAATGCATATATGTGATAAACAGATAAAATGACTTATTTACTATGGTATCAGGATAGCATTGAATGCCATATTGTAGCACATTTAGACAAAGGTGAAGTTATAAAAATAGCAGAAAATATTTTCAAGTAAAAATACTTTTAAAAATATGTCCCTTTTTTCATTTTCATGCGTTATATGGGTAAGAACCAATAATAATTTAAGGAGGATTTTTATGAAATTTAAGAGAACAGTAGTGGTATCAATGGCACTTACGCTTATCATTATGGTAAGTTTTTCTGCCGTTTTCGCCGCAACTAAAGATGTGCAAGCGTCAAGTGTCCTAAGTAAATATCAACAACAAAGGATTTATGAAGCAATACAAAATCAATTAGTTGATACATATGGAGATTCATATATTTTTGAAAACTTCACATATGATATTAACGAAGAGAAGATTGTGGGGACTGATAGACTTATAGACATTGACGTTTATGTAGATATGATGCTGACAAGGTCTGTATCTGAAAATGCCTTTGTTCAAGGAATGCTTGATAAGATTGACAAGCTGGAAGGTAAAGAGAAGTCAATCGCAGAAAGTGAAATTCAACCTCTTATAATGGACATTGAAGAAGCTTATAATAACACAAGGAATGTTCAAGTGCTTTATACCATTAAATTAGGAAATTCCAGAATGGCGATGACAGAAGACTTTGAACTTTTTTCACGCATTGATTTCCTTGAGGAAGAAGAATCACTTCTAACTAGCGTTGACAGTATCAAAAGCAGCAGAGAAGAGAACGAAGAAAACGCTTTTGATAAGGGCTATAAAGCCGTTGAGGAAGTGATTACCCAGATTACATTAAGTGACAAAGTAAACAACTCTACAATGAGTTCTGTACAATATGATAGACTTAAATCTAGAGACTGGGCGAGAGATAACAGGGCAAAAGAACCAGAGTATTCGAAGGCCAACGGTTATGGTAGCGATTGTGCCAATTTTGTATCGAGGGCGATAAACCAAGGCGGCATTCCGCAAGACATAAGCGGCAAATGGGCTCACCATTCTAATGGTTCTACTATAGGAGCTTTTAAATATATAAATTGGTTTAGAACAGGTCACAATAATAATGGTGGAGTAGCTCCGTATATGGTTGATAAGGGTTACTTTTACGAAGAAAGTAGCTGGACTAAAGCATTTG
>NZ_DAMCHJ010000009.1:0-125692 GCF_032104385.1 Tissierella sp.
TTAGGGTCAAATCTATACGAACATAGTGAGTAAATAGATTTGAGTTGCGAAACTGAGGGAAATGAGGTGATTTATATGAAGATTTTGGAGACTATGGACCTGAAAAAATATTATGGTAATGATAAGAATTTTGTAAAGGCACTAGATGGAGTTAGTGTAGAGGTGGAACGAGGAGAGTTTGTAGCTATTGTAGGAACTTCTGGATCAGGAAAATCTACTTTGTTGCATATGTTAGGGGGATTAGATAGACCGACATCTGGAGAAGTTATAGTTGATGATAAAGATATATTTAAACTAAAGGATGATGAACTTACTATATTTCGCAGGAGAAAAATTGGGTTTATTTTTCAATCATATAACTTGATACCAGTCCTAAATGTATATGAAAATATTACACTCCCAATTTCCTTAGATGGGAATGAAATAGATAAAGAATATATAGAGGAAATATTTAAGACTTTGGGAATTGAAGATAAAAAATATAATATGCCAAATCAACTTTCTGGTGGGCAGCAGCAAAGAGTTGCTATTGGCCGGGCATTGGCTACTAAACCATCAATTATATTAGCCGATGAGCCAACAGGTAATTTAGATAGTAAAACTAGCTTAGATGTAATGGGACTTATTAAGATTTCAAGCAAAAGATTTAATCAAACAGTTATTATGATTACTCACAATGAAGAAATTGCTCAGATGGCAGACCGTATTATTAGAATTGAGGATGGAAGAATTCTTGGTGGTGAGATTTATGAATAAGGTTAATAATAAAAAAGTTATCAATAAAATTGCCATTGCTAGTTTGAAGAATAATCACAGGAGAAATATTATTGCATTTATTGCAATCGCACTGACTACTTTGTTATTTACAAGTCTTTTCACCATTGGATTCGGTATGAAAAACTCTATAGAAATGGAAAACATGAGGATGGTAGGATCTACATTTCATGGTGAGTTTAAGAGAATAAATAAAGAAGATATAGATAAGTTACAGACTCACCCATTGATTAAAGAAACAGGAATAAGGCAAATGATAGGGTTTGTAGTAAATGAGGAATTTATCAAGGAACATGTGGAAATTTCCTATGGAGATGATAATTATATTAAAAAGGGGTTTTGTTATCCAACTACAGGAAGGTTACCTATAGAAAGAAATGAGATTATCACCGATACGAAAGTTTTAGATCTACTTCATATACCTCACAAAGTAGGGGAAAAGATTAAATTAAAATATAATATTGAGAAAGATGGAGAAGTTCTAGAAACTATAGAAGATGAATTTATATTATCAGGATTTTATGATGTAGATGAAGTAATGATGGCAAGAATGATATTTACATCAAAGGAATACGCAGGCTCTCTTAAATTACCACAAAATATTTATTCTTTAGATGTAATGTTTTCTAATTCGAGGAATATAGAAAGAAAATTGTTACAGGTTCAAATGGAAAGCGGATATAATTTTGATGAAGATGGGCCAGCTATTGATATTGGAGTTAATTGGGGGTATATATCAGGAAAATTGGAAGATGCTGACTCTGTTACTTTAGGTAGCGCAGTAGTGATTTTATTAATTATCATTTTTACAGGATATCTAATTATATATAATATATTTCAAATTTCTGTAGTTTCAGATATTAAATTCTACGGGCTACTAAAAACTGTGGGTACTACTAGAAAACAGATTATGAAGATTATAAGGAAACAGGCTTTGTTTATATCTGTGATAGGAATTCCTATAGGTTTGATTTTAGGATATTTTACAGGGAATATGATTCTTCCGAGAATTGCATCTACTACATCAATTGGAGATCAAGTGGTGAAAAGTCCTACACCTTGGATTTTTTTGTTTTCCATAGCATTTTCGTTAATTACAGTTTTTATATCTTGTAGAAGGCCAGGTAAGATTGCAGGAAAAGTTTCACCGGTTGAAGCTGTAAAGGTTACAGATATTCATAAGGTGAATTATAGACATATAAGAAAAACAGAAAAAAAGGTCGATATTAGTAAAATGGCAGTTTCTAACTTATTTAGAAATAAGACTAGAACTATTATTGTCCTTCTATCCATGTCTTTAAGTTTAGTACTCCTCAATTCTGTATATACAATGACAAATAGTTTTGATATGAATAAATATTTAAGTAAATTTATTAACTCTGACTTTGTACTAGGGTCAGCAAAATATTTTAAGTCTGATTTTAGATTGAAAGAAGATAATTTATCTGAAAATATAATAAATATAATAAAAGACAGGAATGGCTTTATAAATGGAGGCAGAATTTATTATACTCCAGAAGAATTCATAGAACTTTTTGAAGAAAAAGATTTAGATTTTGTGGATAAAACTCCCATTCAACTTTTTGGATTAGATGAATATTTGATGGAAAAACAAAAATTAGTCAAGGGTAAAATTGATATGGAAAAATTAAGCACTGGAGATTATGTTATTTATGGCGGATATACCAATGATAATGGAACTCCTGTCTGGGATAGAATTAAGTATGATATAGGGGATAAGATTAAATTAACTACAGAAAATGGAGTTAGAGAATTTGAAGTTATGGCTATTATATCCTATGATTATACTAATTCCTCTAGATACTTTCTTGAAAGTTATGTTACAGCAATTAATGGGAAAATAGTTACAGATTCAAAAAAAGGTCAGCTATTATATTTACCTTCTAATATTTATAAAGAAATAGTAGATAGTCCCTTTACTATGGTATATCAATTTGATGTGAATACTGAAAATATCACTGATTATGAAAGTTTTCTAGAGGATTATACTAATAATGTTGACTATACTTTAGATTATGACTCCAGAAACAAACAAAAGGGAGAGTTTGACAATTTTAAAAATATGTTTTTATTAGTCGGAGGTTCTTTAAGTTTTATTGTGGGGTTAGTTGGAATTGTTAATTTTATTAACTCCATAATAACAAGTATTATAACAAGAAAAAGAGAATTTGCATTGCTTGAAAGTATAGGAATGACAAAAAAGCAATTAAATTTTATGCTGATAAGAGAAGGTATATATTATTCTTTAGGGACTATGATTATATCTGTAATACTCTCCATAGTTATATCTATTACTGTAATAAAGAAATTAATTAGCAAATCTTTCTTTGCTACTTATAACTTTACTTTAAATCCACTTCTCGTAGCTTTACCTATGATAGTTATCTTGGGCATTGTTTTACCTTATATTATAAAAAAAGCTATGGTAAAGGAAAGCATAGTGGAAAGGATTAGAAAAGAGGATTAAGCGGTTATAAAACAAATATAGCATACAAACTTAAATAAGTATCATATTTGACATTATACATCAAAAATGATACTTATTATAATGTTTTTATCTAAATTTATTACTGTAATAGTTTTGAAATCTGGTATAATAGTATATAATAAGAAAAATGGAGGGAATTAAATGTTAGTAACAGGAAGAGAATTATTATTAGATGCTCAAAAAAATGGATATGCTGTTGGTGCTTTTAATGTGAATAATATGGAGATAGTACAGGCAATTATTGAAGCTGCAGAGGAAACTAATTCTCCTGTTATTCTTCAAGCTAGTCAAGGTGGAATTAAATATGCTGGAATAGAATATATTGCAGGCTTGGGAAAAATAGCTGCTAGAAATGCTAAGGTACCAGTAGCATTACATTTAGACCATGGTACTGATTTTGACCAGGTGATGCTATGTATTAGACATGGATTTACTTCTGTTATGATTGATGGGTCTAGATTCCCATTAGATGAAAATATTGCATACACTAAAAAGGTAATAGAAGTGGCTAAAGCTGTAGGTGTTTCTGTTGAAGCTGAGTTAGGGAAAATTGGTGGTACGGAAGACCACATAACTGTAGATGAGAGAGATGCTACGTTTACCGATCCAGATGAAGCTTTAAGATTTGTAAATGAAACGGATGTGGATTTTTTAGCAATAGCTGTTGGTACTGCTCATGGAGTATATAAAGGAGAGCCAAAGCTTGATTTTGATAGAATAAAAGTTATTAGGGATAAAGTTGGTATTCCTTTAGTATTGCATGGTTCCTCAGGAGTTCCTGAAGAGGCTTTAAAGAAAGCAATTCCATTAGGAATTTGCAAAATAAATATAGATACAGATCTTAGAATTGCCTTTGCTAATGGTGTAAAAGATTTCCTTAAATCTAATCCAGATAATATTGATCCAAGAAAGATATTAACTCCTGCAAAAAATCAAATGAAGGAAAAAATCAAAGAAAAAATGCATATATTTGGTTCAGTTAATAGAGCTTAGGCTTTATTAACTGACAATTGGCAATGTACAATTGACAATTAAAGGATTAAAAGATTATGAAATAAAAGATAAAAAGCTATGATTTTAATGTGTTTAATTATTTTTAGAACTTATTTTTTGTGAGGTTTTCATCGTCAATTCTCAATTCTCAATTGTCAATTGAATAGAGGGGGAATATTATGAAGCTTTTTATAGATACTGCAAATATAGATGAAATAAAAGAAATTAATGAATGGGGAGTTATCTGCGGAGTCACTACTAATCCTAGTTTGATAGCTAAAGAAGGTAGGGATTTTAAGGAAGTTGTCAAGGAGATTGCTAATATCGTAGATGGACCTATTAGTGCAGAGGTTATTTCTTTAGATAAGGAAGGAATGTTAAAGGAAGCTAGAGAATTAGCAAAAATTCATCCCAATATTATTATTAAGATTCCTATGACTAAGGAAGGATTAAAGGCTGTAAAAGTTTTAGTTAATGAGGGAATAAAAACCAATGTAACTCTGATTTTCTCAGCTAATCAAGCTTTGCTTGCTGCTCGTGCAGGAGCTACATATGTTAGCCCTTTTGTTGGTAGACTTGATGATATTGGAAATGAAGGAATTTATATTATTGAAGATATAGTTCAAGTATTTAATATGCATAATATAAATACTGAAATAATTGCAGCAAGCATTAGACATCCTATTCATGTATTAGATGCTGCAAAGGCTGGAGCTCATATTTCAACTATACCTTATAAGGTTTTTATGCAAATGTTAAGTCATCCTTTAACTGACAGTGGTATAGATAAATTTTTAAAGGATTGGGATAGTCTACAAAATAAATAGGGAGTGTTAGAATGGATAGAAATTTGGCTTTAAATTTAGCAAGGGTGACAGAAGCTGCTGCATTAGCTAGTGCAAAGTTATTAGGCAGAGGAGATAAAAATGCGGCAGATCAAGCTGCTGTTGATGCTATGAGGCGTATGTTTGATACTGTAAATATAGATGGAGTTGTGGTTATCGGTGAAGGAGAAATAGATGAAGCTCCTATGCTATATATTGGAGAGCAAATAGGCATTGCAGGCGAGGATAGTTTGAAGGTTGATATAGCAGTAGACCCTCTTGATGGAACAAGCTCTATAGCATATGGTCGTCCAGATGCAGTTTCTGTAGTTGCTATAGCTCCTAGGGGTTGCATGCTTCATGCTCCAGATACCTATATGAATAAAATAGCTGTAGGACCAAAGGCAGCAGGAGTTATAGATATTAATGCTCCAATAGAAGATAATATAGCTAGAGTTGCTAAAGCTTTAGATAAAGATGTATCTGAGGTCACAATAACTATGCTTGATAGACCAAGACATAGTGATTTAGTGGCAAGTATAAGAAAAGCCGGTGCAAGGATTAGAATGATTACTGATGGAGATGTTATTGCAGCAATAAATACCTGTTTTGAAAATACAGGTGTAGATATGATGGTAGGTATAGGAGGAGCTCCTGAAGGGGTTCTTACTGCAGCTGCTTTAAAATGTATGGGTGGTGAATTCCAAGGTATTTTGCATCCGGTGACAGAAGAACAAAAAAGAAGATGTATAGAGATGGGAGCTGACTTAAATAAGGTCTATAAAACAGATGATCTTGTAAAGGGAGATGAAGTTGTTTTTGCAGCAACGGGTGTATCTCATGGAGAGTTACTTCAAGGGGTTAAGTATTTAGAAAATAATGTTGCTTCAACTCATACCTTAGTTTTAAGGGCAGAAACAGGGACGATTAGATTTATAGAAGCCACTCACAAATTAGATAAAAAACCAGAATACGCAAAATAAAATTAGTGAATAATGAAAAAACAGTGAATAGTGAATAGTGAAAGGTTTATGTCATTTTGAAGAAAATGGGAATCTATGTTTTAAGGTTTTAACTATTAGTTATTCACTATTACCTATTCACTAAAATGAAAGGAGTGTTTATATTTGACGGAACATGATCTGTCGGATAAAAAGATAGGTGATTTAAGGGAAATAGCAAAGTCTCAAGGTATAGCTAGTCCCTATAAGTATAAAAAGGATGAGTTAATAGATATAATACTTCAAAGTTATGCTTCTGAAGAGAAGGAAAAAGGATTATCTGATGAAAATGAAATAAAAATAGATATTAAAGATATTGAAACAGAGGATTTACCTGAGAAGGTTACGGAAGAACTAGAGAATATGGATATAATAAATGGTGCCGAAGGAATCCTCGAACTACACACAGATGGTTATGGTTTTTTAAGATCTGATAATTATTTATCTGGTGACGAGGATATATATATTTCTCCATCTCAAATTAGACGATTTAGATTGAGAACGGGAGATAAAATCTTTGGTGTGACTCGTGATCCAAATCCTGGAGAAAGATACAAAGCTCTTCTTTATATCAAATCAGTTAATGGAATGCATCCGGAAACCTGCACAAAAAGACCTAATTTCGATAGTTTAACCCCTATATATCCAACTAAAAGATTAGAACTTGAAACTAATTCCTCTGAGTTAGCTACTAGGATGATAGATTTAATTGCACCTATAGGAAAAGGACAAAGGGGTATGATAGTTTCTCCACCAAAGGCTGGAAAGACATCACTTCTTAAAATGGTAGCCAATGCAATAGAAAAAAATCATCCAGAAGTAGAAGTTATTGTATTATTAATAGATGAAAGACCTGAAGAAGTAACAGATATGAAAAGGTCTGTAAAGGGAGATGTAGTTTACTCAACTTTTGATGAGCTTCCTCAGCATCATACAAAGGTTGCAGAGATTGTATTGGAAAGGGCAAAGAGGTTGGTAGAACATGGAAAAGATGTAGTAGTTCTATTAGACAGTATTACAAGACTTGCTAGAGCATATAATCTAACTATACCAGCCACTGGAAGAACTCTTTCTGGAGGATTGGACCCTGGTGCTTTACATAAACCTAAAAGATTTTTTGGAGCTGCAAGAAATTTGGAAGAAGGTGGCTCATTGACCATACTTGCTACAGCTTTAGTTGAAACTGGCAGTCGTATGGATGATGTTATATTTGAAGAGTTTAAAGGTACAGGAAATATGGAAATCCATTTAGATAGAAAATTATCTGAAAAGAGAATTTTCCCAGCTATTGATATAAATAAATCAGGTACTAGGAGAGAGGAATTAATTTTATCTCAAAAAGAGCTTGAAACTATTTGGGCAATAAGAAAAGCAATGGGAAATGCACCTACACAGGATGTAATTGAAAATTTAATAGAAAACCTAGTAAGAACTAAAGATAATGATAAATTTATAGATGAGATGAGAAATAAAATTTGGTTTTAGTTGAAAAGAAAAATTTTATATGCTATAATTTAATGGTTGAATTATGAAAAAATGTTTTTTTGCTATATACTAGCAGTTGAAGAGAGGTGAAAGGAATGAAGGCGGATATTCATCCAAATTATAAAGATGTTACTGTAACTTGTGCCTGTGGAAATACTTTTACAACAGGTTCCGTTAAAGATGAATTAAGAGTTGAAATTTGTTCAGAATGTCATCCATTCTTTACAGGTCGTCAAAAATTTGTTGAACGTGGTGGACGTGTTGAAAAATTCAAGAAGAAATACAATATGGACTAATTTCTTCGGAAAACTAGGTTAGATGCTTGAGCAACTAACCTTTATTTTTTATGACCTAATACAACGAACGGCAAATTCATGCGAGTGATAACGAGCAAATGAATTTGTGCAGTGAGACTGCGTGGCTGTCCTACTATCAAAATTATAGTAAGGAAGGATGGTAGGTCAAACGCAATTAGCACCAAATCTATACGAGTGTAGTGAGCCCTAAAGGACTATCGAATTATACCCTGCGGGGCAAATTGAGGAAGTAAATAGATTTGTGTTGCGAAACTGCGGGAAATGACCTAACACAGCGAACAGAGGTAGAGGTGAATTTTGATGCTTAGAAAAGGCTAAAAATTGGGGGTGAAATGATATGAAAATAAAAAATCTAGACAGAACACCAAAGCATATTACAAGTATTGGGGGACAGGCATTAATTGAAGGAGTTATGATGCGTGGACCAAAGGATATAGCTATTGCTGTTAGAAAGCCTGATAAAGAAATTGAAATAAAAAAAGAGAAATTAAATACTTTAGGGATGAAGTATAAAATATTTCGACTACCATTTCTTAGGGGAGTAGTAGGGCTTATAGAAGCTTTAATGTTTGGAACTAGGGCACTTATGTATTCAGCAGAATTTTTTGAAGAGGAAGAAGATTCCACTAAAGAAAGTTTTACGGAAAAGCTGTTTAAGGATAAGGCTGAGGAAGCTGAAATGATATTTGCTGTTATTAGTTCTGTTGTACTTGCTATAGGAATGTTTATGATATTACCAACTATTTTAACTAATTTTTTTAAAGAAAAAATTAGTAGTTCTATAGGACTAAATCTTGTGGAGGGTTTAATTAGAATAATAATATTTTTAATATATATAATAGGGGTATCAAAATTTGAAGATATAAAAAGGGTGTTTGAGTATCATGGAGCAGAGCATAAGACTATACATTGTTATGAAAATGAAGAAGAACTTACAGTTGAAAATGTAAAGAAATATCCTATTCTTCATCCAAGATGCGGAACAAGTTTTTTATTTATGGTAATGATTATTAGTATATTGGTTTTATCATTTTTTGGCTGGCCAAATCCATTACAAAGATTTATTATAAGAATTTTGATGTTTCCTGTAATTGCAGGTATTTCTTATGAAATCAATAAACTTATTGGAAAGAGCAATTCTAGATTATCTTATTTTTTATCTTATCCAGGATTGATGATTCAAAAGTTAGCCACAGTAAAAGAACCTGATGGTGAGCAAATTCAAGTGGCTATAGAATCTTTAAAGGCAGTTTTAACAGATAATAAGGATGAGGATAAATGGTAGGGATAAATGATTTGTTGAGGAAGTCTAGAGCCCCTATTTTAGATTCTATTCTGATATTGTGCAAACTATTAGATGTAGATAAATCCTATATATATACTTACGGTGAGCGAGAGATCTCAAAAGAAATAGAATCTAAGTTTCTGCAGTTAGTAGAAAAAAGGACTGAGGGATATCCTATACAATATATATTAGGAGAAAGAGAGTTTATGGGATTGGACTTTTATTTGGAAGAAGGAGTTCTAATCCCTAGACCTGATACTGAAATTTTAGTAGAGTATATTATAGATTATATAAATAAAATATATAAGAATAAAAGAATTAAGGTACTAGATTTGGGAATTGGGAGTGGAGCTATTTCTTTAAGTATTGCTAATTACTGCAAAGATGTCCTTGTATATGGAGTAGATATTTCAGATACTGCTATTAAGGTAGCGAATATTAATAAGAATAGATTTAGACTATCCAATGTTAATTTTTATAAGGGAGATTTATTTAAAGCAATAGAATTACTTGATTTAGAAAAAGAATTTCAAATTATAGTATCTAATCCACCTTATATTGCTTCTAAGGAAATCGAAACTCTTGATATTACCGTAAAGGATTTTGAGCCAAGGGGTGCTTTAGATGGAGGAGTTGATGGATTGGACTTTTATAGAAAAATTACACCTGAAAGCAGAAGGTATTTAAAAGATAATGGACTTCTAATATATGAGATTGGGTATAATCAAGGAGAGGAAGTTCGAGATATTTTACTTGATGAAGGCTTTAGAGATGTATCTATTCTAAAGGATTTACAAGGCCATACTAGGGTAGTTTTAGGCATTAAATAATAAAGGAGTATGATTTAATGGGAAAACTATTGAAATTATTTTGGGCGTTTTTTAAAATAGGAGCATTTACCATTGGTGGAGGGTACGCCATGCTTCCTTTAATTCAGAGAGAAGTAGTAGATGAGAATAATTGGCTGACAACGGAAGAATTTATAGATATATTGGCTATAGCTGAAGTAACACCAGGACCTGTAGCTGTTAATACAAGTACCTATGTTGGATATAAGGTGGCAGGCATTAAAGGAGCCATGTTTTGTACATTAGGAACTATTCTTCCCTCATTTACAATTATACTTTTGGTTGTAAAGTTTTTTTGGGGTTTTAGGCAAAATCCTATAATCGAAAAAGTGTTTTTAGGCATAAGACCAGCAGTGGCTGCTTTAATATTCTCCGCAGTATATAAATTAGGGAAAAATATGAAATTTAATATTTTCATAATATCAGGAGCTTTTCTTACTGTTTTGGCAATAATGCTATTTAATATTAGTCCAATAATTATAATCCTTATTGCTGCTATTGGCTCAATTATATATTTTAAAAATAAGGAGAAAAAAATATGACTATATTAAAACTTTTCATATCATTTCTTAAAATTGGAGCCTTTAGTTTTGGTGGTGGATATGCTATGCTGCCATTGATACAAAAAGAGATAATAGAAGTTCATAATTGGCTGACATTAAATGAATTTATAGATATATTAGCAGTAGTAGAAATGACACCAGGACCAGTTGCCATAAATTCGGCAACCTTTTTAGGTTATAAGGTTGGGGGAATATTAGGTTCTGTTGTAGCAACAATTGGAGTAGTCCTACCATCTATTGTCGTAATACTTATTATAGCTCATTTCTTATCAAAGTTTAAAAATTCCCCCTATGTAGAGTGGGCATTTAAGGGTATAAGACCAGTGGTTCTTGGGCTTATTATCTCCGCTAGTCTAACAGTATCTAAAAATGCCATTATAGACATAAAGACTTTTATATTAGGTGCAGTACTTTTTTATTTAACTTCATTTAAAAAAATGCACCCCATAATCACTATTATAATAGCAGGAATTGTAGGGGTGATTATTTATTAATTTAAAATTAACAAAATAAGATTAAAATTAATCAAATATATTTTTATCAATGGATAATTAAAGGAAATTAATATTAATAGGTTTTTGATTGTCAGTTGTCCATTGTCAATTGAATAAAGGGAGTGATAGAATATGTTAGATAAATTAGCTAGTATTGAAGAAAGATATAATGAATTAGGCCAAAAAGTAATGGACATGGAAGTGATAAATGATAGAGAATTATTCCAAAAATTAATGAAAGAACATTCCGATATAGAGCCTATTGTATTTAAATATAGGGAGTTTGTAAAAACTAGGGATGGTCTTGAAGAAGCCAAAGAGATGCTTAGAGATAAATTAGATGATGAAATGAAAGAACTTGTTAAAGAAGAAATAAAAGATTTGGAGACTTCGTTAGAAGCTATAGAAGAAGAGCTTAGATTATTACTTATACCTAAAGACCCTAATGATCATAAAAATGTTATTGTAGAAATAAGAGGTGGAGCTGGAGGAGATGAAGCTGCTTTATTCTCAGGAGTATTATTTAGAATGTACTCAAGATATGCAGAGAGAAATAGATGGAAAGTAGAAGTAATGAGTACAAACGAAATAGGTATTGGTGGATTTAAAGAAGTAATATTTATGATAAAGGGGAAAGGCGCTTATAGCAGATTAAAATATGAATCTGGGGTACATAGGGTTCAAAGAGTACCTGAAACTGAAGCGAGTGGTAGAATTCATACATCTACTTCTACAGTTGCCGTATTACCAGAAGCAGAAGATGTAGATATAGATATTCAAGAAAAAGATTTAAAAATAGATATCTATAGATCTTCCGGAGCAGGTGGACAGCACGTAAACACTACTGACTCTGCTGTTAGAATTACTCATATACCAACAGGGGTAGTAGTTGCTTGTCAAGATGAAAGAAGTCAAATCAAAAATAGAGAAAAGGCAATGAGAATATTAAAAACTAGAATATATGATAAAATGCTAACTGATCAGGCGGCAGAAATAGCTGAAGAAAGAAAAGGTCAAGTAGGTACAGGAGATAGATCAGAAAGAATTAGAACCTATAACTTCCCACAAGGTAGAGTTACAGACCATAGAATTAATTTAACACTATATAAATTAGATGCCTTTGTAGATGGGGATCTAGACGAAATGATAGATGCATTAATTACATCTGATCAAGCAGAAAGGCTAGGATCAGAATAAAAAAATAGTTTTAAATAAGTGAAAAAATGGTGTTTAGCACCATTTTTGTCATTTTTGCGGGTTGAAGTTGCTCTGCTACTACAACCTGCAATATTATTGTTTTCTCCTTAGACATAAGCCCTCAATTTTCTTAATTCTGTAACGGTCTAGCATCCCTTTGTGTTTATGTTTATAAAACATCTCTTGTTTTTAAATTTTGATAAGTTTCGGATATTAATATATCAAAATACCAAATTTATCTGAATAATCATATTTGTCTGAATAATCATGTTGACAATAAGTACAATATTTGATTTAATAGATATATGAATAATTTATTGAATAAACCAATTAAAAATATTGAGTTTTTTAATTAAAAGTTAATTGCTTATGCAAGGATTTAATTTGCTTGATTTAATTATTGTACTTAAATACTAGTTGACATAGAATTAGTTTTAATAAGGGGGTGATTAAATGAATAAGCATAGTTTAGCTAGAAACTTAATAAGTCATATTTTTTACCACTATTATTGATATTTGCAATTACATTTACTTCAAATGCAGCTAGTCTTGAGAGAAACAATGTATCAGATATAGATTCATCAGAAGACTTTGTAATCGTTCCAGCAGAACCTGAAATTTGTAATGGATATGATTACCATTTGATGTATTCACGTGGCTGGGGGTTTGTGTATAGAGGAAAGTTTGGTCAAGATGCAGTATTTGCATTTGATGGCAGCTGTTGGCAATGTAAGAGGTGTACTGAAGTATTAATAACTGAATATGATCCTTTAGAAGTGAATTATGTAGGTTATTATGCTCTATGGCATGCAGGATATACTATACCTGCTGCTGGTACGTATCTTTATACAAATGATATTAAGTTTACATCAGGGTCACCTGTACCAGATTGTAGATTGAGGTATGAGGCATATGGGAGAGAGATGGAGTTACCTTAAAGTTTAATCGATGTTTATCTGGAGGTAAAATGACATGAAAATTTGTAAGCCCCACCTACTATTATTATTAATTATCGTTTCTATAGCTCTACTTTTAGTTTTCTATATATACAATAAAACACCCAATCCAAAAACAACTATAAAAAACTTTTTTGATATGAAATCTGCTCTTTATGAAAATTACGATAATATAGTGTCAGGCTTATTCTTACAAGAAGATGTGGATATATTCCTTGGAAATTTCAAACCTTTATTGTCTGAAAAAGTTTACGATGGTTTAATAGCTTCACGCTATTTAATTAATTCTAATTTAGTAAGTGGCAAATTTGATAAATCTAAGATAAATATAAAGAGATGGGAAAAAATATCTAAAGATAAAACAAATGTAAAATACTTGATTGAATATACGGAAAAGCTGTATTCAAATGAAACTATCATAGAAGAATATACCGATGTTTCTGAATTTAAGCTTGAATATATTGACGGAAAATGGATAATAACGAGTATTTATATTTACTAAAAGAAATAGAGGCAAATGGTAAAAAATGATATGCTCCCATGTTAGACAGATTAAAAAATAAAAATCTGATACTAAGAGGGGAGTATTTTTGTTATTTATTTAAAATATAAGATAATACCCAATATAAAACCAATAACAGTACCGATACTAGAAATCCTTCCTTTGTGAAGGGTTTTTGCTGTTGGAATTAGTTCATCACAGACTATATATAGCATGATACCTCCAGCACTGGCTAAACAAATGGAGATTATAGTATTAGATATAGTACCTAAATATGCCCCGATATATGCTCCTATTCCAGTGGGTATTCCAACTAGAATACTAAATAAAATTATTTTCCAAGGTCTAACCTTATTCATGCTCAGGGGTAATGAAATGGATATCCCCTCAGGAATATTATGTAGTAACATTGCCATGGTAAGTACAAATCCAAAATCAGATAGACCAACTAATGTGGAGCCTAATGCCATCCCTTCTGGAATACTATGTATAGCTACGCTTAGACCTAATATAATACCTGTTCTTGCATTGATAAAACAAGATAACCTTTCTAATAAGATTTCTAATAAAGTAATAATGAAAATGCCAACAGTAACACCAAATACTACATTAAAAACTCCTCCTATATAAAATGCTTCGGGAAATAAGTGAAAACTTACTATAAACATTATAAATCCACCAGTTAATCCCAATAAAAAGCTTAACATTTTATCTGTTTTTCTAATACATATTCCAATTATGCCACCTAGACTAATACCTACAACCCCTACTAAAAGACCAATAAGTCCTATAATCCATTCATTCATTTTATCTCCTCCTATTTATAAATATGAAAAGGTTTCATCAATTATTAATTTTTAATTGATAATTGTTCTTTGTTAATTGTTAATTGTCAGGTAATAATATATAATGAAATAAAGCAATAGGAGATGAGAGGGAAATAATGGAAACAAAGATAATAAAGATTGATGAAAACAATGTAGATGAAGACTTAATTATTGAGGCAGTAAATATAATTAAAAATAGTGGAACTGTTGCGTTTCCAACGGAAACAGTATATGGATTAGGTGCTAATGGATTCGATGAAATTGCAATAAAAAAGATATTTACTGCAAAGGGTAGACCACAGGATAATCCATTAATTCTTCATGTTCATTCCATGAGACAAGTGGAAGAATTAGTAGAGGAGATTCCAGATATAGGGAAATTATGCATGGAAAAATTTTGGCCTGGACCATTGACTATTCTTTTACCAAAATCTAATAAGGTACCAGATATGATTACAGCAGGACTTAATACTGTAGCTATTAGAATGCCAGAGCATAAAATAGCATTAGAATTAATTAGAAAATCAAATGTACCAATAGCCGCACCATCGGCTAATACATCAGGAAGACCTAGTCCTACATCAGCAAGGCATGTAATAGAGGACTTAATGGGTAAAGTAGACTTGATAATAGATGGTGGGGATACAGGAATAGGATTGGAATCAACGGTACTAGATTTATCAGGGAATTTACCTATGATTCTTCGACCGGGAGGAGTTACTAAAGAGGAATTACAAAAAATAATTCCTAATGTAAGCATAGATCTTGCTATAATAAAGGAAAATGAGAATATAATTCCAAAGTCCCCAGGACAGAAATATAGACATTATGCACCGAAATCAGATATGATGGTTTTTAGTGGTGATATTGAAAATATTGTAGAGAATATTATTAAAAATACCAAGAAATATATTGATAATGATAAAAAAGTAGGAATTATTTGTACAGATGAAACAAAAGAATTCTATAAAGAAGGGTTAATAATATCTATAGGCAGCAGACAAAATAAAGAAACTATTGCTCATAATCTATTCAATACCCTTAGGCTATTTGATAAAGAAAATGTAGATATTATCTTGGCTGAAGGAGTTGAGATATCTGATTTAGGAATAGCAATAATGAATAGAATGATGAAGGCTGCTGGTGGAAAGGTTATTAATGTGTAGAAGGGAGAATTATATGAAGATTTTATTTATATGTACTGGTAATACTTGTAGAAGTCCTATGTCTGAAGGAATTTTAAAATCTATGATAGAAAAAAATAATTTAAGTATAGAAGTTGAATCTGCCGGAATTTCTGCATTTCATGGAGATAATGCCTCTAAAAATTCAATAGAAGTTATGAAAAAAATTGGAATAGATATATCGAAGCATAGGGCTAAGCAAATTCATAGGGAACTAGTTGACGAGGCTTATATTATTTTAACTATGTCTAAATCTCATAAGGATTTTATTATATTAAATTTTCCTAAATCAAAGGATAAGGTATTTACATTGTTAGAATATGCCTATAAACTAGATAAGGATGTAGTAGATCCATTTGGTGGCAGATTAACAGTATATGAGAATACTAGGGATGAAATCTATCAAGCTATAGAGGAGATAGTGAAAAGTGAGGAGTGGATATAATTGAAAATAGGTATAGGTAGTGATCATGGTGGATTTGAATTAAAAGAGTATATCAAGGAATATTTAGATAAAGAGGAAATTTTTTATATTGACTATGGAACCAATTCTCTTGAATCAGTAGATTATCCTGATTATGGAGAGAAGGTGGCGAGAGCTGTTGTAGCTAAGGAAGTAGATAGAGCCATTGTTATTTGTGGTACAGGTATTGGTATTTCCATAGCTTGTAATAAAGTAAAGGGAATTAGATGCGCTTTATGTGGAGATACTTATTCAGCTAAAATGAGTAGAGAACATAACGATGCTAATATTTTAGCCCTTGGTGGTAGAGTAATTGGAAGGGATTTAGCCATTGAAATAGTATCTGCTTGGCTGAAATCAGAATTCGCAGGTGGAAGACATGGAAAAAGAATAAATAAAATTAGTGAAATTGAAGGTTAATTTATGATATAATTTTCAAGGAAAATAATTAACACTTAGAAGGGAGTTTTATATATGGCAAAAGTAGTAGTATTTGATCATCCTCTTATTAAACATAAACTTACATTTATAAGAGATAAAAATACAGGCTCTAAGGAGTTTAGAGAGTTAGTTACAGAGGTTTCGATGTTAATGGGTTATGAGGTAACTAGAGATTTTCCTTTAGAGGAAATTGAAATAGAAACTCCTCTTACAACAATGAAATCAGAAGTTATATCAGGTAAGAAGGTAGGGCTTATACCAATACTTAGGGCAGGATTAGGAATGGTTGATGGTATGCTAAGTCTATTACCAGCAGCTCGTGTGGGGCATATTGGACTTTATAGAGATCCAGAAACATTAAAACCTGTAGAATATTATTGTAAATTACCTCAAGATATTGAAGAAAGAGAATTAATAGTTTTAGATCCTATGCTTGCAACAGGTGGCTCAGCCATAGCAGCCATAGATTTCTTGAAAAAAAGAGGTGCTAATTCCATTAGATTGGTTTGCCTAATATCTGCACCTGAAGGAGTAAAAGCTGTAACTGAGGCACATCCTGACGTGGATATCTATGTAGCATCCTTAGATGAAAAATTAAATGATCATGCCTATATAGTACCAGGATTGGGAGATGCTGGTGATAGGTTATTCGGCACTAAATAAAAGGAGAGAGGGATTTGTTATGAAAGACTTTCTACCACCATTTTTTCTAGCATTGGTTATCTCATATTTGGTTACTCCTTTGGTGAAGAAACTTGCATTTAAGATTGGTGTTGTGGATATTCCAAAAGATGATAGAAGAGTGCATAAGGAACCTATGCCACTTATGGGTGGTTTAGCTATATTTTTAGCAGTAGTTGTAGTTACTTTAATATTTCTACCTTTAGAGAAAGAAATTCTTTCAATTTTAATAGGTGGAACGGTTATTGTAATAGGGGGAATAATAGATGACCTTAAAGAGCTTAGGCCAAAGACTAAATTTATGTTTCAAATCATAGCAGGTCTAATATTAATATATGGTGATGTTAAAGTTGATTTCATTACAAATCCCTTTACAAAGGACAGCTCTCTAATATATTTAAATTGGCTATCCATACCTATAACTTTATTTTGGGTAGTTGGCATTACAAATACATTGAATTTTATAGATGGGTTAGACGGACTATCTGCAGGAGTTGCTATGATATCTAGTATAACTCTTATGATTGTAGCGAGTAAAGGGTATACTAATAATTACATTAGCGTAATTATATTATCGGCTGCTATAGCAGGTGCATGTTTAGGATTTTTACCTTTTAATTTTAATCCAGCAAAGATTTTTATGGGAGATACTGGTGCTTTATTTTTAGGATTTATGTTAGCAGCCATAACTATAGAAGGTGTTATGAAGTCTGTAGCAACTATAGCAATTGTTGCGCCTATATTAATATTATCTGTACCTATTTTTGATACTACCTTTGCAATATTTAGAAGGTTATTAAACGGTCAATCTATATCAGCAGCAGATAAAGGACATCTACATCATAGACTTTTAAACAGAGGATATTCACAGAAGAAATCTGTACTAATACTCTACGGTATATCTGCTAGTTTCGGTTTGTTTGCTATATTAGTGTCCAAGGCCAATAGTAGACAAGCAGTATATCTATCTATATTATTACTTGCAGCATCAGTATTGGTTGCTATAAAATTAGGGATATTTGAGAAACGATAATTAATAAAGAACAAAAAACAATTAACAGAAAACAATTAATAAAGAATAATTAAGATATTAATTCATTGATTTTAATGTTTTTAATTTGACTATTAATTGTTAATTGGGTATTAGTTGAATATTGTTAATTGGTGAAAGGATGACGAACTTGAAAGTAATGACTGTCTTTGGTACAAGACCAGAGGGAATTAAAATGGCTCCAATAGTAAAAGAGCTGGAAAAGAGAGAAGGAATCGAAAGCATTATATGTATTACCGCTCAGCATAGACAAATGTTGGATCAGGTACTAAATTTATTTGATATAAGACCAGATTACGATTTAAATATCTTTAAACCTGGACAAACTTTAACTGATATTACAACAAGGGCTTTAAAGGGTTTAGAAGAAGTTATTATAAAAGAAAAGCCAGATGTATTATTAGTTCAAGGAGATACTACTACGGTTTTTGCAGGGGCTTTGGCTGCATTTTATCAAAAAGTAAAGATTGGTCATGTAGAGGCAGGACTTCGTAGTGGAAATTTATATTCTCCATATCCAGAGGAAGCTAATAGGAAGTTAACTGGAATAATTACAGACTTTCATTTTGCTCCTACAGAGAGAAATAGGCAAAATTTACTTAAAGAAGACTATCCTGGCGGAAAAATATTTATTACGGGTAATACTGTAATAGATGCTTTAAAATATGCCATTAAGGAAGATTACATATTTGATATAGACTTATTAAATAAATTAGATTATAAAAATAAAAGGGTAATATTGCTTACATGTCATAGGAGAGAGAATATTGGTGAGCCTATGGAAAATATATTTACTGCAATTAAAGATATTGTAGAAAAATATACAGATGTGGAATTGATTTTTCCAATGCATTTAAATCCAAAGGTACGAGAAATTGCTAATAGGATTTTAAGCAATAATGATAGAATACATTTAATTGAGCCATTAGATTATGAGCCTATGGCAAATATAATGTCAAAAGTACATTTAGTTGTTACAGATTCTGGAGGAATTCAAGAAGAAGCACCTACTTTAGGAAAACCTGTACTTGTGGTTCGGGAAGAAACAGAAAGACCAGAGGGTATAGAAGCAGGAACTGCAAAATTATTAGGTACTAATTATGAAAATGTATTTAATGAGCTTAATCTTCTATTATCCAATAAGGATGAATATAATAAAATGGCCAATGCCGTAAACCCCTATGGAGATGGAAGAGCAAGTGAGAGGATAGTAGATATATTAGTGAATAGTGAAAAGTTATAAAACCAGTGAATAGTGAATAGTTTGGAGTAATATTTCGTATCTAATAATTATTCACTATTAGTTATTCACTATTTTGGGGGTTGATTGTTTTGGTGGATAAATTAACTGAACTTAGGGATAGTTTTGAGATGCTTGAGGATGTTTTAAACTACGCATATGAGGGGTATGTATTAGTTGACCCAGAAGGGAAAATAGTTAAGATGAACTATGAGAAACTTTTAGGGATAAAAGAAGAAGATGCAATAGGGAAACCAGTTGAAGAAATCATAGAGAATACACGTATGCATATTGTAGTTAAAACAGGAACAAAAGAATTAAGAGATGTACAAAGGATACAAGGTCATGATATGATAACAAACCGTATCCCTATTATTAAACAGGGTAATGTAATTGGAGCCGTTGGCACAGTACTTTTTAAGGATATCAGCGAAGTAAAGGAGTTGGCTCACCAACTCCTTGATTTGCAATCAAAGATAAATAAATATAAGGGTGAGATTGAAAGAATAGAAGGTAGTAAATATTCTTTTGATAGTATAATTACTAGAAATTCAAAGATGAACTATTTAAAAAAAGTTGGTAGTATGGCAGCAGAAACAAATTCAACTGTACTTATTACAGGAGAATCTGGTACAGGAAAAGAATTATTTGCCCATGCAATTCATAGAGCTAGTTATAGGAAGGGAGAAGCTTTTATAGCCATTAATTGTGCTGCAATTCCAAAGGAATTATTGGAGTCAGAATTATTTGGATATGATAGTGGAGCATTTACGGGGGCTAGAAAACAAGGTAAAGTCGGGAAGTTTGAGCTTGCTCGTGGTGGAACTATTTTTTTAGATGAAATTGGAGATATGCCCCTGGAAATGCAGGCGAAGATTCTTAGAGTTTTGGAATCTAAAGAATTTGAAAGAGTTGGAAGCAATAAAAAAATATCCTTTGATGCCAGAGTTATAGCCGCTACCAATGAAAATATAGAAGAAGCAATAAAAAGGGGAAAATTTAGAGAAGATTTATATTATAGATTAAATGTAATAACAATAGAAATTCCTCCCCTTTGTGAAAGAATGGAAGATATAGAACCTTTAAGTGAAGAAATATTATCTTATTTACTAAAGGAAATGAAATTAGGAGAAAAAGTTTTAGCTAAAGAAACAATAAAGATTCTCAAATTCTATAGTTGGCCAGGAAACGTAAGGGAATTAAGGAATGTATTGGAAAGGGCAATTAATCTTTCACCAGGTAAGATTATTTTACCAGAGCATCTACCTGAAAGGTTTATAGATAAAATAAATTATTCTATGGAAGATTTAAATGATATTCCTTTATTAAAAGATGTAGTGATAGAATCTGAAATAGAAGCTATAAATAAGGCTCTTATACTTACTAAAGGAAACAAATCTTTAGCTGCTGAAAAACTGGGAATACATAGAACAGCCTTATATAAGAAAATCGATAAATATAATATAGGAAAATAAAGCTGTAGCCAAAATTATACATATTTACTTAAGGTGTATATTTTTTGATACATAAATTTCGTCTGAGAACAGGAAAGTTGTATCTAATTATCTACACTATTCAATTGAATTGCTGTATTAAGGAATTTTAAAATTAGATTTATTTTATAGATATTGGTTAAATACTAGATTATAGCGGGTAAGACTCATTTATAAAACATGGCATGAAAATTGCTTTATATAATACTGTGAGTGAAATAAAGTCTATAGAGGTAAATTAATTTTTTAAAATAAATAAAATACAGGAGGTAAAAAGATGAGAGAAGTTGTTATTGCTTCAGCTGTTAGAACACCTATTGGAGCATTTGGTGGTAAATTTAAAGATGTTTCTGCGGTTCAATTAGGTACAATAGTGGCTAAGGAAGCATTAAAGAGAGCCAATGTAGATCCAAATGTGGTAGATGAGGTTATATTTGGTAATGTATTGCAAGCAGGATTGGGACAAAACGTAGCTAGACAGGTGTCAATACATGCAGGTATTCCAGTAGAAGTGCCTTCCTTTACAGTTAATAAGGTTTGTGGATCAGGACTTAAGACTGTTGCATTAGCAGCTCAAGCTATTTTAGCTGGAGAAGCAGATATAGTATTAGCTGGAGGTACAGAAAATATGAGTCAAGCGCCATATTTACTAAAATCTGCTAGATGGGGTCAAAGAATGGGTAATGGTCAAATAGAGGATTATATGGTGCAAGATGGACTATGGGATATTTTCAATGATTATCATATGGGAATTACTGCAGAAAATATTGCAGAGAAATATGGTTTTACTCGTGAAGAACAAGATAAAGTAGCATTAGACAGTCAAAATAGAGCAGAAGCTGCTATAAAAAATGAAAGATTTAAAGAAGAAATCGTTCCTGTAGAAATCCCTCAAAGAAAAGGAGAACCAATAGTTGCTGACACAGATGAATATCCAAAGTTTGGTACTACAGTAGAAGTATTAGCAAAACTTAGACCAGCATTTAAAAAGGATGGAACAGTAACAGCTGGAAACGCTTCTGGAATTAATGATGGAGCTGCTGCATTAGTTGTAATGAGCAAGGAAAAAGCAGATGAGCTGGGAATCACTCCATTAGCTACTATAGCATCCTATGCTTCAGCAGGTGTAGATCCATCGATTATGGGAACTGGACCTATTCCAGCTACAAGAAAAGCTTTGGCTAAGGTTAATATGACTATAGAAGAGGTAGATTTAATAGAAGCAAATGAAGCTTTTGCTGCTCAAGCCTTATCGGTTATTAAGGAACTTAATCTTGATATAGAAAAGACAAATGTAAATGGTGGTGCCATAGCATTAGGACACCCAATAGGAGCTTCAGGAGCTAGAATATTAGTTTCATTATTACATGAAATGGCAAAAAGAGATGCTAAAAATGGTTTAGCGACTCTATGCATAGGTGGAGGTCAAGGAATAGCTATGATAGTTAAACGCTAAGGCGTTTAACTATCAGTATTGGCTATCCACTATTTCTAAAACTATTCACTATTAATTATTCACTAAATATAAACGGGGGTGCATATTTATGAACAAAATTATGTCTATTGATGAAGCCGTAGCTCATATCAAAGATGGTATGACTATTATGATTGGTGGATTCTTAGGATGTGGGTCACCACACAGATTAATTGATGCTCTTGTGAAGAAGGGTGTTAAAGATTTAACATTAATTTGCAACGATTCTGGTTTTCCAGAAATAGGTTCAGGCAAGCTAGTAGTAAATAAACAAATTAAAAAGCTTATAGCTTCTCACGTTGGTACAAACAAAGAAACAGGAAATCAAATGAATTCTGGTGAAATGGAAGTAGTATTAGTACCTCAAGGAACTCTCGCTGAGCAAGTAAGAGCAGGTGGAGCAGGACTTGGTGGATTTTTAACACCAACAGGAGTAGGTACAATAGTTGAAGAAGGTAAAGAAAGAATAGTAATTGACGGAAAAACTTACCTTCTTGAGTTACCACTTAGAGCTGATGTAGCTTTAATAGCTGGAGAAACTGTAGATAAATTTGGTAATATTGTATATTACGGTGCTACAAGAAACTTTAACACACTTATGGCTACTGCTGCTGATATTGTAATAGTTGAAGCTGAAAATGTTGTAGAAGTTGGAGAAATTGACCCTAATGATGTTGTGACTTCGGGAATATTTGTGGATTATATCGTTAACGGAGGTGATAAATAATGGATAAGAAAGAGTTTATTGCTAGACGTGTAGCGAAAGAATTAAAAGATGGAGATGTGGTTAACCTTGGCATTGGATTACCAACTATGGTAGCTAACTATGTACCTGAAGATATAAATGTGTTTTTCCAGTCAGAAAATGGATTTATAGGCTTAGGACCTGCTCCGGAAGAAGGCAAGGAGGACCCTTATATAGTAAATGCAGGGGCACAATGTGTAACGATTCTACCTGGTGGAGTATTCTTTGATTCTTCTACGTCCTTTGGAATTATTCGTGGTGGGCATGTTGATATGACAGTTCTTGGAGCGCTTCAGGTAGATGAAAAGGGTAATCTTGCTAACTGGATGATACCAGGGAAAATGGTACCAGGTATGGGTGGTGCTATGGATTTAGTAACAGGAGCTAAGAAGGTAATAGTTGCTATGGAGCATACTGTAAAAGGAAATCATAAGATATTAAAAGAATGCAACCTTCCATTGACAGCTGCTGGAGAGGTAAACCTTATCATTACTGAGATGGGAGTTATAGAAGTAAGGGAAGAAGGATTAGTACTAATAGAAATTAATCCAGAGTTTACTGTAGAGGAAGTTCAAACTGCTACGGAAGCTAAATTGATAATTGCAGAAGATTTAATAAAAATGGAAATATAATATAAAAATAGCCTCAAATATTTGAGGCTATTTTATTATGTAAATGAAAATTTGCAATATTATACTAAAGCACTTGCATAATTTGTCAAAATTTTATATAATTTTAATAGTGTTGTAAAAGTATTGCTTATAAAAATAGATGTTAATGTTATAATTATAACATACTAAAGAAACAAATATGTTTCAACGGAGTGATAGTGTGAGAAATAAGAACTATAAAGATACCTTACAAGGCCTAGCATTAATAAGTCAAATTGGTTTTTCTGTTATAACACCTATTTTAATTGGTGTGTACTTGGGTCAATTTATTGATAAAAAATTAGGCATGAATGGTATCTTTTCAATTATTTTCATAATTTTAGGTGTTGGTGCAGGGTTTTTAAATATATTTAAATTGGCAAGAATAAAAGGAAATAAGAGGAAGTGAACAGATGAATAATGATTTAGTATTTAAAGTGGCCAAGAGAGTAACGATATTATCTCTGTTGCTTATTGGAATTTCTGTTTTTGTATTTAGGGAACCTAAGCCAATTATACTTGGGTATGTATTTGGAGCGATAATCAGTATATTAAGTTTTAAATTGCTTCATAATACTATAAATAAGGCTGTAGAAATGTCACCAGATAAGGCCAGTGCTTATTCAACCTTACAATATATGTTAAGATATTTAATATATTTCATTGTACTTGCAGTTGCTGCTTTGGCAGATTATTTAAGTTTTCCAGCAACTGTTTTAGGACTTCTTATGGTTAAATTTGTAATATTATTATCAGGCATATTTGATGAAGACTTTAAGAGATAATTAATTAACAATTAATTATATATTGCATTTAGGAAATCATGAAAGAGTAATATATTATAATGAATGATGAAAGGAGGGAGATGTTTGGAATTATTGCTAAAAATCTTTGGAAGGGAAATTATTATACCCGACACTATTGTTAATATGTGGATAGTTACAATATTATTAATTATATTTGCTTTTATAGTTAATAATAAGATCAAAAAAGCTCGTACTGATGAAGTACCGTCAAATTTCCTAAATGTTGTAGAGCTAATTGTGGAATCTATAGAAAATTTAGTTAAGTCCACTATGGGAACACAAAATATTAAATTTGTACCCTACATTTTAACATTAGCATTATTCTTAGCAGTAGCTAATTTATTTGGGCTACTAGGTTTTACACCGCCAACATCAGATTATTCTGTTACATTTTCTTTAGCTTTAATTACTTTTGTTTTAACACAGTATTGGAGTTTTAGAAACAATGGGGGTTTTTTAGGATACCTAAAGGGGTTTACAGAGCCTATGGCTTTTTTAACTCCATTAAATGTAATAGGTGAGTTAGCAAATCCTATATCATTATCATTCCGTCTTTTCGGAAATATAATGAGTGGTGGTATTATTATGGGCTTGCTTTATCAAGCATTAGGATACTTTGCACCAATTATTGCAGTACCTTTACATGCTTATTTTGATGTATTTTCAGGGTTGTTGCAAACATTTATTTTCATTATGCTATCTATGATATTCATAGGTGGTAGGGCAGAAGCAGAATAAATTATCTTTTTAAAATTTGGAGGGAGGAAACAAAATGTTACAAGGAATAACAAGTGAAGCTTTTATATTAGGATGTTCAGCAATAGGTGCTGGTCTAGCAATGATAGCAGGTATAGGACCTGGAATAGGTCAAGGTAATGCAGCAGCTCGTGGATGTGAGGCTGTAGGTAGACAACCAGAAGCCAAAGGTGATATAACTTCAACAATGCTTTTAGGTCAAGCGGTAGCAGAGACAACAGGTATTTACGGATTAGTTATTGCTATAATTTTATTATTCGTTAGACCATTATTAACAGCTTATTTAGAGCTAAAACAATCAGGATTATTATAATATCTGATTTAACCCTTAAAGTGGGAATCTAAGGCTAAGGAGGTTAGTTTATGTTCGTAGTTAGAGCCTTGCCAGAACTTTCATCTATGATTTTAGCTTGGGCGGCGTTGTTGTTGCTCTATTTATTTCTTAGACATTTCTTATATAAACCAGTTTCACAATTTCTAAATGATAGAAAAGCAAAGATTCAGTCAGATATTGATGGAGCTAAAACTTTAAAAGAAGAAGCTATAACCTTAAAAGATGACTATGAATCAAGAATTAGTTTGGCTAAGAAAGAAAGTCAAGAAATCATTGAATCAGCTAGAAAGCGTGGAGAGGAATTAAAAGAAGATATCTTAGTGGAAGCTAGGAAGGAAGCTGAAAGTATAGTATCAAGGGCTAGACGAGAAATAACTCGAGAGAGAGAGATGGCTTTTCAAGATATTAAAACCCAAGCTGGCGAAATGGCTATTTTAATTGCTTCTAGAATTATGGAAGAAGAAATAAAGATAGATAAACAAAATGGCCTAATCGATAAATTTATTGACGAGGTAGGTAATTCAAAATGGCAGAGTTAGTTAGTAATAGATATGCTTTAGCCCTTTTTGAAGCTGGATTGGATTTAGAAAAGACAGATGAATTTAATAAAGAATTAGATTTTTTAAAAGATGTATTTGAAGAAGAGAATAAATTACTTCAAATATTACATCATCCAAAAATTAGTAATATTGAGAAAAGAGATTTAATAGATAAGCTTTTTAAAGATAGAGTATCACAAGAGATAGTTAATTTTCTATATATTCTCATAGATAAAAGGCGCGAAGGCTTTATTTTAGAGATAATAGATAGGTATAAGGAATTATTTAATGAGCATGAAAATATAGTTAAAGTTGTTGCTATAACAGCAGTACCTATGGAAGAAAAAGCTGAGACAAAACTTCAGAATGTTCTATCTAATAAACTAGGGAAGAAAATTGAACTTACTAATAAGGTAGATGCTACAATTCTTGGTGGAGTACTACTTAAACTTCAAAATAAGGAATTAGATGGTACAGTAAAAGGTCAGCTAGAGTCCATGGGCAAGGCCATTAGTGGCGCAGCTAATTAGGTAGGAGTGAGGTGAGGAAATGGAGTTAAGACCAGAAGAAATAAGTTCCATTATAAAGGAACAGATTAAAAGATATGAAAAAACTTTAGATATGGTAGATGTAGGTACTGTTATTCAGGTAGGAGATGGTATTGCTAGGATACATGGTCTAGAAGGATGTATGGCTGGAGAACTTATAGAATTTCCAGGAGAAGTATTTGGTATGGCTATGAACTTGGAGGAAGACAATGTTGGTTGTGTTCTTTTAGGCTCCGATGATAATATAAAAGAAGGCGATACAGTAAAGAGAACTGGTAGAATTATAGAAGTTCCAGTAGGAGATGCTATGATAGGCAGAGTTGTTAATGCCCTTGGTCAACCGATTGATGGTAAGGGAGCTATAAATACTACTAAATTTAGTCCTATTGAAAAGATTGCTCCAGGAGTTATCACAAGGAAGAGTGTTAATCAACCTCTACAAACTGGTATCAAAGCAATCGACTCCATGATCCCAATTGGTAGAGGCCAAAGGGAGCTTATAATCGGAGATAGACAAACAGGAAAAACTGCTATTGCTATTGATACAATAATTAACCAAAAGGGTCAAGATGTAATTTGTATATATGTAGCAATAGGTCAAAAAAGATCTACTGTAGCTCAAATAGTTAATACATTGGAGAAACGAGGAGCTATGGATTATACTATAGTAGTTTCTGCTACAGCTAGTGAATTAGCACCATTACAATATATTGCTCCCTATGCTGGTGTAACCATAGGTGAGGAGTTTATGGCTAATGGCAAGGATGTTTTAATAGTATATGATGATTTGTCTAAACATGCTATTGCATATAGAGCCATGTCATTATTATTAAGACGTCCACCAGGAAGAGAAGCTTTCCCGGGAGATGTATTCTATCTTCACTCAAGACTTCTTGAAAGGGCGGCAAAATTAGATGATAAATTTGGTGGAGGTTCTATTACTGCATTACCTATTATAGAAACCTTAGCTGGAGATATATCTGCATATATTCCAACCAATGTTATATCCATTACTGATGGACAGATTTTCCTAGAAACTGACCTTTTCTTTGCAGGTCAAAGGCCAGCTATAAACTCAGGACTTTCTGTTTCAAGGGTTGGGGGTTCTGCACAGATTAAGGCTATGAAAAAGGTTGCAGGAAGGATTAAACTAGAATTGGCTCAATATCGTGAGTTAGCTGCCTTTGCTCAATTTGGTTCAGAACTTGATAAAGAAACAAAATCAATACTTGATCAAGGTGCTAGGATGCTTGAAATATTAAAGCAGCCTCAATATAGTCCAGTGCCAGTTGAGCATCAGGTAATTATACTTTATGCTGCACTTAATAAACATCTTTCAGATATAGATGTTAATAAAATATCTATTTTTGAAAAAGAATTCTTGAAATATGTGGATAATAATTATCCTGATATAATAGAAAGCATAAAAACAACAAAAGATTTAACAGATGAAAATGCAGAAAGAATAGTAGTAGCTATAAATGAATTTAAAAAGAGCTTTCAATAATTGTCAATTGCGTAAGTGACCTTTAGGTATAAATTGTCAATTGATATAAGGTGGTGTAAATCTTGGCTGAAACAACAAGAGATATTAAAAGACGTATAAGAGGAATTAGCAATACAAGACAGATTACAAAGGCTATGGAATTGGTTTCATCGGCAAAATTGAAACGTGCCAGAGAGAGATTGGAAAAGTCTAGGCCATATTATAATACTGTTCTTAGTAATATCCAAGATATTTTAGCTACTACAGGAAATATGAAACATCCTTTATTAGATAATAGAGAAATTAAGTCTTCTTTATATATTATAGTATCTGCTGATAGAGGACTTGCAGGAGGATATAATGCAGGTGTAATTAGACTAGCAGAAAGTAATATAAAGGAAGAAAACAAAGATGCTAAAATTATTACTGTAGGAACTAAGGCAAGGGATTATTTTAAGAAGAGGGACTATGATGTGATAGGTGAATTTGTTGGAATAGTTGAGGAGCCAACGTTTTCTGATGCTAGAAAAATTGGTAATATGGCATTGGATTTATATAAAGATAAGGTCGTTGATGAAATAAAAATAGTATATACTAAGTTTTTGGGTACTATTTCTCAAGAGCCTGGCATTTTAACATTACTTCCATCTGCGGAAGTTCAGAAGGAATCAGATAAGAGAAAGACCGTTACGGAATTCGAACCTTCTACTGAGGAAGTTCTTGATTTTTTGATTCCAAAATATATACAAAGTACTATCTATGGAGCCCTAATAGAATCCTCTTCTAGTGAACAGGCAGCTAGGAGGGTAGCCATGGAGGCTGCTACGGATAATGCTGAGGAAATGATTGATGAACTTAACATCAGCTATAATAGGGCAAGACAAGCGGCAATTACTATGGAAATAACTGAGATTGTCTCAGGTGCCGATGCTCTAAAGTAAGTATGAAAGGAGAGGGCAAATGGAAAAGACAAAAGGAAAAATTGTTCAAGTTATAGGCCCTGTAGTTGATATTCGATTTAGTGAAGATAGTCTACCAGAGCTACTAAATGCTATTGAAATAGATATGAACGAAAAGAAATTAATCGTAGAAGTAGCTCAACACATTGGAGATGACACTGTTAGATGTGTTTCCATGGATTCAACAGATGGACTTGTAAGAGGAATGGAGGCTACGAATACTGGAAAGTCTATTGCTGTTCCTGTAGGGAAGGAAACCTTAGGAAGACTTTTCAATGTATTAGGTGAGGCCATTGATGGTAAGGGAGAAGTTAAGGCAAAACAAACTGCACCTATCCATAGAGCAGCTCCATCCTTTGAAGAACAAGAAACTTCTAAGGAAATATTTGAAACAGGGATTAAGGTAGTAGACCTTATTGCACCATATTCTAAAGGTGGTAAGGTAGGTTTATTTGGAGGTGCTGGAGTAGGTAAAACAGTACTTATACAAGAGTTAATAAACAATATTGCCACACAACATGGTGGTTTATCTGTTTTTACTGGTGTAGGAGAGAGAACTAGAGAGGGTAATGACTTATACTATGAGATGATTGAATCTGGAGTAATAGATAAGACAGCTTTAGTATTTGGTCAGATGAATGAGCCGCCAGGAGCTAGAATGAGAGTTGCTTTAACTGGACTTACTATGGCAGAGTATTTTAGAGATCAGGAAGGGCAAGACGTTTTATTATTTATAGATAATATATTTAGGTTTACACAAGCAGGATCAGAAGTATCAGCATTGCTAGGTAGGATGCCATCAGCAGTAGGATATCAACCAACTTTGGCTACTGAGATGGGTGCTTTACAAGAGAGGATTACTTCAACTAAGAAGGGTTCCATAACATCTGTTCAAGCAGTATATGTACCAGCAGATGACTTAACTGACCCAGCTCCAGCAACTACTTTTGCTCACTTAGATGCTACTACAGTATTATCACGTCAAATCTCAGAACTTGGTATCTATCCGGCAGTTGATCCATTGGATTCAACTTCTAGAATTTTAGACCCTGAGGTAGTAGGTAAGGAACATTATGAAGTAGCAAGACAAGTACAAGAGATTCTTCAAAGATACAAGGATCTTCAAGATATAATAGCTATTCTAGGAATAGATGAACTTTCAGATGATGATAAGTTAATAGTTGCACGAGCTAGAAAGATTCAGAGATTCTTATCTCAGCCATTTACTGTAGCAGAACAGTTTACTGGAATGAAAGGTAAATATGTACCTATTAAAGAAACAGTTAGAGGATTCAAAGAAATTCTTGAAGGAAAACATGATGATCTACCAGAATCAGCTTTCTTATTTGTAGGTACTATTGATGAAGCAGTAGAAAAAGCTAAGAAGATGGAGGGTTAATTATGCTTTATTTGGATATAGTAACCCCCGATAAGCCATTTTTTTCTGATGAAGTAGAAATGGTCATAGTTAGAGGGATAGAAGGTGATATGGCTATTCTAGAAGGAAGAGCACCTATTACAACACCTCTTAAGATAGGAAAGGTAAGAATATTCCAAAATGGTGAGGAAAAAGTAGCAGCTGTAGTAGATGGCTATATTTCCGTTGTAGATAATAAAACTACTATAGTTACTGAGGCTGCTGAATGGCCTCATGAAATAGATGTAGAGAGAGCTGAGGCAGCGAAGGAAAGAGCAGAAAACTTATTAAAGAGTGAAAAAGACAATATAGATATAGAACGAGCTGAACTAGCACTTAGACGTGCTATAAATAGATTAGAGGTTTCAAGTTTAAAAAAATTTGATGAATAAATAGGTATAAAAAGTACCCAACTATGGTAATACTTTTATCATAGGAAGAGGGTACTTTCTTTATTTAAATGTTTTGTCCCCCTTTACATTTTTAAGAAAGTACCTTTCCTTAAATTTCAAGGAGGGGTATAATGAAAAAGTTTATTTTATTTGCAATTATATTATCTTTATTAGTACCAACACTTACAATGGCGGGAAAAAAACATAGTGAAAAAGATGTTTTGGAAGGTATGTTAAAAGAGTTTAATGGAGAGTTTCTTGAAGGGGATCTTAATATGGGAGGAGTGCTCCTCGATGAGTTTATATCTAAAGAGGAAATAGAGTCTTTAGGGGAAAGGATTAAGATTTCTTTAGGAATTATTGGAGAAGAAGCAGATATTAATAAATTTACAGAAGATAAGGGTAAATACTATTATAATGAAACAATTTATGAAGAAGGATTTAATCATATGTCTATCTATGGATATGACATACATGAAAATCCAATAACTATAGCAATTTCATCTTATTTAGATTCTGAATTAAGTAATGGAGAAACTACTCTTTTTATTAACTTAATAAAAGATAAGCAAAATTTTAGTATTAATGGTATAATAGAGAAGATAGAAGGTATATTTAAAGATTATGGAAAATCTTTGGAAATCACCACTTGTATTATTGGAACAATTGAGGGACGATTAGAAAAAATGGATTTAAATAAAGCAGTAGTTAAAGCAATGAAAAGGTTCAAAGGAAAAGTTGTAGAAGAGTATACAGATGAATCCATATTTAGTTATACAGCTTATACACCTCTTATAGAAAGTTTCATATTTTCTGGTGAAAAAAAGATTAACTTAAATCTGGCAATAAGGTATAATGAATATGAAGATAAGAATTATATTTGGATAGGAACACCTATTATTACCACTGGATATTAAAATTAGGAGGAGATTTGCTTGGAGAAAATAATGGTGGAAAAAAGCCCTCCACTGAGAGGAAGAGTGCGAATATCTGGTGCTAAGAATTCAGCCCTTCCAATATTGGCAGCATCTTTACTTGGGACAGAAGATATAATATTAGAAGATGTACCAAATTTAAAAGATGTAGAAGTAATATGTGAAGTACTTACATCTCTAGGGGCTAAAGTTGAGCATTTAGATAAGGGTATTATAAAGATTAATTCAGCTAATATTGATAATTATGAAACTAAATATGAGCTAATGAGTAGAATGAGAGCATCATTCTTGGTCATGGGACCATTATTGACAAGATTAGGTAGGACTAAAAATTCTTTACCAGGTGGTTGTGCCATAGGTACTAGACCTATAGATCTACATCTAAAGGGGTTTAAGGCTTTAGGAGCTACTATAGATGTCGACCATGGAAATATTTCTGCCTATGCAGAGAAATTAATAGGGGATAAAATTTACTTAGACTTTCCTTCTGTTGGAGCAACAGAAAATATAATGATGGCTGCAGTATTAGCAGAGGGTGAAACTATATTGGATAATGCAGCTATGGAGCCAGAAATAGTAGATTTAGCTAGCTTTTTAAATAAGTTAGGAGCAGATATTAAAGGTGCAGGAACATCAACCATTAGGATTAAGGGAGTAGAAAAATTGGGTGGTGGAGTCCATTCAATTATTCCTGATAGGATTGAGGCAGGTACCTTTATGGTAGCGGCTGCTATAACCAAAGGAGATATAATAGTAGAAAATGTTATAACATCTCATATAAAACCTGTAATAGCAAAGCTTAAAGAAGTAGGATGTACTGTAATTGAAAATGATGATTCAGTTAGAGTAATAGGCACTAATGATCTAAAGGCTATAGATGTAAAAACCATGCCTTATCCCGGGTTTCCTACAGATATGCAAGCACAGTTTATGGCGCTTATGAGTCTTTGTAAAGGAACTTCTGTATGTATAGAAACAGTTTTTGAGAACAGATTTATGCATGTAGATGAGTTAAAGAGAATGGGTGCAGATATAAAAATAGACGGTAGGTCAGCTATTATACAAGGTGTAGACAACTTAACCTCGGCTCCAGTAAAAGCCTCTGATTTAAGAGCGGGAGCAGCTTTAGTATTAGCAGGATTGGTATCTGAAGGAATTACTGAGGTTGACAATATTTACCATATAGATAGAGGATATGACAGTATAGAAGAGAAATTTACTAAATTAGGAGCAATTATATATAGGAAAATAGTGGATAAATAATAGTGAAAAGTAAATAATTGGAGTGAGATTTGCTCCCTTGTTAGAGGATAACTAATAGATGAGAAAAAGATTTCAGATATTAGTTATTTTTATTTTTTGTTCTGTAGTTATTCATTCTTAGCCATCTACTAATATAATATGCGTAGTTTATAGTCATAATGACTATAAACTACGCATATTATATTTTATACTAAAGGCAAAGAGGGGGAAGAGATGAAAAAATTAGGAGTTTATATTTGTACAGTATTAACAATAACTATATTATTACCTACGGTTATTGTAAAGACTTTTAAATTTGTACCTAAGGGAAATACTGCCAAAGGGGAGTCCTTAGAGTTAGAGGAACCAGTAGTTATAGAAGAAGAGATACCAGTAAAGACTAATAAGCTATATGAAACAATAAAAATTTATGATGGAAAGAAAGAAATTGTAGATGAGATTAATATAGAAGATTATGTAAAAGGTGTAGTTGCAGCAGAAATGCCTGCAGAATTTCATATGGAAGCATTAAAGGCTCAAGCTGTAGCTGCTAGAACATATGCGATTAGTAGGAGTATAAAATATAAAGATGGGCATCCCAATCATAAACTTGCTCCTCTCTGTGATGGTGTTCATTGTCAAGCATATTTATCACTTTCTAAACTTAAAGAAATTCATGGAGATAATTGGATTGAGAAATATTGGCCTAAGATTGAAGAAGCTGTAAATTCTACTAGAAATTTAGGAATTTTTTATAATGGAGAAATTATAGAGCCTCTATATCATTCTACATCTGGAGGTAGGACAGAAGATGTACAAGATGTATTTGCTGTAGAAATGCCTTATCTAAAATCTGTAACCAGTCTTTATGAAGAAGAGGCGCCGAAATTTAAAAATACTATTACTTTAACAACAGAAGAGTTTATTGGAAAAATAAAATCTAAATATCCAGATGTTAACTTAACGAAGGATAATCTTCATGAAAAGATTAAACTTATAGAGAAAACATTAACTGGCAGGGTGAAAAAAGTTGCTATAGATAAAATTATAATAGATGGTAGAGAATTAAGGGAGTTACTGAACCTCAATTCAACCAATTTTACTATATCTTTAGATAAAAGATTAAATATTATAGAAATAGAAACCTATGGATCTGGTCATGGTGTAGGTATGAGTCAATGGGGAGCTAATGGTATGGCTAAACATGGCAGTATTTTTGAAGAAATACTTAAACATTATTATACGGGAGTAGAAATAAAAGAAATTAATAATTGAAAACTCATAATTGAAAACATCGGATTCTTCCCTATACTCAGAATAATAGTGATTTTGTTATCATGAGTGAAATGAAGAGTCTTTTTCATCTTTATTTTTTTATTTTTATATATTTCACTGTATGTAATTTTCCAATCTGGAAATACTAGGTAATGGAGGTGGAGATATGAAAAATAAACTAATAAAATTAATGGAAAAAGAAGGATTTATCTTATTCTTATTTGTATGTGTATGTGTAGTTGCTGGAGGAACCTTGTTCCTATCTATGCGAAATGTTAATGCAAATAGGGATGTGGGAAATAGGGATTTTGTCATTGTGGATGAAGAGAAGGAAAATGAAGTGGAAAAACCAAAAGATTATGATGAGAATCTTTATACCATTAATGTATCTAATTCGGATGTAGATGCTCCTGTAGATGTTCCGAATTTGGAAGATGTTAAAGAAGCTGATTCAGTAGAAGAATATCATGCTAAAGAGGAAATTGAAGATGATTATGCTAAGGTAGAAGTTGAAGATTTAGAATTTGAAGATGATGAATATGAAGAAAAGGTAAAAGACTCAGATTTAGTCCAGGAAACTACAAAGGTTTTTCTTCCAATAGATGGACCTATACTTACAGAATACACTTCTGATTCTCTAATTTATTCAGAAACCCTAGAATCCTGGATAGGACATGAAGGCATAGATATTGAGGCTCCAGAAGGCACTGTAGTTAAAGCAGCAGCAGACGGAGTGATTAAGGAGGTATATGAGGATGAATTATGGGGGATAGTAATATTAATAGATCATGGTGGAGATTTACAAACTAGATATGCAAATCTTGCAACTAAAGATATGGTAAAGGTTAATCTTAAGGTCAAAAAAGGTGATGATATATCTAAAGTAGGTAATACAGCAAAAATTGAGATGCTGATGAAACCACATCTTCATTTTGAAGTCATAAAAAATGGAAAATTAGTAAATCCACGTTCTATTAACAATTAAAAAAGCATAAGTATTTAGTGAATACCCAAAAAGTCAGGGGGTTGATTAGGTGAAAGATTATATAGAAGAACGAACAATAGAAGTTGCAAAATACATAATTGCGAATAAGAGTACTGTTCGAGATACAGCTAAAGTTTTTGGGTGCAGTAAATCAACGATTCATAAAGATTTAACAGAGAGATTACCAAAGATAAATCCAAATTTAGCCCATATGGTAAAAGAACTTTTAGACCTTAATAAGGCAGAAAGGCATATAAGAGGCGGTAGAGCAACTAAACTAAAGTATAGTGCATCTAATGAGTAAAAGGTCCCATAATAGGGACTTTTTAAATTTTGTAAAATTTTGAAGAACTTTACAAAAAAAGAAGGAATTTTGAAACTTATGTAGAATACTATATATGATAAGTATAATTAGGGGGAATTGACTTGGGATTCAGAACTGATATAGGTATAGATTTGGGTACAGCAAGTGTTTTAGTATATGTTAAGGGAAAAGGAATAGTTTTAAAAGAGCCATCTGTTGTGGCAATTGACCAGAATACTAATAAATTTTTAGCTGTTGGTGAGGAAGCAAGAAAGATGTTAGGCAGAACCCCTGGGAATATTATAGCTATTAGACCTATGAAGGATGGTGTAATATCTGATTATGATATAACAGAGAGGATGTTAAAGTATTTTATAAAAAAAGCAGTAGGAAAATACTTGCTTAAACCTAGGGTAATAGTATGTGTACCAAGTGGTATAACTGAAGTAGAAAAAAGAGCAGTTATAGATGCAAGTAATCAAGCTGGAGCAATAAAGACATATGTAATTGAAGAACCTATAGCTGCTGCTATCGGAGCAGGAATAGATATTACTGAGCCAAATGGCAATATGATAGTAGATATTGGTGGTGGAACTACAGATGTAGCTGTTATTTCACTAGGAGGTATAGTGGTTAGCCGTTCAATAAAGATAGCAGGAGATGAATGTGACGAGGCTATATCTAGATATATTAAGAAAAAATATAATATGATGATTGGAGAAAGATCTGCTGAGGAATTAAAACTTAGCATTGGTTCTGCATATAAAAGGGACAAGGAAGAATTTAATGAAGTAAGAGGGAGAAATTTACTTACAGGTTTACCTATAACTGTAAATATATCTTCTAATGATATGCTTGAAGCTCTAAAGGAGCCAATACAGGAAATTATAGATACAGTTCATATAGTTCTTGAAAGAACTCCACCAGAGCTAGCTGCTGATATTAGCAATAAAGGAATATTGATGACTGGTGGAGGGGCTTTACTATATGGTATGGACAAGCTGCTTACAGAAAAAACAGGAATACCTGTAAGTATAGCTAATGAGCCAGTTTCTTGTGTTGCTAGAGGAACTGGTAAGGCTTTATCATGGGTAAAATATCTTGATAATAATATAGTAGAAGATAATACAGCAAAAAAATATAGGGGCTAAAGTTTTAGTAAAACTAGTCGATAATATATGAGATATTGATATTTAGGATGTGATAAAAGATGAATAGAGGTCTATATATTGGCGCTACTTCTTTAGTGGCTAATCAAAAGAAATTGGATGTTCTTTCAAACAATTTAGCAAATATAAATACTTCAGGATTTAAAAAGGATATTTCATTAACAGAGTCTTTTCCAGAGAAACTATTGGCTAAGACTAGTAGAACTCCCGAGTTAAGAAATATGCCTAGAGAAAATAATATTATTTATGAAAACAGCGGAGAAATACATAGTGCACGAACTGAAGAAGGGTATTTTGTTGTAAATACACCTAGAGGTAAGTCTTATGTTAAAGAAATAAAATTTGTAGTAGATGATGAAGGTTATTTGAAAACATCCTATAAAAATCTAGAAGACCAGCATAAGACTGATTATGAAAACTATATTATTGACAATAATGGGAATAGAATACAACAGGGTGGAGATATGGAAGCTCTCCTACAAGGTATAGTTTATACTCCTCCTTCCTATGTTATAGGGACAATGAGTGGTGGAGTCAGATTTCAAAAGCTAGTCACAGACTTTACAAACGGAGGACTTGCAGATACTGGTGGGAAACTAGATTTTGGTATAAAAGGTAATGGTTTCTTTAAACTTCAAGGAGAAAATGGAGAAATTCTTTATACTAGAAATGGTTCCTTTGCCGTAACAGAAGGGTATTTAACGGATTTAGACGGAAGAAGGGTATTAGGAAGAAATGGTCAGATCCCATTAAATGGTAGGGATGTAGATGTTTTAGCTAGTGGACAAGTTCTTATAGATGGAACTTTAGTTGATACTTTAGATATAGTAAATATCAATAATAAGGAATTCCTTAGAAAAAGGGGAGATAATATTTTTTATGTAGCAGAAAATGCTAATGCTGAGGAAGAACAGTTTAATGGAGAGGTATTACAAGGATATTTAGAGAGTTCAAATATGAATCCTATATCTGGTATGGTTGAGATGATAAATTTATTAAGGGAATTTGAAGCAAATCAAAAGGTAGTTAGGATGCAAGATGAAATGCTAGAAAAAGCAGCTAATGAAATAGGAAGAGTATAGGAGGTAGAAGATGAGATCGTTATGGACTGCAGCAACGGGAATGAAAGCACAGCAATTTAATATAGACACTATATCTAATAACTTAGCCAATGTAAATACTACTAGCTACAAGGTACAAAGGGCAGAGTTTAAGGATTTATTCTATGCAAATATAAAAAGAGCCAATATAAACGATGACCAAGGAAGACCAGTTAATCTAGAAGTAGGTCATGGTGTTATGCCAATAGCTACTAAGAGAGATTTTAGGACAAGTAGTTTTATTGAAACTCAAGGAGCTTTTGATTTTGCCATAAATGGAGAAGGGTTTTTTGCAGTAGAATTACCAAATGGAGATACAAGATATACTAGAGATGGAAGTTTCAAATTAAGTATAGATGGAGATGAAGCTACTTTAGTTACTTCAGATGGATATTTTGTACTTAGTGAAGATGATGATTTAATTACAATAGAAGATGGAGTTAAGGATATTACCGTTGATGAGTTAGGATATATTTACGGAAAAGATGAAGATGATGAAACTGTAGAAATTGGTAGATTGAAATTGGTAAACTTCATGAATCCAGAAGGACTTCAATCAGAAGGGCAAAATCTATATAGAGGAACAGCTGCTTCAGGTGAGGAAATACCATTAGAAGCAGAGGAAATGAATACTAGAGTGGTACAAGGATATTTAGAAGCTTCAAATGTTCAAGTAGTGGATGAAATGGTAAAGATGATTACTGCACAAAGGGCTTATGAAATCAATTCAAAAACCATAACTACTTCAGATGAAATGCTGCAGATGGCAAATAACCTGAAAAGATAAGAGGTGAATTAAGTGGAAATATCACCAATTAATAATATTATAAATATAGATAAAGAGCCAGCCTTAATTCAAAAGAAGATGGAGAATTTAAAAGAAACGGAAGACGATAAGAAACTAATGGAAACTTGTCGTGAGTTTGAAAGCGTATTTCTCTATATGATGTTGAAAGAGATGAAAAAGACTATTCCAGATGATAATGGCTTAGTGGAAAAGTCTCAAGGAACGCGTATATTTGAGGAAATGCAGTTAGAAGAATTATCGAAGGAAATGACAAAAGGAGATAATAGTATAGGTTTAGCAAAAATACTTTATAACCAATTTAAAAATAACTATGTAAGACTATAAAAATTAAAGACTTAGGCATATGCCTAAGTCTTTAATTTTTATTTACCTACTTTAACATTTGGTTTTTCAAAGAGTGGAGAAATAGTATAAGTTAGATCTGAGCTATTTACTACAAATTCTATAATAGATAAATCATAGATATCTTCCGGTTTAGTTAATGCTTTAGTATTTAATTCAATATATCTTATACCATCTTTTAAATTTGAAGTGTTGGAGCTGCCTCCATGTACAACAAATATATTTTTACCCTTTTCTCTAGCTTCTACTAAATATTTATGAAGAAGTTCTGCTTCTAAAGTATCTTTAAATCCATTTGAACCAAATATTGGTGTAGAGAAGAAAAGCACAATATTATTTTCTGTTGCTCCATTTAAATCATTTATTAGATTAGTCCATTGAGCTACATTTGTTTCTCTAATGCCATTTTTCTGGGTATTTATATTTATAAAAACAACATCCTTATGTTTATTTTTCTTATATGCTCCAGAGGCATCAATTCTTGAATAATTCTTTAGGCCATTTGCAAATTCATTAGATATTCCATTTAAAGAAATAGCTATCTTATGATTATTTACTCTAGCTTTAACCTTTGAGCTAGCATCATATTTTACCAATGCATCTAATCCTTTTGGTTCTGCTAAAACTGCAAAGGAGAACCCATCTTTGTTTATAGGGGATTTTATATTTTTACTATCCTTCAAAGAGCTTGGAGTAGGTAGTACCACATTACTCAATGTAGGAGGATAAAAAGCTGTTAATCCATCAAACAATAATTCGCCAGATTGTTTCTTTAAGCTATCTGTTTCCACAGGATAAATTTTTTCTAAGACTATGGGATAGGAAACATTAGTAGGAATATTAGCGTTTACAAATTGCCATCCAGTCCAATCAATGGTTTTTGCAAAGTCTATTGCATGAGAATTACCTTTACTATCTTTGATAGCTCCTCTTAGCCAACTGCCGCTATTATCTCCATTTACCCATAGACCTAATTTTTTTGGTAGACCTGCTATAGGTAATCCATCTTTTCCGTCTTTCATTAGATTTAGATAGGCTGCTCTAGTATTTTCTCCTTGAGAGAAATCATATTTTAATGCTAAAGAGTATTGTCCTTCTTTGGCATCTTGGTTAGGGTTTATTTCACCTAAAACAGTTTCAGGTTGGGAAGTAAATTTAAAATTGGAAATGGATTCAAATCCTTCTATTAACTTACCATTACTGCCTACAGATACCAAAATATTTTCGATACCTTCATCTAGCTTAGCAGTAAGAACACCTGCTGCAGATGTATCAGCACTATAGAATATACCTTTATCTACATGTCCAATATTATTTATAGTTGTAAATACAATATCTTCGGGGTATATTTTAGCTTGATATCCATTTTCATCTTTACCATAGAATGTAGGTAAGGCTTTTTCGCTGTTTATATCTATATTGAAATTAGATAGGTTACTAGTTAAATCCTTTACATTGCCTAATACATTAATATCTATGGAGTTAGTTATATTACCATAATTAGCAATGATTTTTGATTTCCCTTGGGATAGAGCTTTGAATATGTTGCCAGATATATTTCCATCTACACCTTCGTGAGTAAATAAAATTTGAGATTCATCAATAGCTATAGGATTATGGTTTTTATCATATCCTTTTACTGAAAACTTTCTTGTTGTATTTATGAACATATTTGTATCGTCTGTTATTATCTTAATATAGGATAATTCTTCTACTGGAGCATTAGAAAAGACTCCTACTCCATTTACAACAAGTCTTTCTGAACCTTCAGAAGGCTTATTTACTATAGTAGATTTTTGTGCATCAATTGGTTTTATAGCCATGGCAGTTGACCCACCGCCATCTAAATTCAAGCCATTATAGGCTCCAAGATCCCTAAGAACTGCGCCAAACATTTCTTGGCTAACTCCTTTAAAGGAAGAATCTCTACCGTCTATAGTAACTAAAATTACTTCTGTACCATCTTTGTTAATTCCAATCCCAGTTCTAGGATGATTTCCAGGAGAAGAAATATCTGGCTTATTTAGTTCCCCATTTTTTAGAATATAACTTCCGCCACCTATGGAAAACTTAATATTATTAATATCAGGAGTACTGGATATATTAAGTTCTACAGCATCCCCTACAGAAAATTTTAGAAGTTCTTCTGATTTTTGTCCTCTTCCAATTAATACATAACCATTTTCGGGGATATTTACTGCTTCTTGACCAACTCTTATATCTGTTACTATATCATTATCTATAACTACTTCTACTAAATCATTATGGAATCTAGTTCCTATGGATTTAGAACCCCAGTGTTTATTTAAAAGGGTTACAACATCAAAATATGTGGATACATTATTTACAGCATTTATATTAATCTTACCACCTGTTGTAACATTCTTAGCTTCCATTGCTCTTTTAAAATAGTCGATTTTAGCATTATTCAAGAAGTCAACAAAAAAACCAGGAAGTGCTGGAGTTGCATCATCTCTACGGTCAGTCAATAACTCACCATTATCTATTAATGCACCTAAAGTTGAAGGTAATGGGCTATAGTTGAAAAAATCGCCATTTATTCCAGCAACAGCATTATGTTTTTCTACCATAGAACTAACCTTGTCTCTATTTGGTAAACCATTTGGATTTACTAAACTCTTCAATTCTGTATAGGGATTTAATAGATTAATCCTAAGGACATTTATATTCCACCATCCAGATGTAGTAAATTTCATTATTTTCTCATGGACTACACCAGCAGAAATATTATTTTTCTCAACATTTTGATATATAGTATAGGGCATATTTACAGTAATTTTATTAGCTAAGACTGGTCCGGTAGACGTGAAAATAGTTGTAGCGGCTAATAAAGACACAAAGACCTTTTTAAAATTTTTTCTCATAATCTCACCTCGTAATATTTTATGTAAGCCATATTGCTTGTCCCTTTCATTATATAGTTTAAATATATCAATTTGGTTACAAACATATTACAATCAGTTAACAATTACAATCAATTGACAATTGGGAATTAATAAAGAGTAAAGAAAGTATGTAATAATATTGATGAATTAATATGAAAACAAAAAATAAAAAAGGAATTAAACGAAAGTTTAATTCCTTTTGTCGATGGTCGGGGTGAGAGGATTTGAACCCCCGGCCCCATGGTCCCAAACCACGTGCGCTACCAAACTGCGCTACACCCCGTTGCTCATTCAACTATTACATTATACGATGGAATGGATAAAAATGCAATAGGGTAAAATGAGCTATATTTGTCAAAAAACAGTTGTAATGTATATATACACAATAAGAATACATAATATCAAAATAAATCTCCAATTATCTTTGAATATCTATATATTTCATATAAAGCATAGATGTTATTTTAATACTTAAGTTTAGAAATACCTTTATACATTTCTTCTGATAGCTCCAGTAAGGCCTCACATGAATTTTCTATTTCCAACATAGACGCCATTTGTTCTTCAACAGCTGCTGAGGTTTCCTCTGTACCAGCAGCATTTTCTTCTGATATGGCGGATAAATTTGAAATAATTGTTATTATATCTTCTTTTTTGATTTTCATTTCTGCTGCTGAGCTATTGACATTATCTATTGATTTTTCCATGTTTTCTATGGCTGATGCAATACCCATAAATTTTTTATTAGCTATTTTTACATTTGTTACTTGTGATTGTGTAGATTCCTCAACTTTTTTAATATTATCTACAGCATATTCTGTTTTTGTAGTTAGATCTTTTATTATGGTAACTATTTCTTTTGTAAACTCATTAGAACTTTCAGCTAATTTTCGTACTTCTTCTGCTACAACGGCAAAACCACTTCCTGCCTCTCCTGCTCTAGCTGCTTCTATAGCGGCATTTAATGCCAACAGATTAGTTTGTTCTGCGATGCTTTGAATCATATGGCTGGCAGTTTCTATTTTTTCTGCACTTTTATTTGTATTTATAATTATTTCATTTATTTCTTTTACAGAGGCTTGATTCATATTAGTACTTACTACTAATTCCTTTATAGTTTCAATTCCTTCATCTTTTAGGGAATTTGCTTCTTTAGTAGACGTATTTAGTTCTTCAATAAATCTTTGGTTTTTTTCTACCAAATCTCCAAGAACATTAATGCTTATTGCACCTTGTTCTGTATCACTAGCTTGTTCACTGGCTCCCTTCGCTATTTCTTGAATTGTATTGGCTATTTCTTCTGAAGCTATTGTAGATTCTTTGCTAGCAGATGTTAGTTTTTCTGATGCAGACTTTAATTTTTGAGAGGACTTTCCTATATTATTCGTTGTATTTCTAATAAAAATTTGAAGGCTTTTGATGGCAATTGCAATTTCTCCAAATTCATTCTTTTGTTCAAGGTAATTATTTGGAATATCTACAGTAAAATCTCCGGAGGTCATAATATTTAAATGTTCTTTTGTAATATAAAGATTCTTTGCTATACCTTTAGAAATAGAAAGTAAAATAAATCCCAATACAATAAATGATAAGATACCTATTAGTGTAATATTGTAAATGTTTTTATTAATAGCTTTAAAAGTTTCATTCATAGAAAATGCAACTTTTAAAGAGCCTATATACTTACCATTTAGATTAACAGGTACTAATACTTCATAGACTTCAAGCCCTTCATTATCATATAAAGCAGAGTATCTTTCTTGACTTGTAATAGCCGCAACTATATTTTCATCTGTTTCCTTTGTATTTATCATATCCTTATTACTATGGGCTAAAATAGTAGAGTTTGCATCAATTAATTCAGCGTACACGATATTATCGGTATAGGATAAACGTTCAACAAGATTTTGATATTCATATTTTGTTGTTAATTCCTGTACTTTATTAGCAAGGATGGCAACTTGTACAAATTCACCATTCTTTGCTTTAACTGCTCCAAATTTAAAATAATCTCCATTTTCTGAAGCATTATCTTGTCTTATAGCTTCCATAATTTCACTATCATTACTTTTCATAAATTTAGTTAAAGGATGGTCCTCCGGCACTATCCAGCCTATATCACCTCGAACTGTAGAATATATTATTTCCATATTACTATCATACCAGTAGATGGAATCTACAGTTGAGTTCTGTACAATACTATCTAAAAATTCATTGCTTAAGTTATCTTGGTTTCTAATGCTGGCATTTGCTGCAGCTCTCATATTTTCTTCTAAAATTTGATTAATATTTAGAATTGAATTTGAATTATCGTTTATTCTATTTATTACTTGGTCTACTAATTCAAAACCACTTTCTTTCTTGGCATTTAATAAACTTTGTTTAAATAAATAAGAACTAGCTAAGGCTATACCTAAGATTGTAATAAATACTAGTATCAAGGGTACTACGATTAATTTGAATTTGATGGTTCCCGTTTTTTTGTTTTCTAAGTTATTCATTTTTTCATCTCCTATTTTTATTAGTGTAAACCCATATATAATTAATAGATTTATACTCTATATAATAAATGCTGTCCAATACCTTTAAATAAAAATAATGCCCCTTTCTTTTTATATATAGGAGCAATTTTAACATTGGTTTTATATTCTAAATATAATTATGCAAATAGTATGCCATGTTTCCTATTTCTTTCTTATATGGTATTGTTAGCCATTTGACGGCATTGTGAAGACTTTCTGTTTAAAAACATAATAAAAACATGTATGAAATAATTTCATACTATGAAATTATTTCATACATGTTAATTTTTAGATGAGCTAGCTATAGAAGATTTATTTCTTATAAGATAATGAATTTTTTGATTACTATTTATTGTTTTATATTATTTATGATTAAATAAGCTAATTGAACAATAGTCTAAAATAGCTTATAATTATATTAAGATTGGAGGCATATTGTATGTGGGAGTTAATAGAGGAATTACAAATAGAAATCATGGTAATATTCTTTGCGATGATGCCTATAGTAGAGCTTAGAGGTGCCATACCTTTAGGTATATCTTTAGGTCTTAGCCCATTACATAGTACAATCTTAAGTATAATAGGAAATATAATTATAGTACCATTTTTATTAAAATTACTTCAACCTATTATGAAATACTTTGAAAAGACTGTAGTTTTTTCAAATACAATAGGCTGGGTAAAAAGAAGATCCATGAAAAAGGCTAATATTATAAAAAAATATAGTTTAATAGGATTATTTATATTTGTAGCTATACCAGTTCCAACTACAGGTGTATGGACAGGGTCCATTATAGCATCTATATTAAAACTGGATTTCAAAAAGGCTCTATTATCCATATCTTTGGGTATAATAACAGCAGGTGCTATTGTAGCCACTATATCTTATCAAGTCTTTTCGTTATTTTAAATCTTATCATCATTGACTAGTATTTTCTGCTATGATAAAATGTTTCTTAGATAAAAACTAAATATAGTTCCTTATCAAGAGTGATGGAGGGTATGGGCCCGATGAAATCCAGCAACCAGTATTATACAAGGTGCTAAATCCCACAGAACTATGTTCTGAGAGATGAGGTAAAGCGAATGCTCAAACCTTTTCTTAAAAAGGTTTTTTTTATGACCTAACTTAGCGAACGATAGTGAGCTTTAGTAGGTCAAAGGCAACGAACGCCAAATTCATGCGAATGATAATGAGGAAATGAATTTGTGCAGTGAGACTGCGTGATATGACCTAACTTAGCGAACGATAGAATTTTAAAGAATGGGAGGCAAATTAATGAAAAAATGGTTATTTACTTCTGAATCAGTAACAGAAGGACATCCGGATAAGGTATGTGACCAGATATCCGATGCTATATTAGATGAAATACTTAAAAAGGATCCAGATGCAAGAGTTGCTTGTGAAACCACAGTAACAACTGGAATGGTATTAGTAGTAGGGGAAATTACTACAAAATGTTATGTAGATATACCTAAAGTAACAAGGGAAACAATAGAACAAATAGGATATACAAGGGCAAAGTATGGATTTGATGGAGATACTTGTGCTGTTCTTACTTCTATAAATGAACAGTCAAGTGATATTGCTATGGGGGTAGACAAGGCATTAGAGCAAAAAACCGACTCTAATGATGCATTGGATTTAATAGGTGCAGGGGATCAAGGTATGATGTTTGGTTATGCATGTAATGAAACTAAGGAATTAATGCCATTACCTATATCTTTGGCTCATAAATTAGCTAAGAGATTAGCGGATATAAGAAAAGATGGCACATTAGAATATCTAAGACCAGATGGCAAAACTCAGGTAACAGTAGAATACCATGACGATAAACCTGTAAGGATAGAAAATGTAGTAGTATCTACTCAGCATAGTCCAGATGTAACTTTAGAAACCATAAGAGAAGATATAGTAAAATATGTAATAATGGAAATAATACCCCATGAATTATTAGATGAAAACACTAAATATTATGTAAATCCTACAGGCAGATTTGTAATAGGCGGACCTATGGGAGATTCAGGATTAACTGGAAGAAAAATAATAGTAGATACCTATGGTGGCTACGCAAGACATGGTGGGGGAGCATTTTCAGGTAAAGACCCAACCAAGGTAGATAGATCAGCTGCTTATGCTGCGAGATATGTGGCTAAAAACATAGTAGCAGCAGGATTAGCAGATAAATGTGAAGTAGGACTGGCATATGCCATAGGTGTAGCAAGACCATTATCTATTTATGTGGATACATTTGGAACAGCAAAGAAATCTGATGAGGAAATTCAAGAACTAGTGAAAAAACATTTTGATCTAAGACCAGCTGCTATTATTAAGGATTTAGATTTAAAAAGACCGATCTATAAACAATTAGCATCCTATGGACATTTTGGTAGAGAAGAACTAAATTTACCATGGGAAAAAACAGACAAGGCAGAATTATTGAGAGGATAACCCTCCCAATAATTCTCCAGTTGACAAAGACTACAGGGGGTATTGTTTTGTTAGTATTAGAGGGAACTATAGAGGAAATAAGATTTAGAAATGAAGCTAATGGATATACAGTTGCAAAACTTAATACATCTGATGGAACTGTTACCATAGTAGGTAATACTCCCTTTATAAATCTAGAGGAAACTGTAAAAGTTGAGGGAGAATGGATATATCACCCGACCTATGGAGAGCAATTAGCTTTTACAAGTATTTCTACAGTAGTACCTTCCACCTTAAAAGGAATAGAAAACTATCTATCCTCTGGTTTAATTCCCCATATTGGGCCTAAGACAGCTAAAAAAATAGTTGAAAGATTTGGGTTAGATTCACTGGAAATCATACAATATAATCCTGAAAGATTAAAAGAAATATCTGGCATAGGTGAGAAAAAACTTGAAAAGATAATAGAAGCCTATGGAGAACAAAGGGAATTAAGGGATATTATGGTGTTTTTACAAGGGTATGGTATTACAGTTAATTATGGTATAAAGATATATAAAAAATATGGAAAAGATACTATAAATATAATCAGTGAGAATCCTTATAAATTATCGGAAGATATTTATGGCATAGGATTTAAAACTGCTGATAAAATAGCATCAAAAATGGGTATAAATAAAGAATCCATTTATAGAGTAGAAGCAGGGATTAAATATATTATAATGGAGTTTGCAGGTAATGGACATTGTTATGTACCAAAGGACGAGTTAATATCTAGTGTATCCAAATTATTAGAAGTAGAAGAGGGCTTAATAGAAGAGGGAATAAGAAATCTAGGACTTAGGGGAAATATTCATTTAATCACAGATAATGAAGATGTTCTTATATATTATACTCCGTTTCATATAGCAGAAAATAATGTTAGTAGAAAACTTGTAGAATTATCTCAAGTTCAATTGGAAGAATTAGAAATAGATATAGAGAAAGAAATAAAAGGAATAGAGAAAGAAGAAAATATTAATTTTGCCAAGAAACAAATTCTTGCTATAAAAGAGTCCTTAGAAAATGGGCTAGTAGTTATTACAGGAGGGCCAGGTACAGGAAAGACTACGACTATAAATGCTATTATAAAAATCTGTGAGGATTTAAACCTATCAGTAATTCTTGCAGCACCAACGGGGAGAGCAGCCAAGAGAATGACGGAAACCACAGGAAGAGAAGCAAAAACCATACATAGGTTACTGGAATATTCTTTTATGGAAGAGGAATCTATGGCCTTTGGGAGAGATGAAGATAGTCCTATAGATGCAGACTTAATAATTATAGATGAATCCTCTATGATAGATATATTGCTTATGAATTCACTTCTCAAGGCTATAAACCCAGGAACTCGTGTAATTTTAGTAGGGGATATAGATCAATTGCCATCAGTAGGTGCAGGAAATGTATTAAAGGATATTATTGAATCAGGAGTAATTAAAATTGTAAGATTAGATGAGATATTTAGGCAATCAGAAGAAAGTATGATAATAGTCAATGCCCATAGGATAAACAAAGGGGAGGAGCCTATTCTAAATGAAAAGGATAAAGATTTCTTTTTCTTAACTAGAGGAAATAGCAGTGGAATATTAGATACCATATTGGAACTTTGTTTTGAAAGGCTTCCTAGTTTTTATGGGGTAGATAAGTTAAAAGATATTCAGGTTCTAACTCCCATGAAAAAAGGAGATGTAGGTATTAATTCATTAAATAAACATTTGCAGTCTATTTTAAATCCAAAGGATAGCTCTAAAGAGGAAAAAAACTTAGGAGATGATATATTTAGAGTTGGAGATAAGGTAATGCAAATAAAAAACAATTATACAACTGAGTGGAAAATAGTAAAAGATGGTATAGAAATAACTACTGGTGAAGGAGTTTTTAATGGAGATTTTGGCTTTATAATAGATATAGACGAAGAAGATAGGATCATGAAAGTTTTATTTGATGATGAAAAGGAAGTTGAGTATGAATTTAATCAATTAGATGAATTAAAACTAGCCTATGCCACAACAGTACATAAATCACAAGGCTCTGAATTTCCAATAGTTGTTATGCCAATTAGTTGGGGGCCACCAATGCTTTTAACTCGCAATCTGCTATATACAGCCATTACAAGAGCCAAAGATTTGGTGGTATTAGTAGGGGAAGAAAGATATTTATCTATGATGATAAAAAACAATAGGATAACTAAAAGGTATTCGGCATTAGATAAGAAGATTAGAAATTATATGTCCATATTTATGGGGTGATAGAATTGCTTCAGACCTTAAATAATTTGATTTTTCCAACAAAACATATCTGTCTTTTATGTAAAGAAAAAAGTGGAAATAGAGAAGGGCATATATGTAAAGAGTGTTATGGGAATTTAGAAATATTAGATAAAGAGATAAATATAAATTCCCCTTATATTAAAAAGGTCTATTATTCAATTTCATATAATAGATTTGCTAGAGAAATGATTAAGGATTATAAATATAATGGAAAGAACTATTTATATAAACCATTTGGTGAAATTATGATTAAAACCATTAAAAATAAAAATATGGATAATGATATAGATGGAATTCTTTATGTTCCAACTCATAAGAGAAAGGAAGCCCTGAGAGGATATAATCAAGCTGAATTATTGGCAAAATACATATCAAACAAATTATTCAAACCTTTAGTTAGAGATAGCTTAATAAAGATAAAATGGACAAAGGAACAAAGCCATTCAAATAAAATTGATAGAATGATAAATTTAAAAAATTCATTTCAAATAAGAAATTCAAGTGTTATAGAAAATAAAAAGTTTCTTTTAATAGATGATATTATAACAACAGGAGCAACTATGGAAGAATGCAGTAAGGTGCTTATAAATGCTGGTGCAAAGGAAGTAGTTGGACTTGCTTTGACATCAAGTAAAAATAATTAAAGGATGTGAAATTATGAATATAAGAAATTGTATAAGATGTGGAAAAATTTATAATTACGATGGTTTTAAAATATGTCCTAGTTGTAGGAGAGATGACGAGAAGGATTTTCAAAAGGTAAAAGAATATTTATATGAATATCCAGGAGCGAATATGGTGGAGGTTGAAGAAGCAACAGGTGTAGAGGCAAGTAAGATAATAGGTTATTTAAGGGAAGGAAGACTTGAAGTAGCAGATGGCAGCAATCTAATACTCCAATGTGAAAAATGTGGAGTAAGCATTAAGACTGGAAGGTTCTGCGATAAATGCACCAATGATTTGCAGAGGGAATTAAATCAAGTAGTTGACTCTGCAAGGTCTAAAAAGACAACAATAGATAAAAAGGCAGAAGAAAAATTTAGATTAATAGATAGATATGAAAAAAGAAGATAAAGTATTAAAGAAACCCCCTATCTTACCGATAATAATAATGAATAGGTAAGAGGGGTGTTTTTTTATGAGAATAAATAAATTGGATAATATTTTCCAAGTGTATAACAAAAACTCAGGGATTAAAAAGGTTAAATCAGATAATAGGGGGAAAGATACAGATGAACTCAAAATATCTGAGAAGGCAATAGAATTTCAATACGCATTGCAAAAGCTTAAAGATGTAGAAGATATACGTATGGATAAGGTTGAAGATATAAAGAATCAAGTCCAATCAGGAGCTTATCATGTAGATGGAAAGAAAATAGCTGAAAAGATACTCGAAACAGTTAATTTTGACAAAAAAATTTAGCGGTCGGTGATAGAAATGACTTTTGGAGAAGAATTGTTATTAGTTTTAGAAAAAGAAATGAACATTTTAGTGGAGTTAAAGGAACTTTCTTTTAGGAAAACAGATATTATTGTAGAGAATCTTATAAATGATTTAGAAGAAATCACAAGAAAAGAAGAAGACCTAATAAATGAAATAGGCATATTAGAAGAAGAAAGGGAAAAGCTCTTAGATACTTGGGGGTTAGCTATAAATACCCCCATCTCTAATATTGTAGAAAAATTACCAGAAGGCAATGAGGAATTAGTAGCTATCGCAGATAAAATGCATAATATTATGGAAGAACTTTCATTTAGAAATAAATTGAACAATGATATCATAAAAGAGAACTTGGATTGGATTGATTTTAATATGAATTTAATTACTAGTACTCATATGGAGCCAGGCTATGGCAATGAAAATAAAAAATCCAGTAGAAATAATATATTTGATAGGAAGGTGTAGATATGGGATTTGGAGGTCTATATATTTCAATAACAGGATTGCAGGCATCAAGAATGTCTTTAGATACGGTTTCACATAATATATCTAATGCAAATAATCCAAATTATGTAAGACAATCAGCAATACACGCAAATAATCCATATACAACTGATGGAAGATTTCAGAAGGGTACAGGGGTTAATGTTATTGAAGTAAGACAAATAAGAGATGAATTCTTAGATATAAAAGTAAGGCGAGAGGTAGCAACCTTCGGATATCATTATGCTAAATCTCAAATCCTTGAGGAGCTGGAAGGTGTATTTAATGAAATAAGTAGTAGTAGTTTACAAAAAGTAATGCATGATTTTTGGAAGAATTGGAATGAATTGTCTAAGGAGCCAGATAGCTTAACTACAAGAGGACTCGTGCATGAATCCTCCGTTGCATTTACAGATACTGCAAATCATATATCAAGGCAACTTAATGATATAAGACAGAATTTAAATAAGGAAATCCTTGTTAAGGTAGATGAAGTAAATAGTATATTAAATGAAATAGGACAATTAAATAATAGTATTAAATTAGTGGAAGGGGAAAATAGCAGGATAAAGGCAAATGATTTTAGAGATGAGAGAAATGCACTATTAGATAGATTGTCGGAACTAATACCTATTACATCATATGAAAATGCCTGTGGAGAAACAGTAGTATCTCTACAAGGTAGAGATTTAATAAATGGGAACTATATTAGTACAATAGATGTAAAAAATGATGAAAATGGTTTGGGACATATTTATTGGAAAAATTCCAATGAGAAAATAGAATTAAATGGACAAGGGGAATTGGCAGGGTTCATAGATGTAAGAGATAGTTCCATGGTAACATATATGAATAAATTAGATGAGCTGGTTGGTGAATTTGCTAATGAAGTAAATAAACTTCATGAAAGGGGATTTGATTTAGAGAGAAATAACAATAAAATACCTTTCTTTATAGGTTCAGGTGGGAAGATAACTGCAGCTATTATAAAGGTAAATCCAGAGCTTTCTAATTATAATAAAATAGCTATATCATCTACCAATGGTGCTAAGGGAGATGGAGAGATAGCGAAGGAAATTTGTAAACTTAGAGATAAGAAACTTTATGGAGATAGAAATGGTGAAAAAGATATGGATATTGAAGGATATTATAGGAATATAATACTTACACTAGGCATAGAAAGACAAGCTTCACAATCCATAGCGAAGAATCAAGGATTTCTAATAAAGGCTATAGATGATAAGAGAAAGAGTATATCAAATGTATCCTTAGATGAAGAAATGGCAGATATGATTCGTTTTCAACATTCATATTCAGCAAACTCACGAGTAATAAATGCAATAGATGAGATGATAGAAACAGTAGTGACTAGAGTGGGATTAGTGGGGAGGTAGAGTAAATGTTTTTCGGATTTAATTCAGCAGTAAGAGGACTTCTTGCATCTCAAAGAGCCTTATATACTACAAATCATAATATAGATAATGCAAACACAAAGGGATATTCAAGACAACAGATAGAGCAAAGAGCCACATCTCCATATAAAATGCCAGGTGTAGGTTTCTTAGGAACTGGTACGGAAGTTTATAATGTTGAGAGAGTAAGAGACTCCTTTGTGGATTTTAAATATTGGAATGAAACAGGTTCAATGGGAGAGTGGCAAATAAAGAATAATTCCCTAACAGAAATAGAAAAGTTAATGGGAGAGCCATCTAATAATAGTTTTAGAAAGTACATGGATGATTTTTATAAATCTTTAGATGAAATGAGTAAAAATCCCTCGGATTTGGCCTTTAGAGAACCTGTGCTTCAAAATTCAATGGCTTTGACAAAACATATTAATGAAACAGCACAAAGATTACAAGAGATGAAGAAAGAAACTGAATATGAAATAGAAACAAAAATAAAGAATATAAATAATTTAAGTGATCAAATAGCAAAATTAAACAGACAAATTTATTCAGCGGAAATAGATGGGAAACCTGCCAATGATTTAAGGGATAAAAGAGAATTATTAGTAGATGAACTATCTAAGATTGTAAATGTAAAGGTAAACGAATCTCCAGATGGGAAATACAATGTTTCTGTTGGAGGTATATCAATAGTAGACCATTTATATACAAATGAAATGACTCTTAAAATCACAAATGATAATGGAAAAGATAAATATACAATTCATTGGGAAAATGGTGGAGAAGTAAATGTTAAATCAGGAGAATTAAAAGGACTACTAGATATGGTTCAAGGAGATGGAGAAGGAAATTCTTATAGGGGTATACCTTATTTTCAAAAGCAACTAGACGATTTTGCAAAGGGGTTTGCAGAGAAGTTTAATGAATTGCATAGAGAGGGATATGGAGAAGGAGAAACACGTGGAGCAGGTGATGAAGGAATTGACTTTTTTGTAGGAGTTGGAAATAATTCAAATAATATTACAGCTGCAACATTAACCATAAATAGTGAAATCGTTAAAGATGTTAAAAAAATAGCAGCAGCAGGAAATCCAGGTGGAGCATCAGAAGATAGTACCAATTTATTAAGATTAATAAAACAAAGGGAGGATAAGAGTTTCTTCCCAACTGGATTATCCCAAGGAACACCTGATGATTTTATTAAAGCTATGCTTTCATCTATGGCAGTAGATAGCCTTCAGGCTGAAAGGTTCTATAAAACTCAGGAGCTTATGCAAAAAAACATAGAAACAAAACGTAAATCCATATCAGGAGTAGAACTAAATGAAGAAATGGCAGATATGATAAGATTTCAACATGTGTATGTGGCATCATCAAAAATGATATCAACAATGGATATGATAATAGATATTACAGTAAATAGATTGGGAATGGTAGGACGATAGTCCGATTAATTAACAGAAGGAAGTGAATAACTAATGAGAATAACAAATAATATGCTTGTAAGTAATATGACATATAACTTAAATAATACATTACAAAGGTTAGAGAAATTACAATATGAATCTACAGTAGGAAAGAAGTTTAGAGTACCTTCTGATGATCCGATAGGTGCAAGTAAATCATTAAAGTTTAATACGGACATTTCAAAGGTAGAACAATATCTTAGAAATACCAAGGATGCAGCTGCATGGATGAAGGAAACAGAATCAGCTTTAAAGGAAATCAACCAAATACTCCATAGGGCAAATGAACTAACAGTACAAGCAGCCAATGGTACTAATACGGAGGATTTAGATAAAATAAGAGATGAAATAAAAGAATTAAAAAGTCATTTGATACAAACAGGAAACTCAACCTACGCAGGAAGGTCAGTATTTACAGGATTTAAAACTGATCAGAAATTATTAAATGATGATGGAACATATAATGTTGATTTAAAGAAGTATACAGATGCAGATGGAAAACAAAAAGATGAGATATTTGTATATAATGTTGGAGTTGCAGAAACTGTAGATGTTAATACTCTGGGGAATAAGGTTTTCGGAAAGGCTGAGTATGATGGTACAAATTTGAAAACCGATAATCCAGGTTATTCAGCTGAAATATCTAAGGGAGATAAGCCATATTTAATAGCAGTATTTGATGAATTAGAAAATGCATTATCAGCTCCATCAAATCCTGATAAAATTCAAGAAGCCTTAAGTAATATCAAAGGTTCAATGAATCAAGTCCTATCAGTTACTGCAGAAATAGGAGCTAAAGCCAATAGGCTGGAAATGACAGGAAATAAGTTAGAAAATCAATTGGTAAATTTAAAGGATTTACTGTCCTTTAATGAAGATGTTAGCTTACCAGATGCTATGATGAGATTAGCCATAGAAGAAAATGTTTATAGAGCAAGTCTGGGAGTGAGCACAAGAATAATACAACCAAGTTTAATGGATTTTCTAAGATAATTATAGGGCGTGCCTTTTGGTCGCCCCTTATTATTTTTCAAGTATAAATACTCTAGAAGAAGACTAGAAATTAATATATAATAATTTTACATATTGTATTATAATGTAATTAATACATAAGCCACTAGAGATTACCATTTAATTCTCAATTCTCAATTACAATAAGGGGGTAATATAAATGAAAATCAGAACCAAAAACTTCGGAGAAGTAGAGATAGAAAAAGATAAAATAATTTATTTTCAAGAAGGAATTCCAGCTTTTGAGGAAGAAAAAGAATTTGTACTTATATTAAACGAAGATAAAGAAAATCCTTTCCATTCATTACAATCTGTTAATAAAGAGGAGCTATCTTTTATTGTTATAAATCCATTTGAAATATTTAATGATTATGATATATTACTTCCGGATATAGCAATCAATAAATTGGAAATAAAAAAAGAAGAAGATTTGAATATATATACAATAGTAGTGATACCAGAAGATATTAAAAAGATGACAACTAATCTGTTAGGACCAATAGTTATTAACAGGAAGAAAATGTTAGGGAAACAAGTAATCTTAGATGATGAAAGATATACAACCAAGCATTTTATATTTAACCAAGATTCCGAAATGGGAGGGGAGTAAAATGCTTATCCTCACTAGAAGAAAAGATGAATCAATAATTATAGATGGGAATATTGAGATAAAAATAGTGGAAATAGAAGATGGTAAAGTTAAAATTGGAATTGATGCTCCAAAGAATATAGATATTATTCGAAAAGAGTTATATAAAAAAATGCAGGATGAAAACTTAGCAGCCCTTAACAATACTTCTAAATTAGACGATGTAAAAAAGCTTTTCAATAAAAAAACTACTTAAATATTGCAATTATTCAAGGAGGAATTGTTACATCATGGATGATATACAGAGAACTTGCATTAGCAAAAATGACTTTTGGAAGGTATTAATAGTTGATGATGATAATTTTATACATAGGATGTTAAAAAAGGTAAATCAGGATCTTATATTTGAGGATAAAGGAATAATATTTTATAGTGCTTATACATCTAATGAAGCCATTAAAGTATTAGAAGAAAATAGAGATATAGCATTAGTTTTATTAGATGTATTTCTAGAAGAAGAAGATACTGGTTTAAATTTAGTAAGATATATTAGGGAAGATATAAATGATGTTAATATTAGGATAGTTTTAATGACAGGGAAGGATTCAGCTGTATTACAGGATAAGATAATATTAAATTATGATATAAATGGATATGAAAACAAATCAGATTTATTTTCTAAGAAGATGAATACAGTTATCCTTTCATCTTTAAGATCCTTTAGGGATATTAATAGAATAAAAAATCATAAAGAATCAATGGAAAAAGTAGTATCATCTATATCTAAATTATATGAAAAAGATGCACTTAATGATTTTTTAACTTCTAGCTTATGTCATCTTAGCTCACTAATTAATCAGTGTAAGGGGTTTGGAAAAGAAAATTGCCCTATAAACTCTTTTGCAGCAGTAAAAGAAGGAGAAAGCAATATATTTAGAATAATTGGTGGAACGGGTAACTATAAGACTTCCATAAACAATAAAGTTAGAGAAACTATATTAAAAGATGATTTAATAAAGGTAACAAAGATATACAATGTTGGGGAGCATGAACTTTTTGATAATTGCTATATAGCTAGATATAAAAGTACAGCAGGAAGTGAAGCGATTATATTTATTGAACGTTATAATAATATGGATTGTGTTGATATAGAATTATTAAATATATTTCATAAAAGTATAGCCGCAACCTTTGATAACCTATGTTTGAATTTAGAAATAGAAGCAACTCAAAAAGAAATATTATATACATTAGGAGAAGTAACTGAAGCTCGATCAGAAGAAACAGGTTATCATGTAAAAAGAGTATCCAAGTATTGTGAGTTGCTAGGGGAGAAATATGGTTTATCTCAAAGGGAAATCATGTTAATAACACATGCTTCTCCAATACATGATATAGGAAAAGTTGCCATACCGGATAAGATACTTTTAAAACCTGGAAAGTTAACTAAAGAAGAATTTAATATAATAAAAACCCATACAACAATAGGATATAATCTTTTAAAAAACTCAAAAAGAGAAATCCTAAAGGCAGCATCTATAGTAGCTCATGAACATCATGAAAAGTATGATGGGGGAGGATACCCAAGGGGACTGAAGGGTGAGGAAATTCATATCTACGGAAGAATAGCAGCCATAGCCGATGTATTCGATGCCCTAGGCTCTCCTAGAGTATATAAAAAGCCTTGGATAATGAATGATATACTAGAATATTTCAAAGAAGAAAGGGGTAAACATTTTGATCCAAAGTTAGTGGACATACTATTTGATAATTTAGATGAGTTTTTGGAAATAAAAGAAAAATATTCTGATGAAAAAACAAAAATAATTTCCAAAAAACACTAAAGTAATATAAATACCATCCGATAATAATAATGAAAGTTAAAAAACCTTTTGGCCAAAGGTACTAAAATATTTTGGCAAGGATGCCAACAACAAAAATCAAGGAGGAATAAAAATGAGAATTAATAACAACATGATGGCAATAAATACTCACAGACAATTAGGCATATCAACTAATGCTGGTGCAAAATCAATGGAAAAGTTATCATCAGGATTTAGAATTAATAGGGCTGCTGATGATGCTGCAGGACTATCAATCTCAGAAAAGATGAGGGGACAAATCAGAGGTCTTAATATGGCTTCTAAAAACTCCCAAGATGGTATTTCATTAATTCAAACAGCAGAAGGAAACTTAAATGAAGTAAGTGCTATGCTTGTAAGAGTTAGAGAATTGGCAACACAAGCTGCTAATGGAACTTATGATGCAACGAATGACTTAGAAAGAATTCAAGAAGAAGTTACTGAGTTATCAAAGCAAATTAATGACATTAAAGATAACTCTAAGTTTAATGGAATAGCTCTATTAGATGGTACACAAAGTGGAATAACTCTACAAATTGGAGCTGCTAAAGGTCAAGAGCTTACATTAGATACTGCTAAATTTAGTTTAAGTGGCGTAGCTAAAGCTGTTTCAGGATATAAATTATCTACTCAATCAGGTGCACAACAAGTATTATCAGGTATTGAAGATCAAATTAATGCTGTAAGTAAGGCTAGATCCTACCTAGGAGCTAATCAAAATAGATTAGAGCATACAATCAAGAACCTTGATGTTTATGCTGAAAACTTACAAGCGGCAGAATCAAGAATCAGAGACGTAGACATGGCAAAAGAGATGATGGAACAAACAAGACAAAACATACTGCAACAAGCTTCAACTGCTATGTTAGCTCAAGCAAATCAAGCACCTCAAACTGTATTACAATTATTAAGGTAATTAAATTAGTTTCTATAGACAAGTTAGAACCAGAGGAAATTTCCTCTGGTTTTTTAATACGTATAAATCTTATTCTACATTACATACTAAAATATTATATTATATAAATATATATCATATTTTGTCGATAATATTATATATAGGAAAAATGGGGGGATTATGTTGAAAATTTATATTGAAGATCAAATATTAGAATATGAAAATAGCAAAGATGAAATTGATAAAATATTAAATGAAATAGATACTATAATTATTAAATCATCAAAGACATTAAGCTATATGGTCATAGATGACTATGAAATATATGAAAACTTTTATGATTATTTTTTGGATAATATTAGGGTAATAGAAAAGGTAGATGTAATTGCGTTAACTTATAAGGAATTGGTTGATGATATATTGATTTCTACTTTAACCTATCTTAAGAGAACTCCAGATACAATAGAAAAGCTAGCAGATAAATTCTATAAAAATCCAGATGGAGATGCGTGGAGTGATTTAAATAATCTACTTGGTGGAATCAGTTGGATAATAAATACCTTTTCTTCTATAGAGCAAGACGGGCAACTAAAGGATATAGTATTAAGCTATGAAGATTGGAATCTTTATGCAAAAGAGTTGTTTTCATTACAAGGAATACTACCAGATCTTGAAGGAGCATTATCTAGTGGTGATAATGTTACAATAGCTGATATATTATTTTATGAAATTATATCAATATTTAAAGAAATGGCAGGAAGATTGTCAAGTTTAGTAAGTATGGAGGCAAGTTTATATGATCTTAACTGATAATATAAATATATTAAAAGAATTAATTCCAGAGCTCTGGGATGGATTAAAGCAATATGAAGATGAAAAAAATAGGATCTTGTTTCAAATAAAAGAAACAAGGCGAGGGGATAAAACTCTATCTATAAACAAAGATAATAAAGAAAACTATCTTCATAGTAAGTATGACCCCATAAGAGAAGCCAATACAATATTAGAGTCTTATGAAGATATGGATGATGATTTTGGTATTATATTCTATGGGACGGGTTTAGGATATCATATAAAACTAGTTTTGGAGAAATATCGAAATATAAGGTATTATATATATGAGCCTATACCAGAATTAATGTATAACTTTCTTTCAAATATTAATCTTAGAGATTTATCTAAAAGTAAATTAATGGGGATTAGTATTGGGAGAGATAATAATATTGAGGGTCTAAGTAGATTTGTTGATTTAAATAAGGACAAGCTTAAAATAATAGAACTTCCTTCACATAAACAAAATTTTCCTGACGAATTTAATAAGTTTAATGAAATATTCTTAGAACTCATTAGGAGTAAGAGAACTCAATTGGTTACAAATTATTCATTTCAAAAAAGATGGATAATAAATAGTATGAAAAACTTTAATGAAGTCTTATCTACACCTAATATCCTGATAGAAAAAAAAGGTGAATTCAAAGGGAAAACAGCTATATTAGTAGCAGCGGGACCATCATTAAACGAAGAAATAGAAAACATTAGATATATAAAAGAAAATGGATTAGCCCATATATTTAGCGTAGGTTCGGCTATAAATACTCTTATATATCATAATATTTATCCAGATGCTGCATGTACCTATGACCCTGCATTTGAAAATCAAATGGTATTTGAAATAATAAAAGAAAAGTGTATAAAAGAAATACCTATGATATTTGGTTCATCTGTAGGATATGAAACTAGAGAAAACTATCCAGGAGACAAATATCATATGATAACTAGTCAAGACACAGTATCTAGTTATTATTTAAAAAATGAAGATGATAGAGTTATAAATATAGTACAAGATGCACCCTCTATAGCAGTAGTTACTATTCAGATATTATATGAGTTAGGATTTAGCCGTATATTATTAGTAGGGCAAAACTTAGGATATAGGGGCAAAGAGCAATATTCAAAGGGGATCTCCTATGGTAGTGATCTTACTGAAGAGGAACTAGAAAAAGGGATAAAAGTGAAAGATGTATATGGAAATGAAATATTAACAAATGAAGGATTTAACTTCATGAGACAGCAAATAGAACATTATATAAAACAACTTCCAAATATAAAAGTAATAAATACTACTAAAGGTGGAGCTCATGTAGAAGGAGCAGATTTTATAGAGCTTAAAGAGGTAATAGATAATTGTTTAAAAGAAAAAATAGTAGAAGATAATTGGTTAGATGGAAATAAAACTATATACGATAAAGAATACTTAGATTTTAAGTCCAAAAATATGGATAAGGCTTATAGCAGGGTTTCAAAAATAAATAAAGAATATAAAGACATATTAAATAAGATAGAGAGGGCAATAAACAATAGAAATTTTTCTCAAGCAGAAAAGTTATATATAAAGCTTGATAAAGAGTTAATAAAGATAGAAAACAATGATTACTATAAGACATTTATATTACCTATGAATAGAGTTCAGTATAAAATATTGGTAGATAGTATAGACATCCTAAATTATATAAGAGACCCTTATGAAAAAGGTAGAAAAATAGTAGAAAGCTTTAGAAACTTTATAGATATATGTACTGAAGATATGCAAATGATAGAGCCTATTTATAAGGAAATGAAAGAAGTTATATCAAATTATACTAAATCTTCTTTAGAGAAAGGAGAATAATATGAAAAAGGTTTTAGTTACAGGATCAGATGGCTTTATTGGTAGCCATTTAGTAGAAGATTTACTTAAACAAGGGCATAAAGTAAGAGCTTTTGTGTATTACAACTCTTTCAACTCATGGGGATGGCTTGACACATTACCTAAAAAAATTATAAATGAAATAGAAATATTCACAGGTGACATTAGAGATCCCAATGGAGTAAGAGAATCCATGAAGGGAATAGAAGAGGTATATCATCTAGCAGCTTTAATAGCTATACCCTTTAGTTATCATTCACCAGATTCCTATGTAGATACAAATATAAAGGGGACATTAAATGTATTACAAGCTGCAAGAGATTTAGGGACAAGTAGAATACTTGTAACATCGACATCAGAAGTATATGGTACAGCTCAATATGTACCCATAGATGAAAAACATCCTTATCAGGGGCAGTCACCATATTCTGCAACAAAGATTGGTGCAGATAGAATAGCAGAGTCTTTTTATAGAAGTTTTGATATGCCTATTACAATAGTGAGACCCTTCAATACATATGGTCCAAGGCAATCAGCTAGAGCAGTTATACCTACAATAATTACACAATTATTAGCAGGGAAAGAAGAGATTAAACTAGGCTCATTAACTCCAACAAGAGATTTTAATTATGTAAAAGATACTGTACAAGGATTTATTGAAATAGCAAAGTCTACTAATACAATAGGAGAAGAAATCAACATTGCAACACAGCAAGAAATATCTATTGGTGAACTTGCACAAGAATTAATTAATCAAATTAATCCTAATGTTAAGATAATATGTGAAGAAGAAAGATTAAGGCCAGAAAAGTCAGAAGTAAATAGATTACTTGGTTCTAACGAAAAGATAAAAAGAATAACAAATTGGAAACCAAATTATACTTTAGAGCAAGGATTATCTGAAACCATAGAATGGATAGAAAACAATTTGGATAAATATAAAATGGATATATATAATATTTAGGGGCGATAAAAATGAGTAGATTTATTCCATTATCAGTACCAAATTTAAAGGGAAAAGAATTAGAATATGTAACAAAGGCAGTAGAAACAGAGTGGGTGTCTACAGGTGGAGAATATATTAATGAATTTGAGAGAAATATTGCAGGATACCTCAAGGTTGAAAGAGCTGTTGCATGCCAATCTGGCACAGCTGGGATTCATTTAGCATTAAAGATTTTAGGAGTGGAAGGCGGTGATGAAGTAATAGTGCCTACTCTTACCTTTATTGCAGCAGTTAATCCAGTTAGATACCTAGGAGCAGAACCAATATTTATGGATTGTGATGATACTCTAAATATGGATTTGGATAAGCTTGAAGAGTTCTGTGGAAAAGAATGCAGTATGACAGATGATGGGCTAATTAACAAGAAAACAGGAAAAGCAATTAAAGCTTTAGTTATAGTCCATATATTTGGCAATATGGTAAATATGGAAAGACTTATAGATATAGCTGAAAAATACAAGCTGAAGGTAGTAGAAGATTCAACAGAAGCTTTAGGAACATATTCAACAGAAGGTAGATATAAAGGTAAGTTTGCAGGAACTATAGGTGATTTTGGAGTGTATTCCTTTAACGGAAATAAAATAATAACTACTGGTGGAGGAGGAATGTTAGTAGCTAAAGATAAAAATCTAATTGATAAAGCGAAATATCTCTCCACCCAGGCAAAAGATGATGAATTATACTATATTCACCATGAGGTTGGATTTAACTATAGAATGACAAATTTACAAGCTGCACTGGGAATTGCACAATTAGAGCAGTTAGAAGGTTTTATTAAAATTAAGATGGAAAATTATAATCTGTATAAACAAGAAATTGATAAAATGAAAGGAGCGTCAATTCTTGACTTTAATAAAAATACAAGATCAAATCATTGGTTTTATTCATTATTGATAGACAAAGAAAAATATGGACTTAGTAGAGATGAACTATTAAATAAGTTAAATGAAAGTAAAATCCAAACAAGACCAATATGGGGATTAATTCATGAGCAAAAACCATATAGAAACAATCAATCATACCGAATAGAAAAAGCCAATTACTATATAGATAGAATATTAAATATTCCTTGTAGCACAAGTCTTACAGAAGAAGATGTAAAATATGTTTGTGATATTTTGAGAGAATTATAAAGATAGGGGGAAGCCCTTTGAGCATACGGGATTTATTTATAAATAAGGATTTATCAATTAAAGAAGCTATTAAAAAGCTAGATGAAACAGCAAAAAAAATATTATTAGTAGTTGAAGATAATAAGCTAATAGGTGTACTTACTGATGGAGATATTAGAAGATGGATATTAAAAAGTGGAAATTTAAGTGATCCTGTTAGTCTAATTATGATAAAAGAACCAAAATGTATATTTGAAGATGAAATAAAAAACGCAAAGAAGATTCTTAAAAAACACAGCATAGAAGCTATACCCATTCTAAACAAGGAAAGGGAAGTAATAGATGTTATTTTTTGGAATGATAATTTTAATAAAAAATTTAAATTTAACAAACTAAGTAATCCAGTAGTAATAATGGCTGGTGGGAAAGGAACTAGATTAGATCCTTATACAAAGATATTACCAAAGCCTTTGATACCTATTGGAGATATTCCAATAGTAGAGAGGATTATAAATAGATTTAATGAATATGGATGCAATAAATTTTATATGACAGTTAATTATAAAAAGAATATGATAAAGGCATACTTTAATGAAATAGAAAATACATATTCAATAGAATATATAGATGAAGAGAAACCTTTAGGTACAGCAGGAAGTTTATACTTATTAAAAGATAAGATAAGGGATTCTTTCTTTCTTAGTAATTGTGATATTTTAATAGAGGGAAACTATTCAGATATGTTAAAATATCACAAAGAACATAGAGCAAAGATTACTTTAATTACTTCACTTAAGCATTATACAATCCCTTATGGAGTTATTCAAATAAATGGAAATAGTGATGTAAAAAAAATGATAGAAAAACCGGAATATGATTTCTTAGTGAATACTGGAATGTATATATTAGAACCAGAAGTAATTGATGATATTCCGAAAAATGAGCTTTTTCATATAACAGAATTAATAAATGATTATATCAATAAGGGTGAAAAGATAGGAGTATATCCTGTAAGTGAAGGGGCTTGGCTAGATATGGGACAGTTTAAAGAAATGGAAACTATGCTTGAAAGGTTAGGGATAGAGTGATGGAAGGTATTATCCTAATTGGTGGTGGTGGGCATTGTAAATCTGTTATCGACTCTATTATTAAATCCAAAGGATATAATATAGTGGGAATATTAGATTTACGTGATAAAGTTGGAGATAAAATATTTGGTGTAAAAGTAATCGGAACAGACGATAAATTAGAATATTATTATAAAAATGGAATTAGAAATGCTTTTTTAACTATGGGAAGTGTTGGAGATACAAGATTAAGAAGAAGGTTATGTTCTATTGCTTTGAATATTGGATATTCTTTTCCAAATATAATTGATAGTACTGCAATAGTATCAGATAAGATTGAAATTGGATATGGTAATTTTATTGGAAAAGGAACAATAATCAATTCAGGTACAAAAATAGAGAATAATTGTATAATTAATACAGGAGCAATAATTGAACATGATTGTCATCTAAAGGACTTTTGTCATATAGCACCAGGAGTTACTATAAGTGGTAATGTAGTTATAGGAGAGAATACGCATATAGGAACTAATTCAACTATAATTCAAAATATAGTAATTGGTAATAATTCAATAATTGGTGCTGGATCTGTAGTTGTAAAAGATATTAAAAGTAATATTAAGGCTTATGGAAATCCTTGTAAAGAGGTGAAAAGATGAAAAAGGTATTTATCATAGCTGAAGCAGGAGTTAATCACAATGGAAGTATTGAATTGGCTAAGGAGTTAATTGATAAAGCAAGTGAATCAGGAGCAGATGCTGTTAAGTTTCAAAGCTTTAAAGCTGAAAGATTAGTAACTAAAAGTGCCCAGAAAGCTGAATATCAAGAAGAGACAACAGGTAAAGAGGAAAATCAATTTGAAATGATAAAAAGATTGGAATTGGATTATGAAAAGCATGAAGAATTAATTGGTTACTGTAAATCCAAAGACATAATGTTCTTATCATCACCCTTTGATTTAGAGAGTATAGATTTGCTTAACAATCTAGGACTTGAGATATTTAAAATACCTTCAGGAGAAATAACTAATTTACCCTATTTACGAAAAATAGGTTTGTTAAAGAAGAAGGTAATACTTTCTACTGGAATGTCTACTCTTGGAGATATAGAGAAAGCTTTAGAAATACTAAGGAAAGGTGGAACTATGGATGTTACTGTATTGCACTGCAATACAGAATATCCTACACCAATGAAAGATGTTAATTTAAATGCAATGAATACAATAAAAGAGGCTTTTAAGGTGGAAGTAGGATATTCAGATCATACATTAGGCATAGAAGTACCAATAGCAGCAGTAGCATTAGGTGCTACAGTAATTGAAAAGCATTTTACTTTAGATAAGAATATGGAAGGACCAGATCATAGAGCAAGCTTAGAGCCAAATGAACTTAAAGAGTTGGTTAAGTGTATAAGAAATATTGAAATGGCTCTAGGAGATGGATTAAAGAAATTAACTGAATCTGAAGCAAAAAATATAACTATTGTTAGAAAAAGCATAGTAGCGGGAAGAAATATTAAAAAGGGTGAAGCCTTTACAATAGAAAATTTAGAAATTAAAAGACCAGGGAATGGGATATCTCCCATGAAATTGGATGAAGTTATAGGTAAATTAGCAATTAGAGATTATGAAGAAGATGAGTTGATAGAGATATGAAGAAAATATGCGTAGTTACAGGTACAAGGGCTGAATATGGACTCTTTAGACCGCTTATAAAGAGGATAAAAGAAGATGATGAATTGCAACTCCAATTAATTGTAACTGGAATGCATCTATCACCAGAATTTGGGCTTACCTATAAAGAAATAGAAGAAGATGGTTTTATCATTGATGAAAAGGTAGAAATGTTGCTTAGTTCTGATACACCAGTAGGTATATCCAAATCTATTGGGTTAGCTATGATTGGATTTACAGACGCCTTTGAAAGATTAAAGCCAGATATGGTAGTTGTGTTAGGAGATAGGTATGAAATATTTGCAGCAGCAAGTACTGCTATGATATCTCGCATACCAATAGCGCATATACATGGAGGAGAGACCACTGAAGGATTAATAGATGAAGCTATAAGGCATTCGATTACTAAGATGAGCTATTTACATTTTACAAGTACAGAAGAATATAGACAAAGAGTAATACAATTAGGAGAAGAACCAAATAGAATATTTAATGTGGGGGCAATTGGTATTGAAAGTATAAAAAAATTAAAGCTGTTAAAGAAAGATGCGTTGGAAAATAGCATTAATTTTAAGTTTGGACTTAAAAATGCCTTGGTTACCTTTCACCCAGTAACTCTTGAAGATGGTACTTCTAAGGAACAGTTTCAAGAGTTATTAAATGCTTTAGATAGATTTAGCGACTTAAAAATAATATTTACAAAGTCAAATTCAGATACAAATGGAAGAATTATAAATTCTATGATAGATGAGTATGTAGAAAAAAACAAACAAAAAGCAATAGCATTTACTTCGATGGGACAACTGAGATATTTATCAGCAATGAAATATGTAGATTTAGTTATCGGAAACTCTTCTAGTGGAATTATAGAAGCCCCCTCATTTAACGTTCCAACAATAAATATCGGAGATAGGCAAAAAGGACGAATACAAGGAGAAACAATAATAGATTGCACGACAGTGGAAAATGAGATATATAAAGCTATCAAGCTAGGATTATCAGATGATTTTAAAGAAACGATTAAAAGTGCAATAAATCCTTATGGAGAAGGTAATACAAGTTATCTAATAGTTCAAAGAATAAAACAATCATTTTTTTTAGATTTAATAAATATAAAAAAGAAATTTTTTGATTTGGAGGATATAAATAGATGAGAATACTACTTATAGGATCTGTAAAATCATCTGAAGTTTTGCTTCAAAAATTAATAGATATGAAAGAGAACATAGTAGGAGTAGTTACAAATATAACTCCTAACTTAAATTCTGATTATGTAGACTTATCTGAGTTATGTATCTACAATAATATTGAGCTTATGAAAGCAGATAATATTAATGATGTTAATTCTATTGAATTTATTAGAGATAAAAATCCTGATATAATATATTGTTTTGGTTTTTCACAACTACTGAGTAAAGAAATAATTAACATCCCCAAAAAAGGCGTTATTGGTTTTCATCCTACTAAGTTACCTTTAAATAGAGGAAGACATCCTTTGATTTGGACAATGGCTTTAGGATTAAAAGAAACTGCTTCAACATTTTTCTTTATTAATGAAGGAGCCGATGGTGGAGATATAATTAGCCAAGAGATAGTTCCTATATACTATGAAGACGATGTAATGGGTCTATATAATAGGATGTTAAAAATGGCACAAAAACAAGTTGAGAAACTTACCAATGAAATAAAAAAGGGAAATATAGTAAGGATAAAGCAAGACGACACAAAGGCTAACTGCTGGCGAAAGCGGTATAAAGAGGACGGGAAAATTGATTGGAGGATGTCTTCTTATAATATATATAATCTTGTTAGAGCTTTAACACGTCCTTATGTAGGGGCACATTTTGCTTATAAATCTAAAGATATAAAAGTATGGAAAGTAAAAGAACGAATTATTGAAGGAATAGATAATATAGAGCCAGGGAAAGTATTAGAAGTATTAAATGATGGAACTTTTACAGTAAAAACAGGGAGTAATTGTATACAAGTTTTAGATAGTGATGCTATTGAGATAGAGGTTGGTGATTATTTATGAATAGAGTATTAGTCGTATCACCTCATCCAGATGATGAAACATTAGGAGCAGGAGGTACACTGTTAAGGTATAAAGAAGAATGTAGTGATATTTATTGGATAAATTTTACGAACATGAAAGAAGAATATGGATATACAAAAGAACGGGTAAGATCCAGGAATGACGAAATAGACAAAGTTAAGAAACTATTTGGTTTTAAAAATATATATAATTTAGAATTAGAGCCATCAGGATTAGACAAATATAGTAGAATGGAGTTAATTCTACACGTTTCAGAAATAGTAAAGGAGATAGAGCCTAATATAATATTATTACCTAATAGAGAAGACATACACTCTGATCATAAAATAGTATTTGATACAATGTTTGCATGTACGAAATCTTTTAGATATCCTTCAATTAAAAAGGTATTGGTTATGGAGATAATTTCAGAAACGGATTTCTCTTATAATCCTACTGCTTTTAAACCTAATTATTTTATTGACATAACTAAGTATGTAGATAAAAAGATTGAAATAATGAAGGTTTATGAAAGTGAGTTAAAAGAACACCCTTTCCCCAGGAGTATAGAAAATCTTATAGCATTAGCAATAAACAGGGGGGCTATGGCAGGAAAACATTATGCAGAAGCTTTTATGCTTATAAAGGCAATAGAATAGCAATTAAAGGAGATAGAGAAATGGATTTAAAAACTATAAGAACTCATGATAAGTTTTATTTGAAAGAAAATAGAAAAAACAACCCCAAAGAGTATTTTAAATTTATACTAAACAATGCAAAGGAATACATTGATGCACTGGAAGAACCAAAAGTGATAGATATTGGATGTGCAGCAGGGGACTTTTTATATTTTTTCAATACTGTTTATCCTAATTCAAATAAGTATGGAATGGATATAATGGATGAATTACTAGCTAAGGCTAGAGAAGAAGTAAAAGAAGTTACTTTTTTTAAGGGAGACATTGAAAGTAATAAAAATGTAATTGATATAAAATTTGATATAGTATTTATGAATGGAGTACATAGTATTTTTGACGATATTAGGCCAGTGCTTAATAATATTGTAAACCTTTTAAAAGAAGGCGGGAGAGCATATGTGTTTGGAATATTTAATCCTGATCCAATAGATGTAATTATTAGATCTAGGAAATCTAATTGCAATGGTGACTGGGAAAAAGGCTGGAACTTATTTTCTATAAATACGGTTAGCAGTTATTTAAATGAACTTGGTTTAAATTATAATTTCAAAGAATTTAAAATTGGGATTGATATAGATAAAAATATTTTAGATCCACTTAGATCTTGGACAATAAATATGAGTAATGGAGAAAAGGGAATTATTAATGGTTTACAACTACTTCATCCTTTTTATTTACTAGAAATTATTAATGAGTAGTATATATTTAAATGGGGGATTAAAATGAAATATATGGATATATCTAAAAAAATATATGAAAAGAAGTATAAAGATGGTTATGGAATAAATTTTCCTGAAAGTCATGTAATAAGGATGTTTAATTATTTGGATAGGAAGTTTTCATTAAAAGGGAAAAATATAAACATACTAGACTTTGGATGTGGTACTGGTACCCATTCACTTTTATTTGAGAATCAAGGATGGAATGCATACGGAATAGACATATCTGAAGCAGCTATCCAAGTTTGCAAGAGTCATTTAAATAAACATAATTTTATAGTTATAGAACCTGGAGAATCCATAAGTAAGATATTTGAAAATAAATTTGATATTATTTTTGCGAATCAATCACTTTATTATTTAACAAATGAAGCACTTAATAGTTTACTAAAAGAAATGAATGAAATGTTAACAACAGAGGGATTAGTGGTTTTCACAATGATGGGTAGTAAAAATTATTATTATAATAATATAGATCATAATATATCATCCCAAGATGGGATATATAAAGTAGCACTAGGAGGGAGATTAGAAGGAGAAGCATATGTAAACTTTATTAATAGTAAAGATGAATTAGTTGAAAAGTTTAATATATTTGAAGAGGTATTAACAGGATATTATGACTTTTATATGAAAGAAGGTTCATCATTTCACTATTATTTTATAGGGAAAAAACGATAAGGTTTTAATAGTTGCTAAGGGGTGAATATTTTGTTTTTAGAAAAAAGATTTCTAGCCATAATCCCTGCTAGAAGTGGTTCTAAGGGATTAAAGGATAAAAATATTAAAGATTTAAATGGTAGGGCTATAATGTCATATACCATTGAGGCAGCAAAAAAAAGTGATGTTTTTGATGATGTGATAGTATCTACTGAGGCTAAAGCTTATGCAGATATAGCTATAAACTATGGAGCAGCAGTTCCTTTTTTAAGACCTGATTATCTTTCTACAGATGAAGCAACTACAAATGATGTAGTAGAATATACAATAAGGGAATTAGAAAAAGTAGGTAAAAAATATGATTATTTCATGATTTTACAGCCAACATCCCCATTAAGGCGAGCAGAAGATATATTAGGTGCTGTAGAGTTATTATTTAAAAAAAATGCAAATTCAGTAGTGAGTGTTTGTGAGTCAGAGCATTCACCATTATACATGAATACTTTAGATAAAACATTATCATTGAAAGAATTTTTACCGAAAGATGTAAAGACTAGGAGGCAAGAACTACCTAAGTATTATAGATTGAATGGTGCTATTTATTTATGTAAAGTCGATTATTTTCTTAAATATAAAGATTTCTACAAAGAAGATAGTTATGCATATATAATGGAGAAAACAAGATCCATTGATATTGATGATGAACATGATTTTAGAGTTGCAGAGTGTATGTTAAATAATGAATTATAGTGTATGACATAAGGAGAGTGTTAAATCAATGAAATATTGTAAGAAATGTGTAATGCCAGACACAAGACCAGGAATTTTATTTGACGATGAAGGAATATGTCAAGCTTGTAGAGCAGAGGAACAAAAAGATAGAATTGATTGGGAAGCTAGATATGAGGAGCTAAAGATTTTATGTGATAAATATCGTGGGATGAATGGTGATAGCTATGATTGCATGATAGCAGTTAGTGGTGGAAAGGATAGTCATTATCAAGTGTATGTAATGAAAGAGCTCATGGGAATGAATCCGTTATTAGTATCTGTTGAAGATAATTTCCCAATGACAGAAGCAGGAAAAAACAATATTAGAAATATTTCAGAAAGATTTGGATGTAATATAATATCATTAAAACCTAATATTAAATTGCAAAAATATTTAATGAGGAAAACATTTGAAAAATACGGTAAACCAACATGGTATATTGATAGATTAATATACACATACCCAATGCATATGGCGATTAAGTTTAATACACCATTGTTAGTATATGGAGAGAATATTAGTTATGAATATGGCGGAGTAGATAGAGAAGAAACTTATAGTGCTAGAAACCAATTAAATAATGGTGTAGCATCTGATATAGATTTTAATGAACTTATTGACGAAAATATTTCTGTTAAAGATTTAATTTTATGTAATTCACCAAGTATAGAGGATATAAACAATAAGTTAGATCCTATTTATATAAGTTATTTTTTAAGATTTAATAGTTATCAAAATTATATATTTGCTAAGAAAAATGGTTTTAAAGATTTAAATAATGAATGGAAAAGACAACATCACATTGAAGATTTTGATCAGGTGGAAAGTAGGGCTTATTTAGTACATCCATGGATGAAATATCCAAAGTTTGGACATGCTACTGCAACTGATTATGCGTCGAGGTTTATTAGATATGGGCTCATTAGCAGAGAAGAAGGAATAGAGTTAGTAAAAAAACATGATCATAATCTTGATTCAAAAGCAATAGAAGATTTTTGTGAGTTTTTAGGATATACAGTTAATGAATTTTGGACAATTGTAGATAAGTTTTATAATAGAGAACTATTTCAAAAGGATAAATACGGTGAATGGATATTAAAAAATCCAATTTGGAATGATGTTTAGTTTATTAAAATTATAAAAAGATTTCTAATATATAATACAAGAGGTGTAAATAATGAACCCAAATAATATATCAAGTATCAAGGATATATTTTCTAATAAAATAGAAAAAGCACAATACTTAAAAAAGATAATAAGAAACCTTGTTGAAAAAGGGGATTTTGTTAATGCAGAAGCAAAAATAGCTGAATATAAAGTACTTTTTCCTGAAGATATAGAAATTATATCTATTGAAACTGTAATGTTAATGATAAAAGGTGAAATGGATAGAGCAGAACAACATGTATTAGATGGATTAAATAAGGTACCTTTTAACTTTGACTTAAATTATAACTTAGGATTTATATGTCAAGAAAAGGGCAAATATCAAGAAGCAGCTAATGCTTTTATTATTGCAAAATCAGCAGCAACTACTAAAGAGGAAGAAACAATTATACAGGACGCAATAAATGGGATTAAAAAGATAGATGAAAGGGTTGATTTATCCAAAATTAATCAACCTAATTACAAGTTATTTCCATTAAAAACTAATGATGATACTTGGATTGGAAAGCCATTATTTGAAGATAAAAATGGGGAGGGGTATATTCCCTTGTATTATGATGAGGTAATAGAGAGTTATCCTATTCAATTATGGAACTTGTATAAGACAGAGACATTGAGAGGAAAAATATACGAAAGTGGAGAATTTATTTTAGGCAATCTAAACAAATCAGTTTTGCCATTAGCTATTTTAGAAAAAGATACTTCAATAACTATAATATTAGACGACAAGGAATATAAGTTCAATGATTTTACTCCTAATAGATTTTATTATATACCTATTAGAAGTGAAGGAACGGTTAAGATTAAAAGCAGTAATAAGTTTATAATAGGTGAAGCTTTAGATTTAAATCAATATAAGCAACATGATGTAAAATTGATATTGAATTTATTTATAGATGGCTTATCTCAGAAATTAATAGATAAATATTCACTAGAAAGGCTTATGCCAAATACTTATAATTTCTTTAAGCAAGGAACAATATTCAATAATTGCTACAGTAATGCGGAATGGACATTAGCTAGTGTACCTACTATATTTACAGGAAAATATCAAGCTAATCATAAAATTTTTCATCCGGAGTTATTGCACACTATAAGTGATAACTGTAAATCAATGGGAACTTATTTTAAAGAAGATAACTATTTAACATTCCAATCTTGTGGAAATTGGAGGAAGACACCCTCTTACGGATATATAAAAGGTTTTGATAGAATGATTTATCAATCAGCTACAATGGGGGCTAGAGCAGAGGAAATCATTTTTGCTTTTTTAGAGCAGATGCGAGCATTTAAAGAGAGAAATCATTTTATCTGGTTATCATTTTTTGAATTGCATAATATTGACGACAGCATAACTTCCAAAGTAAGTAATCAAATTATAAATAGCATTGACTCAAGAATAATTGAGAAAGATGAAAAAAAGTCAGTGGTAAAAGATTATGATGAAAAGAAAATAGAAAGATATGTTAATGAAATAAATAGAATAGACTATTATCTTAAAATAATTTATGACTTTATTGAAAACAAGTATACAAATGATGAAATCTTAGTATCGTTATTTTCAGATCATGGACAATCTTACATAGATGAAGGAAATCATATTTTAAGAGATGCTAGGACGAGAGTACCTTTTATGATTAGGGGAAGAAGTATTCCTTCCACTATATCTGACGAATTAATGGAAAATGTGGATATTCTACCTACTATTTTAGATAAAACTTCTATTGAATTTGATTTTAGTGAATTTGATGGAAGAGTTCCAATGGTTTTAGGTGGTAAAGGAAAACAATATGTTTATTCTGAATCTATATATCCAGGAAAAACATATAAGGCTATTATTAGGGATTTGGAGCATACCCTAGTATTTGAATCAGAAGGTAATGTAGAGCAGGATGGCAGATTTGTATTAGGAGATTTTCATATTATATTAGAGAATAACTTGACAAAAGAAAATGAAATAAATAAAAATACTGAAAAAGTGGCTAAATATTTTGACATAATAATTTCTCATATTTCAGCATTTTTGAAAATTTAGTAGATTAAGGAGATAAGGCACCATGAGAATAGGAAATACAATTTGGCTAGTTGGATTAAGTGCGTCTGGAAAGAGTACATTGGCAGAAAAAATAGTAAGGTATATGGTTGATAGTGGGAAAAAGGTACAGTTGATAGATGGAGATATTATGAGAGAAGAAATAGGTGGAATGTTTGGATACACTAGAGAAGAAAGAATAAAGGCAGCAAATATATATAGAGCAATGGCAAGGTTATTAAACAATAATGGTATAAATGTTGTGATTGCAGCCATATCTCCATATGAAGAAATTAGAAGGAAAAATAGAGAAAGAATTGAAAACTATATTGAGATAAATGTTAATTGTCCAATAGAAGAATGCATAAAAAGGGATCCTAAAGGACTTTATATGAAAGCTTTAACTGGGAGAGAAAAGCATGTTATTGGAATTGATGAAGAATATGAATTTCCAGAGAATAGTAACATAGAAGTAAATACAAAAGAAGAAAGCATTGATGAGTCCTATTTAAAGATAATAAATTATTTAAAACAGTCAAATATCTAATTATAATAAAGTGGAGGCAATGCTAATGAAAATCAAAGGGATTGTAGAGCAAATAACTAATGAATCCATTGCAGGGTGGGTAATTGTTAATGATGATAGGAAGGGGATAATAGAAGCTCCAAAGGTTGAATTAAAAGTAAATGGTGAAACCGTAGCAATAACTTTTGCTGTAAGAAAAATTGAACACGAGAGTATAATCAGTAATCATTGTGGCTTTAAATTCTTAATAAAGGATTTATTTGATTATTTAAACAAGAATGATGAGATTACAATCTCAGTTTATGATGATATTTTACCAATTTATAAATATGGATTGAGTTATAAATGTGATACTACTGGTAATTCTAGTATTGATAAATTATTAGAGAGATTAAATGAAGGTTATGTTTTCGATATAAATGGGGAGTTAAAACTATCTTTGAAAGAAAACGAAGAGTTAAGGAAAGAGATTATCAAGCTATATGATGAGCTAAGGGATATATTTAATAATGATTTATCATATGATCTGTATGCATGTTATGGAACTTTATTGGGGATTGTTAGAGAGAAAAACTTTATTTCTAATGATGGAAACTTTGATTGTGCATATTTATCTAAGGAAAATAATAAAGATAAAGTAGTTGAGGAATTTAAAATAATATCAAAGTTATTAATAAAGAAAGGATATCAGTTAAAAATTTTTAAGTCACATATTCAAGTAAGTAATACAAAATCAGATGCTAGTATTAATATTTATTGCTCTTGGTTTAACGATAACTTAGAATTTTTGCTTTCTTTCAACTATATAGGTAAAGAAATTATTAGTAAGAAAAATAAATTTGAAATAGAAACGAGAACTATACAAGGAAGTAATGTTTTAATACCTAAAAGCTATAAAGATGTTTTGAAACAAATATATGGAGAAAGATGGGAGATACCAGACTTTGGATTTGAGTGGAAAACACTAAATAAAAGCATTGGGTTTTTGGAAGATAGTGATATGAATGAAATATATTGGGAGCAATATTATTTAGATTCAAAGCTACAAAAACCTTCTTCATTCTGCTCTTTTATAAATGATTTTATTAAAGAAAAATATTTGATTTTAGATATTGGATGTGGATCGGCTAGAGACTCTTTTGAATTTGTGCAACAGGGACATGAAGTTATAGGATTGGATAGGTCAGAACAAGCAATTTTATTTGCAAATTCATTGATAAAAGAAGAGAGGTATAAAAATATAACCTTTCAAAAAGCTGATATATCAGATAAAATATTAATGTCGGAAATATTTAAAAAAGCAAAAGAGCAAGCTAAACAAAAACAAAAAAACATAATGTATTACTCAAGATTTTTCTTGCATTCAATAGATGAGAGTAATCAGAGAACATTTTTAGAGGCGATATCAAGCCATGTTGATAAGGGAGATATCTTTGTTGCTGAGTTTAGAACTAAGGAAGATGAAGAAAGGCAAAAAATATATTCTAATCATTATAGGAGATTTATAGATGAGGTAGATTTATTAAATCAGTTAAAAGAAGTATGTGATATGAATAAATTATTATTATTTCAGAAAGGAACAGGATTTGCGATTTACAAAGAAGAAGATCCTTTTTTAGCTAGAATTATTGTTGCAAAAAGTTAAATTTAATTAAGTAAAAGTAAGTCATTCGTAAGAGTAGCGAATTCCACCCGAATTTTGTCGAAAGTTGAATGTAAAAAATATAGTAAATTAATGAACACAATTAGAAAATTATAATCTTAATAGTTTTATTATAATACCACAAAGGAGGTTCAATATCATGGACATAGGAGCATTATCAATGAATCTTAGTCAAATGAATGTAGTCAAACAATCCAGTATTTCAGTCATGAAGCTGGCGATGAATACAGTAGAATTACAAGCTGTAGATTTAACTAAAATGCTAGAATTGAATACAAAAATAATGGAGCAGTCCATTAATCCTCATTTAGGAAAAACTATAGATATTAAATTATAATCTATCATAGAACATTAATATAAAAGACAATATTTTTGTCATAAATTATGAAGATTATGTTATAATATCTAAAAGAGGAGGCGATGCTGTTGGATGAGAAAGTATTTGATTTAATGGAAAAGATGTATATTGAATTTAGTAAAAGATTTGATAACATGGAAAAAGATATTAAAGATCTAAAAGGCGATGTGGGAAGCTTAAAGACAGATGTAGGAAGTCTAAAGACAGATGTAACAAAAATAAATACAAAAATCGAACATGATCTCATGCCTAAAATAACAGCATTATTTGATGGCTATAAGCAAAACGCCGATAAATTAGATAGAATTGAAAAAGAAGTATCTAAGCATGAGGAAATAATTTTGAGAAGGGTTAAGTAGAAATTTAGAAAGAGGACAGAAATGTCCTCTTTTTTTAACATATAGTAGTTATTGAGAAACTTTTATTTTAATCGCATACTATGAGTTTTAAACTGAGGTTGGGATATTTAATGGAGATAAATTAGTATATCAAGGCAATATGCCATTTGTTGAAAGTTTTGGAGATGTAGATGAAGGCAAACCTATGATTTATTATAATAGCTTACTAAATGTTTCCACTGCTATAAATATGGGTAATTTTGCAGCACAATATAAAGTAAGTTCAGGTGCAGACTGGACTATTAAGCTAACAAAAATAAAATAACAACTAACCCCTTTCTTTTTTACCAAAAAAGGAAGGGGTTTATATTTATGTATGGAATATAAATATATTTAAAACAATTTTTTGAAGTATGACATATTGATTTTGACTGAAAAATAATTTCAAAGTTCAAATATTGTGGTAAAATAAAAGATATAATTGATTTAAATTCATTTAATTATAAAGAACTTCAAGATAATAAACTATATATTAGATATAAAAAGCAGGAAAAGGATAAATAATAAATATAGGAATATAAGTAAGAAAAGAAGATAATTAAAAATAAAGAAGGAATTGGAGAGTGATTCTATGTTTAAACCTTATGACTATGCTTTTCAAATAGAAGTAACAGTAAGGGCTATATTTAACTGTAAAAAATACGAGCTTGGTGGTATAGCAGATGCTAATTTTATAGAAAAAAATCCCTTTATTGCCATAGCTATTGTACTAGGTAACTTTTATAATAAGGTAGATGGAAGTTTTAAGGAAAGGATAGATGAATTTCTTAATAAATATTATTTGGAAATGGGAAAAAGTATATTGGAAATAGGAGAAGAAAAAATCAAAAATATAATGAAAGATTTTAATAGTATAATAGCAACAATTTAAAGATATCTTAGTTAGTAAGAGACTAAAGATATTTAAACATAGATAAATTAAAGAAAGAAAAATATTCGACAAATTTGCCTATCTAATAACTCACTATCATCATTTCAATAAATACTTGAAAAAGTTAGGACAAGATGGTATCATAATAAGATATTGTTTAATAATTGATTTTTAAAATTATAATAAGATAATTACCTTGTTTATTTTGAGGTGGTTATCTTATGGATTATGAAAGAAGAGATGAAATGATAGGGTTTTATGATTATACGGTTATATTAACATATATAGGTTTGATGAGTTCTGTTTTTGGAATGACCCAGGTTATTGATGGCAGATTTAGAACTGCTATATTATGTCTTGCCATATCAGGACTATGCGATATGTTTGATGGGAAAGTTGCTAGAACTAAAAAAGATCGAACCTCTGATCAGAAATTATTTGGAATTCAAATTGATTCATTAAGTGATGTTGTGTGTTTTGGCGTTTTTCCAGGGATGATAAGCTATGTGCTTGGTGTCCGAGGCGTTTTAGGTGGAATTATCATCGCTTATTATTGTGTTGCTGCCGTTATTAGATTGGGTTTTTTTAATGTTCTTGAAACCAATCGACAACAGCAGGAAGAAGGAGCTAATAAGTTTTATTTTGGTCTTCCTGTTACATCAATTTCAATAATATTGCCTATGGTATTTCTTCTTGACTTTTTAATGCCTCAAGGAACAATCAAATATGTTTTAATGGCGACTCTTTGCATAGTTGGAACTTTGTTTATTACAAATTTTAAACTTAAAAAGCCAACGAACAAACAACTTGCTTTAATAGTTATAATAGTTGCCTGTGCCGTAATTGATATACTTCTTTTTTCGGAATATCATATAAAAAATAGATTTATTAAGGAAGAGCCCCTAATAGAGCAAATATTAAAGTAGAGGTAGAACTGATGAAATGCGTAGATCGCAATGGTATAATAATAAAACAAAATAAATCCCAAGATAAAATATTAAAATTTTTGTATGGCAGCAAAATGGGAAGAATAATTTTAGTACAGCTTATTAAACCAAAATTTTCAATAGCGATGGGAAAGGTACTTAATCATCCAATTTCCAAAGTATTGATTAAACCATTTATCAAAAAAAACAAGATTAATATGTCAGATTATGAGGTGGAGAAATATTCCTCATACAATGATTTTTTTATCAGAAAAATAAAGGCAGATATGAGAAAGATTGATCAAAGGTCGGAGCATTTGATATCACCCTGTGATGGTAAACTCAGCGTATATAATATTGATAAAAATAGTTGTTTTGTTATCAAAAATACTTCTTACACAATTGAAAGCTTATTAAGAAATAAGAAACTTGCTGACAGATATGAAGGTGGTTTGCTTCTATTGTTTCGGTTAACAGTAGATGATTATCATAGATTTTGCTATATAGATGATGGAATCAAGAGTGAAAATCATCATATTGCAGGTATATTTCATACAGTAAATCCTATTGCTAATGAAATATTTCCCATTTATAAAGAAAATACTCGAGAATTTTCTATTTTAAAGAGTAACAATTTTGGTGATTTACTTATTATGGAAGTAGGAGCATTGCTTGTTGGAAAAATTGTTAATTACCATGAACGATCTAAAGTTAATCGTGGTCAAGAGAAAGGCAGATTTGAATTTGGAGGTTCAACAATTGTTGTTTGTGTGGAGCAAGGAAGAATTATCATGGATGAAGATATTTTAGAGAACTCTAAAAATGAAATGGAAACTGTAGTAAAAATGGGAGAAAAGATAGGGAAAAAAGCTTGTTTTTGTTCTTCAAAGGATAAAGTTGATACCTTACATATATAAATAGGGGTAATCTTGCAGCACAGTATAAAGTAATTTCAGGTGCAGATTAGACTATTAAATTAACAAAAAAGAAATAAAACAAGAGGAGAGAAATGTCCTCTTGTTTTATTTCTTTTTAATAAAAGTATATTTTAGTCTAATAAAAGTAATTCAATAAGTCAGTATCCTTGTTTTTCATTATATGGTATAATTTATCTGAGGTGTTTTTATGGCATATGAAATATGTAAGAGATGTAGTAAAATGTTTAAGAAAAATGGGAAATCTTATTGTGAAGATTGTCTTGAAAAAACTGAAAAAGAGCATGACTTAATAATAGATTATGTTAGGAGACATCCTGATGCTACTATTTTAGATATTATAACAGAAACAGGAGTGACGTTAAAAAGTATCAATTGTCTAGTAGAAGAAGGTTATGTTTCTTATGTAGAAAATAAACTGAAGAAAATAGATAATGAAAAGCTTTCCGAAGCTGTTGATAAAATAGTAGGTACAAAGAGTAAATTCCATATAAGTAGAGATATAGAATAAAGTTAAGGAATAGAGATGCCCAATATTAAGGTTAAAATTATTTTAAAATATAAATAATGGGAGGATTAAAATGACTAATAAATCAGAAGGAAAAAAGTTACAGGAAAGACTAACTCACAAATGGAGAAATGTATGGGATACCCTAGATAAAATTGAAAAAGAAAAGGCTTTTGCTATAAATGAAGAATATAAAACCTTTTTGGATAAAAGTAAGACTGAAAGAGAAGGGGCAATGGAAATCATAAGAGTAGCAAGAGAAAAGGGATATATATCAATTGATGAAATAAGAGAAAAAGGTATCAAACCAACTCCAGGAATGAAGATCTATGCAAATAATAAAGATAAAGCTGTTGCATTATTTGTGTTAGGAAAAGAAAAGCTTGAAAAAGGCATGAATATAATTGGTTCTCATTTAGATGCTCCAAGAATAGATTTAAAGCAATTCCCACTTTATGAAGAATCGGATTTTGCACTACTTAAAACTCACTACTATGGTGGAATTAAAAAATATCAATGGGTAACATTACCACTAGCTTTACATGGAGTTGTAGTAAAATCAGATGGAGAAAAAATTAATATTGTTATAGGGGAAGATGAAAATGATCCAGTATTTTTTATAACTGATTTACTTCCACATTTAGCAAAAGATCAAATGACAAAGAAAATGGATGAAGGAATTACGGGAGAAGGATTAAATGTTTTAATAGGGAGTATTCCATATAAAGATGGAGAATTAAGCGAAAGAGTTAAATTAAATGTATTAAATATACTAAATGAAAAATATGGAATAATAGAAGAGGATTTTACTACTGCAGAATTTGAAATAGTTCCTGCAGGTAAATCAAGAGATGTAGGTATAGATAGATCAATGGTTGGAGGATATGGACAAGACGATAGAGTCTGTGTATTTACTTCCCTAAAAGCAATATTAGATATAGAAGCTCCAAATAAAACAGCAGTCTCTTTATTTGTAGATAAGGAAGAAATAGGAAGTGTAGGAAATACAAGTATGGAATCAATGTTCTTTGAAAATATGGTTTCAGAATTAATAGATCTTACAGAAGAAAAGTATTCCGAGCTTATGGTAAAAAGAGCATTGGCAAGTTCTTGTGTGCTTTCAGCTGATACATTGGCTGGATTTGATCCTAACTATCCTGAAGTTTTAGATAAAAAGAATTCACCTTTCATAGGTAATGGAATAACATTAGTAAAATATACTGGTGTTAGGGGAAAAGGTGGAAGTAATGATGCTAACTCTGAATATCTAGGTAAAATTAGAAAGATATTCAATGATAATAATATAGTATGGCAAATGGGAGAGTTAGGTAAGGTTGACCAAGGCGGCGGAGGAACTATTGCCTATATCCTTGCAAAATATGGAATGGAAGTAGTAGATTGTGGAGTACCTCTACTAAGTGTACACGCTCCCTATGAAATCGCAAGCAAAGCAGATGTATATATGACATATAAAGGATATAATGTATTTTATAAAAATTGAAATAAAGGGACAGGTTTTCCGTTGAAATTATGAAACGGAAAACCTGTCCCTTTATTATATACTATTACTCTTCATTTACCCAAGCGTCAAATTTCTCCATAGTTAATTTATAGGTTTCCTTTGATATTTCAGGTAGTTCTCCTAAAACTTTCTCTGCTTCCTTAAAGCCTTGTTCTATGGCAGATCTAAGGGTTTCTGCTTTTGATTTATCTCCACCTGATAATGCTATTGCAAAATCTACTAATCTTTGGCTTACTGCTTCTGCACCAAGAGGGCCATTAGGTCCAATTAACTCTTGTGCTTCTAATCTTGCAGTCTCGTCTACTTCTACAATATCATCTTCACCTAGTAGGTCAATGGTCTTTCCTTGACGTCTGAGCATTTCTTGTACTAATCGGATTAATTGAGCATGAGCCTCTTGGCTATCTCTTTTTAATTTAGTAATTGTATTTTTATCATAAACATGAGATGTCTTATTTTCTGTCTTTTCATAAATTGCTGCTGGAGTTTCTTTTACTTCAGATTTTACCTGGATTTTTTTCACAGGCTTTACTTTTTCAGATTGAACTATAGGTTTAGTTGGTTGTGTATTTTCAATTTTCATCATCATCACCTCTATTATATTTATCGGCATATTCTGGGAAAAATTAATTATCCAATGATTTTTATATTGGATAAAAGGATTGCAGGTATAGATATTATCCCTTATAAAGTAGTACATGGAGGAAGAATAATAAAATAAATGGGTAAATATTAAATAATAAACTTTGAAAGGAGAATAAGATTATGAAAGTTAGAGAAATAATGAAATCACCAGTAATATCAGTTAAACCTAGTGATACTGTTAGTAGGGTATTAGAAATCATGAAAAATGAAAATGTAAATGGCGCGCCTATTGTTGATGAAGGAAATCATCTAATGGGAATAATAGTTAAGGCAGATATTTATCGTTTTTTAATGGAACCAGGACATTATGAAAGTTGCCCTGTAGAATGGGTAATGATTAAAAAAGTTATAAAAGCCGATGTAGAAGAAGATATATTAGAAGTAGCTAAGCGATTGAGAAACCATGATATTATAGCTTTACCGGTCTTAGATAATGATGTTGTTGTAGGAATTGTCTCAATAGAGGATTTTATTGATCATTATATCAAGGATAGTAAATAAGAAAGGATGCAAATGAATTAATAAATGAGCTACAGAAGATATTGAGAGGGTGGTTTAAAAGATATCAAGTGAAAGGGGGATTTATCCCCCTTAATCTTAATTGATTGATATAATTACTTCTATTGGTATATTATCTACTAAAATCTCTACGCATAAAACTTTAGGCGTGTTGAAGGCTGTTCTAATATTTTCTCCATACATAAGAGTTGGAGTTGAAATATTCATATTAATATTCATATTAGAAAATTCAATGCTGGCGTTGGCTGTAAGCATATTAGACAGTTCAGATAATGCACTTTGTGCCATTTCATTAAATTCATCTATTTCCATACCCATCATCATCTTAGAAGCAATTTGATTTGCACTATTTGTATCCAATGAATAAAGAATATTTCCTTTTAAATCTCCTACAATTCCTACGATTGTTAGTACGCCACTAGTAATTAAATCTTTTTCTTTGATGCTTACTTTTCCTCTTTCAACTTTTTCAAATCCTATTTGAGGCATTACGTTTTTAAATGATGATAGAAAAGGGTTTACGTATTTTACATCCATTGTACATCACCACCATTGCTAAAACCTACATTTAACAATATGATTCCAAAATCAGTAGAAATTTTCAATAAGGAGGTTTTAAATTTTGCAGAAGATATATTTAAATTATCACCATAAAAAACAGAAGGGGGAGAAACTCGTAGACTCAATAATTTATCTTGCCTATTCAATATAGAGCAGGCATTACCAGATACAATGTTTGTAAATTCTCCTATAGTAGCTATAACCTCTTTTGAATTAGAAATATTTCTCTTTAGAGCCTTGGTAGATAAAGCAGTGGCTGTTTCAATAGACATATCTAATATCATTCTACCAGAGTACTTGCCAATGATGCCAATGACTATGGATACCCCTTTTGATTGTAGCAGATCGTTGGAAAGGAATTCTTCCTCAAAAGCAGGAATTGTTTTGGTCATTTTGGTTAAAGCATCTGCAAAGGTTTCTTTAAATACAGGTAAGTATGAATTTTGAAAAAGTTTAAAATCATTTTCATCATTTATAACTCTTTTAATAGCTAGAATAAGTTTGTCTTCATCAATTGGTTTTTGAACATAGGCATTAATCTTATGTTCTTTTGCTTTGTTTAATATTTCATCATCCATCATAGCACTTATCATTATAACTTTAATATTATTATCAATTTTATATACTTCATTTGTGCATTCAAATCCATCAGTACCAGGCATAGTTACATCCATGGTGACTATATCTGGTCTTGTTTCCGATATTACTGAAATTACTTCTTCCAGGGAACCAGCTTGTCCAACTACTTCAAATCCATTTTTTTCAAGAATATCTCTAATAAGTACAACTGAAAAAGAAGAATCATCAACTATAACTACTCTTTTTTTATTCAAAAGAATCACCCCTAGAGTTTTTTCGTTTTTGTACACAGCAATTTATTAAACTATATATGAATATATACCCAAAGAAATAGATTTAACAGTTTTTTTATTAACTATCTAAAAATTTTAATGTGGCATTTATTTCTCCGCCCATAATTATAATTATGCTACTTATATAAAGCCATATTAGTAGGACTATTATACCTCCTAGACTGCCATAGGTTTTTCCATAGTTGCCAAAATTATTTACATAATAGGAAAATATAGTTGATGTAATTATCCATCCTAGAGATGTAAATATGGCACCAGGCAATGAATGTTTAAGACTAATTTTATTACTATTTTTAATAGAAGGGACAAATCTATATAATAAAGTAAATATAAAAATCATAGAACATAGAGATATAATAACCCTAAAATATTTCCAAAAGGAGATAAATGTTTTGGTAATACCAAGGAAATCAAATAGTCTATTGCCTAAAACTTCACCAAAAACTAAAGTAAGAAGCACCATAACAAGTAAAGCTAATAATGCTATGGTAAATAATATGGCTATCCCTCTTAATTCAAGATAAGACCTAGTTTCTTCTACATCATAGGCCTTATTCAGAACTCGAATAAGTGCCATGATGCCTTTTGATGCAGCCCAGATACCAGTTATAGCACTTAAAGAAAGTAAAGTTTCATTACTGGTGACTATTGTTTCAATTAGCAAAGTAGAAATTAATCTTTGGGTGTCTAAAGGCAATAATACTATTATGCTATGTAATACATCCTCCCTAGCAATAGGTGTATAGCTTAATATATTTAGGAAAAAAATAAGAAATGGAAAAGCAGATAATACCAAAAAATATGATAACTGTGCGCCTATTGCAGTTACACTGTCATCTTTCATTCGAAATAAAAGCTCCTTTAAAAATCTTGCATATCTATTATCATATCTATCTAGCCAATTTAACAAGATAGGCACCTCCTGATTATATGTATTACTATTTTACCATATAAATACATATTTAAACAACAATTGGCGAAAGCAAGAATAAATAGGAGAGAATATATTATTGGAGATTATTGTATAAAGTAAAGTAGAAATTTGTCGATATTATTACAGTGAGGTTTTATACAGATTCATCTTGATTTAATAACATGAAAAGACAACCATTAAATCAAAATTTTAGTTTAAATTACAGAATAGGAGGCAATAGGATGAAATCAATAAAATCAAGATTAGTACTTATATTTACATCAATTATATTTATACTAACAGTAGTGCTAGGTTTTATATCAATCAAAACAATGGGCAATAATTTAGTAGAAAATGCTCATTATAGTTTAAGAAGTATAGCAGAGGTAAATGCAAAGTACATACAAGTAAAGATGGATGAAGAAATTGAATATATTCAAGGACTTGCACAGAATCCAATAATATTCGATGAAGAAATCCCCTTAGAGAGGAGAATTTCATTTTGGGAAAAGGAAGCGGAGAGAACAGGTTATATTAGTTTTGTCTTTGCAGATAGAGATGGAAATAGTAGTGAATTGAATAGTAAAGGCACAAAATCCAGTATTAGTGACAGAGATTATTTTACAAGAGCAATGAAAGGTGAGAGTGTCGTATCAGACGTAATTATGAGTAAGGATACGGGTCAGCCCGTTATTGTATTTGCATCGCCAATTTATTTAGAAGGTGAACAAACTGGTGTATTGGTTGGAGTAATGGATGCTCTTGGATTAAGTAAAGCCACAGATGAAATTAAATATTTGGAAACAGGGGGTGGCTATATAATTAATGGAGAAGGAACAGTTGTAGCAGATGAAGATATAGACTTGGTTATTGAACAATTTAACTTTATAGAACACGGTGATGAAAATAAGGAATTAGCAGAACTTACAGAAAATAAGATGCTAATGAGGGAAATAGGTAGCGGAGAATATAAAACTTTTACGGGAGTGGAAAAGATAGTAGGTTTTGCACCTATTGAAGGCACTCCATGGATAATGGTAATAGGTATTAAAGCTGATGAGATATTAAGTGAAGTAAATACTATGAAAAAACAGTTAGCTTTGCTATCATTAATTGGAATATTTATAGGTGCTATTATTACTTACTTTGTTAGCGGGACTATTTCAAAGCCCATTAGTGACGTTACAATAACTTTAGAAAGATTATCGAAATATGATTTTTCATTTGATGAAAACAATAATGTAAATAAATATTCAATGCGAAAAGATGAGATTGGAACTGCTACCGAGGCATTGAATATAATGCAGCAGAATATAGTAGAGCTTTTATCCAATATTACTCAAGCATCGCAGACAGTATCAGCAACAGCTGAGGAACTAACTGCAACAGCTCAAGAAACAGGAACTGCTTCGGAGGAAGTGGCAAGAACTATTGAAGAAATTGCAAGAGGAGCAGGAGAGCAAGCCCAAGAAACAGAAACTTCTGCATCTAATGTAGAAGTATTAGGAAGATTATTGGAACAAAATGAGAAGTATACTGTAGAATTAAATGCAGCAGCAGAAGAAATCAATAAAGAAAAAGATGAAGGTTTTTTTATACTAAAAGAGTTAATAGAAAAAACCAAAAGAACCAATGAGACAACTGAAGATATTTATAATATTATATTAGGAAATAATGAAAGTGCAGAAAAGATAGAAAGTGCTAGCACAATGATTCAAAGTATAGCGGAACAGACTAATTTATTGGCACTTAATGCAGCAATTGAAGCTGCTAGGGCAGGGGAGCATGGTAGAGGATTTGCAGTTGTAGCAGAAGAAATTAGAAAACTTGCAGAACAGTCTAATAATTTTACAAACGAAATTAAAGAGGTTATTCAAGAACTAAAGATAAGATCCCAGAATGCGGTAGATAGTATAGAAGAAGCAAAAAAGATAACAGAATCCCAATCAACAAGTGTTAAACAGACAGAAGAAAAATTCCGAATGATAGCATCTTCTATAGAAATTTCTGGAGATGTAATTGATAAGATTACACAATCAGTAGAAACTATGCAGGAAAACAAAGATACTTTAGTAGATTTAATGCAAAATCTATCATCTATTGCTGAGGAAAATGCAGCAGGAACAGAGGAAGCTTCAGCATCTATGGAGGAGCAAGCGGCAGCTATTGAAGAAGTCTCAAACGCTAGCCAAGGATTAGCACGTATCGCAGAAGAGCTTCAGGCTCTTATTAGTAAGTTTAGGATATAGGGAATAAATAATAATAACTTCAGTTTTTGGTGCCAGGCACCAAAAACTGAAGTTATTTTTTAATGTTGGATAGGGGATTTTAAATATTTATTAAACCAATTGGTTATTTCTTCTAATCTTCTAATTCTGTGTTTTGGTTTTCCTGAGCGACTAAGTTCATGATTTTCTCCCCTAAACATAATTAGTCTAGAGTCTACACCATGATATTTTAAAGATGTAAACATTTGAATACCTTCAGGTAGCCAACAACGATAATCTTCCTCAGAATGAATAAATAAAGTAGGTGTAACTACTTTATCCGCATATTTAATGGGAGAATGGAACCAAAGTTTTTCTACATCAGACCAAGGTGTAGCGGCTTGTTGGTCATCTACAAAATAATATCCAATATCTGTAGTTCCAAACTTAGAAATCCAGTTAGAGATAGACCTTTGAGATGCAGCAGCCTTAAATCTTTTGGTGTGACCTATTATCCAGTTAGTCATAAAACCACCATAAGAACCGCCAGTAACGCCAATTCTTTCTCTATCTATAAAAGGATACTTTTCAAGGACTACGTCTGTGAATTTCATCAAATCATCATAGTCTATAGTACCATATTTACCTCTTATATCTGCAAATTCATTTCCATTTCCGTCAGAACCTCTTGGATTACAGAAAAATACTACATAGCCTTCATTGGACCAGTATTGCATTTCATGATAAAATACTTCACCATAGACGGTTTTTGGACCGCCATGGATATCTAATATTCCCGGATATTTTTTGTTTTCTTCAAAATCTACAGGCTTCATTATCCATCCATCAATAGTCACTCCATCCGCTTCAAATCTTAGATGTTCAGGAGCAGACAATTTTTTTTCATTTATTACCCATTCATTAAATTTAGTTAACTGGACTTCTTTATTTTCTTCTAAACTATATAATTCTTGAAGTCTAAGTCCCCTAAGACCTATAAATTTTATATTTCCATTTAATACATCAAATCCATCTATGGAGCCATTATTTGTAGTTAGTTTTTCTATGTCTCCATTTTTATTTATTCTATTGATGTAAGAGTTATTTAATTCAGTAGTTATAAAGTATAGATGCTCTCCATCTACTATTATAGATTTAGAACTGCCATATCTACAGTCAGAGCCAACAGAATTCCAAATACTATAATCAAAACTATTATTAGATATTTTATTGGCATTGGTACCATCTAAATTCATTAGATAGAAATGTGGATTTTCATTAACTCCATAGGATTTCATATTATGTCCTGTAAAGATTATTTTATCTTCAAGAAAATCAGCAGAAAAGTAACTAAAAATATCTTCATGGGTTAATTTTTCTAGTTTGTTTTCTTTAATATTATATAAATGTAAATCAGATTTTAATTGCATTTTATCCATATATGAACTGGCAACTATAAGGACTTTAGATTTATCTTTATTGAGTCTGACACTTTCTACTTCTGTAAATTCATCTGTAATAGGGTTAAGGATTTTGCTCTTTAAATTATAGATATAAAGTCTATTTCTTTTTTTATTTGTAAATCCTATGCCATTTGACCAAAAAGGTATTTCGTCTAAAACTTCATAGTCTTTATTTTCTTCCATATTTTTTATAGCTTTTTCCTTTTCTTCACCAGATAAATTTTTAATATTTGGAAGATTAGGGTCAAAGGTTGCAGTTATTAAAAGATTATCTTCATCTAGGATTTCAAGAGAATTTATTTTGAGTGGGATTTCAAAGGCCTTATTAGCCTCTCCCCCATTTATATTGATTTCATAATAAGTTGTAAATTCATCTTTTCTTTCTTTATCTTTTTTATTTCTTATGGCAGGGAAAAGAATTGTATTATTATTTTTCCATATAAAAGAGCTTTCTTCATCTAAGGATGTCAATTTAAACTCTGATTTCTTTTCTTCATTATAGATATAGATATTAGATAGATATTTATTTTCTGCTACATCCATTCTATGTAGTATAAAGCCTAGATTTTTACCATTTGGTGAAAATCTGATACCTGATAAAAACTTGTATTTTGTAAAGTCATCTAATTTTAAATTTTCCACTTACATCCCCCCATTAATTCTTTAATGTATTCAACATATATTATATACTATTTATATATACACGCAACCTTTTTACAATACTGTAGTCTAAATAGTAAAGGAGGGTTAAGGTGGCTAGAGATGAAGAAAAAGAACTTATAAGAAAACTAAAAAAAGGGAATGAAGAAGCATATATAGAACTTCTGGATAACTACGGAAATAGGCTATTAAAAACTTGCTGCCTAATCCTCAAGGATGAAAAGGATGCTGAGGATATAGTACAAGATACTTTCCTAAAAGTATTTAAACATATAAATTCTTTTATGGAGAATAGTTCTATATATACTTGGCTCTATAGAATAGCATTGAATTTATGCAAGGATAAGCTGAAATCTAGAAAAGATTTTATTATATATGAAGATACAATGGAAGGCAATGAGAGAGTAGAGAAGAAGGTATTTGATTCTATTGATAGAGAAATTTTAAAGAGGGAATTATTTAGCCTAAATCATATATATAAGGAAATTCTAATATTATTTTATTTTGAAGAACTATCAATCAAAGAAATAGCTGAAATTTTAGAAGAAAAGGAAGGAACTATAAAAAGCAGATTAAGTAGGGGAAGGATATTGCTAAGGAATGCCATTGAGAGAGGAGGAGAATTTAATGGATAAAGACAGATTAGGTAGTGAACTGAAGATAATAATGGAAGATGAAACAAGAGATATGGAATTTACTCAAGGACTAAAGGATAGAATATTAATTCATAGAAAGAAAACCCTAAGAGATAAAATAAGGGGTTTTTTAAATAAAGAAATAGAATTGCCTCTTGTACCAATGGTGGCAGGTTTTGCAATATTATTTATTGTGGTAGGAGTCCCAAAGAATTTGATGATAAGAAATGAAAATATAAGGATAGTAGATATTGGTTCATCTCAGATGATAATTAGAGATGAGAGGAGGGTGAATCCAAGACATGAAAATTAAGGTAAAAGTAAAGACATTGATTTTATCATCTTTAGTAGTAGTGTTTTGTATCTTTGGAATAGTTCCTTTTGCTAATATAGAGTTGGCTAACTACTTTAGTAGTTCCAAGCCGGAAATTGCAGAAAAACTATATGATTATTATTTGAGGTATCCCATTGCCCTTAGAAAAGATGAGGCATTATATAAGGGTGCTCAAAGTACGATGAATGGATTCAGTAGATATAATATAATGATGGGTATGCATCTGGGAGAAAAAACTTTAGACTATACTACTATAAATAATACTATAGATAAATATAAAAAGATAATAAGGTATTATCCAAAGAGTGATTATTATACCTTAGCATATAAAGGTATATTAGATTCTTATATTTATCTAGGAGATAGTGATAATTTAAAAAAATGGATAGACTGGGGAAGGTTTGAAGACTATAAGAAAACAAAAGATATATCTATTCTTTATGAAGGATATAATTATTTTGTCAATAGAGAGTATAATAAGGCAGAAGAGCTGATAAGTACCTTTGTTTTGGGAAATGCTGACATAGATTATATATATTATTTTCTAAAGGGACATATAGAATTTGTTAAGGAAGATTTTAATAAGTCCTTGGAATATTATAATAAGGCAAGTGAAATTGGTTGGCAACATAGAACTAGTTTCTTTGGTAGTACTGTGCCAGATGGAAGGGAAAACTGGTTAGAGAATCTGGATTTTAATAAGGGAGAAAATAAGATAAAGGGAAGGGTAACTGCCGATGGTGTAGGTATTCCCTTTGTGGAAATATATTTGCAATATCCAAATCAAGGATATGCTTCCCGAGGAATAGATTTTATAGCCATAACGGATAAAGATGGATACTATGAAACCATCGGAATAAAAGAAGGAAGATATGATTTAGGAATAGGAATAGGAACTGCCATATTCTTTAATAAGGCATATTTGACAAAAAATGTATATAATCTTGAAGTATCAGATAATATAGAATTTGACTTTGAATTTAAAACTCCTATGAAGATAATTAGTCCAAAGCCAGAGGAATTAGTAGAAGGTAATAAATTTGAGGTAAAATGGGAGGAGGTAAATGAGGCGGATTATTATATGGTTCGAGCAGTTGTAATTGATAATGACTTTAGTATGACTGTATCCATAACAGATGAAAATAGAAAAGATAAGATAAAAGGAAATAAGGCAGTATTTAATATAGAAATGCTGAAGAATTCTCCTACAGGATACTCCATGGATGATAATGAAATTGTAAACCCTGAGGCTATAATGGGTTATATACATGAGGAAACAAGGATTCCTATTATAGTCAGTGCTTATGATAAAGATGGAAATATGTTAAGCAGCAGTGTTCCCATGACGAGCCGCTATGAAAATGTTCCAAGTATTAAGATAGAAGGAAAATTAACAGCAGGAGAAAAGCTAATAGTGAAGAAAGAATACGAAAAGGCTGTAGGATATTATGAAAATCTACTTTTAGAAGACAAAGACAATATAGAAGCACTATTATATTTATCCAAATTTAATATGTTTGGTTGGGGAAAGGGTACAAAAAATATTTCTAATGCCATTGATTATGGAGAGAGAATTTACAATATAACAGGTGATGTGGATTTGATGCTACTGATACTAAGGCAGATGGGTTCAAAGGATTATAGGGAAAATAAGGAGGTTGCAGCTGAACTGCTTGATATGATTCCTGAAAATTATAGAACTGATGACTATTATTTAGAAAGAGGAGCATATTATAGGGCAATAGGGGAATATGAAAAAGCTAGAGAGGATTTTATCCTTATAGATTATGATTATGTAAATCGAGATATTATTTATATAGACCTTTACCTTAAAAAATATGAAAGAATCCTGGAAAGGATTAAAGATGAAAATATTAAGTTTACATTTATGAGTAAAGAAAAACTCATAGAAGGTATAGAAATATTAAATAAATTAGATAAAGACCACAAGGAACATCTAATATTTAAAGAATACTTAGATAGGCTTTTAAGAGGAGAGAAAGATTATAATGATAGAAAAGAAGATTTTGATAAAGTTTATAATAGCATAAAAAATCCTGGTATTAAAATTATTTTAAATGAGATAAAGGTAGATAATCGTTGGTAACTAGGACAGTTGTGTTTTAGTTGGGATTACCACAGGAGAATTGTGCACTTGTCGCATCCTGTCGCAAGACTTTTTGAGCCTTTATAACTATGTCGTATTTGAGTAATTTCGGGTATAATTATATAAAAAGGTAATTATGATTGGAGAGATTAATATGTCGAAACTTACTTTAGATTATATAGTCAATAAAGTGGAAGATATAAAAGTTTTACCAGAAATTATAAATAAGATAATAGCATTAACTGATGATCCAGATTCTACAGTACATGATATAGAGAAGGTAATATTACAAGATCAGGTTTTAACTACTAAAATTCTTCGACTTGCTAACTCTGCGTATTATGGTTATGCAAGGAAAATTTCTACTGTATCTCAGGCTACTGTTTTATTAGGATTTCAGGCAATAAAAGGCATAGCCCTTGCTTCTACAGTAAGGACATATCTAACAAAGGAGTTAAAGGGATATTCCTTAGAAGAAAATGAACTATGGTCTCAATCTCAAACTTGTGCTATAATATCAAGATTTATTGCTAAAACCATAAAATATCCTAATCCAGAAGAGGCTTATATTGCTGGACTTCTTAGGGATATTGGGAAGACAATTTTAAACCAACATATGGAGAGGGAATATATGGAGGTATTATCAAAGATGGAAGAAAATAATATATCCTTCTTAGAAGCGGAAAAGGAAGTATTGGGTTTTGGACATGCTGAGGTGGGAGAAAAAGTGGCAGAAAAATGGCTTCTTCCTAAGAAACTAGTAGAGGCAATTGGTTATCATCATAGTCCAGAATTGGCAACTATAAATCCACTTTTAGTTTCCATAGTTCATGTTGCAGATGCTATTACTATGATGATGGGAGTAGGACTTGGACTTGACGGTCTATCTTATGGATTATCTCCTATGGCATTGGATAATTTAGAATTAGATGAATTGGAGTTTCAAAATATTATATCTCAAGTAGCAGATTTAATAAAAGATGAGGATAGTTTTTTAACAGCATAAAATAAAAGCAGATAAATTTATCTGCTTTTTCTAAATGATTCTAAATTTATTATACTACATTCATGTTTTTCGTTATTTCTTGATTCCATAAATTCTAGAATGATTTTTCCTAATGAGGTTACTTTTATCTCATAATTTGGATATAGATTACATTTGATGATTCCTAGATACTGTAAATATATATATAATACAAAGAAAAATTTAAGATTATTGGAGAATTTAGGCAATATACCAGTGATTTCATAATTTATATTTTCATTTAAAGATGAAAGCAGCTTCAATAAATCTTTTTTTGACTTATCCAATATCTTTGAGTTTTCTATACTGCAGATCTCCGACATAAATTCATTGCTCCAAATATACTTGAAGAACAGAGTATATTTGTCTTCATCTCTTAATCTTAAATAGTTGTTACCTTTATTAGTGACAGATAGACTATTACCACTAATTGAAAGTAACCCTAGATTAAGGGAGAGTCTGTAAAACATATGAATAATAGGAAAATCTTTTTGATTAGGTGACACTTTAGCTACATAATTAGAGAGTTCCAATATTTGGTTTATTTCTAAAAGGTTTTTTCTTTTTATATATTTATTTTTTTCTGTTAAATCCAATGGTCTATCCAGTACATAAAGTATGAATTTATCATAATCCATTATAAGGGATATGGCGTCCTCATTTAGAAAGTTTGCTATAGTATTAGATAATTCCCTATCTATTACAAAGGGAGATTTGACTAATTTCAATTGATTTATGAAATCAAATCTAGCCTTGCTTATATCTAAAAGTTCTTTATATATTTCTTTATATTCTGAGTCTCTATTACTTAGAAATCCTAAGTAATTTTTAAAGGTGGTTATATAAGAGTTTAAGTCATCTTGAGATATTATAAATCCATCTTCTATGGCATTTTTGAAAAAAGCATGGAAATCTATTTTATCAAGGTCATATAAAGTTAAATCTTCATCTGCAAGATAGTATTCAAAGAAATCCATTAGGTTTGATATATATTTTTTTACAGCTATTTTAGGTAGTTTCAATTTAAGATATGCTTCAAATTCATCTAATTCATCATAAAATATTGAAAAAATATCTTCATCCATTTCAATTGCTTCAAGAACACAATTAGTATAAATTTTATATAGATTTATACTATATTTTTTTAAATATTCCTTAATAGTAAGAGATGGTAATTTTAATCTCAAATGGTTAAAATCAAAGAATACTTCTTCTAAAAACATAGGCTTAACAGATGAGGGCAGATGACTAATATCTCCTATAAAAGTATGATGACCTAATAAGTTTCCAATTCTAGCAAAAGCAAAGTCCCCAACGGACATATTAGAAGCTAGCTCAGGTTCTAATAGTTTATAAATTTTATTTTGAAGTAAATCTTGAACTTCAATGAATTCTTTATGAGTATTAATCACTTCAAATAGTGATACATTAGATTTATTTCTTTGTATTAGAATTTCTCTTTCTTGAGGCGTTAATGTATCTGATTTTTCTTCAAGAAATTTTTCAATAAAAGTTTTTCCATTTCTTCCAATGAAATCTATACTTATCCATACATTAAAGGCTATTGTATATTTCTGTTCTCCAAAATCGGGATAAAAAAATTCTAATGTGTCTAATATGCTCTCATATTGTATTTCCTCTGATATATATTTTAACAACTTTTTAGTTGCAGTTTTGTCAATTTTTTGTATTTGCTTATAAGTAAAACTCTGCATAATTCCTCCTAAGATATATTACAAATAATTCTTTACCAAAGTATATTATATACTATTATAGAATTAAATGCACAAGAAAAAAATAATCGTGTAGGAATTATTAATTGTTAGTTCTAAATTAAGACCATTAGAATGTGAATATAAATATAAAAATCCTCCTTTTAAAAGAGGATTTTTATAGCTAATTAACAATTAATAATTTAATTTTTTTAAATATCTGATAACTGAGTCTTAGCCTTATTTTGTTCCCAAGCATGAAGTAGAAGAGCAAGACCTATAACTCCGTAAGCGATAAATACTCTAAAGTATTCACCTATTTGAGCATTACCCATTAGATTTTGACCAGCCAATGGTGATATGATAAATAACAAGTGGAATAGGAATGTTCCGATTAAAGCTTCTTTCCAAGAAGCTTTATTTACAGATGCTCCTCCTATTAAGAGAGAGGCTACTGCAAAAAGTCCTACTTGTTCATGGTTGCTAAACGTATTTAATGTACCCATGTTTTGTAGATATACTATTTGTCCCCAAGCGGCTAATACTGTGGAAATTATTATGGCAATGATTCTAGTTTTATCTACATTGATACCTGAAACACTGGCTATATGCATGTTTTGCCCTACTGCTCTCATCTCTTGACCTAATTTTGTTTTTAGGAAGAAATATAGTGCTACAAATAATAATGCAGTCATAATTAGTGTAACTATAGGGTAAGATGTTATGTCTTTAAAGATTAAATTATCTAAGGATTTTCTTACAATATTTAAGTCAATTGTATTTCTAAGACCAACACCTGTAGACATTAACATATTTGGATTACTAAAGGGTATAACTTTACCAGCTAATACTATAAATATCAATTGATATATTCCATTGGCAAAGAATCCTAATATCATGGAAGTTATCATTTCTTTTCCCTTGGCCTTGTTTAAAACTTTTCCAACTAAATAACCTAGGAATATAGCTACAGGAGTGGAAACTAATATTGCAATTAAAAGTCCTCCAATTCCTCCTATACCATAGTTAATTATAAATATAAGCCCTATTTGTCCAGCCATAGCCCCTAGAACTATACCAAAGTTTAGTCCCATTCCAGTTATAACAGGGATTATAAGAGACATTACTAATATTAGGTTTCTCGATAGTCTAAAGATCATTTCATTAAAAAGAAAGTTAAGTGGCAAACCGGATAAGAAGAAGCCAACTACGCATATTGCTAAAAATACTATTGGAACCATCATGCTGCGTCACCTGCCTTTCTAGTTAGTGCATATAAGATAATACCATTACTAATGATTATTCTTATTATTTCAGCCATACTTCCTTCTGATAAAATATTGATTACAGGAAGAGCAACAACAAGTAATCCTTGGAATAAAAAAGTACCAATTACTACGTGGATTATTTTTGCCTTTTGCAAAGTTGCACCACCTATTAATATTGAAGCAGCAGCAGGAAGTGCTACGTAAAGAGGTGAATTATATAATTGTAAAAAACCAAAGGATTGACTATAAACTATAATGCCAATAGCGGCAAGAACAGTAGATAGGACTATACCTAAGAGTCTTTGTCTATCAACATTTACACCATTGGAGGTTGCAAAGGCTTCGGAACTTCCAGCTACTTTCATAGCAGTACCTCTTTTGGATTTAGAGAATATCCAAACTATGCCAGCTAATAAGGCAAAGAATAGTATCAATCCAATTGGAATAATTTTTAACCATTCTGGCAGCCATTCTGGATTTAAAGATTTATCCAGTAAACCAGCCATTGAAGATTCTAAGGAAAGTGTAACACGAAGTCCTGATCCTCCCATTGCCCAAGTTAATTCTGGATTTCTAAAGGGAGCTACAAGCCAAAATATACACATAAAGGATACTATTGAGTAACCAACATAGTTACCTACAGTCATTTCCTGTCCTTTTACTTTATTGAGCATTAGACCATAAAGATAGCCTGCTACAACTGCTAAAGGAATTGCAATAGCTAAAGCTACAAAAAAACTAGTCCATCCAGTGAGTCCAAGCTCAATACTAATTAAAGCACCAATAAGTCCAAATATTACTCCGAGAGGTAAGTTGAAATTAATTCCTATACCAGATTGGATAGAAGGAACCATAGCTAATACCAAAATGGCATTCATACCAAATCTTGTAAATATATCTTTCCATATTCCTGATAGTGGAATATCCAGCATAGCAGCTGCAATTAATAAGACTATTAAAAAGGCCGAAATTATCAATCTAGGAAATCCTATTTTTTTATATATCTTCTTAAAATCCATTTAACCCACCACCTTATCTATATCTTCTCCAGCCATGGCCAAACCAAAAGCTTCGTCTGATGCATCAGGTGGAAGTATAGCATGAACTTTTCCTTCTGCAATGATGGCAATTCTATCTGAAACTTGTCTTAATTCAGCTAATTCACTAGAGGTAATTATTATAGTCATATTAAGTTCTTTATTTAATTTAACTAAAGTATCCAAAACCAATTTTTTAGCACCTATATCAATACCACGGGTAGGTTCTGATACCATTAGTATATCTGGATTTAGAGTTAGAGCACGGGCGATGCATACCTTTTGTTGATTTCCACCAGATAAGAATCTAGTATATTGACTGGGGCCTGTACATCTAATATCTAATTCTTCTATCATTTTGTCTGCATGAGATCTAATCTTTTTACTATCAACTATTTTCAAAGGGCCAACCTTATTGAGAAATTTATCTTGAATTTCAAGACTGGTAAATGCAATATTGAAATCAATAGGTTCATCTAATAAGAGTCCTACACCTTTTCTATCCTCTGATAGGAAAGCAATGGAGTTATTCAGCATTTCTCTTGGATCATTTAATGGCATTTCTTTACCATCTTTTAATATACTGCCCTTTGTAGGATAAAGACCCATTATTCCATTAGAGATACCAATTTTTCCATGACCAGCTAAACCCCCAAGACCTAAGATTTCACCTTTCCTTATTTGAAGATTAACACCTTTTACTTTTTCACCTGGCATATTAACATGCAAATCCTTTAATTCTAGATATGGTTCGGTATCGGAATTTATATCTTTTTTTTCTGAAATAGTGGCAGTAATTTCTCTTCCTACCATAAGTTTTGCCATTTCAATAATATTGGTTTCAGAAGTCTTTACAGACTTAACTAAAGAACCATCTCTTAGGACGGTTATAGAATCTGTGACTTGCTTTATTTCATCTAGTCTATGGGTAATAAATAGAATTGCTATTCCCATATTTGATAGATTTTTTATAACATCTAAAAATTGAGCTGCCTCAGATTCAGTAAGTACAGCAGTTGGCTCATCTAATATTAAAAGTTTTAGATTTGATTTATCTATTTCTCTAGCAATTTCAATAAATTGCATATAGCCAACAGGTAGCCCTGCTACTGGGAGATATTCATCTACTGTCATATTTAATTTGTTTAAAGCATTTTTAGCATCCTCTTTCATTTTAGGAGTATCTAATTTTTCCATTTTAGAACCTAAAATTTTAGATAGTAAAGTATGCTTAGTGTTTTCACGGTTTAACTTTATATTCTCTGTAATGGTGAATCCCGGAATAAGCATAAACTCTTGATGAACCATACCAATACCCATTTCCATAGCTTCTGTTGGAGTCTTGGGACTATATACTTTGCCATCGAAGAGCATTTCTCCTTCAAATCCTCCAGTAGAGTGAATAACTGGCATACCGAATAATATATTCATTAAAGTTGATTTACCAGCTCCATTTTCACCTACTAGTCCATGAATTTCTCCTTCTTCAATTGTCAAAGACACATCTTTTAGTACTTGATTACCGGAATAGTTTTTTCCTATATTTTTCATTTGGAGCAAAGCCACTTTATTACCTCCTTTATCTAAAGAGAAGGGAGTCGTCATAACGACTCCTCATCTTTAATTTATTTAAAATACTTGTGATCCTAGTACAAATAGTAAGAAGTTCGGAGTATTTTCAAGTTCTGAGAATTTAACCTCGTCATTCTTGTCATCAGTTACTTCTTTCATATAGTTAACTATAGAATCTTTATCAAATTTATCTATTTTACCTTCACAGTATGCTTTAGCATATTCTACACCAGCTTCAATCATAGCTACGTTTGCAGGTCTATTCCAAGTACCAAATCTACCAGTACCGCCTTTTTCAGCTATTTTAGATGATATTTGTTCTGAAAGATAATCTAAATCTCCAGCCTTATCAGCAGGAATTTCAATACCTAAAGCACCTGGATAAGCATGATATGGAGATGGACAACATTGTTCAGGATAAATAGCACCAGTTTCAAGAGCTTGTTTGATTAAAGGCTCTTGCATAGCACAGTTTGTGCTAAAGAAAGCAGTATCTTTGCCATATTTTTCCACTTGTCTAGGAACATCTTCTAATATAAACTGTTGTGCACCAGGTACGCCAGCATCTGAAAGTGGGTCTGGAGCATCAACTTCAACAAATTCAAGACCTAATTCACCACAAGTTTTTTTGAATATATCTCTTCTAGCAGATAATAACTCATAGGACATATGTCTTGGGAATGAATAGTGTATAAATGTTTTAGCTCCCATTTCTTTAGCTGTATGGACTACAGATTCACCACGTTGAAGTTGGTCTAATTCTAAGGCTATATCTGCACGAGAAGCTATTGCTTCTGGGTCTTCATGAGGTGCACCTAGAATAAATAACATATCAGGTCTAGTTTCTCTAACCTTGTCTATAGCTGCTGCAGCACCAGGAACTGCTTGAACAAAGATTATAGCTTTAACATCTTTATCTGCAGCTAATGAAGCAACTTGAGCAATAGTTGTTTCTTGTTCCTGAGCAAATTTATCAGGATAAGTAATGTGTTTAATCATATCACCATATTTAGCTACCATTCTTTCACCGGCACGAAACTCTTCTTCTCCTTGAGATACAGTACCAGTTACAATACCGATTTTGTAATCAGTTTTCTCAACTACATCTCCTCCATCAGTTTTAGGTTCATCAACCACATCTGATGTAGTCTTGGCTCCACAGCCAGCAGATGTAATAACTAGCATGGTAACCAAGAATAATACTAATATTTTTTTCATTTTTACTCCCCCTTCATTTTTATATATTTAACTCCCTTTCCGGGAGAAAAATAACTGAATACATAGATAATTATAAATAAATAAAAAGAATCAATTATTAAGAAAATTCCAAATCAAAAAATTTTTATAAAAAAAGCCCAATCCAAAAGTGAATCTAGCTTAAATTATGGAAGTACGAACTATCATGTTGATACTTTAATGTGGCAATCTGTTTAAATAAGTATAGTTTATTTTTATTAAATTGTCAATAAAAATATGACTATTTGTAGGAAGCTTACGGGTTATAAACTTATATAATGGGTTGTTTTGCAAATAATAAAGAAATAAAAAATATTCAGGCTATTTTTTATTTGAAAGATTTGGTATTATAAGATTAAAAACAATGGGAATGGGGGCTTATTATGTTAAAATTCAAGGATTACAAATATGATAGACCAGATTTATCTAAAGTTACTGATGAATTTGATGAATGCTTACAAAAATTTAGTGAGTCAAAATCCTTTGATGAGCAAAATGAAGTGATAAAAGAAATAAATAGAATAAGGAACCATCTAAATACCATGTCTACTTTAGTAAGTATTAGACATTCAATTGATACAGAAGATGAATTCTATGTCAAAGAAAATGATTTCATTGATGAAAATTCTCCGAGGATTGAAAATTTAGTGTCTAAATTCTATAAGGAACTTGTTAATTCTAAATTTAGGGAAGAATTAGAAGATACTTGGGGGAAACAGTTATTTACTCTTGCAGAATTACAATTGCAAACTTTTTCAGAAGAAATAATTGAAGATTTAATTAAGGAAAACAAACTTGTAACAGAATATGATAAATTAGTTGCTTCAGCTAAATTAGATTTTGAAGGTGAAATAAGAAATTTAAGTCAAATGAAACCTTTTACAGAATCTAAAGATAGGGATATGAGAAAAAGAGCATCAGAAACTGTCAGTGGATTTTTTAGGGACAATGAAAAAGAATTCGATAGAATTTATGATGAGTTAGTAAAAGTAAGAGATAATATGGCTAAAACTCTAGGATTTTCTAATTATGTAGAAATGGGATATAAAAGACTTGGAAGGTCAGATTATGATGCTAATATGGTTGCTAATTATAGAAAGCAAGTATATGAAAGTCTAGTTCCATTTGTTGCAGAGTTAAAGGATAGACAAAGGAAAAGACTTGGACTTAAAGATATGAAATATTATGATGAGCCCTTAGAATATTTAACAGGTAATGCAACACCAAAGGGAGATGCGGATTGGATACTTGAAAATGGGAAGAAAATGTACAGAGAATTATCTTCTGAGACCGATGAATTCTTTTCTTTTATGGTAGAAAGAGAATTACTGGACTTAGTCAGCAAAAAAGGAAAAATGGCTGGAGGATATTGTACTATTATACCTGAGTATAAATCACCATTTATATTCTCTAATTTCAATGGCACATCTGGAGACATTGATGTATTAACTCATGAAGCTGGTCATGCTTTTCAATCCTATTTAAGTATGGGATTTGAATTGCCGGAATATGGATTCCCTACTTATGAAGCTTGTGAAATTCATTCAATGAGTATGGAATTTATTACTTGGCCATGGATGGAGCTTTTCTTCCAAGATGAGGTAGACAAATATAAGTTTAGTCATTTAGCAGGTGCCATAAGCTTTATACCTTATGGAGTAACAGTTGATGAATTCCAACATTATATATATGAAAATCCAAATGCTGCACCAGAGGAAAGAAAAGCTAAATGGAGAGATATAGAAAAGAAATATCTTCCATTTAGAGATTATGAAGATAATGAGTTTCTAGAAGATGGTGGATATTGGTTTAGACAAGGACATATTTTTAGCACTCCATTCTACTATATAGATTATACCTTAGCTCAAGTATGTGCATTCCAATTTTGGAATAAAACTAGAGAGAATAAAGAAAAGGCTTGGGAAGATTATCTTCGTCTTTGCAGAGCTGGAGGAAGTTTGCCTTTCCTAGAATTAGTTAAACTAGCTAATCTAGATAATCCTTTTGTAGACGGTACAATAAAAAAGGTAGTAGAGCCTATTAAAAAATGGTTAGATAATGTAGACGATAGTAAATTTTAAAAATCAATTATTTCAATAACTTCCTTTTCTGGTGCCAGGCACCAGAAAAGGAAGTTATTTTTTATTAGATTTATTTATTAAAGAAAGTTTATCAAGTTAGAATTAGTTATATTTCTAAATCTTTATTTGTTTATTCTTAATATATAGAAATATTCAAATTATTTTAATTATTTTCACATATGAGATTGACTTAAACAAAAATTGTTGATAAAATAAAGTTGTACCGTATTATAATACATAATACCGTATTACGGTACAAAATATTAAAAATTATAACATAATAATGTATCATATAAAAAATCATATTCATAACAAGAGTTAACATTATAAACTGCAAATAACTAGCCTTTAAATATTCTTTCATAGTCAATGGTTTAATTCCACAAAATTTAAATATCACAGAATGATCAATTAATATATGAGTATTGAAATAAATAGGTATCAAAATAATATTACGATTATCAGTAGTATTATTTAAAATATAAAAATAAGAATAGGGGTGGCAATATGTCAGTGGAAAAAAAGAAGATGACGGTATCAGATTTTAAAAAGTATAAAGAGGAGGGGAGGATGTTTACTTATGTAACAGCATATGACTATACAACAGCTACTATTGTAAATGAAAGTAATTGTGAGGTCATACTTGTTGGAGATTCATTGGGAATGATAATGTTAGGATATGATGGGACAACTTCCGTTACAATGGAAGATATGATACATCATATAAAACCAGTGGTGAAGGGTGCTCCTGACACATTTATAGTTGGAGATATGCCATTTGGTTCCTATAATATCAGCAAAGAACAAGCCATTGAAAATGCAAACAGATTATATAAGGAAACAGGGTGTGATTGTATAAAATTAGAAGGTGGAGCAGATATGGCAGATACAGTAGCTGCTATAGTAAAAGCAGGTATACCCGTAATGGGACATATAGGGCTTACACCACAAACGGCAGGAATGTTGGGAGGATTTAAGGTTCAAGGAGGAAGTCCAGAAGCAGCAAAACAACTTATAGATGATGCGAAGTTACTGGAGAAATCAGGTGCATTTTCAATAGTGGTAGAATGTGTACCAAAAGGAGTGGCAAAAGCATTAAGAGAAGCTGTAAGTATACCAATACTAGGAATAGGAGCTGGACCATATGTTGATTGCCAAGTATTAGTAACTCAAGATTTATTAGGTATGTATGGAAATCTTAAACCAAAGTTTGTAAAAGAGTTTGTTAATATAAGAAAAGAAATGGTAGATGGATTAAATAAATTTCATCAAGAGAGTATTGATGGAGTGTTTCCTTCAAAAGAATATTGTTTTAATGTAAATGTAGAAGGATTTGGAATAGAAGATTAAAATTTAAATATGGAGAGATGATTAAGATGAGAATAGCCATAATAGGATCAGGAGCCATGGGGAGTTTGTACGGAGGGATTTTAGCAGAGGCTGGAAACGAAGTTTATTTTATTGATGTCTTTGAAGAACATATAAATAAGATAAATAATTATGGTTTATGTATAGTAGAAAATGGAGCAGAAAGATATATTAAAAATATTAAAGCTACAATAAATGTTAAAGAGATTGGAAAGGTTGATCTTGCTATAGTATTTGTAAAATCTACTATTACAGATATAGCTATGAAACAAAACAAAGATGTACTTGATAAAAATACCATTGTATTGACATTACAAAATGGACTAGGGAATATAGAGAAAATCAACTCTGTTGTTGATATAAGTCAAATAGTTGCAGGTACTAGTTCAAATGGTGCTAGTATGATAGAACCTGGTAAAATTAATCATGCAGGTAATGGAGGAACAACAATAGGGGAGATAGATGGTTCCATGACTGAGAGAATAAAAGAATTAGGTAAGATATTAAATATACCTAAACTAGGCCCAGTAAAGATATCAGATAATGTAATGGGAACGATATGGGACAAGTTGCTTGTAAATGCTGGGATCAATCCTTTAACAGCAATAACAGGTTTAAAGAACGGACAACTATTAGAAAATGAAGAAAGTATATTGTTGCTAGATAAGTTGGTTAATGAAGGCGTAGAAGTGGCAAAGGGTTTAGGAATTAAATTAGGATTTGAAGATTCAGAGTATTGTAAAAAGGTATGTAAGGCAACAGCTGAAAATATATCTTCTATGCTGGCAGATGTAATTAATAAAAGGAATACAGAGATTATGAATATCAATGGTGCTATTGTAAGAGAAGGAAGAAAGTTGAATATTCAAACACCTGCAAATGAAATGATGACGCATTTAGTTTTGTTGAAGGAAAAATATTATTGATTTCTTAATACATGTAATATATATCTTAGAGAATATGAGGATGAATATATCTAAAGATTGTTAATAGCTTACTATAGATTTATTAATAATCCAGTTCAAGTTCGAAGATAAATTTATATGATTTTGTTATGAATATTTGGGGAGGGGATACTCATGAAAAATATGATAAAATTGATTTCCAAAAATCATGGTATTGTGCTTATCGTTTTTACTATATTTGCGTTTATTACACCAGAATTATTTATGTGGGTAAATACGAAAATTTTTGGACAGTCAGTGATTAATATTTTATTAGGTGTTATAATGTTTGGTATGGGTATTACGCTAATTTTAGATGATTTTAAGCTGGTATTTAAAAAACCAATTGATATAATTAAGGCAGGTTTTTTTCAGTTCACCATTATGCCTTTATTAGCATTTTTATTATCAAAAATATTTGGTTTGGATGATGCACTTATGTTGGGAGTCGTATTGGTGGGAACATGTCCTGGTGGTACAGCATCAAATGTTATTACTTATCTTGCAGGAGGAGATGTAGCATTGTCTGTTGCTATGACAACATTTTCTACATTACTTGCTCCAATTTTAACTCCATTAATAACATATGTATTAATTAATCGAAAGGTAGATTTTGATCCTAAGAGTATGTTTATTAGTATTATACAAATTGTTATTATTCCCATTTGTTTAGGATTAATAATAAAATATTTACTAGAAGGAAAGTCAAATACTGTTGAAGAGTATATGCCAGCATTGTCTTCTATTGCAATTTCAAGTGTTGTAGCTGGCATTATTGCAAAGAATGTAGATGTCATATTAAGTTCTCTAGGAATAATTGTCGTAGTTGTTGTTATTCATAATTTATTAGGGTTGATGATTGGGTTTTTAGCAGGTAAATTAACTGGTATGGGTCATAAGAAAAGTATTACTCTTGCAATAGAAGTGGGACTGCAAAACTCTGGATTAGCTTCATCACTTGCAGCAACACATTTTCCATCAATGCCTTTGGCAACTATTCCTGGTGCTTTATTTAGTGCTTGGCAAAATATTGCAGGTTCGATTTTTGCATGGTACATGAAAAATCAGGAGCTAAAAGAAAATAAAGCTAAAGTATAGTACTTAAGTAATATAAGTATGGTTACAATTATAAAGAGCAAATTTATTTTTTAGATTTGCTCTTTATAATTTAAGCTATTATAATAGTTTGCAATAATATACATTAGGTAAATTCTAGTTTAGAAAAACTTCTATTGATTTTATTATTATTAGTTATAAAAAGATAAAGGTATTAATATAAGTCATTTTGTATATTCATAGCATAGTTTTTTAACATAGAAACATAATAATCAGTTTTATTATATTCAAATCGAATGGCGGGAATAGAAATACTTATACTTGCAATTGCATTTCCTATTGAATTTAAAATAGGTACTCCTATGCAAATAAGCCCTTCAACATATTCTTCATTATCCAGGGAATATCCTTGTTTTTTAACTTGTGTTAAGTTTTCAAGTAGTTCTTCATCAGATGAAATTGTTTTTTCTGTATATTTAATGTAATTATCTCCGAATGAAATCAAAGTATCATTAAATGCAACAATGGCTTTTCCTAAAGCACTGCAATAAAGGGGAACCTTAATTCCCAGTTCAAGTTCTACTCTAAGAGGTGATTTTGATACCATTTTATCTAGATAAACAACACTATTATCATCTAATATACCTAAATTAATTGTTTCATTTACTTCATTATATAATTTTATTATATGAGGTTTTGCTACATCTTTTATTGCCATATTGTTAACTACGCTACTTCCTAGTTCATATAGTTTTATCGAAGGAAAATATTCAAATGTTGACATGTCCTGATCAATATATTTTAAATATTTTAATGTATTTACTATACGCTGGGTAGTGCTTTTACTATAACCTGTTAGATCACTTAACATACTTATACTAAGCTTCTTATGCTCAGTTAATACTTCTAGTAAATTAAAAACTTTTATAGCAGATTTAATAATGTTTTTATCATCTAAATTATTATTCAAGATTTTACCTCCACTTTGAAATAATAGTTATTTTATCAAATAAGCTCACAAATAACAAGCAAATATATCTTAAAACAACTTACCTCTTTGGCGTCTGACACCAAAAAAGGAAGTTGTTTTTTATTAGATTTATTAAAGGATATAAAATATTAGTCGATATAATGTTTAGAAGATTATAGTTGGGGGGTATTATTGATGCAAGTTAGTGCTATGACAAATGTTTCATCAAATGCAAGGATTGATCAAACACAGGCTAATGTAACAACACCAGGGAGTACAGAAATTAAAATACCAAGACAAAAATTGAAAAATGAAGAATATAGGCATGAACGACAGGTAGAAGATAAAAGACTCTCAGAAGAAGATATTATAGGAATAATTGAGAAGGCAAATAAGGATTTTGTTGCATATGACAGAAGATTTGAGTTTTCAATACATGAAACAACTAAACAGATAATGGTCAAAGTCATAGATGTAACAACTGATGAAGTAATTAGGGAACTTCCCCCAGAGAAAGTATTAGATATGGTTGCAGCAATTTGGGAAGTTGCTGGGATTATAGTAGATAAAAAAATATAGGTGGTGATTATATGAGTAATATGAGAATACCAGGATTAGCATCAGGTATGGATACAGATGCTATGGTTCAAAGTATGATGAAGGTAGAAAGACTAAAGGTTGATAGGTACGAACAATCTAAGCAAATAGCCCTTTGGAGGCAAGAAGCATATATTAATACAAACAAAATGTTTGCTAACTTTATATTGAATACTCAAAAAGATATGGGATTGAAAAAGGCTAGTAGTACAGGTTCACTTTCAAATGTTTCCTATTCTAGACTTGATTATGTGAGGAAAGCAACATCATCAAATGAAACTGCTGCAACAGTATCTGCTACAAGTGAGGCAGTAAATGGGAGTTATGAGATTAAGGTAGATGATTTGGCTACATCAGCTACTTATGCGAGTGCTAAGGTAAAAGATACGAAAATTAATAGTAATAGTTTGAAATTTAATATTAAATTAGGTGAAGTATCAGAGACTATTGAAGTTTCAGGGGCTGATGGAACAACTATTAATATGAATGATGTTGTTAAAGCAATAAATAAGGATTCTAAAGAAGTTACAGCTTTCTATGATGAAAACAATGGTAGACTATTTATTCAATCTAAAGATACTGGTGATAAAGGGGAAATCACATTAGAAGCCATTGGTGGAGAAGGCTCATCCAGTGATAATCTTATTAAAACACTGAAGGGAAATGGACTTGATAATAAAGAAATATCTAATCAAGGTCAAGATGCAAAAATCATATTCAATGGAGTAGAACTATCTTATTCCTCCAATAACATCAACCTAAATGGTCTAAACATCCAGCTTAAAGCCAAAGGTGTCACTAACATCAATGTAAATACAAATGTTGATGGTATAATGGAGAAAATAGAAAAGTTTGTTAATGATTATAACGAATTAATAGACAAAGCATCTAAGTCAGTAAATGAAAAAAGATATACCAAATATCATCCTCTATCTCAAGAAGAGAAAAAGGCTATGCATCAAGATGATGCTAAACTATGGGAAGAAAAAGCTAAGTCTGGAATGTTAAATAGGGATGAAACTATCCAAAGAACACTTCAAAATATTAGAACTGATTTATATAAAAATGTAGAAGGTTTAGATGGAAGTTTCAAACATATAACTGAAATCGGTATAACTACTGAAAAGTATTCCAAAGGGGCTACTGGTGGGAAACTTCAAATAGATAAGGATAAACTTAGGGCAGCAATAGAAAAAGATCCAGAAGGAGTAATGAAATTACTATTTAATGAGCCAGATGTAAAGAAAGATGGTATGAGTGAAGCTGAGTATAAGAAAGCTGTTTCAAATAAAAGTGGTGTATTTACTAGAATATATGATAATCTAACTGATGGAATGAAATCCATTATAGATAAATCAGGACCAGGTGAAGATGCAGATTTATTTAGATCTGTACAGTTTAATATTTTAATTGATTTTAGGACTAAAAAATCCAGTATATCTGATTTGGATAAAGAAATATTAGATGCAAATAAGAAAATAGATGATTTAAACGTAATGTTATATAGAAAAGAAAATGCATATTATGCAAAATTTGCAAATATGGAAAAGATGTTAAGCCAAATGAATAGTCAAAGTAATTGGTTGTCACAACAATTTATGAGGTAAATGAGGAGAGAATGAAATGACATATGAAGCTTTAAATAAATATAAACAGAATAGTGTATCTACAGCTACTCCAGAAGAACTTACGCTTATGTTATATGATGGCGCTATTAAGTTTATGAATATTGGTAAATATAGTATAGAAAATAAGGATTTAGAAAAGGCACATTCTTCCCTAATAAGAGCTCAGGATATTATTTTAGAATTAAATTATTCCTTAGATATGAACTATGACATATCTAAGGAGCTCAGAGAGCTATATAGTTTTATCTTATCTAAATTGGTAGATGCAAATATAAATAAAGATACTAAAGCCATAGATGAAGCTCTTGTGATAGTAAATGACATGAGAGATACTTGGAAAGAAGTTATGAAACAAATAAAACAAAAAGTTTATCAGGCTAAGTAGGTGTTTCTATGACTTATGATAATGTTAAAAAGATGATAGATATGTCTCTTGAAAAAAAAGAAATCCTAGTTGAGATTTTACGATTAACTAAGGCTCAAGGAGATAATATCGAAAATGATGATATGGATAATTTAAGTAAATTGCTGGCAGAAAAAGAAAAATTAATGGAAAAGGTAGATATATTAGATAAGGACTTTTTATATTTATATAATATTATAAAATCAGAAGAAAATATAGAAAGTTTAGAAAAGATTAATATAGAGAAATATGCTAATATAAAATCTTTAAAAGAAATTGTTATAGAGATAAATACAATATTAAATGAAATATCATCTATAGATAGAAATAATACAATAAAGATGAAATCAAATGTAGACAAGATTAAATCAGATTTAAAGCAGGTAAAAGAAGCTAAAAGAGCCTATAAAGGATACAATTATGAGGCTGTGGGAAGTATCTTAATAGATGAAAAAAAATAGAAAGGGAAACCTTTCTATTTTTTATAAGATTATCCACCACTTGTCCATATTTTATCCACAAGTAAAAATGAATAAAATTAGATTATTAACAGTTTTACACAGACTTATACACATTATCCACAGAACGCTCAAGGTTAATTGTGGATTGTTAATTATAAATTCTAGTTCAGATTTAAAAAATATTTAATATAATGTTATTATATTAAGTTTTAGGGTAATATATATAACAAATAGTATAAGCTATTAGATATAATGCTTATATGAAAGGAGCTGGGTTTATGAAATTAAATTTTACTGGAAAAAATATGGAAATAACAGATGCATTACGAGATGTAACAGAGAAGAAACTAGGAAAATTGGACAAATATTTCCAAAAAGATATTGAAGGTAATGTAACCTTCAGTTCAGAGAAAAATAGGAAGATAATTGAGGTAACCATAAACCTACCTGGTACAATTATTAGAGCTGAGGAATCAACAGATGATATGTATGTATCAATTGACAAGACAGTTGATGTACTAGAAAGACAAATTAGGAAATATAAAACAAAATTACAAAAAAGATATAAAAATAATGAAACCATTAGATTTGAAAATGTGGTACCATTACCAGTGGAGGATGATTTTGAGAAACCAAGATTGGTAAAAAGAAAAAAATTTGGATTAAAACCAATGTCATCAGAAGAAGCAATATTGCAGATGGAATTACTTAGACATAATTTTTATGTATTTTTAGATTCAGATAATGATGAAGTAAGCATTGTTTATAAGAGAAAAGATGGAAATTATGGATTGATAGAACCCGAAATTTAACATATAGTTATTAAAATGGCAGGATTATATCCTGCCATTTCCATGTCAATCTTATGGTTGAAAGGAGTGTAAATAAATGATAAAATAATATGATAGCTATGATATTGAAGTTTGAAAGGTGGTTAATCAATGGCAAGCTTATTTGAGAAGATGTTTGGCACATATAGTGATAGAGAGTTAAAAAAAGTTACACATTTAGTTGATAAAATAGAGTCCTTAGATGGGGAAATGCAAAAATTAACAGATGAACAGTTAAAAGGAAAGACATTTGAATTTAAGAATAGATTAAACAAGGGAGAAACCCTTGATGATATTTTACCTGAGGCGTTTGCAGTGGTGAGAGAAGCATCCTATAGGGTACTTGGCATGAAACATTTTAGGGTTCAGTTACTTGGTGGAATAATACTTCATCAAGGAAGAATAGCAGAAATGCGAACAGGAGAAGGTAAAACTTTGGTAGCTACTTTACCGGCGTATTTAAATGCTTTAACAGGTAAAGGGGTTCATATAGTTACAGTAAATGATTATTTAGCTAAGAGGGACAAGGAATGGATGGGTAAAATTCATGAGTTCTTAGGTCTTACAGTTGGATGTATTATTCATGATATAAGTAATGCAGATAGAAAAGCAGCTTACAACTGTGATATTACTTATGGTACTAATAATGAATTTGGATTTGATTACCTTAGAGATAATATGGTTATTTATAAAGAAGATATGGTTCAAAGACCACTTTATTTTTCCATAGTTGATGAGGTAGATAGTATATTAGTCGATGAGGCTAGAACTCCTCTTATTATTTCAGGGGTAGGTGATAAATCTACTAAGCTTTATGAAATGGCTGATAATTTTGTAAGAACATTAACTAGTAGAATAATGGATCCTAGCGAAGAAAGAGTTGATCCATTTAATAATGAATTTAAAGAAGAAACTGTTGATTATGTAATAGATGAGAAAGCAAGATCCTGCTCTATTACTGAAAAGGGTACTGCAAAGGCAGAAGCTTTTTTTGGTATTGAAAATTTATCTGATATAGAAAATATGGAAATAGCTCATCATATTAATCAAGCATTGAAGGCTAGATCCATAATGAAAAGAGATATTGATTATGTGGTAAAAGATGGAGAAGTAATTATTGTAGATGAATTTACTGGAAGACTTATGCATGGTAGAAGATATAGCGATGGTCTTCATCAGGCAATAGAAGCTAAGGAAAAATTAAATGTAAGATCTGAATCAAAAACCTTAGCAACCATTACATTCCAAAACTACTTTAGAATGTACGGCAAACTGTCAGGTATGACTGGTACTGCCAAAACAGAAGAATCAGAGTTTAGGGAAATATATAATATGGATGTAGTTGAGATACCAACAAATAAGCCAGTAATAAGACAGGATTTAGCAGATGTTATTTATAGAAATGAAGAAGCTAAGTTTAGAGCAGTAGTTAAAGAAATAGAGGAAAAGCATAGAACAGGTCAACCTATATTAGTAGGTACAATTACCATTGAAAGATCAGAAATACTTTCTAAAATGCTGAAAAAGGAAGGAGTTCCTCATGAAGTATTAAATGCAAAGCACCATGATAGAGAGGCGGAAATAGTAGCTCAGGCTGGTAGATTTGGAGCTGTTACTATAGCTACGAATATGGCTGGCAGGGGTACAGATATTGCATTGGGAGGTAATCCTGAATTTCTTGCAAAGCAGGAGATGAAGAAAAAGGGTTATACTGATGAGATATTAGCGTTGGTTGATAGTTTTTATGAAACTGACAATAAAGAGGTCTTAGAAGCAAGAAAAGTTTATAAGGAACTATATGATAAATATAGGGTAGAAACTGATGAGGAGAATAAAAAGGTATTGGAAGCTGGTGGACTTCATATAATTGGTACAGAAAGACATGAATCAAGACGTATTGATAATCAGCTTAGAGGTCGTGCTGGTAGACAGGGAGATCCTGGTTCTTCTAGGTTTTATATATCTTTGGAAGATGATTTGATGAGATTGTTTGGTGGAGAAAGAATAATTAATTTAATTGACAATCTAAAGATGCCGGAAGATGAACCTTTAGAGCACTCCATGCTTACAAGAGCCATAGAAAATGCTCAAAAGAAGGTTGAGGGAAATAATTTTGGCATTAGAAAACATGTATTAAAATATGATGATGTAATGAATAAGCAAAGGGAAGTTATTTATGGAGAACGTAGAAAGGTATTAGAAGGAGAAGATTTAAGAAGTCATATTCAAGAGATGGTTAAGTCTTTAGTGACAGATAATGTTGAAATATACACTCAGAGTAAATATCCAGAGGAATGGGATTTAGAAAGCATAGAGAATTATTTAATGAGTCTTTTAAATATTGAAAAAAGATTCTTATCATTTGATAATATAGAAAGTCTTACAAAGGAAACCCTAATAGATAAGATATTAAAAAAGGCAGAAGAAAAATACAGATCTAAGGAAATAGATTTTGGAGAAGAAAGATTTAGAGAAGTGGAGAGAGTAGTTTTACTTCAAGTAGTAGATAGTAAATGGATGGATCATATAGATGCTATGGACCAATTGAGACAAGGAATTGGACTAAGAGCTTATGGACAAGAAGACCCAGTTCGTGCATATCAAAATGAAGGATTTGATATGTTTAATGAAATGACTCATAGTATTTGGGAAGATACTGTAAGATTTTTATATCAAGTTATAAATCCGGAAAAGATTCAAAGGAAAAAGGTGGCAGAACCTATATCTACAAATGCTGATGAAGTAAGTAAAACTATTGTAAATAAAGAGAAAAAAATAGGAAGAAATGACCCTTGTCCATGTGGCAGTGGAAAGAAATATAAGAAATGCTGCGGGCAGAATGAGTAGTGGATAACTAATAGTGAATAGTTAAAAGACGAGAGATCCTAAATATCTACTAAAAACTTTTCATTATTAATTAACTAGAAAAACGGGGTGATATATTGCAAGATATTTACTTAGATAAAGAGAAACTTCATGAAATAAGAGATACTGTTAAAGAATTGGGTGTTTCACTTTGACATTCAAGGACTTAGGGATAAATCTCTTGATTTAGAGCAGCAATCCTATGAAGAGGATTTCTGGAAGGATATAGATAAGGCTCAAAAAACTATGCAGGAAATCAAGGCTTTGAAAAATCAGGTAAAAGAATATGATGATTTGATCAAAGATATAGAAGAACTTGAAGTTTTAATGGATTTGGTTCTTGAAGAAGAAGCCTACGATATGTATAATGATGTAGAAGAGGGACTTATGAAATTATCAAAAAGATCAGATGAGTTTAAATTAAGTACCTTGCTATCTGGTGAGTTTGATAAAAATAATGCTATTCTTTCCATACATTCTGGAGCAGGAGGATTGGAAGCTCAGGATTGGGCCGAAATGCTTTTAAGATTATATAGAAGATGGGCAGAAGGAAAAGGATTTCAAGTAGAAACACTAGATATTCTAGCTGATACAGAAGGCGGTATAAAATCCGTTACCTTGCTTATAAAGGGTTACAATGCCTACGGATATCTGAAATCTGAGAAGGGTGTTCATAGATTGGTTAGAATATCTCCATTTGATTCTGCAGGTAAAAGACATACTTCCTTTGCAAGTATTGATGTATATCCGGAGATAAATGATGAAGTAAATATTGAAATCAACCCTTCAGATTTGAAAATAGACACCTATAGATCTGGTGGTGCTGGAGGTCAGCATGTAAATACTACGGATTCAGCAGTGAGAATTACACATATTCCTACAGGAATAGTGGTGCAATGTCAAAACGAAAGATCTCAGATTACCAATAAGCAAACAGCTATGAATATGTTAAAAGCTAAGCTGGTTCAATTAAAAGAAGAAGAACAAAAAGAAAAGATAGAAGATTTACAGGGAAGTTATAGTCAAATAGCTTGGGGGGCACAAATAAGATCCTATGTATTCCATCCCTATAGTATGGTAAAAGATCACAGAACCAACGCAGAAGTTGGAGACGTATATGGAGTAATGGATGGAGATATTGATATTTTCATAAATGAATATTTAAAACAAAAAGCCCTTTCATAAAAAGGGCTAAATTTTTTTAAAAAAAGGGATTTTTGATTTTTTGTAGAATAATATATTAAGAAAGTTCAAGACTGCGATAATAAATTGAAGGGAAGATGTATATGGATATTTTGAAAGTACTTATTGATGAGTTTAAATTAAAACCCTATCAAGTGAAAAATACAGTGGAATTATTGGATGATGGGAATACAATACCTTTTATAGCTAGATACAGGAAAGAACAGACAGGAGAGTTACAAGATATTGTTATAAGAGAATTATCCAATAGATTAACTTATCTAAGAAATTTGGAGGCGAGGAAAGAAGAAGTTATAAGACTTATTGATGAGCAAGGTAAACTTACAGAGGAGCTTAAAAAAGAGATTATAGAATCAGAAACACTTCAAAGGATTGATGATTTATATAGACCATTTAGACCAAAGAGAAGAACTAGAGCAACCATTGCAAAGGAAAAGGGATTAGAGCCTCTTGCTGAAATTATAATGGATCAATCCTTAGATAAGGAAGAATTTAAAAAGAAGATAATTAGCTTTATAGATGAAGAAAAGGGAGTTAATAACGAAGAAGAAGCATTAGCTGGGGCTATGGATATTATTGCAGAGATATTATCTGATGATGCTGACAATAGGGATATGATGAAGAAGATTATTAATGACAAAGGAATTTTAGTAGTAGAGGGAGTGGACAAAGAAGAGAAAACTGTATATGAAATGTACTATGATTATAAAGAATCGGTAAAATCTATTGCAAATCATAGGATATTAGCTATAAATAGGGGAGAAAAGGATAAAAAGCTAAAGGTGACATTGAATATAGATAGTGTTGATTTAACAAAGTTGTTAGGAAATCGTTTAATAAAAGATAAAAGTAAAGATACAGCTTTATACATAGAAAAGGCAATAGATGATGGGTATAAAAGACTTTTATTTCCTTCAATAGAAAGAGAAATAAGAAACAACTTGACGGAAAGAGCAGAAGAGGAAGCCATAAAGGTATTTGCCATAAACTTAAAGCCACTACTTATGCAGCCACCGATTAAAGGTAAAACTGTAATGGCAATTGACCCAGGATTTAGAACGGGATGTAAGATTGCAGTTGTAGATGAAACAGGAAAGATGATGGATTTCACTACTGTGTATCCAACAGAACCCCAAAATAAGGTGGAAGAAACAATAGTGAAATTAAAAGAATTAATTAATAAATTTAATGTAGATATAATAGCCATTGGAAATGGTACTGCATCTAGAGAAACTGAGATGGTAGTAGCTCAAATGATAGGTGAAATAGATAAAAAGGTATCATATATAATAGTTAGTGAAGCAGGGGCATCAATTTACTCAGCATCAGAAGTAGGCATAAAGGAATTTCCAGATTTAGATGTATCCATTCGTGGAGCAGTTTCTATTGGAAGAAGGCTGCAAGACCCTATGGCGGAGCTTGTAAAGATTGAACCAAGACATATTGGAGTGGGACAATATCAGCATGATTTGAATCAAGGAAAGCTCGATGAAGCTCTCACTGGAGTTGTAGAGGATTGTGTAAATAGTGTAGGAGTAGATTTAAATACTGCAAGTCCATCTCTGTTAAAATATGTAGCTGGAATATCTACAAGAGTTGCTAATAGTTTAGTTAATCATAGGGAAGAAAAAGGAAAGTTTATAAATAGAAAAGAACTTCTTAAAGTAAAAGGATTAGGAGAAAAGACTTTTATCCAATGTGCAGGATTTTTACGAATTCCTGAAGGTGATAATCCTTTAGATAATACAGGAGTCCATCCGGAATCCTATGAGGTAGCCGAAAAACTACTTAAGATAGATTATTCTAAGGGAGAAATAGAAAAAATATCGGAGGAATTAAATATTGGTATTCCAACTCTTGAAGATATAATCAAGGAGCTAGAAAAGCCAGGAAGAGATCCAAGAGATGAGATGCCAAAGCCTATTTTAAGACAGGATGTACTTAAGATAGAAGATTTAAAGGAGGATATGGTTTTAAATGGAACTGTAAGAAACGTAGTAGACTTTGGTGCGTTTGTAGATATAGGTGTAAAGGAAGATGGATTAGTACATATATCTCAGCTTTCTAATAGATATATTAAACATCCTAAAGAAGTTGTTAAGGTAGGAGATATAGTTAAGGTTAGGATAGTGGAAGTGGATATGGAAAGAGGAAGAATAGCATTAAGCATGAAGGAAGTATAAATAATTTACAAAGATAATAAAGATATTAATTGGCGACCTGTGGTCGCCTGATTTTAACACCATAAATAATTATTGAATAATCAAAATATTATAGATATAATGTTGTTTAGAGTTGCGAAATAAATGGAGGGGATTATATGATATTTATTAAAAACGGCAGAATATACACAATGGCAGGAGATATAATAGAAAATGGTTCAATACTTATAAAAGAGGGTAAGATAATAGAAGTAGGGCAAGATATTATTGCTCCATTAGATGCAGAGGTAATTGATGTAGAAGGCAGAATGGTGACTCCGGGATTTATAGACGCTCATTGTCATCTAGGTATGTGGGAAGAAGGAATAGGATTTGAAGGCAGTGATGGAAATGAAATGACAGATCCAGTAACTCCTCATATGAGGGCAATTGATGGTATAAACCCTATGGATATTTCCTTTGAAGAAGCATATCAAGGTGGAGTAACTACTGCTGTTACTGGTCCAGGGAGTGCCAATGTAATAGGAGGTACTTTTGTAGCTATAAAAACTTATGGAAATAGAATAGATGATATGATAATAAAGAACCCTGTTGCTATGAAAATAGCATTTGGTGAGAATCCTAAGAGAATATATGATTCTCAAAAGAAATCTCCTATGACTAGAATGGCTACAGCTGCAATACTTAGAGATACTTTATTTAAAGCAAAAACCTATTTAGAAAAGAAGGAAAAGGCAGAAGACCCTTCAAAAATGCCTGATTATGATATAAAGATGGAAGCTTTAATACCAGTGCTAAAGAAGGAAATTCCTTTAAAGGCTCATGCTCATAGGGCAGATGATATATTTACATCTATTAGGATAGCTAAGGAATTTGATTTAGATATTACATTAGACCATTGTACAGAAGGACATTTAATAGCTGAATATTTATCAAAGGAAGGAAAGCCTGCCATAGTAGGACCTACATTTGGAAATAGATCCAAATTTGAATTGCAAAATAAATCCTTTGATACACCTAGGATATTAAATGAAGCAGGAGTTAAAATAGCAATCATTACTGATTCTCCAGTAATCCCTCTACAACATTTACCCCTATGTGCAGGACTCGCATATAATGCAGGACTTCCCGAAATTGAGGCATTAAAGGCTATTACAATAAATGCTGCTGAAATAGTAGGCTTACAAGATAGGATAGGAAGTATAGAAGTAGGGAAAGATGCAGACATTGTCATATTTGATGGCAATCCAATAAAAGATATTGACTCTAAGACATTTGTTACAATAATTGACGGGAAAGTAGTATATAAAAGATAGTGAATAGTGAAAAGATGATAGTAAATAATGAATAACTAATATTTATTCACTATATTTGGAGGTGGTTTTATGAAGCTTGGTTTTATAGTTAATCCTATTGCAGGCATGGGAGGTAGAGTAGGATTAAAGGGTACAGATGGTCTTGAGGTTTTGGAGAAAGCTAGAAGTCTTGGTGCAGTACCAGAATCTCCAAATAAAGCAAAAAAGGCATTAGAAGTGTTATTGTCTATTAAAGATAGATTAGAGATTTACACTTATCCAGGTAGTATGGGTGAAGAAGAAGCATTAGAAGTAGGATTTAAACCAATAGTATTAGAAGATGGAAAGGATAAATTTTATCCTAAAGATACGGAGGAAGCTGCAAAGAAAATGGTTGAAAAGGGAGTAGATTTAATCCTTTTTGCTGGTGGAGACGGTACTGCAAGAAATATTTACTCTGCAATTGGTACAGAAGTACCAGTTGTAGGAATACCGGCAGGAGTTAAGATTCACTCTGGAGTATATGCAAATCATCCAAAGGCAGCAGGAGAAATCGCATTAAAATATTTTCAAGATGAGCATATGGAAACAATAGAAGCTGAAGTAATGGATATAGATGAAGATGCCTTTAGAGAAGGAATAGTTACAGCAAGACTATATGGATATATGAGGATCCCACTTGAACCACAATTGATTCAAACAACTAAATCAGGTGGTGGTCTAGGTTCTGAGGAGGAGGCATTAAATGGAATTGCTGATAGAGTTATTGAGGAAATGGAAGAAGAACCAGATACTTTCTTTATAATAGGCTCTGGAACATCTACACGTCCAATAATGGAGAATCTTGGTCTGCCTAATACTCTATTAGGAATAGATATAGTAAAAGATAAAGAATTAATTGCCTCAGATGTAAATGAAAGACAGATTCTAGATATAATAGATGGGCATAAATCTAAAATAGTTGTAACTATCATAGGCGGTCAGGGTTATATCTTTGGAAGAGGTAATCAACAAATTAGTGCAGAAGTTATTAAAAGAGCAGGCAAAGAAAATATTAGGATAGTTGCACCTAAGAACAAAATCTTATCTTTAGAAGGGCGACCACTATTAGTTGATACAGGAAATGAAGAGGTGAATAGTATGTTTAATGGATATATGAAGGTATTAAATACCTATTATTCAGAATCCATAGAAAAAGTAGAAGGACTATAAAAGTTAATTTCAACTTTTACAAAAAACAAATTCCATTCTAAATAAGACAATGATATAATCATATCTAGGTGGTGGAGAACGTGGATAAAGAGTTAAAAGAAATACTTAATAGACTTTTAGAAGGTCAAACTCGTTTGGAAACGGAACTAAGCAGTACTTCTAGTAGAGTAGAGAATATGGAAAAAGAACTAAGCAATACTTCTAGTAGAGTTGAAAATATGGAAAAAGAACTAAGCAATACTTCTAGTAGAGTTGAAAATATGGAAAAAGAACTAAGCAATACTTCTAGTAGAGTCGAAAATATGGAAAAAGAACTAAGCAGTACTTCTAGTAGAGTCGAAAATATGGAAAAAGAACTAAGCAATACTTCCAATAGAGTTGAAAATATGGAAAGAGAACTAAATAATAATTCAATTAAATTAGAAGATGTAGAAAAGAAAATAAAAGTTATCGCAGAAATACAGGTAGCACATAAGGAACAGAATGAACGGTATTTAAAGGATATATTACAAGAACAGCATAATATAAACACTCTATTCACAAGTTCTTTGAAATTTGTTTCGAATGAGGTAGTAGAGGTTAAACATAGTATAAAAGAGCTAAAAGAAAAATTTGATAAAGTTGAGAAAGTAACGATGCAAAATACTTATGATGTAGCTTACTTGAAATCAGTAAAATAAATGCAGGAGATTTTTACTTTAAAAGCACTTGACATTATTAAGAACCATGCATATAATTAAATTAAGATATATCTTCAGGGGGAGGTGCAAGTCCTCACCGGCGGTAAAGCCCGCGAGCCGATGAATTCGGTTGACTTGGTTAGATTCCAAGGCCGACAGTTATAGTCTGGATGGAAGAAGATGTAGTAGACTTAAACTATTTAGCTAGTCTATTTTTAGACCCCGAAGATTTTCTTCGGGGTTATTTTTATGACCTAACTTAGCGAACGATAGTGAGCTTTAGTAGGTCAAAGGCAACGAACGCCAAATTCATGCGAATGATAATGAGCAAATGAATTTGTGCAGTGAGACTGCGATAATCCCGAGAAAATAAAAATTTGGAGGGATTTTTTATGTATACATTAAGTAAAGAAACATGGAATACTAAAACCATGGTAAAGATTTCAGTACTTGGAGTAATTTCCTTTATCCTTATGTTTTTTGAACTGCCATTACCATGGCTGGCACCGCCATTTATGAAGATTGATATTTCAGATTTACCTTCATTAATCGGTTCTTTTGCCCTAGGACCTATGGCAGGAGTAATTATCCAATTTTTAAAGAATATTTTAAACCTTTTAATTGATGGAACTACAACTGGTGGGGTAGGAGAATTTGCTAATTTTGTAGTAGGGTCAGCATTTGCTTATACAGCAGGTTTTGTTTATTATAAGAAAAAGACATTTGGAAGAGCTGTAGTAGGACTATTTTTAGGAACTATAGTTATGACTATAGTTATTACACTTGCAAATTACTTTGTAATGTTTCCACTTTATGCAAAGTTAATGGGACAAGATATACAAGTATTTGTAGATATGGGTACAAAAATAAATAAAAATATTACAGATTTAAGGTCTATGATGTTAATAGCAGTAATACCTTTTAATTTGCTGAAAGGAATTATGGTAACAGCCTTGACATTATTAATATATAAAAGAGTATCACCTATACTTCATAAATAAAACCAATGAATAGTGAATAGTTTTATGTAAGATGTACATTTTAACTATTCACTATTTGTTATTAACTAGTCCTTAATCCATTTTTAGCAATAATTATTTTAATATCTTCATAACTGATGTCTTCAGGCAAAGCTTCCTTTATCGGTTTTAATTTCTCTAAACCTATTTGATTTACTATAGCTAATATCTTTTCTTCTTTTGCAGGGTCATTTATAAATCTTGACCAATCTATATCTTGTCCATGTTCCTCACATTTTGATAGATGTTCAATTATAGTATTTATAGTAAAATTTCTTTTTTCAGATATTTCCTTTAATGATAGACCTTCCAAATAACAATCATAAGTTAATTGATATCTGTCTACTAAATCTTCTCTTATAATTTCTTTTTTTCTAATATCTATAGAATTAATTCCTTTTTCATTGCAATAGTTTTTTATCACATGAAGAAATTTTTCTCCATAACTTTCATATTTCTTGGTTCCTACTCCCTTTATCATGAGCATAGATTCTTTGTTTTGAGGAAAATAAGACGACATTTCTATTAATGTAGAATCATGGAATATCATAAATGGAGCTAGTCCCTTTTCTTGAGATAGGAAGAATCTCAGGGATTTTAATTCTTGGAATAAATCTTCATCAAAGTTTTCTATCATATCTTTTGTGGATAATCCTTTTTTCTCACTAGATGATTTAGTTTCTAATAGATGTTTTTTATGATAGACTTTAACCTGGCCTCTTAACACTTCTCCGGCAGTTCGTGATAATTTTAATACAGGAAATTTATCTGCTGTTATATAGATATATCCTCTAGATACTAGAGTCATTATAATCTCTCTTAATGTACTTTCACTGTACTCTTTCATAATTCCATAGGTGGAAACACTATCCAATCCAAACTCTAATAATTTTTTATTCTTTGAACCCCTAAGAACTTGAATAACCATGGTTAAGCCATATCTTTCCTGGACTCTATATATACAGGATAGTATTTTTTGAGACTCTATTGTAATATCCACCATTTCTGATTTATCTAAGCAGTTTCCACAGTTATTACAATTAGGATTTTTGGTGGTTTCCCCAAAATAATCTAATATACTATTTCTTAAACAATTATTTGTATGGCAGTAATCAACAAGATATTGAAGATTTTTATAGAGAATAGTTTCTCGCTCCAATGATATTGGATTATTTTGTATCAAAAGTTTTTGTTTTACTATATCTGATGGAGAATATAGAAGAGTACAATGACTAGGCTCTCCATCACGACCTGCACGTCCAGCTTCTTGATAATATGCTTCCATATTTTGAGGCATATTATAATGAATTACAAATCTAACATCCGGCTTATCTATTCCCATACCAAAAGCATTGGTAGCTACTATTATTTGTACTTTATTAAATATAAAATCATCTTGGTTTCTTTGTCTAGTATTTGCACCCATTCCTCCATGATAAGGAACTACAGAAAAACCTTCATTATTTAGTTTTTCACTTAAGGCTTCTACAGTCTTTCTTGTGGAGCAGTAGATAATGCCTGATTCATTTTCGAAATTATTTTTTATATAATTAACTAAATAAGAATATTTATTGCTTACTTTTATAACTTGATAAAATAAATTTGGTCTATCAAATCCTATTATTGATTCTATAGGATTTCTAAGTTCTATTAATTCTTTAATTTCCTGTACTACCTCTTTAGTAGCTGTTGCAGTATATGCACCAACTACTGGTCTATTGGAAAAGGTTCTAATAAATCTTGGAATTTCCCTGTATGAAGGTCTAAAGTCATGACCCCATTGACTAATACAATGTGCCTCATCAATAGCTACCATGGATACTTTTATATCATTTACTAAATTAATAAAAGAAAATGTATTTAAACGCTCTGGGGCTACATATATTATTTTATATTTACCTTCTTTTATTTCTTGTACTCTATGACTATATTCGCTATCATCTAAGGTGCTATTTATAAAAGTACCAGATATTCCAATTTCATTTAATGAATCTACTTGATCTTTCATTAAGGATATAAGAGGGGAAACAACTATTGTAATTCCATCTAATAATATAGCTGGTAATTGATAACAAAGAGATTTTCCTCCACCTGTAGGCATGATACCCAAGACATCTTTACTTTTCAAAACTCCATTTATTAACTTTTCTTGACCCTCTTTAAATTCTGTATATCCAAAATAAGCTTTAAGAGCCTTATAAATATTCACAGAAACACCTCCAAGATGATTTTATAATTTTTAAGGTGTAATATCAAGGCGTAATTGCCATATTAGATTTATTATTGATATAATGTAATAAAGAATTTATATGGGGAGGGAAGAATATGGGTGAATTAACTAAGGGAAATAAAAATAAAATTTATTGGATTACATTTATATTTCTAACTATAATCTTAGGTATGGTTATATGGTTGACTAATCAAATGAACTTAAGGTTTTCAATTGGTAATGAAAGATTTAGATATATTGAAAAACAAGTAGATAACTGTGAAAAATACATATTTAAGGATAATGAAGATCATATATTGACTGTGGACATAAAAGAAATTAGGTATGGTGATTGGTTTTTATTAGGGAAATATAATATTTATTACTTGGATAAGACAATTATTATTGAATCATTAGATGGTTTTAATAATGGAAGAAAGATCACCTCATCTGATGGAACTATATATACTGAAGATATTGTTGATTTATTAAGAGGTAGTGGATATAAAGAGTATAAGCCATATGATATTAAATTAGTTCATGGAATTGATGAAGTTATTAAGTTTAAAAAGAATATTGGAGATTCTATAATTGTTTTTTTCCTAAGCTTGATTATAATAGCAATAGGATTAATAGGAATAATATATCCAGAACAACTTTGGAAGTTTGAACATTGTTTAAAAGTATCTGGAGGAGAACCTACTGAATTTGCAATAAACTCCAGTAAATTTGGAGGGATATTAATGATTTTACTTGCATTATTATTTTATCCTATGTATATAGGATAGAATTAAGTGAATTAGCGAATAAAAGTAAAGAAAGCGAAGTAAGATATTTTTATAATATGGGGGATGAAACAACATGAATGAAAAAGAGATGTGGAATTTATATATCAAAACAGCTCGTTACCACCAATAGGTGGTTTGAATATTATTTTGGATGCCGATAATAATGCTGTTTGTATAACTGAGACAACTAAAGTTTATACTTGTACATTTTTGGAAGTATCAGAAGAACATGTTTTTAAAGAAGGCGAAGGAGAAAAATCTATATCATATTGGAGAAAAGTACATAAAGACTTTTTCTCAAGAGAACTTAAAGCATATGACCTCGACTTTGATGAGAAAATGATTGTTGTTTGTGAAGAATTTAAAGTTATATTTAAATAGTTCCCATTCTTATTATGTAAAATAAAGCAGATAAATGTGGAGGGATTATCAATATAATATGTAAAAAAAGAAAATCAGGAGGAATTTATATGGATAAGTGCGTGTTAATTAAACCAAATCTTTCCTTTAAAGATGATATTCAAGACTTTCGTAAAGAAATGTTAGATGCCAACAGTTCTATGGATGGAACAGGGCCATTATACCGTATTGATAATATTGAAGAATGGTTGAATTTTAATCAAAGATGTGAAAATGAGGAAACTGTACCTGAAAATTGGGTTACATGTGAACAATATATTTATGTGCGTGAGACAGATAAAAAAATAGTTGGTATGATTCAATTTCGACATTATTTTAATGAATTTCTTGAAAAATATGGTGGGCATATTGGATACTCTGTTCGACCTGGTGAAAGAAGAAAAGGTTATGCTAAGATGATGCTTGCTGATTGTCTTGATATTTGTAAATTATATGGTCTTGAAAAGGTTTTGGTAACTTGTATTCAAGGAAATGAAGGGAGCAAAGGTACTATTTTGGCCAATGGTGGAGTATATGAAAGTACAATTTACTGTGAACCTGATGATGTATACCTTGAAAGATACTGGATACATATTTAGATTTTTCTATTTGAAAATATTTTCAAAAGTTAATAAATAGATTTTTATCCTTGACTCTATACTCTACATGATGTAAAATAAAATCAATACTACAGAATGTAGAA
>NZ_DAMCHJ010000010.1:0-1553 GCF_032104385.1 Tissierella sp.
TATTTTTCAGTTAAATCTTTAACCCTTTTTTGATTTTCTAAGTCCATTGCGCCTGCAGCCGTTCAGACAAAACATTCTGTTGCTGAAAATACTACTTCTGCAGGAGTGGTCTTTATGCATTCTTCCATAGCTGGTCCTGGTATACCATCTCTGTCACCAATAATGATAACTTTTGTGTTTTCATTAAAAATTGACATCTTGCCACTTCCTTTCTTTTTTATATTCTCTTAATCTTTTGTATTATATTTTAATTTAAATACATATATTTATATAATTAGAATCCTCTAGCGGACATTTTGTTAAATCCAACTTCATTAGTTGCACCTGTTATAGCTTGGATCTCAACTGTAATAGTACCATCAACTGCTAAACTTCCGTCAAATCCACCTGCTATAATATCAACATAATCTAAAGTACCGATTACTTTATCCATCTTTGGTAATACTATTATTTCGTTAGCATTACCACCTGTAACTACTGCGTTAGCTGAAGCATCAGCATCTGCAAGGGATTGGCTGGCACCATCTCTACCTGCATATTCATCAGTAATTATTACAGTGTCAATACCTTTAGCTTCTATTTTCTTAGTATTCATTATAAGGTCAGTATCTGGGTTACCAAAACCTTCTTGTGAAACTATAACTCCATCAAGTCCTAGGTATTCAGCAAGTTTAGCTGTCCAGTTTGATGATCTTTCTTTATCAGCTAAATAAACGTTTTCGTTTGTGATTATAACACCTACGAAGTTAAGTGTTTTTCCGTGAACTGCCAAAAGGTCATGAATAACTGGATTATTCATTTGATGATAAGTTGTATTCTTATCACAAGCAGATACACAGTTACCACTTACAATTGCACCATCCATAATTTCAGTTGGATACATTATAGTTGGTACTATTTGTTTAGCATCTACTCCATATACATAAGTGTCATGAAGTAATCCTTGAGTTTGAAGCATTTGAACATATCCTACTTTTGGAAGGTTAGGGTATTTTTCAATTCCTTTTAAGAATGGATCTACTTCATATACTTCTACTGTATCTGGTGTCATTGATTTTGCAGTTTCTGCAACATAAGCTGCCGCCTTAAACCCTGCGAATCTTACTGCTCTTTCATGATCATGTTGTTTTAATCCTTCTACAGGTTCACATTTTAATACTAAGTTTATTGTTTTGGAGAATGGAGTAAACTCTGCTCCAGGTCCTGTCATATCTACAATACCTTCTTGGAAACCAACGATTTTACCAGTTGTCATTACAGCACAACCTTTTAATACATTAGTTTTTCCTGAACCTACAACATCAACCTTTGATAATATTCCTGGGAAAACACCTCCTGGACCTTCCACCTTCACTCTTGGTTCTACTACGTCCTTAACAGGTGTAATTCTAACACTTTCACCAGGTTTTGCAATATCTACGTCTACTGATGCAAGGTGCTCATCCTCTTTTATCAAGTTAATCAATTCTTCCTTGTTAACTGTTAGCACCCCTTTTTCAAGTTTGGTTTCATTACCAAATTGAACATCTTTAATTAGCACATGGCCTAATTCC